>NZ_JBNCNM010000105.1:0-206 GCF_049846985.1 Streptomyces sp. DT190 | reverse complement strand
GTCCACGGCCATGATCTGGACACCGACCGCGTCCTGGGCGAAGGCGACCTCGTTCCGCTCCCCACCTACGCCTTCCAGCGCGACCCGTACTGGATGGACACGACCAAGTCCTCCGGCGACCTGCGCTCGGTGGGGCTGCGGGCTTCGGAGCATCCGTGGCTGGGGGCGGTGACGGGGACAGCGGCCGACGACGGCTATCTGTTCAC
>NZ_JBNCNM010000104.1:0-206 GCF_049846985.1 Streptomyces sp. DT190 | reverse complement strand
ACCGCGGCTCATCACGTGGGTGCCGAGCGGGTGGAGGAACTCACCCTGCTGGAGCCTCTCGTCCTTCCCGAGGACGGCGCCCTGCGCCTCCAGGTCGTCGTCAGTGCACCGGATGTGGCAAGCGGACGTCGGCCGGTCGCGGTGTTCAGCCGCCCCGAGGACGCCTCCGACGAGGCCGCCTGGCGTCAGCACGCCGCCGGAGAACT
>NZ_JBNCNM010000103.1:0-206 GCF_049846985.1 Streptomyces sp. DT190 | reverse complement strand
CCGGCCGTGTTCACCGCCGCCACCGACAACGCCTCACCGAACGGCGCCACCCACTGCTCAACCTCGGCAACCGGACGCTCGATCAGCGCCATACCACCCTGACCGGCACACGCAAGCACGGCCTGGGAACGGGCCGCCACCACCAGGGCACCCTGCTCCAAGGTCAGCGCACCCGACACCACAGCAGCGACCACTTCGCCCTGCGA
>NZ_JBNCNM010000102.1:0-212 GCF_049846985.1 Streptomyces sp. DT190 | reverse complement strand
CATGGTGCGTTTCTGGAGATGAGTCCGCATCCGGTGCTGACCGTGCCGGTGGCGGAGACCGTGGAGGCGGCCGGTGCCGATGCCGTGGTGGTCGGTTCCCTGCGGCGGGGCGAGGGCGGCCTGGATCGCCTGTATGTGTCGTTGGGTGAGGCGTGGGCGCGTGGTGTCGCGGTGGACTGGACGGCCGCCTTCGAGGGGCTGTCCCCGCGCCG
>NZ_JBNCNM010000101.1:0-221 GCF_049846985.1 Streptomyces sp. DT190 | reverse complement strand
TCGCCGGCATGGAGGGTCTTGGGCAACGTCTCGTGCTGAAGGGCCAGCACCATCTTGATCACACCGACCACACCGGCCGCCGCCTGCGCATGCCCGATGTTCGACTTGGACGAACCCAGCCACACCGGCCGGCCCTCAGGACGATCGGGCCCGAAGACCTCGGCCAGCGCACCCGCCTCGATCGGATCACCCAACGACGTACCCGTCCCATGCGCCTCGAT
>NZ_JBNCNM010000100.1:0-222 GCF_049846985.1 Streptomyces sp. DT190 | reverse complement strand
GAGGTCTTCGCCGAACTCAGGCAGGGCATGGGCGGCATGGGCCACGGCATGGGAGAGAGCAGCAGCCCCAGCTCCAGTGGTATGGAGGGCCACGACATGGGGGACATGGGCGGGATGGGCATGGGGGATTCCCCTTCCCCTTCCGCCTCGTCCGGCGGCATGTCGATGGGCAAGTTCATGCTCATGGGCGCCGAAAGCCCCCTGCTCGGCGGCGACGCCGGC
>NZ_JBNCNM010000099.1:0-230 GCF_049846985.1 Streptomyces sp. DT190 | reverse complement strand
GTCCACGGCCATGATCTGGACACCGACCGCGTCCTGGGCGAAGGCGACCTCGTTCCGCTCCCCACCTACGCCTTCCAACGCGACCCGTACTGGATGGACACACCCAAGTCCTCCGGCGACCTGCGCTCGGTGGGGCTGCGGGCTTCGGAGCACCCGTGGCTGGGGGCGGTGACGGGGACAGCGGCCGACGACGGCTATCTGTTCACGGGCCGTCTGTCGCTGGCGGAGCA
>NZ_JBNCNM010000098.1:0-236 GCF_049846985.1 Streptomyces sp. DT190 | reverse complement strand
ACCATCGGCGCTGTAAGGCTTAGCTTCCGGGTTCGGAATGTAACCGGGCGTTTCCCCTACGCTATAACCACCGAAACCCTAATGGTTTCGAGCGAACAAGCACACTCTTCAATTGTTTGTTCTGCTCAAAAACCGACAACTGTTCGTTGTCTCAGAACTAACACAGTGGACGCGAGCAACTGAGGACAAGCCCTCGGCCTATTAGTACCGGTCAACTCCACACGTTACCGTGCTTC
>NZ_JBNCNM010000097.1:0-237 GCF_049846985.1 Streptomyces sp. DT190 | reverse complement strand
GGCAACGGGGGTCTGGCCACCGCCGGCACTGCCGCCACCGGCGGGGCCGGGTGGCTGGCAGCCGGCGGCGTGGCCGCAGCACTGGGCACCGCAGCGGTGAGCCGACGCCTGCGGCGCCAGTGACCGGCGGGCGCGCCGGACACCCCCTCAGGACGCTGGCCACACTGTCGCTCTGGGTCGTCGCGTTGGCGGCCGCCAGCGTCCCGGCGCGCCCTGCCCCCACCGCTGAGGCGGCAC
>NZ_JBNCNM010000096.1:0-248 GCF_049846985.1 Streptomyces sp. DT190 | reverse complement strand
CGTCGTGTCGAGGTGGACTATGCCTCGCATTCGGCGCATGTGGAGGCCATCGAGGGCGAGTTGGCCGAAGTCCTGGCCCCGGTGGTGGCCGGGGTGCCGTCGGTGCCGTTCCTGTCGACGGTGACGGGGGAGTGGATCACCGATGGTGAGACGGATGCCGGATACTGGTATCGCAACCTGCGCCAGACGGTGCGGTTGGAGCCGGCCGTCCGTCGGCTCGCCCAGTCCGGGCACGGTGCGTTCCTGGA
>NZ_JBNCNM010000095.1:0-249 GCF_049846985.1 Streptomyces sp. DT190 | reverse complement strand
TACTACATGAACACCTACGGGATGCACTCCATCCACGGCCGCGCCCCCGCCATCGCCACGGGTCTGGCCAGCTCCCGACGTGATCTGTCGGTGTGGGTGGTCACCGGCGACGGCGACGCGCTGTCCATCGGCGGCAACCACCTGATCCACGCCCTGCGCCGCAACGTCAACCTGAAGATCCTGCTGTTCAACAACCGGATCTACGGCCTGACCAAGGGCCAGTACTCGCCGACCTCCGAGGTCGGCAAG
>NZ_JBNCNM010000094.1:0-251 GCF_049846985.1 Streptomyces sp. DT190 | reverse complement strand
GCGTGGACGGCCCGCGTCCGGCCAGGGGCGTTCCTCGGTCAGCAGTTCCACCGCGCCCGCCGTCCAGTCGACGTGCGAGGACGGCGCGTCCACGTGCAGCGTCCTGGGGAGCGTGCCGTGCCGCAGGGCCATCACCATCTTGATGACACCGCCCACGCCCGCCGCGGCCTGGGCGTGGCCGATGTTGGACTTCAGCGAGCCCAGCCACAGCGGCCGGTCCTCCGGCCGGTCCTGGCCGTACGTGGCCAGCA
>NZ_JBNCNM010000093.1:0-255 GCF_049846985.1 Streptomyces sp. DT190 | reverse complement strand
CTGGGCCGGCACCGAGGACGGCACCCGTGAGCCCGACGTCGTCCTGGCCTGCGCCGGCGACGTCCCCACCCAGGAGATCCTCGCCGCCGCCCACCTGCTGCGTCACCACCTGCCCGAACTGGCGGTGCGCGTGGTCAACGTCGTCGACCTGGCCCGGCTGCTGCCGCAGGAGGAGCACCCGCACGGCATGCCGGACGCCGAGTACGACGCCCTGTTCACGACCGGCAAGCCGGTGATCTTCGCCTACCACGGCTA
>NZ_JBNCNM010000092.1:0-267 GCF_049846985.1 Streptomyces sp. DT190 | reverse complement strand
CGGGGTTGCGGCGCAGCCCGCAGGACGTTCCGGTGTTGTTGCGGCATCTGGTGCGTGCTCCGCGCCGGCAGGCCGGCTCGGGCACGGGCACGGGTCCGGGCGGGGTGTCGGGGCTGGGGGAGCGGCTTGCGCGGTTGCCGTCGGCGCAGCGGCTGGCCGAGTTGACGGTGCTGGTGCGGCGTGAGGCTGGCGTGGTGTTGGGCATGGACGCCGGTGAGGGGGTGGCTGCGGGGCAGGTGCTGAAGGATCTGGGCCTGGATTCGCTGA
>NZ_JBNCNM010000091.1:0-287 GCF_049846985.1 Streptomyces sp. DT190 | reverse complement strand
CGCGGAAGATCAACGTCGATTACGCCTCTCACAACGCGCAGATGGACCCGCTGCTGCCGGGCCTTGCCGAACGCTTCACGGACCTGGCACCCACAGCGCCGGAGATCGATTTCTACTCGACGGTGACCGGCCAAGTGGCCTCCGGGGCCGAGTTGGATGGTGGGTACTGGTGCCGGAATCTGCGGCAGCCGGTGCGTTTCGACCGTGCGTTGGAGCGGTTGCTGCAGGACGGTCACGGCGTGTTCGTGGAGATCTCCGCGCATCCTGTGCTGTCGATGCCGCTCACG
>NZ_JBNCNM010000090.1:0-287 GCF_049846985.1 Streptomyces sp. DT190 | reverse complement strand
GTGCGGCCGAGCAACGCCCTGCAGTGGCGGATGCTCAAGGACGCGCACGCGCTGGGTGCCGAGGTGTACGACATGCGAGGTGTGCCCGACGTACTGGATCCGCAGGAGCGGTCGTTCGGCCTGATGCGCTGGAAGCTCGGCACGGGAGGCCAGGTCGTCGAGACGCTCGGTGAATGGGAGCTGGCGCTCGAGGGCGCCGTCAACAAGACACTGCACCGTGCCATGCAGAGGTATCTGGCACGGCGCTGAGGGCAGCCCCGGGGCGTGCGGATCGGTCATGGGGCAAC
>NZ_JBNCNM010000089.1:0-310 GCF_049846985.1 Streptomyces sp. DT190 | reverse complement strand
CGACCAGCTCTCCGCCTTCGCCGACGAGGTCACCCGCGTCGCCCGCGAGGTCGGCACCGAGGGCAACCTCGGCGGCCGGGCCCAGGTCAGGGGCGTCTCCGGCGTCTGGAAGGACCTCACCGACAACGTCAACTTCATGGCGGACAACCTCACCTCGCAGGTGCGGAACATCGCCCTCGTGTCGACCGCGGTCGCGCAGGGCGACCTCGGCAAGAAGATCACGGTGGAGGCCAAGGGCGAGATCCTGGAGCTGAAGTCGACGATCAACACGATGGTCGACCAGCTCTCCGCCTTCGCCGACGAGGTCACC
>NZ_JBNCNM010000088.1:0-321 GCF_049846985.1 Streptomyces sp. DT190 | reverse complement strand
GCTGCCGTCCGTGAGCGGCATCGACAGCACAGGATGCGCGGAGATCTCCACGAACACGCCGTGACCGTCCTGCAGCAGCCGCTCCAGCGCACGGTCGAAACGCACCGGCTGCCGCAGATTCCGGCACCAGTACCCACCATCCAACTCGGCCCCGGAGACGACCTCCTCGGTCACGGTCGAGTAGAAATCGATCTCCGGCGCTGTGGGTGCCAGGTCCGTGAAGCGTTCGGCAAGGCCCGGCAGGAGCGGGTCCATCTGCGCGTTGTGAGAGGCGTAATCGACGTTGATCTTCCGCGCATACACCCCGTCCGCCGACAACTG
>NZ_JBNCNM010000087.1:0-351 GCF_049846985.1 Streptomyces sp. DT190 | reverse complement strand
GCCGATGACGACCGCGCGGTGATCGAACACCGACCGGCCCACCGCCAGCGCGTGACCGATGTCGATCGGCGTTGCCTCCGGCTGCCGGTCCAGGTGCTCAAGCAACTGCCGAGCCTGCTCGCCCAGCGCCGCCTGCGACTTCGCCGACACCACCCACGGCAACGTCCCGTCCGTCACCACCACCGGCTCACCGACGGCGACTTCGGCCTCCGGGGCCTCCTCGACGATGAGGTGGGCGTTGGTGCCGCTGACACCGAACGACGAGACGGCGGCGCGGCGTGGACGGCCCGCGTCCGGCCAGGGGCGTTCCTCGGTCAGCAGTTCCACCGCGCCCGCCGTCCAGTCGACGTG
>NZ_JBNCNM010000086.1:0-371 GCF_049846985.1 Streptomyces sp. DT190 | reverse complement strand
GTAACAAGGTAGCCGTACCGGAAGGTGCGGCTGGATCACCTCCTTTCTAAGGAGCACTTCTAAGCCTGTCCTTCGGGGCTGGTTCAGAGGCCAGTACATCAGCGAATGTCTGATGCTGGTTGCTCATGGGTGGAACGTTGACTACTCGGCATACTTGGTCGTCTTCTCCTTCTAGTACTGCTCTTCGGAGTGTGGAACGTTGAGGGGAGCGGGGAGTGTGTCGGGCACGCTGTTGGGTGTCTGAGGGAATGAACTTTCCTCAGTGCCGGCCTCAGTGAACTCCGGTTGATTCCGGGGGTGATGGGTGGCTGGTCGTTGTTTGAGAACTGCACAGTGGACGCGAGCATCTGTGGCCAAGTTTTTAAGGGCGC
>NZ_JBNCNM010000085.1:0-373 GCF_049846985.1 Streptomyces sp. DT190 | reverse complement strand
GCGCCCTTAAAAACTTGGCCACAGATGCTCGCGTCCACTGTGCAGTTCTCAAACAACGACCAGCCACCCATCACCCCACCCTTACAGGCGAGTTCACTGGGGCCGGCACTGAGGAAAGTTCATTCCCTCAGACACCCAACAGCGTGCCCGACACGACCAGCTGACCAGATCAGCGTTCCACGCTCCGAAGAGCAGTACTAGCGCCTGATCCATCCTGGACCGTGCCGAGTAGTCAACGTTCCACCCATGAGCAACCAGCATCAGACACTCGCTGATGTACTGGCCTCTGAACCGGTCCCGAAGGACAGGCTTAGAAGTGCTCCTTAGAAAGGAGGTGATCCAGCCGCACCTTCCGGTACGGCTACCTTGTTAC
>NZ_JBNCNM010000084.1:0-377 GCF_049846985.1 Streptomyces sp. DT190 | reverse complement strand
ACCCACACCGACGGCTTCCCGGTCCAGCACCAGGAGGTCGACGCCCTGCTGGTCGGCATGGGCGAGCGCTACGACGTCCTGGTCACCCTGGGGGACGGGGTCTTCCCGCTCGTCGCCCTGGCCGAGGGCAAGAACGCCAATGGCTTCGCCCTGGTGCGTACGGGCTCGGGCAGCGCCCCGAAGCCGACGGTCCGTCCGACGGAACTCAACGGCATGATCATGTCCGCGTCACAGCTGCGCGCCGCCCATGACGTGCGCCTGAAGTCCGCCAGGACCGATGTGACGCACCAGCTCAAGCTGACCGGCGGCATGGACAAGTACAACTGGGCCATCAACGGCAAGCCCTTCGACATGGCCAACCCCGAGACGAATCCGAT
>NZ_JBNCNM010000083.1:0-394 GCF_049846985.1 Streptomyces sp. DT190 | reverse complement strand
CCGGCCCGCTCCAACCGCGCCACCAACTCGCGCGCACCCGCAGCCTCCAGGCCACGACGGGAAGTCAGCACCAGATGGCGTACTCCGTGCTCACGGACCAGATGGCCGGCGAGGGCACGGCCCAGTTCGCCCGTGCCGCCCGTCACCAACACCGCACCCTCAGCATCGAACAGGGTGTCCGGCAGTCCGTCGCCGCCCGTCTCACCGCGCTGCGCCGCCGGCACCGGCACCAGCCGCGCGGTGCGGATCTCACCGTCGCGTAGTGCCAGTTCGGGCTCGCCGGACGCGGTGACGGCTCGCTCGACGTCGTTAGGGGAGGTTGTGGTGTCGAGGTCCAGGAGCCGGATCACGCGGTCGGGGTATTCGGCCCGCACCGAGCGCAGCAGACCCCACA
>NZ_JBNCNM010000082.1:0-425 GCF_049846985.1 Streptomyces sp. DT190 | reverse complement strand
CGCGCCGGCATCCGCCCGGACAAGCTCAACGGCACCGACACCGGCGTCTACCTCGGCACCATGAGCTCCGACTACGGAGACCTGGGCGCGGACCTCGACGGCCTCGACGGCTACGTCAGCACCGGTAAGGCCTCCAGCGTCGTCTCGGGCCGTGTCTCCTACACGCTCGGCCTCCAGGGCCCGGCCGTCACCGTCGACACCGCCTGCTCCTCGTCGCTGGTCGCCCTCCATCTGGCGATCCAGGCGCTGCGCCAGGGCGAGTGCGAACAGGCCCTCGCCGGCGGCGTCACCGTCATGAGCGCTCCCTCACTCTTCGTGGAGTTCAGCCGGCTCAAGGGCATGGCGGGGGACGGCCGGTGCAAGTCCTTCTCGGCCGACGCCGATGGTGCGGGCTGGGCCGAGGGCGTGGGGGTGCTGCTGCTGAA
>NZ_JBNCNM010000081.1:0-434 GCF_049846985.1 Streptomyces sp. DT190 | reverse complement strand
GCCCACCAGGTGCCGCTGTCCGCCGTCCGCGACAACCCGGACCACCTGCGCCAGCTGGAGGCCTGGCTGCGCTCCTATCGCCCGGAGGAACTGTTCGACGAGCACGGCAGCCCTCGTCCCGACGTGCTGGCCTGCGTCCCGGACGGCACGCGCAGGCTGGGCGCCACCCCGCACGCCAACGGCGGACTGCTGCTGCGCGACCTGCCGGTCCCGCCCCTGGACGACTTCGCCGTCACGGTCGACAAGCCGGGCACGACGACGCACGAACCGACCCGTGTCCTCGGCGACCTCCTGGCCCGGGTCATGGAGGACACCGCCGGCCGGCGCGACTTCCGTCTGGTCGGCCCCGACGAGACCGCCTCCAACCGGTTGCAGGCCGTCTACGGCGCCAGCGGCAAGGCCTGGCAGGCCGCCACCCTCGACGTCGACGAACA
>NZ_JBNCNM010000080.1:0-460 GCF_049846985.1 Streptomyces sp. DT190 | reverse complement strand
AAGTAGTCGACGACGTCCTCGGGCCACTGGTTGGCCTCGGCGAGCAGCACCGTGTCCGGGTACTGCGCGTCGATCTCCTTGCGCACCCGCTTCAGGAAGTCGTGCGTCGCCGGGAGGTTCTCGCAGTTGGTGCCCTCCTCCTGGTACAGGTACGGCACCGCGTCCAGCCGGAACCCGTCGATGCCCAGGTCCAGCCAGAACTTCAGCGCGGAGATCATCTCCTCCTGCACGGCCGGGTTCTCGTAGTTGAGGTCCGGCTGGTGGGAGAAGAAACGATGCCAGTAGTACTGCTTGCGGACCGGGTCGTAGGTCCAGTTGGAGGCCTCGGTGTCGACGAAGATGATCCGCGCGTCCTGGAACTGCTTGTCGTCGTCGGCCCACACGTAGTAGTCGCCGTAGGGCCCGTCCGGGTCCTTTCTCGACTCCTGGAACCAGGGGTGCTGGTCGCTGGTGTGGTTCA
>NZ_JBNCNM010000079.1:0-470 GCF_049846985.1 Streptomyces sp. DT190 | reverse complement strand
CTCGACTCCAGCAGCGCACGCCCCATCCCCGGCCACTGCGAACCCTGCCCCGGGAAGACGAACACCACCTTCCCGCGCGCCTCGGCCACACCGGACACCACCGCATCCAGCGAACGACCCTCGGCCAACGCCGACAGCCCCTCCACCAGACCCGCCACATCCGAAGCCACCACACTCGCCCGCGAAGTCAGGTGAGAGCGGTGACGACCGGCTGTCACGGCCACGTCGGCCAGCGACACGTCCGTGCGCTCCCCCAGCCAGGACGCCCAGCGTCCGGCCTGGGCACGCAGGGCTTCCTCGCTCTGCCCCGAAACCAGCACCGGCACCGGCACTGGCACTGGCACCGGGCTGTCTCCGTCGGCTGCGGGAGCAGCCTTCCGTGCCGAGTGCTCCTCGATGACGACGTGGGCGTTGGTGCCGGAGAGGCCGAACGACGACACGCCGGCGCGCCTGAGGCGCTCGCCGTCGTG
>NZ_JBNCNM010000078.1:0-498 GCF_049846985.1 Streptomyces sp. DT190 | reverse complement strand
GGCGTACTGCTCCTGGAGCGCCTCTCCGACGCCCGGCGCAACGGGCACCCCGTGCTCGCCGTCATCCGCGGCTCGGCCGTCAACCAGGACGGGGCGAGCAACGGCCTGACCGCCCCCAACGGACCCTCCCAGGAACGCGTCATCCGACAGGCCCTGGCCAACGCCCGCGTCATGCCGGCCGAGGTCGACGTGGTCGAAGGACACGGCACGGGTACGACCCTGGGAGACCCGATCGAGGCCCAGGCGCTGATCGCCACGTACGGCCAGAACCGGCCCGAGGACCGGCCGCTGTGGCTGGGCTCCCTCAAGTCCAACATCGGCCACACCATGGCGGCCTCCGGTGCCGCCGGTGTCATCAAGATGGTGATGGCCCTGCGGCACGGGATGCTGCCGAAGACGCTGCACGTGGACGCGCCGAGCCCGCACGTCGACTGGACGGCGGGCGCGGTGGAACTGCTGACCGAGGAACGCCCCTGGCCGGACGCGGGCCGTCCACGC
>NZ_JBNCNM010000077.1:0-531 GCF_049846985.1 Streptomyces sp. DT190 | reverse complement strand
CGACAGCGAGTTCAGCGACAAAGAGTTCCTGACCATGACCGTCGACCATCACTTCGGCGGTGTCCGCATGGCCGAGCTGTGCGTGGACAAGGCGACGCGGGCAGATCTGAAGGGCCTGTGCTCGAAGATCAAGGACACGCAGGCGGAGGAGATCGCCACGATGCGCTCGTGGCTCAAGGCCTGGTACGGCACCGATGAGACTCCGAGCGTGCCGCCGGAGACCAAGCCCATGCTGGAGAAGCTGGCGGGCCTGTCGGGCCGTACCTTCGACGTGGAGCTGTCCCGCGACTTCGCCCAGCACCACCGCGAGTTCCTGCCCGAGGCGGACGAGTGCCGCAAGCACGCCGAGCACGCCAAGCTGCGGGCTCTTTGCGACACGATGTACAAGACCCAGGCCGAGGAGATCGACAAGTTCGAGGCGGTCATCGCCGGCAAGCCGATCACCGTCGACACCGGCAACGGGGGTCTGGCCACCGCCGGCACTGCCGCCACCGGCGGGGCCGGGTGGCTGGCAGCCGGCGGCGTGGCCGC
>NZ_JBNCNM010000076.1:0-542 GCF_049846985.1 Streptomyces sp. DT190 | reverse complement strand
GCGCCGCGGGCGCAGTGGACCTTGGCCTCGTCCATGGTCAGCCAGTCGAAGCAGGGCTGCTTGCCGGCCACGATCACGTTGACGTAGTCGCGGCTGCGCAGGGCGTGGTCCGCGACCGACAGCAGGGTGTTGGCGTCCGGCGGCAGGTAGACGCGCACGACCTCGGGGCTCTTGTTGAGGACGTGGTCGACGAAGCCGGGGTCCTGGTGGGAGAAGCCGTTGTGGTCCTGGCGCCACACGTGCGAGGTGAGCAGGTAGTTCAGGGAGGCGATGGGGGCGCGCCAGGGCAGGCGCCGGGAGGTGCGCAGCCACTTGATGTGCTGGTTGACCATGGAGTCGACGATGTGCACGAACGCCTCGTAGCAGGAGAACAGCCCGTGCCGCCCGGTCAGGAGGTAGCCCTCCAGCCAGCCCTGGCAGGTGTGTTCGGAGAGGATCTCCATCACGCGGCCGTGCGGGTCCAGGTGTTCGTCGACGTCGAGGGTGGCGGCCTGCCAGGCCTTGCCGCTGGCGCCGTAGACGGCCTGCAACCGGTTGGAGGC
>NZ_JBNCNM010000075.1:0-572 GCF_049846985.1 Streptomyces sp. DT190 | reverse complement strand
AGCGCCGCCGCACACGCCGACAGATGCTCGGCGAAGACAGGGCTGGTGGCCATCAACTCGACACCCATGCGCACCCATTGCGAGCCCTGCCCGGGGAACACGAACACCGTCTTCCCGGACTCGGCGGCCACCGTCCCGGTGACAACATGCGGCGAGGGCCGACCGGTGGCCAGCGCGGCCAGCGCGGCGCGGTGGTCCGACGGGTCCTGGCCGATCACGACCGCGCGGTGGTCGAACGCCGCCCGCGACACCGCCAGGGCCAGCCCGACATCGGCCACCGACGCCCCGGTGTCCGTCGCCAGGAAATGCTCCAGCCGTTCCGCCTGCGCCGCCAGGGCCGCCGCGCTCTTGCCCGAGACGACCCACGGCACCGGTCCGTCCGTCGTGGCGGCCGGCTCCGGCGCCTCCTCGGTCTTGGCATCCCCGGTCTCGGGGGCCTGCTCCAGCACGAGGTGGGCGTTGGTGCCGCTGATGCCGAACGACGAGACGGCGGCACGGCGTGGACGGCCCGCGTCCGGCCAGGGGCGTTCCTCGGTCAGCAGTTCCACCGCGCCCGCCGTCCAGTCGACGTG
>NZ_JBNCNM010000074.1:0-582 GCF_049846985.1 Streptomyces sp. DT190 | reverse complement strand
CTGGCCAGACCCGTGGCGATGGCGGGGGCGCGGCCGTGGATGGAGTGCATCCCGTAGGTGTTCATGTAGTACGGGAACCGGGAGGAGCAGCCGATGCCGGAGACGAAGACGATGTTCTCCCGCGCCACACCCAGTTCCGGCATGAAGCCCTGCACGGCGGCCAGGATGGCGTAGTCGCCGCAGCCCGGGCACCAGCGCACTTCCTGATCGGCCTTGAAGTCCTTGGCGGTGAGCCTGAGTTCAGTTGCCACGGGATGCCTCCTCCAGCGCGCGGGCCAGTTGCTCCGCCTTGAACGGCATGCCATTGATCTGCGTGCACGACACCACGTCCACCAGGTACTTGGCACGCAGAAGTGCCGCCAGCTGTCCCATGTTCATCTCGGGTACGACGACCCGCTCGTATCGGGCGAGAACCTCACCGAGGTTGTGAGGGAAGGGGTTGAGGTGGCGCAGGTGGGCCTGGGCGATCCGGCCGCCCTCCTTGCGGATCGGGCGGACGGCGGCGGTGATCGGTCCGTAGGTGGAGCCCCAGCCGAGGACGAGGGTGCCCGCGCCGTCCGGGTCGTCCACCGTCAGGTCCGG
>NZ_JBNCNM010000073.1:0-589 GCF_049846985.1 Streptomyces sp. DT190 | reverse complement strand
CGCCCCCGCGACTGGGAACGCGCCGAACGCGAGGGCCGCACCATCGCCCCCCTGCTCACCCGGCTCAACACCATCCGGCGGGAGAACCCGGCCCTCCAGCAGCTGCGCGATCTCCACTTCCACCACGCGGACCAGGAGGCGGTGATCGTCTACTCGAAGCGGAAGGGTTCGAACACGGTTCTGGTGGTCGCCAACCTCGACCCCCACCACACCCAGGAGGCCACGGTCTCGTTGGACATGCCGCAACTCGGCCTGGACTGGCACGAGTCGGTGCCGGTGCGCGACGAGCTCACCGGCGAGACCTACCACTGGGGCAGGGCCAACTACGTGCGCCTCGAACCGGGCCACCGTCCCGCGCACGTCTTCTCGGTTCTGCGACCGTCCCACCCGCAGATCGGAGGGTCACCCACAACATGATCGTCAACGAACCCGTTCAGGACACCTTCGAGGACACCCCCGCCAGGGACCGCGACCCCGAGTGGTTCAAGCGCGCCGTCTTCTACGAGGTGCTCGTCCGATCCTTCCAGGACAGCAACGGCGACGGCGTCGGTGACCTGAAGGGCCTGACCGCCAAGCTCGACTACCTCCA
>NZ_JBNCNM010000072.1:0-608 GCF_049846985.1 Streptomyces sp. DT190 | reverse complement strand
GGGAGTGGCTCCGGCGGCAGCGCCCTGATCAGCCCCTCCGCCTCGGCGGTCGCCGCCACCGAGAGGAAGCGGAAGAGCTCCGGACGCCAGCGGAAGGTCACCCTGACCGCGGCGCCTGCCATGATCGACCTCGGCGGCGGCGTCATGGCCAAGACCTGGGCCTTCGATGGCCGTACCCCGGGCAAGGAGATCCGGGTCTCCGTCGGCGACACCCTGGTCGCCGAGTTGTCCAACCAGCTCCCCGGCAAGACCCCCACGTCGATCCACTGGCACGGCATCGCCATGCGTAACGACATGGACGGTGTGCCCCCGGTCACCCAGTCAGCAGTCCGGGCCGGCTCCACTTTCACCTACCGGTTCGTCACCGACCACCCGGGCACCTTCTTCTTTCACCCGCACGTCGGTGTGCAGCTCGACCGCGGCTTGTACGCCCCGCTGATCGTCGAGGACCCCAAGGAGACCCTCGACTACGACGACGAGTGGGTCGTCCTCCTCGACGACTGGGTCGACGGTGTCACCGGCACCCCCGACGAGGTCTTCGCCGAACTCAGGCAGGGCATGGGCGGCATGGGCCACGGCATGGGAGAGAGCAGCAGCCCCAGCTCCAG
>NZ_JBNCNM010000071.1:0-617 GCF_049846985.1 Streptomyces sp. DT190 | reverse complement strand
AAGAAGAAGCTGTCCGTCTTCTTCGACGCCGACAACCCGGGCCAGTGGATGCTGCACTGCCACAACGCCTACCACGGAGAGGCCGGGATGATGGCCAACGTGGCCTACCAGGCCTGACATTCACCTCGCGCCCCCGGGCGGGCCGTCGACCGCCGACGAGCCTGCCCGGGGCAGTGCGCGGCGAGTGAACGTGGGGCGGCACAACTGTCGGCTCAGCCGGCAACCGCCACAGAGGTGGACCACCCTACGACGGGAGTGGCCGGACATTCAGGTGCGCTGGCCCGCCGGAGCAGCAGCAGGACCAGGAGCACCACGGCCGCGGCCCGGCCGACACCGCCGCACCGTGACGACAACCGGCCCCCTGCGCGCCACGGACGACGACCGGCGGATACGACGCCTCATCGAGCCGTACCATCCGCTCGGTAGTCTGCGCATCGCGGCCGGTTCCCTGACCGCGGCCATCGGCCTCGTCGTGCCGCTGCTGGTCGTCGACCGGCAACCGGGCCCTTCTACGCCACCGCGCCTCAGAGCACGCGTACCGCCCCGGTCGGGGGATCCCAGGAGAGGTCCTTCTCGGCGATGCCCGTGGACGGGTTCTGCGCTCCGACGAACTTGCC
>NZ_JBNCNM010000070.1:0-626 GCF_049846985.1 Streptomyces sp. DT190 | reverse complement strand
GAGCCGAGGCCGAAGGCCGGGTTCTGCTTGCGGATCTCGATCATGCGGCGGGTCCAGTGCAGCAGCGACGACGGCGAGGCCATGGACGCCTCGACGTTCGTGACCTGGTAGCCGTAGACCGGGTCCATGATCGTGGGCAGGAACAGCCGCCCCGGATCGGACGACGAGAAGCCCGCGTTGCGGTCGGGCGTCCACTGCATCGGCGTGCGCACCGCGTCCCGGTCGCCGAGCCAGATGTTGTCGCCCATGCCGATCTCGTCGCCGTAGTACAGGATCGGCGAGCCGGGCAGGGACAGCAGCAGGGCCGTGAACAGCTCGATCTGGTTGCGGTCGTTGTCCAGCAGCGGGGCGAGCCTGCGGCGGATGCCGATGTTGGCGCGCATGCGGGGGTCCTTGGCGTACTCGGCCCACATGTAGTCGCGCTCTTCGTCGGTGACCATCTCGAGCGTGAGCTCGTCGTGGTTGCGCAGGAAGATGCCCCACTGGCAGTTCGACGGGATCGCGGGAGTCTTGGCGAGGATCTCGGAGACCGGGTAGCGGGATTCCCGCCGGACGGCCATGAAGATGCGCGGCATGACCGGGAAGTGGAACGCCATGTGGCACTCGTCGCCGCCGGCGGCGTAGTC
>NZ_JBNCNM010000069.1:0-626 GCF_049846985.1 Streptomyces sp. DT190 | reverse complement strand
GGCGGCTTTGTCGAAGCCGCAGGGCTGTTGGCGGCGCCGTCGTCGGCCCGCGAGCTGGTCGACGCGTTCGGGGATGGTCGCTTTGATTCCGCGTCTGCGCAGGTAGGCGCGGGAGGAGCGGGCCGGGTAGCCCTTGTCGGCGACCACCCGCTCAGGGCGGACGCGGGGCCGTCCCGGTCCGGGCCGGGCGACGCGGATCTTGTCGATGACCGTCTCGGCCTGGGTGCAGTCGTTGCGGGTGCCGGCCGTGACCGTGAAGGACAACGGCCGGCCCCGCCCGTCGCAGGCCAGGTGGATCTTGCTGGTCAGTCCGCCACGGGAGCGTCCGAGCCCACGCTCATCGAGCCCCCTTTGGCGGCCGTGTGCTGATGGGCCCGCACGATCGTGGAGTCCAGCGCGACCATCCAGTCCACCTCCGCCCGCTGCTGGGCTGCGGCCGGGAGTCGGTCGAAGGTGCCGTCGGCGGCCCAGCGGGCGAAGCGTCCATACACGGTCTGCCAGGGCCCGAACCGCTCCGGCAGATCCCTCCAGGGCACCCCGGTGCGGAACTTGAACACGATGCCCTCCAGGACCTGGCGATGATCCCGGGCACCTGCCCCGGGCCCGGCCCGCTGGCGGCAGCAACG
>NZ_JBNCNM010000068.1:0-661 GCF_049846985.1 Streptomyces sp. DT190 | reverse complement strand
TCACCCACACCCACTCACAGCCCTCAAGACGCGGCTGAGCCAGCAATTCCTGCACCAACTCCAGCGCACCGACCGTCACTTCCTCGGCGGTCAACCCGCCCAGAACAGCTGGCACATCGACGACCACCCGCCCCGGCACGTCCGCACCCGTCTCCAGGAGCGCCACCAGGGCAGCCACATCACCGACCGGCTCCACCCCCACAGCACGGCACACCTCTCCCGCGCCCACCACCCACGAATCCCCGGCGGCCGCATCCTCCGCCAGCACCCGCGGCACCTCGAAAGCCACCCGGTAGGCATGGTCCACCACCCGGCTCCCCCGCACCTGCTCGGCGGACGCCGCACGGATGCGCAGTCCCTCGGCGTGCAGGACGGGCTGCCCGGAGGTGTCGGCCACCGTGAGCGAGAGATGTTCGTCCGTGGCCGGGTCGAGGGTGAGGCGCACGCGTAGTTCGGTGCTGCCGGCGGCGTGGAGTTCGACGCCGGTCCATTCGAACGGCAGGAAGACCGGCCGGTCCTCACCCTGCTCCTCGCGTACCCCGGCCAGGGCGTGCAGGGCGGCGTCGAGCAGGGCAGGGTGGATGCCGAAGCCGTCCGCCGGCCGGTCCTCGGCAAGTCGAACCAGACCGTAGGCGGTGCTGCCCTTGCGCCACAGCTCCCT
>NZ_JBNCNM010000067.1:232-670 GCF_049846985.1 Streptomyces sp. DT190 | reverse complement strand
CGGCGCGGCGGAGGCCGCTCCGGCGATCGTCGCGCCGGGCCGACCGGTGTGTCCGCCCTCCGCGGGCCGGGCGCCGTTTGCGGGCCGGGCGCTCGCCCCGGCTGCCGTGCCCGCCTCGGCGCTCCCGGCGCCCTCGACGCTCCTGGCGCCCTCTGCGCCCTTCCGCAGCGCGGCGGAAGTCGCTCCGGCGATCGCCGCGCCGGGCCGACCGGTGTGTCCGCCGTCCGCGGGTTGGGCGCCCTCCGCGGGTCGGGTGCCCGCCCCGGCTGCCGTGCCCGCCTCGGCGCTCCCGGCGCCCTCGACGCTCCTGGCGCCCTCGACGTCCCTCCGCGGCGCGGCGGAAGTCGCTCCGGCGATCGCCGCGCCGGGCCGACCGGTGTGTCCGCCCTCCGCGGGCCGGGCGCCGTTTGCGGGCCGGGCGCTCGCCCCGGCTGCCGT
>NZ_JBNCNM010000067.1:0-135 GCF_049846985.1 Streptomyces sp. DT190 | reverse complement strand
CGTGCCCGCCTCGGCGCTCCTGGCGCCCTCGATGCTCCTGGCGCCCTGTGCGCCCTTCCGCGGCGCGGCGGAGGCCGCTCCGGCGATCGTCGCGCCGGGCCGACCGGTGTGTCCGCCCTCCGCGGGCCGGGCGCC
>NZ_JBNCNM010000066.1:0-674 GCF_049846985.1 Streptomyces sp. DT190 | reverse complement strand
GCTGCTGAGCCGGCGACTCAGACGCTCGAACTGCCCACTCTCACGGCCGACCTGGCCGCGCAGGTCTCGCGGTCCGCGGATGCCACCCAGCAGGCCGCGGCCAACTACGAACTGCGGGCCGAGCGTGACGCAGCCGTCGCCAAGGCCGCCAAGCAGGCCAAGGCGGACCTCGCCCAGGCCAAGAAGAAGGCCGAGGCAGCTCGGAAGGCCGAGGCCACGCGGAAGGCCGAGGCCGCACGCGAGAAGGCCGCCGCCTCGCGCTCCTCCGAGCGGACCACCCTGACTTCGTCCGCCGGCACCACCACCGCCCCGAGCACCTCCTCGTCCACGGCCGGTGGTTCGGCGGCGGCGGTCATCGCCTTCGCCAAGGCGCAGATCGGCGACGCCTACGTACTGGGCGCCACCGGCCCCAACTCGTGGGACTGCTCCAGCCTGCTCCAAGCCGCGTTCAAGCAAGCGGGCATCAGCCTGCCCAGGGTGTCGCAGGACCAGTCGACCGTGGGCACTCCGGTCTCGCTGAGCAATATCCAGCCGGGAGACATCCTCTACTGGGGATCCGCCGGCAGCGCCTACCACACGGCGCTCTACGTCGGCGACGGCAAGTTCGTCGGAGCGCAGAACCCGTCCACGGGCATCGCCGAGAAGGACCTCTCCTGGGATCCCCCGACCGGGGC
>NZ_JBNCNM010000065.1:0-691 GCF_049846985.1 Streptomyces sp. DT190 | reverse complement strand
GGGGTGATGGGTGGCTGGTCGTTGTTTGAGAACTGCACAGTGGACGCGAGCATCTGTGGCCAAGTTTTTAAGGGCGCACGGTGGATGCCTTGGCACCAGGAACCGATGAAGGACGTGGGAGGCCACGATAGGCCCCGGGGAGTCGTCAACCAGGCTTTGATCCGGGGGTGTCCGAATGGGGAAACCCGGCAGTCGTCATGGGCTGTCACCCTTGCCTGAACACATAGGGCAAGTGGAGGGAACGCGGGGAAGTGAAACATCTCAGTACCCGCAGGAAGAGAAAACAACCGTGATTCCGGGAGTAGTGGCGAGCGAAACTGGATGAGGCTAAACCGTATACGTGTGAGACCCGGCAGGGGTTGCGTATGCGGGGTTGTGGGATCTCTCTTCTGCTGTCTGCCGGCAGCAGGACGAGTCAGAAACCGTTGATGTAGGCGAAGGACATGCGAAAGGTCCGGCGTAGAGGGTAAGACCCCCGTAGTCGAAACGTCAGCGGCTCGTTTGAGAGACACCCAAGTAGCACGGGGCCCGAGAAATCCCGTGTGAATCTGGCGGGACCACCCGCTAAGCCTAAATATTCCCTGGTGACCGATAGCGGATAGTACCGTGAGGGAATGGTGAAAAGTACCGCGGGAGCGGAGTGAAATAGTACCTGAAACCGTGTGCCTACAAGCCGTGGGAGCGTCGGAAC
>NZ_JBNCNM010000064.1:0-807 GCF_049846985.1 Streptomyces sp. DT190 | reverse complement strand
TGTATTGACCCGGAGCGTTGTTCACGCGGCTGATCGGTGGCTTGCCGCCGAGTGCGGTGTGGCAGCGGTGGTGGTTGTAGGTGTGCAGGAAGTCTGCCAGGGCTGCTGTTCGTTCGTTGTTGCTGGTGTAGGGCCGCAGGTAGGCCCATTCGTCGAGCAGGGTCCGGTTGAAGCGTTCGACCTTGCCGTTGGTCTGCGGCCGGTAGGGGCGGGTCAGCTTGCCGGTCGCGTCGAGGTCGGCGAGGGCCTGCTGCCAGGCGAAGCTCTTGCGGTAGGGCCAGGCGTTGTCGGTCAGGACACGTTCGATGCGGCTGATGCCGTGGGCGGTGAAGAAGGCCGCGGCCCGGCGGAGGAAGTGGGCGCAGGTGGCGGCCTTCTCATCGTTGTGGATCTCGCTGTAGGCGAGGCGGGTGTGGTCGTCGATGGCGGAGTGGATGTAGTCGAAGCCCATGCCGCTGCGGGTGAGGCGACCGGCCTGACGGCCCAAGACCTTGTGGCCGCCGCCGTCGGGGATACGGCCGAGTTTCTTGACGTCCACGTGGACGAGTTCGCCGGGACGGTCGCGTTCGTAGCGGCGGATGATCTGCCCGGTGGGCCGGTCCAGGAAGGCCAGGCGGTTGAGGCCGTGCCGGGTCAGGATCCGGTGGGTGGTCGAGGCGGGCAGGCCCAGGATCGGTCCCAGCCGTGCGGGGCCGAGTTTGCGGTCCTGGCGCAGGCGGCACACCCGGGCCTCGGTCGTGGCCGGGGTGCGGTGCGGTGTGGTGCGGGGCCGGCTGGAGCGGTCGTGCAGCCCTTGCTCGCCTTCGG
>NZ_JBNCNM010000063.1:0-815 GCF_049846985.1 Streptomyces sp. DT190 | reverse complement strand
GAGGCCGTCGGCAAGAGCTACGCCCGCGAAGGCGGCTTCATCGACGACGTCGAGGGCTTCGACGCCGCCTTCTTCGGAGTCAGTCCCCGGGAGGCCGTGTCGATGGACCCGCAGCAGCGGCTCGTCCTGGAAACCTCCTGGGAGGCACTGGAGCGCGCCGGCATCCGCCCGGACAAGCTCAACGGCACCGACACCGGCGTCTACCTCGGCACCATGAGCTCCGACTACGGCCACCAGAGCCACGACCTGGACGCCCTCGACGGCTACACCAGCACCGGCTACGCGGGCAGCGTGGTCTCGGGCCGCGTCTCCTACACGCTCGGCCTCCAGGGCCCGGCCGTCACCGTCGACACCGCCTGCTCGTCCTCGCTGGTCGCCCTCCACCTCGCGATCCAGGCGCTGCGCCAAGGCGAGTGCGAACAGGCCCTCGCCGGCGGTGTCACGGTGATGAGCACGCCTGCCCTGTTCGTGGAGTTCAGCCGGCTCAAGGGGATGGCACCCGACGGCCGGTGCAAGTCCTTCTCGGCCGACGCCGATGGTGCGGGCTGGGCCGAGGGCGTGGGGGTGCTGCTGCTGAAGCGGCTGTCGGCGGCCGAGCGCGACGGTGACCGCGTGCTGGCCGTCATCCGCGGCAGCGCGGTGAACCAGGACGGCCGCAGTCAGGGTCTGACGGCGCCCAACGGCCCCTCCCAGCAGCGGGTGATCCGTGATGCGCTGCAGGCGGCCCGCCTGACCCCTGCCGACATCGATGCGATCGAGGCGCATGGGACGGGTACGTCGTTGGGTGATCCGATCGAGGCGGGTGCGCTGGCCGA
>NZ_JBNCNM010000062.1:0-935 GCF_049846985.1 Streptomyces sp. DT190 | reverse complement strand
CAGAGGTATCTGGCACGGCGCTGAGGGCAGCCCCGGGGCGTGCGGATCGGTCATGGGGCAACAGTAGCCGCGAAGTTTTAAGTTCTTTAGTACTGGGTTCCGCTCTGCTGAGCGAATGGGAGCCCCCCGGGGGCGCTGGAGTGGCGCGTCGGCGATCGGGCGCCCGGCCGACAGACTGCACGCCGGTGTGGGTTCCGAAGTCCGCCCTGGTGTACGTGCCGCCCTCGGGCCGGGTGCACGAGCGTGCAGACCTCCAGCGGGTGTGGCGTCGTCTCGCGGGCGTTTGCCGCCCCGTACGGGTGACACCGGGCCCATTTCGGCAAACCGTCCCAGCCGACGACAGCCCGCCTGGCCCATGACCGTCGTGTTGTTATCACCTGGTGGAAGGCGGTGCGGGGGCGGCGTCGACGTATAGGCGGTCGCGGTAGCCGCTGCCTTGGCGGTAAGGACCGGTGCAGGTGATCAGCACCAGCCGGGGCGGTCCGGTGGTGGTGATGAACTCGCCCGGCAGCGCGGCGCCGCGGCGCACGATGACCGCCCTCACCCGGTAGCCCACCGTGCCGACCGGGGCGGTGACCGACCCGGTCGCCCGCTTTGGCGCGGATCAGGGGCGCGAAGACCGCGGTCCCACGTCGGGTGTCGAGGCGCCCGGCGATGACGGTGCTGCCCTGACGGCTGCCCGGCGGGGCGGTGTCCTTCCACCAGCCGGCCGCCTTTCCGTCGCCTGGCACGGCCAGCCGCCCATCGCTCCCCACCCCGACGGGCACTACCGCCGCATCCAAGCCGACCCCCGGCAACGTCAGGCGTACCGGTCCCCGGCCCGCCGTCGAGGTTGTGTGGGCAGGAGACCGCTGGGGTGGCACCGGGAAGGGCGGTGCCGCCTCAGCGGTGGGGGCAGGGCGCGCCGGGACGCTGGCGGCCGCCAACGCGACGAC
>NZ_JBNCNM010000061.1:0-1105 GCF_049846985.1 Streptomyces sp. DT190 | reverse complement strand
TGTCGTACGGGGAGTTGAACCGGCGGGCGAATCGGTTGGCGCATTGGCTGGTGGAGCGGGGTGCGGGTCCGGAGCGGCTGGTGGCGGTGCGGGTGCCGCGGTCGGTGGATCTGGTGGTGGCGGTGTATGCGGTGGTGAAGTCGGGGGCGGCGTATCTGCCGATCGATCCGGATCTGCCGCAGGAGCGGGTGCGGCATGTGCTGGACAGTGCGCGGCCGTTGCTGGTGCTGGACGGGGTGTTGCCGGATGTGTCGGGTTGTCCGGAGACGGATCCGGTGCGTGAGCTGTCTGCGGACAACGCGGCGTATGTGATTTACACGTCGGGTTCGACGGGTGGTCCGAAGGGTGTGCAGGTGTCGCACCGGTCGATCATGAATCGGCTGGCGTGGGGTCTGGGGTTCTTCGGTGTGGGTGCTGAGGACCGGGTGTTGCTGAGTACGTCGGCGAGTTTCGATGTGTCGGTGCCGGAGTTGTTCGCGCCGTTGCAGGTGGGTGCGGCGGTGGTGGTGGCGCGTGCGGACGGTCGGCGGGATCCGGGGTATCTGGCGTCGTTGATCCGGCGGGAGGGGGTGACGGGGGCGGATTTCGTGCCGTCGTTGCTGGAGGTGTTCCTGGCGGAGCCGGCGGCGAAGGAGTGCACGAGTCTGCGGTGGATCGAGGTCGCGGGGGAGGCGTTTCCGGCGGCGCTGGCGAACCGGGCCAGTGAGGTGCTGCCGGGGTGTGGGGTGTTCAACCTGTACGGGCCGACGGAGGCGGCGGTGGAGGTGACCGCGTATCGGCATGTGCCGGGCGCGGACCGGGTGCCGATCGGTGCGCCGGTGTGGAACACGCAGGTGTATGTGCTGGACGCGGCGTTGAATCCGGTGGCTGCGGGTGTGGCGGGTGAGTTGTATCTGGCGGGTGCGGGGCTGGCGCGGGGGTATGTGGGTCAGTCGGCGCTGACGGCGGACCGGTTCGTGGCCTGCCCGTTCGGGGAGCCGGGCACACGGATGTATCGCACCGGGGATCTGGTGCGGTGGAACAGGGACGGGCAGGTCGAGTACCTGGGCCGGACCGACTTCCAGGTCAAGATCCGCGGCTTCCGTATCGAACTCGGCGAGATCGA
>NZ_JBNCNM010000060.1:0-1427 GCF_049846985.1 Streptomyces sp. DT190 | reverse complement strand
GAGGTCTTCGCCGAACTCAGGCAGGGCATGGGCGGCATGGGCCACGGCATGGGAGAGAGCAGCAGCCCCAGCTCCAGCGGCATGGAGGGCCACGACATGGGGGACATGGGCGGAATGGGCATGGGTGGGGACTCGGCGTCCCCCTCGGCCTCCGCCTCCTCGTCCGGCGGCATGTCGATGGGCAAGTTCATGCTCATGGGCGCCGAAAGCCCCCTGCTCGGCGGCGACGCCGGCGACGTGAAGTACCCGCACCACCTGATCAACGGCCGCGTGGCGACCGACCCGGACGTCTACACCGGCAAGCCCGGCAAGAAGGTGCGACTCCGCATCATCAACGCCGGCGGGGACACCGCCTACCGCGTCGCCCTCGGCGGCCACAAGCTGACCATCACCCACACCGACGGCTTCCCGGTCCAGCACCAGGAGGTCGACGCCCTGCTGGTCGGCATGGGCGAGCGCTACGACGTGCTCGTCACGCTGGGGGACGGGGTCTTCCCGCTGGTTGCCGTGGCCGAGGGCAAGGACGCAAACGGTTTCGCCCTGGTGCGTACGGGATCGGGCAGCGCCCCGAAGCCGACCGTCCGCCCGAAGGAACTCGACGGCATGATCATGACGGCGTCGCAGTTGCGTGCCACAGACGACGTACGGTTCGAGACCGCCAGGACCGATGTGACGCACCAGCTCAAGCTAACCGGCGGCATGGACAAGTACAACTGGGCCATCAACGGCAAGCCCTTCGACATGGCCAACCCCGAGACGAATCCGATCATGATTGAGGAAGGGCAGCGGGTACGGCTCGACTTCGTCAACGACACCGACATGTGGCACCCGATGCACCTGCACGGCCACACGTACCAGATCGGCGACTCCGGTCCCCGCAAGGACACCGCGATCGTCCTGCCCAAGAAGAAGCTGTCCGTCTTCTTCGACGCCGACAACCCGGGCCAGTGGATGCTGCACTGCCACAACGCCTACCACGGCGAGGCCGGGATGATGGCCAACGTGGCCTACGAGGCCTGACATTCTCCGTACGTCTGACGGACGGGCCCGCCAAATTCCGATGGGCCCGTCCGGACCGGCGTACATGTGGGCCCACGTTCTCCCTTGCCGTTCGGGCCGAGCGAGCCATCCGCGGGGTGCCTCAGTGGGGAGATCGTCGCCGAAGGCCGGGTACCGGACGAAGGAAACGGGGCTCAGCAGTCCGCACCGCAGCGGGGTGCCGCCAACGATCCGCATGCCGGGCCGGTCAGAGCCTTGCCTGCGCGAGGGCCGCTCTCCTCTTCCAGAGAACTGGCCGAGCGAAGTGACGCTTCTGCGACCGGCGGGGTCGCGGGTCAGAGTACGCGCACGGCCCCGGTCGGGGGATCCCAGGAGAGGTCCTTCTCGGCGATGCCCGTGGACGGGTTCTGCGCTCCGACGAACTTGCC
>NZ_JBNCNM010000059.1:0-1508 GCF_049846985.1 Streptomyces sp. DT190 | reverse complement strand
TTCACCTCGGAGACCGCGTCGTTCGGCAACGACCTGTCGACCCTGCCGAACTTCCCGGCCGAGATCAGGGCGCCCGCCGGGACGCTGCCGGGGGTGTCGTCCTTCCAGCTGCACTTCGCCGACCACGACATCCTCACGCCCGGGGACGCGCCGAACGTGCTGGTGGCGATGAATCCGGCGGCGCTGAAGGCGAACATCGCCGACCTGCCGCGCGGCGCGGAAGTGATCGTCAACACGGACGAGTTCACCAAGCGGGCGATGCAGAAGGTCGGCTACGAGACGTCCCCGCTGGAGGACGGGTCGCTGGACGGCTACCACCTGCACCCGGTGCCGCTGACCACGCTGACCGTGGAGGCCCTCAAGGAGTTCGACCTCACCCGCAAGGAGGCCGAGCGCAGCAAGAACATGTTCGCGCTGGGTCTGCTGAGCTGGATGTACCACCGGCCCACGGAGGGCACGGAGAAGTTCCTGAAGTCGAAGTTCGCGAAGAAGCCCGGCATCGCGGCGGCCAACATCGCCGCGTTCCGGGCGGGGTGGAACTTCGGCGAGACGACGGAGGACTTCGCGGTCTCCTACGAGGTCGCGCCGGCGGCGACGGCGTTCCCGCCGGGTGTCTACCGCAACATCTCCGGCAACCTCGCCCTGTCCTACGGCCTGATCGCCGCCTCGCGGCAGGCGGACCTGCCGCTGTATCTGGGCTCGTACCCGATCACCCCGGCCTCCGACATCCTGCACGAGCTGAGCCGGCACAAGAACTTCGGGGTGCGCACCTTCCAGGCCGAGGACGAGATCGCCGGGATCGGGGCGGCGCTGGGCGCGGCGTTCGGCGGTTCGCTGGCCGTGACCACGACGAGCGGCCCGGGCGTGGCGCTGAAGTCGGAGACGATCGGCCTGGCGGTCTCCCTGGAGCTGCCGCTGCTGATCGTGGACATCCAGCGCGGCGGCCCCTCGACGGGCCTGCCCACCAAGACCGAGCAGGCGGACCTGCTGCAGGCGATGTACGGGCGCAACGGCGAGGCCCCGGTGCCGGTGGTCGCGCCGCGCACGCCGGCGGACTGCTTCGACGCCGCGCTGGAGGCGGCGCGGATCGCGCTGACGTACCGCACGCCGGTGTTCCTGCTCTCCGACGGCTATCTGGCCAACGGCTCCGAGCCCTGGCGGATCCCGGACCTGGAGGAGCTGCCCGACCTCGCGGTGCAGTTCGCGCAGGGCCCGAACCACACGCTGGACGACGGCACCGAGGTGTTCTGGCCGTACAAGCGGGACCCGCAGACGCTGGCCCGCCCGTGGGCGATCCCGGGCACGCCGGGTCTGGAGCACCGGATCGGCGGCATCGAGAAGGAG
This sequence comes from Streptomyces sp. DT190, assembly GCF_049846985.1. Classification (NCBI taxonomy): domain Bacteria; kingdom Bacillati; phylum Actinomycetota; class Actinomycetes; order Kitasatosporales; family Streptomycetaceae; genus Streptomyces; species Streptomyces sp. DT190. Next base: position 164 of record NZ_JBNCNM010000059.1, on the reverse strand, counting down.
GACGGCACGGGCAACATCTCCTACGCCCCGGCCAACCACGACTTCATGGTGCGCACCCGGCAGGCGAAGGTGGACGGCATCGACGTCCCGGACCTGACGGTGGACGACCCGGACGGCGCGGGCACCCTCGTCCTCGGCTGGGGCTCCACCTACGGACCGATCAC
>NZ_JBNCNM010000058.1:0-1647 GCF_049846985.1 Streptomyces sp. DT190 | reverse complement strand
TGACTGGCCGTTCTCTATCCGGTCGTGCGCTCGGTCTGGTTCGAACGGGGTCCTGGATCGGGTGACTTGTGGGCTGGTGGGGCATAGAGGAAGGGCCTCTTGGTAGCTCGCGGTTGTCGAGTCCAGCGAGAAGCAAGAGGCCCTGTTGTCGAAGTGTCGCGTGGTCATGGTTGCCGGGTCCAGTCCGTCCACTCCTGGGTGTGACTGTCTCGCCCATCGGTTCGGGAATGCGGCTGACTGGCCAGGGCGTCGGCCGCGGTACGGCTCGGATATGAGCGATGCGGAGTGGGCGTCGGTGCGGGATCTGCTGCCAGTGCCGGGATGGCTGGCGGGCCGGGGCGGGCGTCCGGAGGGCTACTGCCACCGGCAGATGATCGACGCGGTGCGCTATCTCGTCGACAACGGCATCAAGTGGCGGGCGATGCCGTCTGACTTTCCGCCGTGGCCGCGTGTGTATGCCTTCTTCGCCCGCTGGCGGGATGCGGGATTGGTGGCCGAGCTGCATGAACGTCTGCGCGAGGCCGTCCGCACAGCTGAGGGCCGCAGCCCGGAGCCGAGCGCGGGGGTCGTGGACTCGCAGTCGGTGAAGGCGGACGCCACGGTCACCTTCGCTTCACGGGGTTACGACGCCGGGAAGAGGATCAGCGGGCGCAAGCGGCACGTGCTCACCGACACCCTCGGGCTCCTGCTGGCTGTGCTGGTCACGCCGGCCTCCACGACCGACCGGGACGCTGCCCGCGTCCTGCTGCCTGCGGCGAAGAATCATTTCCGGCGGCTGGTGCGGGTCTGGGCCGACGGCGGTTACACCGGCCACCTCACCGACTGGACCGTCCAGCACCTCGGAGTCGTCCTCGACATCGTCCGCCGCAGCGACGACGTCCAAGGTTTTCAGGTCCTGCCCCGCCGCTGGGTCGTCGAAAGATCCTTCGCCTGGCTCCTGCGCAGCCGGCGCCTGGTCCGTGACTACGAACGGCGCACCGACACCAGCGAGAGCATCATCCTGTGGTCGATGACCATGCTCATGAGCCGGCGCCTGGCCGCCCAGCGCCAGCAGCGTCCTGCTCCGGCGAGGGCAGCATGAACCTGCCCGGCTTCTCTTCGACCAGCCAGCCCCGTTCCACCAGTCGTTTCAGCCGGGCCCTCGCTCCCTCGACACGGGATGCCAAGGCGCTGTCCCAGCCCAGCACCACCGCCGCCTGCCGGGCACCGAGCCCATCGGCTCCCGCCTCCAGGGCGGCGGCCATCAATGCCTGGTAGTCCACCGACAACACCTCAACCCCGGCCGCGTCGTCCCGGTGAGGCACCGCCCGGCGTGGTCCCACCGGCTTCTTCTGCGACACGGCGGCCACGGCGGGTGCATCCTCCTCGGCCAGCGCCTCCAAATACTGCTCCAGCCCGATCACTCGACGCCTGAGCACCTCTTCCGCCTCCGCCAGAGCCACCCGCACCAGCTCCAACTCGGCTTCGAGTTCCTCCACTCGCACCGCCGCAGCTTTCTGCCGCGCTTCCAACACCGCCCGCATCGACGGCATCCGCCACCCCCATGACATCTCGGTCAGCAACGGAGCGAGACTTCCGTGCCAGCCGCAATCTCATGCCTGACCAGCAAAAACCGCACCTGGGGTTCGGAAAGAGAACGACCTCTGA
>NZ_JBNCNM010000057.1:0-2092 GCF_049846985.1 Streptomyces sp. DT190 | reverse complement strand
TCGCCCTCACCGACCACCGCCAACCGACCCGGATCACGCACCACCTGCGCCTCGAACGCACCCGGCAACGTCCCCACAGCCACCGGACGCACCGTGTCATTGACCCCACGCACCAACCACTCCCGCTCCACCACCGACAACACGTCGATGTCCCCGAGACGCACCTCCGGGTCGGCGACCGCCTGTTCCAGGATGCGTACCAGGCGGGTGACGATGTCGACGGCCGTGGTGTGGTCGAACAGTTCCGTGGCGTACTCGAGCCGCCCGTAGGCGCGTCCGGACGCCGACGGGACGATGTTGAAGAACAGGTCGAACTTGGCGGTGTCGGTACCGGCCGGGACGAGTGAGACCCGCAGGTCCGGCATCTCGATCTCCGGCCACACGAACTGCCAGGCCAGCATCACCTGGAACAGCGGCTGGTAGGAGGTGGACCGCTCCAGGTTGAGCAGTTCCACCAGCCGCTCGAACGGCACGTCCTGGTTGTCGTACGCGGCGAGTGCCTTGTCCCGGACCTGCTCGACCAGGTCGCCGAACGAGGGGGTCTTCGAGAGGTCGGCGCGCAGCACCCAGGTGTTGACGAAGAACCCGATCAGGTCGGCCAGGTCCTCGTCCGTGCGGCCCTCGATCGGACTGCCGATCGTCACGTCCTCGCCGGCGCCCAGCTTCTGCAGGAGCACCAGCAGTGCGGCCTGGACCACCATCGGGGCCGTGGCACCGTGGTCGGCGGCCAGCTTTCCGAGCCCGGCGACCATCTCGGGCTCCAGCAGGAAGTCGACGTGGTCGCCGTCGTAACCGGCCACCGTGGGCCGCGGCCGGTCCAGCGGCAGCTGAACCGGCTGCGGTACCTCGGCCAGCTCCTGGCGCCAGTACGCGAGTTGGGGCGCGGCGACGCTCTCCCGGTCGCCGTCCTCGCCGAGCAGCTGCCGCTGCCACATCGTGTAGTCCTTGTACTGCACGGGCAGGGGAGCCCACTGCGGTGCGCTCCCGCTGTGCCGGGCCGTGTAGGCCGACACCAGGTCTCGCAGGAAGGGGGCCATCGACGCCCCGTCCGCGGCGATGTGGTGAAACACGAACGCCAGGTAGTGCTCCTGCGGGGAGACGCGGAGGACGGTGGTCCGCAGCGGGAGTTCCCTCTCCAGGTCGAAGCTCTCGCCCACGGCCTCCTGCATCGCGCCGTCCACGGCCTCCGCGGTCACCTCGACGACCCGGAACGGCGTGATCGCCTCCTCCGGGGAGAGGATCCGCTGTTCCGGCACACCGTCCGGGTTCTCGACGACCAGGGTGCGCAGGCTCTCGTGCCGGGTGACGACGTCCGCCACTGCCGAGGCCAGGGCCCCGGTGTCCAGCGCCCCGTCCAGGCGCAGCGCGAACGGGATGTTGTAGGTCGCGGACGGACCTTCCAGGCGGTGGAGGAACCACATCCGGCGCTGGGCAAAGGACAACGGGATCATCGACGCTACTCCTATACGTTGATCTGTCGCAGCCGGGGGCGGTTCGACGTGGCGAGCTTCTCGATCCGGGCCGCCATCTGGGCGACCGTCGGATTGCGGAACACCGTCGTGACCTTCACGTCGACGTCGAGTTCGTTGCGGATACGGCCGATGAGCCGGGTGGCCAGCAGTGAATGCCCGCCGTGGGCGAAGAAGTCGACGTCGATGCCGACCTCCTCCACGCCGAGCAGCTCGGCGAACAGCCGGCAGAGCACTTCCTCGTTGTGGTTGCGCGGCCCTCGGCCGGCGGCCGCGACCTCGCTGTGGTCGGGTGCGGGCAGGGCCTTGCGGTCCAGCTTCCCGCTGGTGGTCATGGGGAACTCGGCGAGCGGGACGATCGCCGACGGGACCATGTACTCCGGGAGGGACTGCCGGGCCAGTTCCGTCAGGGACGCGAGGTCCACGCCGGTGTCCGCCGTGCCGGCGCCCGGCACCACGTAGGCGACCAGCCGCTGGTCGCCGGCGCGGTCCTCACGTACCACGGCCACCGCGTTGTCGATGTCCGGGTGTGCGAGCAGGGCGTGTTCGATCTCGCCGAGTTCGATACGGAAGCCGCGGATCTTGACCTGGAAGTCGGTCCGGCCCAGGTACTCGACCTGCCC
>NZ_JBNCNM010000056.1:0-2303 GCF_049846985.1 Streptomyces sp. DT190 | reverse complement strand
CGCTCACCGGGAGGCTCGGCAAGCGGCACGACGTCACCCAGCTCCTGCCGCTGCTGCTGGACGCCGTCTCATCGATCCGGCGCTCTTGAGGCCACCGGCCCTGGAATCCGTCGCACGGAACCGTGAGCGCAGGGCGCAGTCAGGCCGGGACGGATGCAAGGAAGTGGGTGGTTGTGACATTTGAGGCCGAGCGTACGTCGTGTGGGATGCAAACGACGGGCGGGGTACGGTTCGAGTCGGACAGCGCTCCGGCGGGTGAGCGAGTGGGGGGAAGCCAGGTGGCAGAGCGGTACCGCGTGGAGTGGACCTACGAGGGCAGCTCGATGGCGTCATACGACACCTATGACCTTGTCGGCGCCGAACGCTACATGTCCAGGGTCATGGAGGACCCGATCGCCGAGGACGTCAGGATCGTCGAGGCCGAGCCCGAATAGCGGGCCTCGACGCGCGGCGTCGGCCAGCGCCTGACAGGTGCCATGGCAGGTCGGACTTCATGCGATTCAGGATCCGGTGATTGCGACGAACACGGACTCTGCGGTAAAGCGGCCATCACCGCAGACACGAGGGGACGTCTTTCGCCCGCTCGTAGCGGTCGCCCACACCCCGCTACTCAACGGGCTTCTGTGCAGTCGCCTTGTCAGGCTCGCCCCGGAAGCGTTCGGCAGGAGTACGCCTGCCCCGGCGGAAAGCGGCGAGACCGGCGTCGAAACCTGTCGCGGATCCCACGAACAGGACCGACTCGTCGCACCCCACGAAGATGCTTCCTCCACCCCGGGTGCCGGCTGGCCACACACAGATTCCGAGTCCGTCGGGCAACTCCCGTACCGTGAGCGCTCCAGCAGTGCCGAGCTCCCCAAAGAGCGTCGCTGCTATGCGTGCCAGGCGATGGATGTCCATGTCACACTCCGCTTCGTTCCAGCCGGACGTACCTTCTCACGGGCAAGGCAGAGTGCCTGGTCGCGTCACCTGCTTGGCGCTAGCCCTTAGACCTTCCGCATTCTGAACAAGGAGCTAGTTGTGGATGCCGCCACGGCTCGATTCATAGCAACGGTCGCGGCTCTGCCGCCCCAGACTCTCGCCGCCGCGTTCGACCACGCCGTCAGCCGGCGTCGGCAGGGCGGCCGTGAGGCAAGCCGTGCCCTCCGGCTCTCCGCATCAGAAAACTCCGAGCTCGACCACGCCGTCCGGTCGGCGCTGCTTCCGCGCAGTGAGGAACTCAATGCATACCGCGCGGGACTCCACTCGGACGCCAAGTCCGTCTGCGTGATCGCAGCCAAAGCCGTACGGAAATCCGCCACGCTCCCAGCCGAGCAGTACGCCCTGCTCACCGCCCCGTTCACAGCCGTCGGCGTCGCAGTCCCCCGCCACCATGCCCCCTACTGAGGTTCCCAGGGTGGGGTCGGTGGTGCGAGGGTCAGGTCGGGTGCATACGGCGGGAGGCGAACGGTGGTGAGCACGTGGTGCTCGGCCTCGTACCGTTTCAGCCCGGCCACCAGGTGGGTGTTGAGTTGGTGAAATTGCAAACTCGGCGCTCCTGCGCCCACTCCATGCCCAGCTCCCGGAGTGCGTCGAGCTGTCGGCGCTGGGTCTGCCTCGCCTCGACTTGGTGTTCGATACCCACACGCCGAGTTTCACGGTCACCGGGGCCGCCTCGCCGTCGACCGTGATCTCTTCGCTGTGGCCGCGCGGTACAGGCCGGTGGGGAGGCACCCCGTACGAGGGACTCGAGCCGCCGACTCGCCCTGGGCCGGTCGCGCGGACCGTGGCCCGGCCGTAAACAGGAGGGGGCAGCCTGGTCGGCGCCCGGCCCGCTGCTGGTGCAGTCCCGCCGCGACAGCCTCATGCAGAGCCGCTTCCCCGAGCTCGTGGACGCGGCCGCCGACCTGCCCGACGGCCTGGTCCTCGATGGCGAGCTGGTCGTGTGGGTGGAGGGCCGGATGTCGCTCGAGGCGCTCCAGCGGCGAGTGGTTTCCGGCGGCCGGGCCGCCGCGGGGCTCGCTCAGGAGATGCCGGCGCACTTCATCGCCTTCGACCTCCTCCAGGTCGACGGCCAGGAGCTGCTGCAAGTCCCGTACGGCGAGCGGCGCGCGCAGCTGGAGCGGCTGTTCACCGACCGCGAGCTGAGCGCCCGGTGGACGCTGCGCCCGGAGACCACGGATATGGCGACGGCACGGGAGTGGCTGACGTCTTGGAGGCAGGTGCCCGGCGTCGAAGGTCTAGGCAGGGTCTTTCCGATCATCCGATCGTTGGACTGATCGTGAGGGATGGGGAGATATCTGACGCCGCATGGTCGGTGATCGAGC
>NZ_JBNCNM010000055.1:0-3545 GCF_049846985.1 Streptomyces sp. DT190 | reverse complement strand
TGCGGACTGGGCCGCGTTCTATCCCGCCGCCCGTCCCACCCATCTCGACCTGCCCACCTACCCCTTCCAGCACCAGCGATACTGGATGGAAGCGACCAAGGGCGCCGGCGACGCCGAGGCGGCCGGGCAGGCTGCGGTCGAACATCCGCTGCTCGGTGCGGCGGTGGAGCTGGCGGGGACGGACGTCACCGTGCTGACCGGCCGGTTGTCCTTGCCGACCCACGGCTGGCTGGTCGACCACGCCGTTTCGGGCACCGTCCTGCTGCCCGGCACGGCCTTCGTCGAGATGGCGCTCCGCGCGGGCGACGAAGTGGGCGGCGACCACCTTGAGGAACTCACCCTGCGGGCACCGCTGCTGCTGTCCGCGAACGGCGCGGTCCAGACCCGGGTGGAGGTGGGCGAGCCCGACGAGGCCGGACGGCGGCCGGTGAGCGTGTACTCCCGGCCCGACGGCGAGGGAACCGGTGTGCCCTGGACCTGCCACGCCACGGGCGTGCTCGCCCCCGGCGGTCCGGCGGGGTCCTCCTGGGATCCCCGGGTGTGGCCGCCGACCGGGGCGGTGCCGGTGGAGACCGATGAGCTGTACCCGTCGCTGGCCGCCCTCGGCTACCAGTACGGACCCGCGTTCCAGGGAGTGCGGGCCCTGTGGAGGCGGGGGCAGGAGGTGTACGCCGAGGTGGTGCTGCCGCGGGAGCGGCACGCCGAGGCGACCGCGTTCGGTGTCCACCCCGCGCTGCTGGACGCGGCCCTGCACGCCGGGCTCCTCCCGGACGACCCGGGGGCCGGGCGGGCGATGGACCCGCCGAGGCTGCCGTTCGTCTGGTCCGACGTGCGGCTGCACGCGACCGGCGCCACGAACGTGCGGGTGCGGCTGACCCCGACGGACCGTGACGCCCTGGCGGTGGAGGTCGCCGACACCGAGGGTGCGCCGGTCGCGTCGGTCGGTTCGCTGGCGCTGCGTCCGGTCGACCCCGAGAAGCTGGGCGGCGCGCGCGACGGCCACCACGACGCGCTGTTCCGCATGGAGTGGATGAGCCGTCCGGCGCAGGACTCCGAGGACACCCCGGCCGGCCCGTGGGCGCTGGTCGGCGACGACGGGCTCGGCCTGGCCACCCTCCTGGACGACGATGCGCGAGTGCGGCGGTACGCGGACCTGTCCGTGCTGGGCGACGCGCTCGCGGCACCCGACGCCTCCCGGCCCGGACTCGTCCTGGCCTGCCGACTCCCCGGCGAGGACGCCGCCTCCGGCGATCCCGCCGCCGCCCGCACCGAGTTGCTGACCTCGCTGTCCCTGATCCGGTCATGGCTCGCCGACGAGCGGTTCGCCGACTCCCGGCTGGTGGTCGTCACCCGGGGTGCGGTGGTGACCGGCCGCGCGGAGCGCCCGGCGCTCGCCTCCGCGCCTGTGTGGGGGCTGCTGCGCGCCGCGCAGACGGAGAACCCGGACCGTTTCGTCCTCGTCGACGTCGACGAGGACGAGCGTTCCCTGCGCGCCCTGCCTGCCGCGCTCGCTTGCGGAGAGCCGCAACTGGCGGTGCGCGGCGGAGAGATCCTGGTGCCGCGGCTCACCCGGGCCACCGCGTCGGGCACCGAGGGTGCCGGGCCGGTGGCCACGCCGCCGGAGTGGAATCCCGAGGGCACGGTGCTGATCACCGGCGGCACCGGAACGCTGGGCGGGCTGCTCGCCCGGCACCTGGTGACCGAGCGCGGGGTACGGCATCTGTTGCTGGTCAGCCGCCGCGGGCCGGCGGCCGAGGGCGCCGGGCACCTCGTCGAGGGGCTGGCCGAACTCGGGGCGACCGCCGAGGCGGTGGCGTGCGACGTGTCCGAGCCCGAGGCACTGTCCGCCCTGCTGGAGGCGGTACCGGCCGAGCATCCGCTGACCGCGGTCGTGCACACGGCAGGTGTCCTCGACGACGGCCTGGTCTCCGCGCTGACGCCCGAGCGGCTGGACGCGGTGCTGCGGCCCAAGGCGGACGCGGCATGGCATCTGCACCGGCTCACCCGGGACCTGGACCTCGCGGCGTTCGTCCTGTTCTCCTCGGTGATGGGCGCGCTCGGCGGTGCCGGGCAGGGCAACTACGCGGCGGCCAACGTCTACCTCGACGCGCTCGCCGCACACCGGCGGGCCGAGGGACTTCCTGCCACCTCCCTGGCCTGGGGCCTGTGGGACCAGCGCAGCGACATGACCGAGGACCTGGACCGGGCGGACCTGGCCCGGATGGCCAGGGCCGGCCTGGCACCCCTGCGGGCGCAGGAAGGGCTCGCCCTGTTCGACGCGGCCCTCGCCCTCGACGAGCCGATGCTCGTCCCCGCGAAGCTGAACACCGCACGGCTCGCCCAGGGCGGCCATGTGGCGCCGTCCCCGGTGCTCGGCGCCCTGGTGCGTCCCCGCGCCGCCCGGCGCACCGCCGCCGCCGGTTCACCGGACGGGGCCGCGGGCGGGCACCGGTTCGCCGGGATGTCCCCGGCCGAGGCGGAGCGCGAGCTGACGGAGCTGGTACGAGCCCACGCGGCGACCGTGCTGGGACACCCGACGCCGGAGGCCATCCGGCCGGACAGCGCCTTCAAGCAGCTCGGCTTCGACTCGCTCTCCTCGGTCGAACTGCGCAACCACCTCAACACCGCCACGGGCCTGCGCCTGTCACCGACGGCGGTGTTCGACCACCCGACGCCGGCCGCGATGGCCCGGCATCTGCGCGGTCGGTTGCTGGGGGAGGCGACGGCCACCGCCGGCCCGGTGGCCGCGTCCGCCGCGTCGGACGAGCCCATCGCCGTGGTGGGTATCGGCTGCCGGCTTCCCGGAGGCGTGGGATCGCCCGAGGAACTGTGGGAACTGGTCGCATCCGGCAGTGAGGCCATCTCGGACTTTCCGACCGACCGTGGCTGGGACGTCGAGGGGCTGTACGACCCGGATCCGGGCCGGCCGGGCAAGAGCTACGTCCGCGAGGGCGGCTTCCTCACCGACCCCGCTGCCTTCGACGCCGGCTTCTTCGGAATCAGCCCGCTCGAAGCGACGGCGATGGACCCGCAGCAGAGGCTCCTGCTGGAGGTCGCCTGGGAGGCGATCGAGCGCGCGGGCATCGACCCCACCGCCCTGCGCGGCAGCCTGACCGGCGTGTTCGTCGGCGCCATGACCCAGGAGTACGGCCCACTGCTTCACGAGGCCGGGGAAGGGCTGGACGGCCTGCTGCTGACCGGCAGGATAGCCAGCGTGATCTCCGGCCGGCTGGCCTACTTCCTCGGCCTCGAGGGCCCGGCGATCACCGTCGACACGGCCTGTTCGTCGTCGCTGGTGGCGTTGCACCAGGCGGCGCAGGCGCTGCGTCAGGGAGAGTGCACCCTCGCCGTGGCGGCGGGTGTGTCGGTGATGTCCACCCCGGGCGTCTTCACCGAGTTCAGCAGGCAGCGAGGGCTCGCGGCGGACGGGCGTATCAAGGCGTTCGCGGCCGCCGCCGACGGCACGGGCTGGGGTGAGGGTGCGGGCGTACTGCTCCTGGAGCGCCTCTCCGACGCCCGGCGCAACGGGCACCCCGTGCTCGCCG
>NZ_JBNCNM010000054.1:0-3907 GCF_049846985.1 Streptomyces sp. DT190 | reverse complement strand
TGTCCCCGCGCCGTGTCGACCTGCCCACCTACGCCTTCCAGCGCCGCCGTTACTGGCTGGAAGCGCCGAAGGCCGGGCAGAAGGCCGCCGATCCCGTCGAGGAGCAGTTCTGGCGCACCGTTCAGGAGGGCGACCTCCAGGACGTCGCCCGAACCCTCGGACTGAACAGCACCGAAGGACTCAGCGACATCGTCCCGGCACTGGCCGCGTGGCGGCGGGCCGGCCGCGACCGTGCCACGGTGGACAGCTGGCGCTACCGGGTGGTCTGGCGTCCTTACGACCTGCCCGCCGCCGGCACCCTGCACGGCACCTGGCTCCTCGCCGTCCCCGAGACGCACCTGCGGTCCCCCCTGGTCGCCGCCGTGGCCCGCACCCTCGCCCAGGCGGGCGCGACCACCGTCACCCTCGCCGTGGACGCCGGCGATCCGGACCGCGCCCGGGTCGCCGCCCGGCTCGCGGACGCCGTCTCCGTCACCGGGCCGGCGTCCCTGCAAGGCGTCGTCTCCCTGCTGGCGCTCGACGAGCGAGCCGCCCCCGGCCACCCGGGTGCCACCGCCGGCATGACCTCCTCCCTCGTCCTGCTCCAGGGGCTGCTGGACGCCGATCTCGACGCCCGGCTGTGGATCCTGACCAGCGAGGCCGTCACCACCGGCACCGGCGACACCGTCCGCAACCCGCTCCAGGGTGCCCTGTGGGGCTTCGGACGCGTCGTCGCCCTGGAGCAGCCCCGGCGGTGGGGCGGACTGGTGGACCTGCCCGCCGAGCTGGACGAGGACACCGCGCGTGGGCTCGTCGCCGTTCTCGCCGCCCGCGCCGACGAGGACCAGACCGCCCTGCGCGGCCGGACCGCCCACATCCGCCGCCTGGTGCGGGCCCCGCTCGCCGGGCGCACCGCACCGCGCGCCTGGCGCACCAGCGGAGCCGCGCTGGTCACGGGCGGCACCGGCGGCCTCGGCGCCCACACCGCCCGGCTGCTGGCCCGCAAGGGCGCCGAGCACCTGGTGCTGACCAGCCGCCGCGGACCGGACGCCCCCGGCGCCGCCGAACTGCGCGAGGAACTGACCGCCCTGGGCTGCCGCGTCACCATCGCGGCCTGCGACGTGGCCGACCGCGACGCCCTGGAACGCCTGGTGGCCGAGGTCGAGTCGGACGGGCCCGCCATCCGGACCGTCGTGCACACCGCCGGCGTCGGCATGCTCGCGCCCCTCGCCGACACCGACCTGGACTTCTTCGCCGAGGGTGCCCGCGCCAAGCTGCTCGGCGCGGCCAACCTCGACGCCGTCTTCGACCACGACCGGCTGGACGCCTTCGTCCTCTACTCGTCCGTCGCCGGCACCTGGGGCAGCGGCGACCACGGCGCGTACTCGGCCTCCAACGCCTACGTCGACGCGCTCGCCGACCACCGCAGGGCCCGCGGCCTGACCGGAACGTCCATCGCGTGGGGCATCTGGAGCCCCGAGGGCGGCGGTATGGCCGTCAACGTCGTGCGCGAGCAGCTGCGCTGGCGTGGCATCCCGTTCATGGACGCGGAACTGGCCGTCACCGGCCTCCAGCAGGCCCTGGACCACGACGACACCTTCCTGGCCGTCGCCGACATCGACTGGGAACGCTTCGTCCCCGTCTTCACGGCCGCCCACCCCCGGCCCCTGCTGCACGAGGTCCCCGAGGTGGCCGAGGCGATGCGGGCCGACGAGCCCGACGCGGCCCATGCCGCCGACCGACTCGGCGGACTGCGCGCGGAACTGGCCGCCCAACCGCGCGCCGAGCGCGTGCGCACCCTCACCGACATCGTGCGCACCCAGGTCGCCGGCGTCCTCGGCCACGCCGACGGCAGCGAGATCGCCCCGCAGCGCGCCTTCCGGGAACTCGGCTTCGACTCCCTCACCGCCGTCGAACTGCGCAACCGCCTCAACACGGCGACCGGACTGAGCCTCCCCGCCACCGTCGTGTTCGACTTCCCCAACGTTCACGACCTCGTCCGGCACCTGCTCGAACACCTCGTCCACGACACGGCGGACGAGCCGGCCGCCGCCCTGCCCGCCACCCCGGCGGACGGCCCCGCACACCGGGACGAACCCATCGCGATCGTCTCGATGGGCTGCCGCTTCCCCGGAGGCGTCCACTCGCCCGAGGACTTCTGGCGACTCGTCCTCGACGAGACCGACGCCATCTCCCCCCTGCCCGCGGACCGCCACTGGGACGTGGCGAACCTGTACGACCCCGACCCGGACCGGCCCGGCACGACCTACGCCCGCGAGGGCGGATTCCTGCACGACGCCGCCGAGTTCGACGCCGGCTTCTTCGGCATCTCCCCGCGTGAGGCGACGGCGATGGACCCGCAGCAGCGACTGCTGCTGGAAACCAGCTGGGAGACCCTGGAGCGGGCCGGTATCGCCCCCGACAGCCTGCGCGGCAGCGACACGGGCGTCTTCGTCGGCGTGTCCCACCAGGGGTACGGCGCGAGCGGCGAGGTGCCCGAGGGACTCGAAGGACACCTGATCACCGGTACGGTCACCAGCATCGCCTCCGGCCGTGTCTCCTACACCCTGGGGCTCGAAGGCCCGGCCGTGACCCTGGACACCGGCTGCTCCTCCGCACTCGTCGCCATGCACCTGGCCATCCGGTCCCTGCGCTCCGGCGAGTGCTCCCTCGCCCTGACCGGCGGCGCCGCCGTCATGGGCGAGCCGATCGGCCTGGTGGGCTTCAGCCGCCAGCGGGGCCTGGCGGTGGACGGCCGCTGCAAGGCCTTCGGCGCCGACGCCGACGGCATGGGCATGGCCGAGGGCGTGGGCGTGCTGCTCCTGGAACGGCTGTCGGACGCCCGCGCCAACGGCCACCAGGTCCTGGCCGTCGTGCGCGGCTCGGCCATCAACCAGGACGGGGCCTCCAACGGCCTCACCGCCCCCAACGGCCGCTCCCAGCAGCGCGTCATCCGCGCCGCGCTGGCGGACGCCGGGCTGTCCGGCGCGGACATCGACGCGGTCGAGGCCCACGGCACCGGCACCAAGCTCGGCGACCCGATCGAGGCACAGGCCATCCTCGCCACCTACGGGCAGGAACACGACGCCGGCCGTCCGCTCTGGCTGGGCTCGGTGAAGTCCAACATCGGCCACACCCAGGCCGCTTCGGGCATGGCCGGCGTCATCAAGATGGTGCAGGCCATGCGGCACGGCACCCTGCCCCGCACCCTGCACGCCGACGCGGTCTCCCCGTTCGTCGACTGGTCGGCCGGACACGTGGAGGTCCTCACCGAGACCCGGCCCTGGGACGCGGACGGCCGTCCACGCCGGGCCGCCGTCTCGTCCTTCGGTGTCAGCGGCACCAACGCCCACGTGATCCTCGAACAGTCCGGTACCGAGCCGGACTCCACCGAACCGGCTCCGGCCCCGGCCGGCACCGTAGTGCCGTGGCTGCTCTCCGCCCGCTCCGCGGACGCGCTGCGAGAGCAGGCCGAACGACTGCTGTCCCACCTGGCGGACACCACGCCCGACCGCGCCGACGTGGCGCACTCCCTCCTCACGGGCCGTGCCGCCCTGGAGGAACGCGCGGTGGTCGTCGGCGCCGACAACGAAAGCCTCCTCGCCGGAGTACGCGCCCTCGCCACCGGCACGACCACCCCCGGCCTCGCCCGAGGCACCACCCAGCGCATCGGCGAGACCGTCGACCCGGTGTTCGTGTTCCCGGGTCAGGGGGCGCAGTGGGTGGGGATGGCGGTGGAGCTTCTCGATTCGTCGCCGGTGTTCGCGGCGCGGTTCGCGGAGTGCGCTGAGGCGCTGTCGGCCTTTGTCGACTGGTCGTTGGTCGATGTGGTGCGGGGTGAGGAGGGTGCGCCGGGGTTGGACCGGGTGGATGTGGTGCAGCCGGTGTTGTGGGCGGTGATGGTGTCGCTGGCGGCGGTGTGGGAGTC
>NZ_JBNCNM010000053.1:1656-4169 GCF_049846985.1 Streptomyces sp. DT190 | reverse complement strand
AACACAGTGGACGCGAGCAACTGAGGACAAGCCCTCGGCCTATTAGTACCGGTCAACTCCACACGTTACCGTGCTTCCATATCCGGCCTATCAACCCAGTCGTCTACTGGGAGCCTTACCCTCTCTAGGAGGTGGGAGTCCTCATCTCGAAGCAGGCTTCCCGCTTAGATGCTTTCAGCGGTTATCCCTCCCGAACGTAGCCAACCAGCCATGCCCTTGGCAGAACAACTGGCACACCAGAGGTTCGTCCGTCCCGGTCCTCTCGTACTAGGGACAGCCCTTCTCAAGACTCCTACGCGCACAGCGGATAGGGACCGAACTGTCTCACGACGTTCTAAACCCAGCTCGCGTACCGCTTTAATGGGCGAACAGCCCAACCCTTGGGACCGACTCCAGCCCCAGGATGCGACGAGCCGACATCGAGGTGCCAAACCATCCCGTCGATATGGACTCTTGGGGAAGATCAGCCTGTTATCCCCGGGGTACCTTTTATCCGTTGAGCGACGGCGCTTCCACAAGCCACCGCCGGATCACTAGTCCCGACTTTCGTCCCTGCTCGACCCGTCGGTCTCACAGTCAAGCTCCCTTGTGCACTTACACTCAACACCTGATTGCCAACCAGGCTGAGGGAACCTTTGGGCGCCTCCGTTACTCTTTAGGAGGCAACCGCCCCAGTTAAACTACCCATCAGACACTGTCCCTGATCCGGATCACGGACCCAGGTTAGACATCCAGCACGACCAGACTGGTATTTCAACGACGACTCCCCCTGAACTGGCGTCCAGAGTTCACAGTCTCCCAGCTATCCTACACAAGCCGAACCGAACACCAATATCAAACTGTAGTAAAGGTCCCGGGGTCTTTCCGTCCTGCTGCGCGAAACGAGCATCTTTACTCGTAGTGCAATTTCACCGGGCCTATGGTTGAGACAGTCGAGAAGTCGTTACGCCATTCGTGCAGGTCGGAACTTACCCGACAAGGAATTTCGCTACCTTAGGATGGTTATAGTTACCACCGCCGTTTACTGGCGCTTAAGTTCTCAGCTTCGCCCCACCGAAATGGAGCTAACCGGTCCCCTTAACGTTCCAGCACCGGGCAGGCGTCAGTCCGTATACATCGCCTTACGGCTTCGCACGGACCTGTGTTTTTAGTAAACAGTCGCTTCTCGCTGGTCTCTGCGGCCACCCCCAGCTCGAACAGCAAGTGTTCTCACCAGGTGTGGCCCCCCTTCTCCCGAAGTTACGGGGGCATTTTGCCGAGTTCCTTAACCATAGTTCACCCGAACGCCTCGGTATTCTCTACCTGACCACCTGAGTCGGTTTAGGGTACGGGCCGCCATGAAACTCGCTAGAGGCTTTTCTCGACAGCATAGGATCATCCACTTCACCACAATCGGCTCGGCATCAGGTCTCAGCCTTAATGAACGGCGGATTTACCTACCGTCCGGCCTACACCCTTACCCCGGGACAACCACCGCCCGGGATGGACTACCTTCCTGCGTCACCCCATCACTCACCTACTACCACCTTGGTTCGGCGGCTCCACCACTCCCCTTTGCCCGAAGGCTCCAGGGCGGCTTCACGGCCTTAGCATCAATGGGCTCGATGTTTGACGCTTCACAGCGGGTACCGGAATATCAACCGGTTATCCATCGACTACGCCTGTCGGCCTCGCCTTAGGTCCCGACTTACCCTGGGCAGATCAGCTTGACCCAGGAACCCTTAGTCAATCGGCGCAAACGTTTCTCACGTTTGTATCGCTACTCATGCCTGCATTCTCACTCGTGAACCGTCCACAACTCGCTTCCGCGGCTGCTTCACCCGGCACACGACGCTCCCCTACCCATCACAGCCGGCGTTGGCCGTATATGCTGCAATGACACGACTTCGGCGGTACGCTTGAGCCCCGCTACATTGTCGGCGCGGAATCACTAGACCAGTGAGCTATTACGCACTCTTTCAAGGGTGGCTGCTTCTAAGCCAACCTCCTGGTTGTCTCTGCGACTCCACATCCTTTCCCACTTAGCGTACGCTTAGGGGCCTTAGTCGATGCTCTGGGCTGTTTCCCTCTCGACCATGGAGCTTATCCCCCACAGTCTCACTGCCGCGCTCTCACTTACCGGCATTCGGAGTTTGGCTAAGGTCAGTAACCCGGTAGGGCCCATCGCCTATCCAGTGCTCTACCTCCGGCAAGAAACACACGACGCTGCACCTAAATGCATTTCGGGGAGAACCAGCTATCACGGAGTTTGATTGGCCTTTCACCCCTAACCACAGGTCATCCCCCAGGTTTTCAACCCTGGTGGGTTCGGTCCTCCACGAAGTCTTACCTCCGCTTCAACCTGCCCATGGCTAGATCACTCCGCTTCGGGTCTTGAGCGTGCTACTAAAATCGCCCTATTCGGACTCGCTTTCGCTACGGCTACCCCACCCGGGTTAACCTCGCAACACACCGCAAACTCGCAGGCTCATTCTTCAAAAGGCACGCAGTCACGAGAACAAGGCAAGCCTCGT
>NZ_JBNCNM010000052.1:0-4205 GCF_049846985.1 Streptomyces sp. DT190 | reverse complement strand
CCGTGGAAGCACGACGGCGAGCGCCTCAGGCGCGCCGGCGTGTCGTCGTTCGGCCTCTCCGGCACCAACGCCCACGTCGTCATCGAAGAACCGCCCACCCCTGCCACCACCGACCCGACCCAGACCAAGCCCTCCGCCGAGCAGGGCCCCCGGCCCGTGCTGCTCTCGGGCCAGAGTGAGGCAGCGCTGCGTGCCCAGGCCGGACGCTGGGCGTCCTGGCTGGGGGAGCGCACGGACGTGTCGCTGGCCGACGTCGCCGTGACAGCCGGCCGTCACCGCTCCCACCTGACCTCCCGGGCAAGCGTGATCGCCTCGGACATGACCGGCCTGGTGGAGGGCCTGTCAGCCCTGGCCGAAGACCGCTCCCTCGATTCGCTCGTCTCGGGCACCGCTGAACGACGGGGAAAGGTCGTGTTCGTCTTCCCGGGGCAGGGTTCGCAGTGGCCGGGGATGGGGCGTGCGCTGCTGGAGTCGAGTGCGGTGTTCGCCGAGGCGGTGGACCGGTGTGACGCGGCTCTGCGTCCGCTGACGGGCTGGTCGGTGCGTGAGGTCCTGGCGGGAGCCGGGGGAGAGCACCCGCCGGTGGACCGCGTGGATGTGGTGCAGCCCGCCCTGTTCGCGATGGGTGTGGGTTTGGCGGCGGTGTGGCGGTCGCTGGGCGTGGAGCCGGCCGCGGTGGTGGGGCATTCGCAGGGCGAAGTGGTCGCTGCTGTGGTGTCGGGTGCGCTGACCTTGGAGCAGGGTGCCCTGGTGGTGGCGGCCCGCTCCCAGGCCGTGCTTGCCTGCGCCGGTCAGGGCGGTATGGCGCTGATCGAGCGTCCGGTTGCTGAAGTCGAGCAGTGGGTGGCGCCGTTCGGTGAGGCGTTGTCGGTGGCGGCGGTGAACACGGCCGGCTCGACGATCGTTTCGGGTGAGGCGGCGGCGATCGAGGAGATCGTTGGGCAGTTGTCGGCGGACGGGGTGTATGCGCGGAAGATCAACGTCGATTACGCCTCTCACAACGCGCAGATGGACCCGCTGCTGCCGGGCCTTGCCGAACGCTTCTCGGGTTTGGAGTCGGCTGCACCCGAGGTGGCCTTCTACTCGACGGTGACCGGGCAAGTGGCCTCCGGGGCCGAGTTGGATGGTGGGTACTGGTGCCGCAATCTGCGGCAGCCGGTGCGTTTCGACCGTGCGCTGGAGCGGTTGCTGCAGGACGGTCACGGCGTGTTCGTGGAGATCTCCGCGCATCCTGTGCTGTCGATGCCGCTCACGGACGGCAGCGCGGAGCGCGGCGGCATCGTCGTCGGCTCCCTCAGCCGCAAGTCAGGCGGCCTGGACCAGCTGCTGCGCAACCTCAGCCTGCTGCACGTCCACGGCCACGACCTGGACACCGACCGCGTCCTGGGCGAAGGCGACCTCGTTCCACTGCCCACCTACGCCTTCCAACGCGAGCGGTTCTGGACAGAGCCCAGCCGACGCACGACCGACATCGGCTCAGTGGGGCTGCGGGCTTCGGAGCATCCGTGGCTGGGGGCGGTGACGGGGACAGCGGCCGACGACGGCTATCTGTTCACGGGCCGTCTGTCGCTGGCGGAGCAGCCGTGGCTGTCCGAGCATGCCGCTTTCGGCACGGTGCTGGTGCCGGGCACGGGCCTGCTGGAGCTGGCGCTGACCGCGGCTCATCACGTGGGTGCCGAACGGGTGGAGGAACTCACCCTGCTGGAGCCTCTCGTCCTTCCCGAGGACGGTGCCCTGCGCCTCCAGGTCGTCGTCGGCGCCCAGGACGCCCAGGGACGCCGGCCGGTCGCGGTGTTCAGCCGCCCCGAGGACGCCTCCGACGAGGCCGCCTGGCGTCAGCACGCCGCCGGAGAACTGTCCGAGGGAGCCGACCCGCACGGCGGCGACGTCACCGAGTTGGCGCAGTGGCCGCCGGCCGGTGCCGAGCCGGTGCCGCTGGAGGGCTTCTACGACGATTTCGCGGCGCGTGGGCTGGTCTACGGCCCGGCGTTCCAGGGCCTGAGGGAGCTGTGGCGCAAGGGCAGCACCGCCTACGGTCTGGTTCGACTTGCCGAGGACCGGCCGGCGGACGGCTTCGGTATCCACCCTGCCCTCCTCGACGCCGCCCTGCACGCCCTGGTCGGCGTACAGAACCCAGAGAGGACGGACGCCGGCACAGCACTGCTCCCCTTCGAATGGACCGGCGTCGAACTGCATGCCTCCGGAGCCCGCGAGCTGCGAGTGGCGATCGACCTGGACGACGCCGCGCACGCCCTGAGCCTCACCGTCGCCGACCCCGACGGACTCCCCGTCGTCCACGCCGAACGCCTGCAACTGCGTGCGGCGTCCGCCGAGCAGGTGCGGGGGAGCCGGGTGGTGGACCATGCCTACCGGGTGGCTTTCGAGGTGCCACGGGTGCTGGCGGAGGATGCGGCCGCCGGGGATTCGTGGGTGGTGGGCACGGGGGAAGTGTGCCGTGCTGTGGGAGTGGAGCCGGTCAGTGATGTGGCTGCCCTGGTGGCGCTCCTGGAGACGGGTGCGGACGCGCCGGGGCGGGTGGTCGTCGATGTGCCGGCTGTTCTGGGCGGGTTGACCGCCGAGGAGGCGACGGTCGGTGCGCTGGAGTTGGTGCAGGAATTGCTGGCTCAGCCGCGTCTTGAGGGCTGTGAGTGGGTGTGGGTGACCTCGGGTGCGGTGGACGCGGGCGACGGAATCCGTGCCCTCGCGCAGGCGCCGGTGTGGGGTCTGCTGCGCTCGGTGCGGGCCGAATACCCCGACCGCGTGATCCGGCTCCTGGACCTCGACACCACAACCCACGAAGACGACATCGAAACGGCGGTGAACGCCTCCGGCGAACCCGAACTGGCAATACGCCACGGCGAGATCCGCACCGCCCGGCTCCAGCACCTGATGGAGCCGAACAGCACGGATCTCACCGCCCCGCACATCTCCGGTTCCGCCACCACCTTCGATGCTGAGGGTGCGGTGTTGGTGACGGGTGGGGCGGGTGAGTTGGGTCGTGCGGTGGCGTTGCGGCTGGTCGAGCGGTTCGGGGTGCGGCATCTGGTGCTGACTTCCCGTCGTGGCCTGGAGGCTGCGGGTGCGCGCGAGTTGGTGGCGCGGTTGGAGCGGGCCGGGGCGCTCAGTGTGCGTGTGGTGGCCTGTGATGTGTCCGAGCGGGCTCAGGTGCGGCAGGTGCTGGAGTCGTCCGTGCGGGCGTGGACGGGTGTGTTCCATCTGGCCGGTGTGCTGGACGACGGTGTCGTGTCGGGTCTGGACGCGGAGCGTGTGGGCCGGGTGTGGGCGCCGAAGGCGGCGGGCGCGGCCCATCTGGACGAACTCTCGCGTGAGTTGGATTTGGAGCTGGCGGCGTTCGTGCTGTTCTCCTCGGCGGCTGGTGTGCTGGGTGGGGCGGGTCAGGCGAACTATGCGGCGGCGAACGCGTTTTTGGATGCGTTGGCGGCTTCGCGGCGGGCGGATGGTCTGGCGGGGTCGAGTCTGTCGTGGGGGTTGTGGGAGCAGGCCGGTGTGGGGTTGACGGCGGGGCTGGGTCAGGCGGAGCTGGCGCGGTTGCGGCGCGGGGGAGTGGGCGTGCTTACCTCGCAGCAGGCGCTCGCGGTGCTGGATGCCGTCCTGGACGCCGGTTCTGCTGGTGGGTGGGCGCATGTGGTGCCGGTGAAGCTGGAGCTGGCGGGGTTGCGGCGCAGCCCGCAGGACGTTCCGGTGTTGTTGCGGCATCTGGTGCGTGCTCCGCGCCGGCAGGCCGGCACGGGCACGAGCACCGGTGGGGTGTCGGGGCTGGGGGAGCGGCTTGCGCAGTTGCCGCCGGCGCAGCGGCTGGCCGAGTTGACGGTGCTGGTGCGGCGCGAGGCTGCCGTGGTGTTGGGCATGGACGCCGGTGAGGGGGTGGCTGCGGGGCAGGTGCTGAAGGATCTGGGCCTGGATTCGCTGATGGCGGTCGAGCTGCGCAGGCGTCTCGCGGCCGAGACGGGTCTGTCCCTGCCCTCGACCCTGGCCTTCGACCATCCCACCCCCACCGCCGTCGCCACCTACCTCCTCGACACACTCGACCTCAACCCGCAACCCAAGCGCTCACGACCCAAGAAACCCCGCGCGTCCCGAACCGCCGACGAACCGATCGCGGTCGTCTCCATGGCCTGCCGCCTGCCCGGCGGCATCGACACCCCCGAGGCGTTCTGGCAGCTCCTCGCCGACGGCGGCGACGC
>NZ_JBNCNM010000051.1:0-4404 GCF_049846985.1 Streptomyces sp. DT190 | reverse complement strand
CGGCCCGGCGTTCCAGGGCCTGAGGGAGCTGTGGCGCAAGGGCAGCACCGCCTACGGTCTGGTTCGACTTGCCGAGGGCCGGCCGGCGGACGGCTTCGGTATCCACCCGGCCCTGCTCGACGCCGCCCTGCACGCCCTGGCCGGGGTCCGCGAGGAGCAGGGGGAGGACCGGCCGGTCTTCCTGCCGTTCGAGTGGACCGGCGTCGAACTCCACGCCGCCGGCAGCACCGAACTACGCGTGCGCCTCACCCTGGACGAGACCGGAACCGGCCTCGGCATGCTGGTCGCCGACCCGGCGGGACGGCCGGTCGCCGAGGTGAGCGGCCTCTCCATCCGGGAGGCCACCGCCGACCAACTCCGCTCCACCGATGCCGTGGAGCACCTCTACCACGTGGACTTCCGCCCCTCGATGCTCCCGCAGGTGCGGGAGACGACGGCCGGCGGCACCTGGCTGCTCGGTGAGAACACCGAGCTCTCCGAGATCCTGGAGGCCCGACATGTTGCTGATGTGGATGTACTGCTGGCCCGCGTCGATGATGAGTGGGCAGCGCCTGCTCGACTGGTGGTCGACGCGACCACGGCGGACACGCCCCCGGGTGGTGGCGCAGCGTACCGGCTGACCGCCGAGACACTGCGCACTCTGCAGAGCCTGGTGGGAGACCCCCGCCTGGCCGAAGCGGAACTGGTATGGATCACGCGCTCGGCCATCGGCGCGGACGACGATGTCCGCGACCTGGCCCACGCACCCCTGTGGGGCCTGCTCCGCGTCGCGCGGAGCGAGTACGCCGAGCGCGTGATCCGCCTGATCGACCTCGGCACGGCGGCGGACGACGCCCTCCTGCCCGCGGCCCTCGCCCTGCCCGGCGAACCCGAGATCGCGATACGCGACGGCGAGATCCGCACCGCCCGACTCGTCCGCACCACCACGGCCCCCGCAACCGGCACCACGGCCCCCACAGCCGGCGCCGCAGCCGGCACTAACGCCCCCGCAGCCGGCACCACCGAGGACAAGACCCCCCGGCCCCCGGCAGCCACCCCGCTCGCCCCCACCGGCTCGGTGCTGATCACCGGCGGCACGGGCGAACTGGGCCGCGCCCTCGCCGGCCACCTGGTCCGTGAGCACGGAGTACGCCATCTGGTGCTCACCTCCCGCCGCGGCCTGGAGACACCCGGCGCCACCGACCTCGTCGAGGAACTCACCGGCTCCGGTGCCCAGACCGTGCAGGTGCTCGCCTGCGACGCAGGCCGGCGCGAAGACCTCGCCCTCGCCCTCGCCGCCGCGGAAGCCGACCACCCCTGGACCGGCATCTTCCACCTCGCCGGAGTCCTGGACGACGGACTGCTCGCCACCCAGGACGCGCACCGCCTGGAACAGGTCTGGGCCCCCAAGGCCGCCGGCGCACTCCACCTGGACCAACTCACCCGGGAACAGGGCCTCGACCTCGCCGCCTTCGTCCTCTACTCCTCGGCCGCAGGCGTCCTCGGCGGCGCGGGCCAGGGCAACTACGCGGCGGCCAACGCCTTCCTCGACGCCCTCGCAGCCCGTCGGCGGGCGGACGGACTGCCCGCCCTCAGCCTCTCGTGGGGCCTGTGGCGACAGGCCGGTCTCGGCCTCACCGCCGGACTCGGCCAGGCCGAACTGGCCCGCCTGCGGCGCGGCGGCATCGGCGCCCTCAGCACCCGGCAGGCGCTGACCGCCCTGGACGCCGCGCTGGAACTGCCGCACGCCCACCTCGTCCCCGTCAGGCTGGAACTCACCTCGCTCCAACGCGAGGTGGACAACGGGGCAACCGCCCCCGCCCTCCTGCGGAACCTGCTGCGCGCCACCTCCAGGCGCCGCGCGGGCGCGGCCACCGGCTCGCCCTCAACGCTGCGCGAGCAGTTGCTCGCCCTCCCCGACGACCAGCGCCTGCCGCACCTCTCCCGGCTGGTGCAGCGCGAGGCGGCCACCGTCCTCGGTCTGCCCGCGGCAGACGGGGTCGGCGCCGACCAGGTCCTCAAGGACCTCGGCATGGACTCGCTCATGGCGGTCGAGCTGCGGCGCCGTCTTGCCGCCGAGACCGGCCTGACCCTGCCGTCCACCCTCGCCTTCGACCACCCGACACCGTCGGCGATCGCCGCCCTCCTCCTCGTCAAGCTCGATGTCGGCTCCGCCGCCGGGGCAGGGACGGCCACGGGCGCGCGCATCACCCGCCACCAGATCGACAACCTGGTCGATCTCCTCCGCGCCACCACCCCGGCCCAGATGGAGGAACACGGCCTGGCCGCGAGCCTCCTCGCCCTGCGCGACGGACTGGCCCGGAGCGCACCCGCCCACGAAGAACAGCCGGAAACCGAGATCGACACCGGCACCACCGATGACCTTCTGCAGTTCCTGGATCGCAAGCTTGGAGTGAGCGAATGAGCGCGTCCGAAGTCGGCAAACTCGAAAAGCTCGAAGCCTACCTGCGGCGGACGACCAACGCGCTCGTCGAGACCGAGAAGGAACTCAGCGCCGAACGCGCCGCCCGCACCGAGCCGATCGCCGTGGTGTCCATGGCCTGCCGCCTGCCCGGCGGCATCGACACCCCCGAGGCGTTCTGGCAGCTCCTCGCCGACGGCGGCGACGCCATCGGCGGCCTGCCGCAGCGCTGGCAGGGCCTGGACCTGTACGACCCGGACCCGGAGGCCGTCGGCAAGAGCTACGCCCGCGAAGGCGGCTTCATCGACGACGTCGAGGGCTTCGACGCCGCCTTCTTCGGGGTCAGCCCCCGGGAGGCCCTGTCGATGGACCCGCAGCAGCGCCTCGTCCTGGAAACCTCCTGGGAGGCACTGGAGCGCGCCGGCATCCGCCCCGAGACGCTGAACGAGAGCCGTACCGGCGTCTACCTCGGCACCATGAGCTCCGACTACGGCAACCAGCAGGGCGCCGACCTGGACGCCCTCGACGGCTATGTCAGCACCGGCAACGCCTCCAGCGTCGTGTCGGGCCGCGTCTCCTACACGCTCGGCCTCCAGGGCCCGGCGGTCACCGTCGACACCGCCTGCTCGTCCTCGCTGGTCGCCCTCCATCTGGCGATCCAGGCGCTGCGCCAGGGCGAGTGCGAACAGGCCCTCGCCGGCGGTGTCACGGTGATGAGCACGCCTGCCTTGTTCGTGGAGTTCAGCCGGCTCAAGGGCATGGCGGGGGACGGACGGTGCAAGTCCTTCTCCGCCGGCGCCGATGGTGCGGGCTGGGCCGAGGGCGTGGGGGTGCTGCTGCTGAAGCGGCTGTCGGCGGCCGAGCGCGACGGCGACCGCGTGCTGGCCGTCATCCGCGGCAGCGCGGTGAACCAGGACGGCCGCAGTCAGGGTCTGACCGCCCCCAACGGCCCCTCCCAGCAGCGCGTCATCCGCGACGCCCTCACCGCCGCCCGCCTGACCCCCGCCGACATCGATGCGATCGAGGCGCATGGGACGGGTACGTCGTTGGGTGATCCGATCGAGGCGGGTGCGCTGGCCGAGGTCTTCGGGCCCGAACGCCCCGAGGGCCGGCCGGTGTGGCTGGGTTCGTCCAAGTCGAACATCGGGCACGCGCAGGCGGCGGCCGGTGTGGTCGGCGTGATCAAGATGGTGCTGGCGCTGGAACACGGCATCCTGCCCGCCACGCTCCACGCCGACGAGCCCACACCCCTGATCGAGTGGCACACCAGCGGCCTCGCGCTGCTGAACGAGGCCCGCCCGTGGAAGCACGACGGCGAGCGCCTCAGGCGCGCCGGCGTGTCGTCGTTCGGCCTCTCCGGAACCAACGCCCACGTCGTCATCGAGGAGCCCCCGGCGGCCGAGGCCGCTCCCACCGAGGGAGAGGCCGCTGCACCGGTCCCCGTACCGGTGGTGCTCTCGGGCCGGAGTGAGGCAGCGCTGCGTGCCCAGGCCGGACGCTGGGCGTCCTGGCTGGGGGAGCGGGGCGACGTGTCCTTGTCCGATGTGGCGCTGACCGCTGCCCGTCACCGCACGCACTTCGCCTCGCGGGCGAGTGTGGTGGCTTCGGATGTGGCGGGTCTGGTGGAAGGGCTGTCGGCGTTGGCCGAGGGTCGTTCGCTGGATGCGGTGGTGTCCGGTGTGGCCGAGGCACGCGGGAAGGTGGTGTTCGTCTTCCCGGGGCAGGGTTCGCAGTGGCCGGGGATGGGGCGTGCGCTGCTGGAGTCGAGTGCGGTGTTCGCGGAGGCGGTGGGCCGGTGTGATGCGGCTCTGCGTCCGTTGACGGGCTGGTCGGTGCGTGAGGTCCTGGCGGGAGCCGGGGGCGATCACCCGCCGGTGGACCGTGTGGATGTGGTGCAGCCCGCCCTGTTCGCGATGGGCGTCGGGCTGGCGGCGGTGTGGCGGTCGCTGGGCGTGGAGCCGGCCGCGGTGGTGGGGCATTCGCAGGGCGAAGTGGTCGCTGCT
>NZ_JBNCNM010000050.1:0-6375 GCF_049846985.1 Streptomyces sp. DT190 | reverse complement strand
GCGGACCGCGAGACCTGCGCGGCCAGGTCGGCCGTGAGAGTGGGCAGTTCGAGCGTCTGAGTCGCCGGCTCAGCAGCATTTGCCGAGGCAGACCCACCAGCCACTGCCAAGGTGCTGAGGACGCCACTGGCAACCCCGGTCCGCACCGCCATTCTAGATGTGTTGCGGCGGGGTTTCCTGTGGCTTGGTATGTGAGCGGTGTGGGACATGGGAACAACCGGTATCAGGGTCTCCTCCGCATCTTCAAGGAACGTGGGGTGCACCACACTTGCCCAGCGGGGCGGGGAATTCCCAACTCGCAGCTGCTCCTTGATTCCATAACGGACATTCCGGCCCCCGTCTCTGGGCCTGCAATCAAGGCTCTTCGCCGTTACGCCCGAATTGCCCACCGACTGGCCGCTGGCGGGAGTTGGCGACCAAGCCAAGGTCCTGGAAGTTGAACGGTGTGGCGCAAGTCACGGACCCACTCGCCGCCGGAGCGTCTACGGCGGAGGCTCAGTCGCCGTAGGTGCCGAGGAGCTCGCACGGTGGCGAAGGCCGCGGGCGGCCGGTGGCTGGTCCGGGGGGTCGGCGTTGTCGCAGCAGCGGAGGGCTTGGGCCTCAGTGGCTGTGTCCGTCGCCGGTGTGACCGGACTCCGCATCGGTGGAGGTGGTCGTCTCCGGTGTTTCCGACTCCGAAGAGGACGCGGGAGGTTCCTCTCCGGTTTCATGCTCTTCCGCTTCCTCCTCCGCGCCGCCGCCGTGGCTGTGCCCGCTCTCGCCAGATGCTGCGGCCAGGTCGTCCGCGATCGTGCGCAGTCCGAAGAAGCTGACGGTTGCGGTGAGGAGGACGGCCAGCCCCAGAGGGCCGAAGATGCGGCGCCAGGAGGACTCGCGGTCCCTGAGTACGAAGGCGATGAAGGAGACGGTTATCCCCAGGGGGACGAGCACGGCGCCCCGGGCGGGGAAGTCCTCGAAGTGCTGCAAGCCGCCGCTGAGCATGCCGATGCCGAACGAGAGCAGCAGCGACGCGGTGATGACGAGGATGGCGCGGGGCAGCGTGGGGCGGTCAGCGGCGAGCAGGAATTCGTTGACCAGCGTCGCAACCAGGAAGACGAGGACGCCGATTACGGCGATCACCGTGTATCGGGCCGGATCCAGCGGGTGGTGCACGACGGCGCCGCTGATGAGGCCCGCGCCGACGAAGTACAGCACGTACCCGATGTAGCGGCCCGCGAGCGGGGCCGGCTTGCGGGCGCGGCGGCGGCCGCGCCCGCGGCGGGCGGCGGCTCGGCCACCTTCGGGGTGCGGCTGATGTGCGGAAGGTGCGGGGCGGTCGGTGACGATAGACAAGGAAGGGCCTTTCGGCGGCTCGAAGAATTCCGAAGGGATTCGGAGAGGAGGAAGTCGCGGGCAGGGCGAGGTCGGGCATGGATCAGTCGCGAGACGCTCGGCCGCAGCCGAGCGGCAAGGGTTGCCGTGTCGCTGTTTCAGGGCGCGCGGGGGCATCAGGGAACCCGACGGCGCCGGCGAACAGTGGCTCGGCAGGCGGGACGTGCCCGGCCCGTTCTAGATGCGCAATACGGATGTGGCGTGAGGAGAGCCCGTGTTCGGGCTATCGCTGACGGCACGCATGCCGGAGTACGGCCAAAGGCCCCAAGGATGGGTCACTTCCAACGGCGATGCGCCCGGCGCGCCTACGTGGAACATGTCGTGCGGCTGCATCGGCGCGCAGCTGTGCGCGGAGCCCTCGGACTCGCCGTCGTGCTGGGGGTGATCCTGATCCGCGGAAGACTCCGCGTGTACGGGAAGAGATGCGGTCATGCCCGTTGCGAGGTGCCCTGCGGCACTCTCGCCGTGCAGTCCATGCGTGAACAGCAGGCCGAACAGCAGCGCCGCGAGCCACGCGAGACGGGTCAGCTGCGCAGCCCGCCCGCGGCCTCGCGAGGGGGCTGTGGCTGTCCGGTCCGTGAGCACGGCGTGATCATAGCCAGTCCGGACAGGTGTGTGGCCAGTTTCAGCGCCCCGGGTAACGCAGCTTTCGTCGTCACTGCCGGAAGGCTACCTTGGCCAGGGTATCCATTCCGGGCAGCCTGCCGACGCATTGGTCGGCTCCCGTGCTCGGCGGACACGGCACGATCGTGCAGGGTCGCTCAGCAGTGCCTCGTCGCCGACGGCGTGGGGGCGTGCGGCTGTATGGAGTCCGCGGTCTTCTCCGGGCAGCTCTCCGTCCGCGGATCGGCGTAGGCGTGATCGTCGACCTGCGGGGTGGCCAGTACGAGGACGGCGACCCGGTGGTCGGACTGGACCAGCGTCACGCGCAGTGGGGCTTGCGCGCCGTGCGTGAGGACGTATTCATGAAGTGAGAGCGCCGCCGAACCGAGGTCATGTGCATGGAGACTTCGGGTCTCGTGCCAGCCGCACTTGTGCAGGGCTGCGGCCAGCTGTCTGGCGGCGTGCTGGGCGGCGGAGTTGTCTGCGTACGCCACGATCCGGTGCTGTGCGGCTGTGCCGCTGTCTCCTGTGTACGTACGGGTGATTTGCTCTCCGGCGTCGGCGCCGGCCCCGTCGAACCATCGCAGAGCGCAGTCACCCGTCCCGCCGGTGGGCAGGGGAGTGGTGACACCGTCGCCTGTGGCTGTGGCGCGCCAGTGATAGGCGGAGTTCCAGGGCAGGGCGGAGGGGGGCAGCAGATCCGTACGGGGGAGGCGGCCGTCGCTGTCCGGGGAGGGCAGGATCGAGGCGGCCGAGACCAGGCCGGCACTGGTCCGCGGGGGACGGTCGGCGGATGCGCCGCCGAGCAGAGAGGAAAGGCCCCAGAGGCCGAGCGAGAGCAGGGCGGCGCAGCCCGCCGTGGTGGCCGCCAGTCGGCGGCGGGTCCGGTGGCGGCGTACCCGCTCGTGCACGTCCGCGACACCCCCGCTTACGGCGATCAGCGGCTCGGCGTCGTGGGCGTAGCCGTGGAGCAACGTGCCGAGGTCGTCCTGCGGGGGGTGGCGGGTCTCGTCACTCATGCGGGAAGACCTCCTTCCGGGGCTGTGCGGCGGTTGCCGGACGGCTTGCTCGTGCCGTCGGCGTGTCCGGCGAGTCGGTGAGATGGGTGCTGAGGATGCGGCGGGCCCGCATGAGCCGTGAGCGTACCGCCGCGCTGGTCGATCCGGTCTGGCGGGCGACCTCCTCCACCGGGAGGTCGAGGAGGTGGTGCAGCACCACCGTGCGCCGTTGTTCGGGGTTGAGGTGCCGCAGCGCGGCGACCAGTGCGACGTGGTCAGGCGCGAGGCCGGGCAGGTCGGGCGGTGGACCATGCTTGAAGTGGGCGCGGATCCGGTTGCGGGTCCTGCGCCAGGAGCTGACCGCCAGACGCAGGGCGACCGTGCGCACCCACGGCGTCGGATCCCCCTGGGCGACCAGTTGCTCCCACCGTGGCCAGGCCTTGGCATACGCCTCCTGGACCGCGTCCTCCGCCTCGCCGAGGTCGCCCGTCACGGCGTATACGACGGTGACCAGCCGCTTCACGCTCTCGGCATAGAAGCGCTCGAAGTCCCTGCGAGTGTCCGGCTCCTGGCCTTGGCCGTTCGTCATCCGTCCCTCCTATGACGGCCGTTGCGTCCGAAACGGCGAGTCAGTGGCGCAACGAGCTTGCCGACCTCGGGGATGCGCAGCGGGCGCGCCAACACCACGACGGACAGGCCGATGACGGCGGCGCCGGCCACCAGGCCCGACGCGTCCCCCGCGAGACCGTGACCCAGCCGCTCCGTGAGCCAGCCGCTCACCGCGTACGCCACGGCGGCGCCCGGCAGGCACGCGAGTCCGAGGCGTAGGTGCGTGCCGAGGACCCGCTCCAGCCGGCGGCCCAGCCTGCGGCGCAGCACCAGCGCGGTGCAGCACAGGCCCGTCGTGCAGGCGATCGCGTACGCGGCCGCGATGCCGGTGACCGCCCAGCGCGCGGGCAGTACGACGTACGAGGTCACGGACAGCCCCGCGTTGACGCCGGCGATGACCAGGGACAGCAGGAAAGGCGTACGAGTGTCGCCGAGCGCGTAGAAGCCACGCGCCAGCACGTACTGCGCGGAAAAGGCCGCCAGCCCGGGTGCGAACGCCGCCAGCACCCAGCCGATCGCCTTGGCATCGGCGTCGCTCACCTGCCCGTACTGGTAGGCGAGACCAGCGAGTTGGGGCGCGAGCGTCAGGAAGAGGAACACGGCGGGCACGATCGCCACCGCTGTCGTCCGCACGGTCCGGGCCAGGCCGGCGGCCACCTGGGCCAGGTCTCCGTCGGTGGCGGCCCGGCTCATCCGCGGCAGCAGCGCGGTGACCAGGGAGACGGTGACGATGCCCTGCGGTACCACCCAGAGCTGATAGGCGCTGCTGTACGCGGTATAGCCCACGCCCTCCCTGACGCCCTCGGCGACGGCGCGCACCCCGGCGGACGTGGACAGCCGGGTCACCACCCAGTACGCGATCTGGTTCACCAGGACCAGCAGCAGAGTCCACACGGCGGCCCGCACCGGCCGTCCGAGCCCTGATCCGCGCCAGTCGAACCGCGGCCGCCACCGGAACCCGGCCGCCCGCAGCGACGGCCACAGCGCCAGCGCCTGGACGGCGATGCCCGCCGTACTGCCCAGGCCGAGCAGGAGCAGCTGGCCGTCCGTGACCTCGTCCGCCCTGCTCGCGGCACGGGCGATCACCAGGTAGAGCCCGAACACCGCGATGACGGTGACGTTGTTGAGCACCGGGGTCCACATCATCGCCCCGAACCGGTCACGGGCGTTGAGGACCTGGCCGAGCACGGTGAACACGCCGTAGAAGAAGATCTGCGGCAGACAGTAGCGGGCGAGCGCGACCGTGAGGTCGCGCTGGGCGCCCGTGTAGTCGGTGTACGCGGACACGATCCAGGGCGCGGCGAGAACGGCTGCGGTGGTGATCACGGTCAGGGCGGTCAGGCAGAGCGTAAGGAGCCGGGCGGTGTACGCGGCCCCGCCGTCCGCGTGCTCCTTCGCCGCCCGCACCAACTCCGGCACGAACACCGAGTTCAGCGCCCCGCCGATCAGCAGGATGTAGACGATGTTCGGCACGGTGTTGGCGACGTTGTAGGCGTCGCCGAGCAGCGCCGTGCCCAGTGCGGCGACCACGACCGCACCACGGACGAACCCGGTGGCCCGCGACGCCAGCGAGCCCAGCATCATCACGGCCCCGCCGCGCAGCCGGGGCGTCGAACGGGACTTCGGAATCGACCCGGTGGCGGCTTCCGCCTGTTCCTGAGCCGTCACGCCGTGCGTCCTCCCCGCAGCTCGAGCAACTCAGCGAAATTCCCCGCCACAGACCGGGGCCGCCAGGCGTGCAAGAGACAGGCGGGTCTGTCCCGCCGCCCTCCCGACGGAGGAGTACGGAACAGATCGAGGAGACCTGCCACATGGCCGCGACAGAGGCGCAGATGTCCGAAGCCACCCACACCCGCAGCCACGAGGTGCTGACCACGACCCCCGAACAGCACCTGGGATATCTGGACTCTCTCCCCGGACAGGTGAGCTTTCTGCAGTACCCGTCCTGGGCTGCGGTGAAGGCAGGCTGGAAGGCCGAGCGGCTCGGCTGGTTCGACAGCTCGGGACGCCAGTGCGGCGCGGCCCAGGTGCTGTACCGGCCACTGCCCGGAACGCGCCGGTACTTCGCCTACCTGCCGGAAGGACCGGTGCTGGACTGGGCGGACCCGCGGCTGCCGCAGCTGCTTCAGCCGTTGCTCGACCATCTCCGGTCGGCCGGCGCCTTCGCGGTGCGGATGGGGCCGCCACTGCCGTACCGACGCTGGAACGCCGCGACCCTCAAGGCGACGGTCGGTCCCGGCCGACGCGTCGGCGACGTGCTGCCGGACCTCGTCGACCCGATAGGCGCGGCCGTCGCGGACCGGATCCGGGCGGCCGGATGGCAGCGCTGCGGCGAAGAGGGAAACCCCAGCGACGCACAGCCCCGCTACCTCTTCGAGGTGCCGCTCGCCGGCCGCAGCCTCGAGGACCTGTGGGCAGGCCTGAACCAGGAGTGGCAGCGCAACATAAAGAAGGCGTTGAAGTCCGACGTCAAGCCCTGCATCGGTACGGCCGACCATCTGCCGGAGTTCTACCGGCTGCTGCAGCTCACCGAGCAGCGCGACGGCTTCCGGCTCGGACGCTCGCTGGAGTACTTCCAGCGCCAGTACGAGCAGCTCAACGCGGAAGAGCCCGGTCGCACGCGGCTGTACCTGGCCTGGCACGACGGGGAAGTGCTCGCCGCGCACACGATGATCGTGGCGGGGCGCCGGGCCTGGTACCAGACCGGAGCGTCCGCAGACCACCGCCGCGAGGTGCGGCCGAGCAACGCCCTGCAGTGGCGGATGCTCAAGGACGCGCACGCGCTGGGTGCCGA
>NZ_JBNCNM010000049.1:0-10191 GCF_049846985.1 Streptomyces sp. DT190 | reverse complement strand
GACTTCCGTGCCAGCCGCAATCTCATGCCTGACCAGCAAAAACCGCACCTGGGGTTCGGAAAGAGAACGACCTCTGAACGCCTTCTCGTGTTGTGGTCCGTATCGTGCTGAGGCTCCCTTCAGGGAACGTGCACGCCGACTCGCCGCCATCATCTGCGTACTGGTGAGCTGCTGCGCCTGGCGTGCCCTGCCGCCGTTCGGATATCGAAGCCGATGGCGTTGGCGGCTGCGGGGGCCATGGTTCTGGCGGCCTGCAGGCCCCCACCATGCGCATGCATTCCGCCACCGTCGGTATCTTCGGGCCCGAGGCGTACGACCTCGGCGCGGTGAAGTGGGACGTCCAGCTGACGCCGTCGGGCACCTACGCCCATGCGGCGCCCTGGAACGAGGGCAGGTTCGGCAAGGTCAACGGCAGCCACGGCTGCATCGGTATGAGCACGGCCGACGCCAAGTGGTTCTACGACCAGGTCCACCTCGGCGCCCGGGTCACCGTCATCAACTACGTTGACACCCTGGCCGTCAACAACGGCTACGGTGACTGGAACGTCGACTGGGCCACCTGGCAGAAGGGCAGCGCCCTGAAGTAGCCGCACAAGCCGCGCGCATGGGCGGAGGAGTCACGCGCCCCCCCGGGACTGGGGGTCCCGGGAAAACTTCCGGCACGCTCGGAGGGTGAGCCGTCGAGCCCGAGGGGCGGGCTCGACGCTGAGGCGCCCGGCCTCATCGGACCGGGCGCCTCAGCCGAAGGGGCAATGTCTTGCGGTCACTTGAAGGACCGCAGCCGCAGGCTGTTCGTCACCACGAACACTGATGAGCACGCCATTGCGGCTCCCGCGATCATGGGGTTGAGCATGCCGGCAGCGGCGAGCGGCAGGGCCGCGACGTTGTAACCGAAGGCCCAGAAGAGGTTGCCCTTGATCGTGGCGAGGGTCTTGCGGGAGAGGCGGATCGCGTCCGCCGCGACCCGGAGGTCGCCCCGTACGAGGGTCAGGTCGCCCGCCTCTATCGCCGCGTCCGTGCCGGTGCCCATGGCCAGGCCCAGGTCGGCGGTGGCCGACGTGCGCGTCGAGGACGGCAGGCTCGGCCTGCGGCGACTGGACGCCGACAGTCGTGACCTCGTCGTCGGCGACGCCTTCGGGGGTGTCAGCGTGCCGTGGCACCTCACCACGGTGGAGGCGATGACGGACGTACGGCGGGTGCTCAAGGAGGACGGCTTGTACGTCGCCAACCTCATCGATCACGGTGGTCTGGCCTTCGCACGCGCCGAAGCAGCCACCCTCAGCAAGGTCTTCGAGCACGTCGACCTCGTCGGCGAACCCGCCGATATCGGCCTCGACCCGACCGCCACCGCCCGGGGCGGCAACCTGGTGGTCGTCGCCTCCGACCGGCCGGTCGACGTACGCGCGACGCAGAAAGTGCTGGGCGCCCGGCAGACCGGCTGGAAGATCGCCACCGGCGACGACCTCACGTTCTGGATCGGCGACGCCCGACCACTCACCGACGACTACGCACCCGTCGACCAGCTCCTCCAGCCCTACAGCCCACAGAGCAGCCAGTGACAAGACACATCCAGGCCCTGCCGACGCACCTGAACGAGTTGCCCCCGCTTACGCTCCTCCCTGGATGGACAGGCGTACAGCACGAGATGGCACCAGCGCCTTGAGCCCATCATGGGCGGACCGGTAGCCCTGCCTGTGGTCACGACGTGTCGCGCAGCCAAGGCGCCCGCGCGAGAAGACGTCTGTTGGGCGCGCTTCACGCAGCACCTTCATGTCCTGTGTACACCGCCCGCTGCTTATCGGTTCCCGCCTGGACGCAGGCGCGTGGCCACCCGGAGTGGAGTGAGGACGGGTGTCTTCGTCGGAGCGCTGAGGGTCCAGCTCGCACGGCCGACACTGACCTCCGCAAACGCCGACTCGCTGGGGCTCCGCCGAAAGTGGGAGCCGGCCGACGCGCGGAGACGACCGGGGCGTCGCGGTCGGAATGCCGCCCTCTCGACAGCAATGGTTCGCCCTCCCGCGGCGCTCGGCTTCCTGCGCGGCCGTGGCTCCGGGGCCCGGCCGGGCACTTCCGGGGCGGGCACCTGCCGGTGGTCGGCGCTTCCCCCGGGCGTCGTGGGCGCTGCTACGTCGGGTCGAGCCCGTGGCTGCGCAGCCACGTCAGCGGATCGATCGCATCGCCGCCGCCGGGGTGGACTTCCAGGTGGAGATGAGGGCCCGACGAGTTGCCCGTGCTGCCCGCGTAGCCGATGACGGTCCCCGCCTGGACGAGACCGGAGCGGATCCTGGCACTGGCGAGGTGGGCGTACCAGGTCTGTGTGCCGTCGGGGGCGGTCACCTTGACGAGGTTCCCGTAGTACGGATTCCACTCGGCGACGACCGTGCCGTCGGTCACCGCCTTCACCGGCGTGTTCATGGGCACAGGGAAGTCGAGGCCGGTGTGCCGACTGGACCACATGGAGCCGACCGCTCCGAACAGCTCGCCGACTCCCTTCTGCGCGACGGGGAGTGCGAACTTGGGGCGCAGTGCCTCCCTGCGCGCGGCCTCCGCCTTCTTTCGTTCCGCCGCCTCCCTCTTCTTGCGTTCCGCCTCCTCCCTCCGGCGTTCTTGTTCCTCACGCCGCTGCTGGTCGAGGTCGATGCGTTCCTGTGTACGGCTCGCGCGCTCGGCGAAGTCGTCGGCTTCCCGGCTGAGCGTGCGGAGCTGAGTGTCGAACTCGTCGTTGGCGGTGGAGGGTTGGACAGCAGGGTCCGGGGCGGCCTGCGTGGCCTTGCCGCTGCTGCCGCCGAGGCCGATGGAGGCGGCAGCGATCCCGGCCATGCCCATGAACGCGACCGAGGGAGCGACCACCGTCAGGAGCGCGGATCCTCGGCGCGGGGCCCGGCGACGGCGGCTGCCGGCGCGGCGCGTCGCCGTCCGGTCCGGGGAAGCGCTGGGGGACGTGGCTTCGGGCGCGCTATGGCGCACGGGGGTCTCACCGTGTGGCGGCGCTTGGCCTGGCGGTTCCTCGTCGGGAGGGCCGTGGAAAGCGATGATCTCGGCGGTGGCGTACGGACCGAGGGCGTCGAAGCTGTCCGAGGCCGGGGGAACGTCCTGCGGGGAAAAGTCCGGACCGGTGGTCTCCACCCACTGGGCTCCGTGCCACTGGCCGCTGAGGTCCGTTCGGTATCCGGGAGCCTCCCACGTGAGAGCGGTGTCGTGACCGCCGCTCTCGTAGTGGTGCCACGTCTGGTGGCCGAAGGACTCGTCACCAGGAGCGCCGGTGCCGTACGCGCCCGGTATCGCACCGAACAGCGGGTCGGGATCGGCGTGTCCGGTGTGGGGCTGACCAACGCTGTGGACAGAATGGCCGTAGGACTCGTACCCGGCTTCCCACCCGGGGCTCTCCGGCCATGACTCGTACGGGGAGGCGGCAACGGGGACTGCCGAGGTCGAAATCCCCGACGCATGACGGTCGTCCACCAGCACCTCCTCTTTCACCTGGACAGCCGAGGGGGATCGGTGACTGCCCGGGGAAGGTCCGTACGAACACCAGAACGGTCTTGGACCCCAAGCGGATACTAAACCACTACGTAACTTCTTATGGCGACTCAAGCGTCTGACGACCGCGGCGATCGTCGCCGACCGCCCGCACTGCGCGACCGTGGGGCCGTTCCGACCCGCGCTGTCTTTCTGCAGGGCAGGCGGCACGTGGACGTCGAGCTTGCTGCGGGAGCCTCGAGAACCAGCCGCGACCGGGATCCCCGACGCCTTCGCCGAGGCCCGGCGCCACTCAGTGAGGTTGGTCACGCTGCGAGGGTGAGTGGGGACCATGTGCGGGGTCATTCGTTTGGCAGAGCGCTGGTTGCTGTCCGGGACGGCAGAAACAGCCGAGCCACACAAGCCGCCGTTGAGCACGGTGGCCCACGAACTGGGGGGATCACTGTCATGCGCCTGCCGCGCCCGCATCCGAGCGCCATCCTCAAGCCGTGTCTGCCGCGCACCCGCGCAGGGCAGCGGCGGGCCGTGCAGGCGGTGATGCTCCTGTGCGTGCTGGCGTTGCTTCCCGCGACGTGGGTGTTCACGGCGGCGGACGGCCGGCTGCGGACGACAGCCGACGCCCCGCGCACCGGGGTGGCCGTTGTCTTCGGCGCGGGCCTGTTCGGGAACGGCGAGCCGTCGATTTTCCTCGCCAACCGCCTGGACGCGGCGGCGGAGTTGTACCGCGAGGGTCGTGTCGAGGTGGTTCTGGTCACCGGCGACAACAGCACCGTGCATTATGACGAGCCGCACGCCATGCGCCACTACCTCACCCATCGCGGTGTGCCCGACGCCCGCATCGTCAGCGACTACGCCGGCTTCGACACCTGGGACTCCTGCGTGCGGGCCAAGAAGATCTTCGGCGTCGACCGCGCGATCCTCGTCAGCCAGGGCTTCCACATCCGCCGGGCGGTCGCACTGTGCCAGGAGGCGGGCGTCGACTCGTACGGCGTCAGTGCGGCCGACCACCACGACGCGGTCTGGTACTACAACGCCACCCGCGAGGTGTTCGCCGCCAACAAGGCGGCCCTGGACGCGGCGTTCGAGCCAGACCCCCAGTTCCTCGGGCCGAAAGAACCTGGGGTTGCGCGGGTGCTGGCAGGCGCGCGGTGAGCAGCCGTCGGCTGAGGCCCGGTGATCAGAGGTCGGCTGACGGCCCTTTGAATCGCGGCGAGTGCTTCTCCAGAAGCCGCGCAGGCCTGGCCCGTTTGATCCTCCGGTCGCGGACAGGGTGTCGCACACGCGTCGTTCGAAGGACGTGCCGTCACCGAGGCCCGTCTTCAGGGGCGTGGTCGACGCACTCCCGGGCCGCCCGCACCGCCGCCCTGCCGGAGCGTCACACGGCAGTCGGGGTTCTGGGCCAGGGCAATCCCGTCGTCGGGACACGGTGGCAAACTCACCCCTGCGGCAGCGGGGTACGGCGGCCAGAGCGGGCGACGGCGACCAGGATCACCCCCGACAGCCCGTACAGCGCGACGGTGGCAGCCGCCCGGCCCGCACCCTCCTTCTGCGGGGCGGGCGGCACGTAGAGCGGCCGGGTCTCGTGCAGGAGCTGCGAGGAGCCGGCCTCGACCGGGATCCAGGTCTCCGTCGTCGAGGCCCCGGCGTCGCGGAAGACGGCGTAGACGAACCAGCGGCCGGACTCCGGCACAGTGACGTACCCGCGGTACACGCCCGCGCCGGACGAGGTGAGGGGGACGGACAGCTCCTGCCCGGCGCGTCGTGCGACAAGGACGGCGCGGCCGGATGCGTTCGGCTCGGGAGCCACGGTGACGTCGATCCGGGAGTCCCGAGCGGTCGTCCGCCAGTGGGCCTCGCCCGCCTCGGTCCCCTGACCGGGGTCGT
Source organism: Streptomyces sp. DT190 (assembly GCF_049846985.1). NCBI lineage: Bacteria > Bacillati > Actinomycetota > Actinomycetes > Kitasatosporales > Streptomycetaceae > Streptomyces > Streptomyces sp. DT190. The sequence continues at coordinate 4,827 of NZ_JBNCNM010000049.1, read as the reverse complement.
GGGCGACCGCGCGCCCGGCGGACAGCAGGGGCAGCGCCAGAGTCAGCGCGGCGACCGTGAGCCCGGCTGTCCGGATCACAGTCAGCCGGTTGCGCGGCAACCCCTCCGCGACGAGCACGACCAGTGCCGAGCCGCCCAGCGAGAGGAGCAGGGAAGGGACGATCTGGTCGGCCGCGAGGGTCGAGCCGTGTGGCAGGAAGGGGAGCAGTGGCACGTACGCCGCGTGTACGGCGAGCGGGACGACGGGCGCGAGCCCCCACGGGGACGTACGCCACCTGCGGACCACGTCGGCCGCGAGGGCGACGACGAGCACGGGGGGCGGCACGATCGGCGTGGAATGCCCGAGACCGGCGAGTACCGGAATCACGGCCAGCCGCACGGCGGTGGCGACCAGGGCCGCGCGCGTGACGGCCCACGGATGCGAGTCGAACCGCCGGATCAGCACGACCGCCAGGGTGAGCCCGGTGGCGGCGGTCGGCAGGAACCACACGGCCGAGTACTGCGGCACGTCGGACTCGTACTCCATGACCGGCGCCAGCGAGGCAGCCAGGACCAGTCCGCCGCCGAGCACTAGGGGCCGGCCGCCGCCCTCGGCGGCGATCGCCCGGAGCAGGGTGACGGCCAGGGCGAACGTGGCGATGATGGCCAGCAGGTGCGGCGGACTCCACAGCACCGCGTCCCGGCCGAACGCGACGTGCCAGGCCTCGTCCGCCGGAGCCGAGATCCCGATGGCTCCGGCGGACATGACCGCCCACCGCAGGAGCGGATCCGCCATGGCCGTACGAAGGCTCCGGTCGCGGACACTCCCGATCCCCCACCACGCGGTGGCGGCGAGCGTCACCATGAGGGAGCCATAGAGCAGTACGTGCGGTGTGCTCCAGAAGGTGTCCCGGCCCACGTCGGTGTGCAGGGAATCGTCCCAGTACATGCTGAACAGCGCCAGCAGCCCGCCCGCTGCAGCTGCGATGAGCCGGTTCACGGTCCCCGCCCGCCTTCGTGGTTGACGACGCTCGATACAGTGAACATATACCCCAAGGGGTATTGCGGAAGCTGCTGTGGAAGGGTCGTGTCGGCGGCTTCCGGGGTCGCCCTGGGGGTGCTGCCCGCTGTGCCGTCATGCGATGCTGCGCGAGGGTCCCCTCCTCCCTCCGGTGCTCTAAGGACCTTCGTAGATGGCTCGCGGAGTGTTCTGTTCTCTCCGCTCGCGGGGGTCCTTTCCGTACCGGGTATGGCATGTGTCAGACTCGGCCCGTGGCTACTAATAGTTTTCGTAGTCTCGCCGATCCTCACACGCAAGGCGATGCCCCTACGAGTGAATCCGCGCCGCAGGCCAGCGAGCCCAAGGGGCTCGGGCCGGTCGGCTGGCTGCGCTGGGGCTGGCGTTCGCTGACCACGATGCGTACGGCCCTCGTCCTGCTGCTCCTGCTCGCGCTCGCCGCCGTGCCCGGTTCCCTCGTACCCCAGGAAGGGCGGCAGCCGGCGCAGGCCGCGGACTTCCGCGAGCGCTACCCGGACCTCGCCCCGCTTCTCGACAAGCTCGGCTTTTTCGACGTCTATGCGTCGCCCTGGTTCGCCGCCGTCTACCTGTTGCTCTTCATCTCGCTGGCCGGCTGCATCGTGCCGAGGACTTCGCAGTACGTACGAACCCTGCGGTCCCGTCCGCCGACGGCCCCCAGCCGCCTGGACCGCCTGCCGCAGCACGCCGTCTGGGCGGCGTCCGCCGACCAGGGCGAGGCGCTGCTCACCGCAAGGGACCTACTGCGACGTCGACGCTTTCGGGTCGCCGTCGACTCCGAAGGGAACGGATCGGTCGCGGGGGAGAAGGGATACCTGCGCGAGGCCGGAAACCTGGTGTTCCACACGGCGCTGTTCGGGCTCCTCGTCGCGCTCGCCGTTGGCAGCCTCTTCGGTACGACCGGCCAGAAGCTCGTCCTCGAAGGAGAGAGCTTCACCAACACCTTGACGCAGTACGACGATTTCACCCCTGGCACGTTGGCCTCAGCCGACAGCCTCCAGCCGTTCGGTTTCAGCCTCAAGGGGTTCTCGGCCACGTATCAACGCAGCGGTCCGCAGCGTGGCACCGCCAGCTCCTTCGTCGCGAAGCTCAGCTACACCGAGGACGGCGGCGGACAGGCGCGTGAGGCCCGCGTGGAGGTCAACAAGCCGCTGGTGGTGGGCGGTTCCAAGGTGTTCCTGGTCGGCCACGGTTACGCGCCCGTGGTGACCGTTCGCGACGGCAAGGGCGAGGTCGCGTGGCAAGGGCCCGCGGCGTTCCTGCCGCAGGACGGCAACCTGCGCTCGGTGGGTGTGGTCAAGGCGCCGGACGCCCGTGACCGCAACGGCAAGCGGGACGGCCTGGGTTTCTCCGGGCTCTTCCTGCCCACCGTCCAGCTGACCGAGAACGGCTGGTTCTCCTCCTTCCCCGCCACGGACGACCCGGTACTGGTCCTGACCGCGTACCACGGCGATCTCGGCATGGACAGCGGGCAGCCGCAGAACGTCTACCAGCTCGACTCCAGCCGTATGACGCAGTTCCGGGAGGCCGACGGATCGCCGTTCGCGAAGGCGCTGCGCCCCGGGGACCGGATGCAACTCCCTGGCGGAGCCGGCTCGCTCAGCTTCGACGGCATCAAGCAGTGGGCGAGCTTCCAGATCGCCCGCAACCCCAGCAACGGCATGGCCCTGTGGAGCTCTGTGGCCATAGGCCTCGGACTGTGCGCATCACTCTTCGTCCGCCGTCGACGGGTGTGGGTGCGCGTCGAGCCCATGCTGGGCGGCCGCGTACGGATCGTGGTCGCCGGGCTGGATCCCGGCGGTACCGAGCGGACGGCCGAGGAAGTGACCGAGCTCGCCGACGAGTTGCGTGAGCGGTTTCCCGCCCTGGGCAACACCACTCCGGACGTGAACAACACAGAACTCGTGCACCAGGAGCAGAAGTGAGCGGTACCTCTCTCGCGGACCAGGACCTGGCCCAGCTCGCCAACTGGCTGATGTACTCGGCCATCGCCGTCTATCTGCTCGCCTTCGTTGCCGCCTGCGCTGAGTGGGCGTTCGGTGGCAGCACCAAAGTCGTTCGCGTATCCGCTGCCGCCTCGTCGGCACAACGGACTCCGGTCGCGCCCTCACGCGGCCGGACGCGGAGCGTGGCCGTGGACGGTGCAACAGGAAGCAGCACGCAAGTGCTGGCACCGCCTGCGGCCACGTCTCCGGAAGAACACCGAACCCCGGCGGGCGACGGCGCCGGCGCGGCTGGTGACAGCCCCAGGGCCGACCTGGTCGGACGGATCGCCGTCTCGCTGACCGTGCTGGCGCTCCTGCTCCACTTCGGATCGGTCCTCGCCCGCGGTCTCGCGGTGAGCCGCCCGCCGTGGGGCAACATGTACGAGTTCTCCACCGCCTTCGCCCTGATGGCGTCGGCTGCGTACGTGGGCCTGCTCGCGGCCCGGAAGCCCGTGCGCTGGCTCGGAGTCCCGGTCCTCTTCTCGGTCCTGCTGACCCTCGGGCTCGCGGTGTCGGTGCTGTACGTCGACTCCGCGCAGCTCGTGCCCGCGCTGCACTCATACTGGCTGTGGATCCACGTCTCCGCCGCGATCATCTCCGGCGGCGTGTTCCACACGGCGGCCGTGGTCAGCGTCCTGTACCTGTTCCGCGACCGCTGGGAGCGCGAGGTCGCGGCAGGCCGGGCCGGCGGGCGAACGGCGGAGCTCTGGCGGCGGCTGCCGTCCGCGCGGACGCTGGACAAGCTGGCGTACCGGCTGACGGGTCTGGTGTTCCCGCTGTGGACCTTCGCGGTCATCGCGGGCGCGGTGTGGGCGGAGGCCGCGTGGGGGCGCTACTGGGGCTGGGACCCCAAGGAGACCTGGGCCTTTATCACCTGGGTCGCCTACGCCGCGTACCTGCACGCCCGTGCCACTGCCGGGTGGAAGGGCCGGCGCGCGGCGGTAGTCGGGCTCGTGGCGTTCGCCACCTTCGTCTTCAACTACTACGGCGTCAACATCCTCATCACCGGTCTGCACTCGTACGGAGGGCTGCCGACCGGATAAGGATCTCATCGGGTGGTGAGGCCGTAATGGTGGTCAGTACCCCCTGGGGGTAGGATGCGACTCCGGCAACCAGTCAGCACGGCACGGGTGGAACTCATGGCGATACGGACAGCTCACAGCGGCAGGGCCGTTCGCTGGGCGTGCGGGGTGTTCCTCACCCTGTCCGTCGCGCTGGCCGTGCTCGTCCACCACGAGACGTCCATGGCATCCATGAGGTCTATGACGACCGCATCGCCCACGTCGGCCTCTGCTCGCATGCCGGCTCTCGCCCACGCCGCGCATGCCATGGCGGACCCGGCCCACGCGATGGCGGGCGAGGCGCTGCCTTCCGCCTCGGAATCGTCCGCGCATGGCGTTGATTCCGGCGCTTGTGCCATGACCATGCAGCACTGCACCACGGCCGGCGTCGGTTCCGTGCAACTGGCCGCGCCGGGCCAGAGCACATTCGACCTGCCCACGGGCCTGGAGCGTGCCGGGGAAGCTCGTGTCCCCGCCGGCACGGTCGGGCGCGCCCCGCCCGACTTGTCCGTCCTCTCTCAACTGCGCATATAGGCCGCCCCGGACGGCGCGCGATGTGCCGTCCCTCGCGACCACATCGGCAGTTTCGAAACAGAGGACATAACACAATGAACAGCATCAACCGTCGCTCCGTCCTGCTCGCCGGGCTGGGAGTGGCCGGCGCCGGGGCGCTCGCCGCCTGCAGTAACGGGAGTGGCTCCGGCGGCAGCGCCCTGATCAGCCCCTCCGCCTCGGCGGTCGCCGCCACCGAGAGGAAGCGGAAGAG
>NZ_JBNCNM010000048.1:0-14366 GCF_049846985.1 Streptomyces sp. DT190 | reverse complement strand
CCCCCCCCCCCCCCCCCCCCCCCCCCCCCCCCCCCCCCCCCCCCCCCCCCCCCCCCCCCCCGACCCACCCCCCACCGCCAGGCGAAAACGCGCACCACCGCCACCGTCAGGCGAACATGCGCACCCCCCCCGTCAGGCGAAAACGCGCACCACCCCCACCGCCAGGCGAAAACACGCACCACCGCCGTCCGGCAGGACACACCCCCGCCCCCTCCCTAGGCTCGATAGAGGCGGCGAACCGCTCACACCCCGTCGCGCGGACCCGCCGCCCGACCGGTGAGGAGCGCAGCCATGACGACGCAGAACGACACGGCCGAGGCCGATCGCGCGCTGAAGGCCAAGCACCGGGCCATGTGGGCCCAGGGCGACTACCCGTCCCTGGCCGCCGAGGTGATCCCCGGACTGGGAGCGATCCTGGTCGAGGCGTGCGGGGTGGGCCCCGGCCACCGCGTGCTGGACGTCGGCGCCGGCTCCGGCAACGCCGCGATCCCGGCGGCCCTGGCCGGCGCGGACGTCGTCGCCTCCGACCTCACGCCCGAGCTGTTCGAGGCGGGCCGGCGCGCGGCCGAGCAGCGGGGGGCGCGCCTCACCTGGCAGGAGGCCGACGCCGAGGCCCTGCCGTTCGGCGACGCCGAGTTCGACACCGTGCTCTCCTGCGTGGGCGTCATGTTCGCGCCGCACCACCAGCGGGCCGCCGACGAACTCGTCCGGGTCTGCCGCCCGGGCGGCATCATCGGGCTGCTGAGCTGGACACCCCCCGGTTTCATCGGACGGATGTTCGCCACCATGAAGCCCTACGCGCCCCCGCCCCCGCCGGGCGCCCAGCCGCCCCCGCTGTGGGGCGACGAGGACCATGTGCGCGCGCTGCTCGGCGACCGGGTCACGGACCTGCGCGCCGAACGCCGGACCGTCCGGGTCGAGCGTTTCGGGACACCGGAGATGTTCCGCGACTACTTCAAGGAGCGCTACGGCCCGACCATCACGGTCTACCGGAACATCGCCGACGACCCCGACCGCGTCGCCGCCCTGGACCGCGATCTCGCCGACCTGGCCCGCGACGCCGGCCTCGGGACGGGCTCCGACGGGACGGCCCTGGACTGGGAGTACCTGCTCTGCACGGCCCGCCGGGCCGGCTGACGCACGGCGGGCACCGGGGTACGACGGCGTACAACTGCCGTACGACCACGGCACGAAGTCCGTCCTTCCCAGGTCGGATCTTCCCGCCTTTCAGCGGGTGGAGCGTCACATCCGCACGTACCGTCGAATGCATGACGCATCTCGACGCGGGTGCCCGGCCCGATTCCGCGCGTCCGGCGACGGTCACCCCACGCGAGACCGGCCTGACCCGCGCTCAGGTCGCCGAACGGGTGGAACGCGGTCAGGTCAACGACGTACCGGTGCGCAGCAGCCGGTCCACCGTCGACATCGTCCGCGCCAACGTCTTCACCCGCTTCAACGCGATCATCGGCGTGCTGTGGCTGATCATGCTGGTGGTCGCGCCGATCCAGGACAGCCTGTTCGGCTTCGTGATCCTCGCCAACACCGGCATCGGCATCGTCCAGGAGTGGCGGGCGAAGAAGACGCTGGACTCGCTGGCGCTGATCGGCGAGGTACGGCCGACCGTGCGCCGGGACGGAGCCGCCGGGCAGGTCAGCACGTCCGAGATCGTTTTGGACGACGTGATCGAGATCGGGCCCGGGGACAAGGTCGTCGTCGACGGGGTCTGCGTCGAGGCCGACGGACTCGAGATCGACGAGTCGCTGCTCACCGGCGAGGCCGACCCGGTGGTCAAGCGCCCCGGCGACCACGTGATGTCGGGCAGCTTCGTGGTCGCGGGCGGCGGGGCCTTCCAGGCGACGAAGGTCGGCCGGGAGGCCTACGCCGCCCAGCTCGCCGAGGAGGCCTCACGCTTCACCCTCGTCCAGTCCGAGCTGCGCTCGGGCATCTCCACGATCCTCAAGTACGTCACCTGGATGATGGTCCCGACCGCGATCGGCCTGATCATCAGCCAGCTGTTCGTGAAGGAGAACGCCTTCGACGACTCCGTCGCCCGCACGGTCGGCGGCATCGTCCCGATGGTCCCCGAGGGCCTGGTCCTGCTCACCTCCGTCGCCTTCGCCATCGGCGTGATCCGGCTGGGCCGCAAGCAGTGCCTGGTGCAGGAGCTGCCCGCGATCGAGGGCCTGGCCCGCGTCGACACCGTCTGCCTGGACAAGACCGGCACCCTCACCGAGGGCGGCATGGACGTCACCGAGCTGCGGCCGTTGCAGGGCGCCGACGAGGCGTACGTGCGCAAGGTGCTCGGCGCGCTCGGCGAGTCGGACCCGCGGCCGAACGCCTCGCTGCAGGCGATCATCGACACCTACCCGGCCGTGGAGGACTGGCGCTGCACCCAGGCGCTGCCGTTCTCCTCGGCCCGCAAGTACAGCGGCGCCGCGTTCAGCGAGGGCGACGGGCAGAGCGGTACGTGGCTGCTGGGCGCGCCGGACGTGCTGCTGCCGGAGGACGACCCGGCGCTCGCCGACACGGTGCGGCTGAACGAGCAGGGCCTGCGCGTGCTGCTGCTCGCCCGGGTCGAGCGGGACCTGGACGATCCCGAGGTGGCGAAGGGGGCGCGGCCGACCGCGCTGGTCGTGCTGGAGCAGCGGCTGCGGCCGGACGCCGCCGACACCCTGCGCTACTTCGCCGACCAGAACGTCAGGGCCAAGGTGATCTCCGGCGACAACGCGGTGTCGGTCGGCGCGGTCGCCGCCAAGCTGGGCCTGTCCGGGACCACCGTGGACGCCCGCCGGCTCCCCGCCGATCCGGACGGCCTGGCGGACGCCCTGGACGACGGCACGGTGTTCGGGCGGGTCACCCCGCAGCAGAAGCGGACCATGGTGGGGGCGCTGCAGTCGCGCGGGCACACGGTCGCGATGACCGGTGACGGTGTGAACGACGTGCTCGCGCTGAAGGACGCCGACATCGGTGTCGCGATGGGCTCGGGCTCGGAGGCGACACGGGCGGTCGCGCAGATCGTGCTGCTGAACAACAGCTTCGCGACGCTGCCGTCGGTGGTGGCGGAGGGCCGACGGGTCATCGGCAACATCACGCGGGTGGCGACGCTGTTCCTCGTCAAGACGGTCTACTCGGTGCTGCTGGCCGTCCTGGTGGTCTGCTCGCAGGTCGAGTACCCGTTCCTGCCGCGCCATCTGACCCTGCTGTCGACGCTGACCATCGGCGTCCCGGCGTTCTTCCTCGCCCTCGCGCCGAACAAGGAGCGCGCGAAGCCGAACTTCGTGCGGCGGGTCATGCGGTACGCGATCCCCGGCGGGGTCGTGGCGGCGGTGGCGACCTTCGCGACGTATCTGATCGCCCGGGAGCACTACACGGGGCCGGCGGCGCTGGACGCGGAGACGAGCGCGGCGACGCTCACGCTCTTCCTGATCTCGATGTGGGTGCTGGCGATCATCGCCCGCCCGTACACCTGGTGGCGCATCGCCCTGGTCGCCGCGATGGGCGGGGCGTTCCTGCTGGTGCTGGTGGTGCCCTGGCTCCAGGACTTCTTCGCGCTGAAGCTGGTGGGGATGACGATGCCGTGGGTCGCGGTCGGCATCTCGGCGGTGGCGGCGGCCACCCTGGAACTCACGTGGAGGTGGGTGGACCGCCGCTTCCCGGCGTAGCGGGTGGTGCTTACTGCACGTCGACGAAGTCGCCCGTGGCGTTGACCGCCGGGGTCGTGGTCGTGCCCGCGAAGGACCAGCGGAAGTAGCCGTCCGTGGAGGCCGTGGTCGTGGTCTTCAGCTCACCGGTGCTGTTCGACTTGATGGTCTTCAGCGTGGTGTAGGTGTCGCTGCCCTTCTTGCGGAACTGCAGCTTCACCGACTGGTTGGTGTAGCCGTGGTACTTGTTGTCGTCCCAGTTGGCGCGGGACAGCTTGCCGGTGACCGTGATGGTCTTGCCCTTCTTCACCGGCTCGGGCGAGGCGTTGACCGTCAGCTTGGAGTAGCGCTGGAGCTTGAAGGAGTTCGTCGGGTCGGTCACCGCGACACCGACGTTGTCCAGGTTGGGGTCGTCCGGGTTCTCGCCGTTGAACGCGACCGCGAAACCGGCCGCCTTCCAGGAGCCCGCGTCCTCGTTGAGCAGCGCGAACGGGTCGATCTCGACGGTGGCCTTGCAGCTGGCGACGGTCGCGGAGGAGTCCGTGCAGGTCGCGTCGTTGCTGTCGAAGTAGAAGATCGACTCCTCGAACGAGGCACCGCGGTAGAGCTCGATGCCCGCGAAGAAGTCCGCGGCGTGGATGTCGACTTCCTTGCCGTGGGTCAGCGTGAAGGACACGGGGACCTTGACCAGGTTCGTCGTGCCGACGACGACGTTCTTGCCGTTGTTGACCTTGACCGAGGAGAAGGTCGCGTTCATGGCGTACGGCAGGCCGCCCTCGGCGGCGGCGAAGGTCGACCGGCCGGAGTCGGCGTGGACGACCTCGCTGGCGGCGGCGATGTCCGCGGGCACCTTCGGCTCGGCGGCCTGGGCGGCCGGCACGGCGAGGGCGGAAAGGGCCAGGGCGCCGGTGACGGCGGCCACGGTGGCTCGGATACGCATGCGTTCTCCAGGTGGAGAGGGGCCCCGGTGCTCGTCGTCGGCTCTCGGGGCCCAAGTGATCGTGGAGTCTGTTGACTCGGATGATCAGATTCCTGAGCAGGGCGCTTGGTTGTACGGCAGGTGAAAAATTTGTGCGGGAGTTTTCACCGGCCGGGTGAACGAGGTCACCGGCTCAGTCGAACCACCGGTCGCGCGCCAGCTCCTTCGTGCGGGACGGGTCCTCCAGCAGCGCCGCCACCTCGAACCGCCGCGGCCACTGCCCCGCCGCCCAGGCCAGTCCCGCGGCGACGCCCTCCAGGGTCGCGGCGTGCAGGACGCCGTCGTCGGTGAGCCGCCAGTCGATCTCCACGCCGTCCACGACGAGTTCGTCGTGCTCCACGTAGGAGGCCGGGGTGCGCGGGCCGAGCAGCACCCGCACCGGCTCGGGCACCTCGTGCTCGGCGCCCTCGGAGGTGACCCGCCCGGTGACGGACTCGCTCAGCCGCCGCACCTGGAACAGCTCGGCCAGGTCGGCGGCGCGGGAGGGCCGTACGGGCAGCAGCGGGACGCCCTCGGTGAACGGCAGCAGGTCGGGCGAGTCGCACACCACGGCGTCGGCCGCGTCCACGACCTCCACCCGGCCGTCGACGACGGCCCGCAGCTCGTCCGGCAGGGTCACCTGCTCCGGGTCCAGCTCGGCCAACGCCCCGTACAGGGCGTGCAGCTGAGCGTCCGTCACCTGCCGCTCGGGGTCGGCGAGCCGGTCGAGCAGCTCGGCGGCGCCGCCGGGCTCGTCGAGCAGCGCGGCGACCGAGGTGCGCACGCCCAGCGCGCGCAGCACCTGCTCGTCCTCGAACCCGGTGGCGTCGGCCTCGTCGTAGAGGCCGCGCAGCAGCGGGTCGCCGCCGGCGGCGCGCAGGCCCGCGGGGCGGCGGCCGGCCAGCACCGGGTTCCCGCGCAGCCACCAGGCCGTGTAGGGGCGGACGAGCTCGTGCGTGCCGTCGTGCAGCAGGATCCGCACCGGCTGCACGATCGCGTCCCGGAGCGGCGGCCGGGACAGCAGCGCCAGCGCCTGCGCCCACTTGTCCTCGTCCACGAGGTCCAGGTCCCGTACGGCGACGATCTCGGTGGCGACCGGCGGCACGGGGCTGTCCGGGAAGCGGTCGAGGACGTCCTCGCACCACACGTCGACGGCGTCCAGCAGGCCCGCGTCGTCGGGCTCGGCGAAGTCGCCCTCGCGCGGCTCCAGTTCGTCCGGGTCGAGGACGACGTCGGTGGCGCGGACGAGCGCGAAGTCCACCAGCACCCCGCAGGCGGCCAGCGGCTGCTCGCCCCACTTGGCGGCCAGCTCGGCGTCCACGGCGGCCAGTTCGCCCTCGCGCATGACCTGGGCGAAGGGGCCGCCGGGGAAGACCAGTTCGCAGGCCGGGGCCGGTTCGCCGTCCTCGTCGGGCAGGGCGAGCGCGCCGAGCCACGGCTCGTCCCCGGGCTCCAGGCCCGCGTCCCGCACCAGCGCGAGCACGGTGTCGGCCAGTTCCTCGGCGTCGAGGGTGTCCTCCTCCCAGTTCACCCCGCCGTCGTCGTCGAGCGACGCGGCGACGGCGGCCCGCACCTGCGGGGTGGTGAGGACGGCCCGCGGGGTCGCGGGCAGCGCGCCCAGCTTCTCCAGGATCGGATGGGCCGCGTCCGGGTGGGCGATCTTCAGACCGAGCCGGGCCAGTACCTCCGGGTCGATCCGGGCGCCGTCCGCGCCGGGCAGCAGCACCTGCCGGGGCCCGATGGTCGTCCTGCCGCCCCCGGTGCCGAAAGCCTCGGAGGTGCCCCCGGCGAGCGGCACGGGCAGCCCCGACAGCCGGTCCGGGTCGACCCCGGCCAGGCTGTCGTAGAGCCGCCGCCACCAGCCCGGGTCCTTCTCCAGGCCGGCCAGCCGGTCGATCGCGTCGGTGAGCGGAACCCGGGCGACCGCCAGGGTCCGCAGCTCCGCGCGGCGTTCCAGCCCGGCGGGCAGCAGGGTGGGCAGCACCTCGGCGAGGACCCGCACGGTGTCCGCGCCGGCGCCCTCCACCAGCTCGGCGTCCCGCGGCCGCAGGGATTCCGGCAGGTCGTCGCCGTCCTGGGGCGGGACCGCGGGCGGCAGGAACGACGTGCGGGGCAGCCGCTCCAGCACGGCCCGACGCAATGCCCCGTCCAGTTCGCCCTTGCCGAGCGGCCCGGGCACGAGGTCCACGATGCCGGCGGTCACCGGGCGCCAGGCGCCGAGCAGTTCGGCGTACGCGTCGGCCGCGCGCTGCACCAGGAAGTCGGTCAGCGGGCCGGGGGCGGCGTGGCGGCGGGTGGAGTCCAGCGGGAACGACGCGATGAGCAGGGCCGGCACGCCGAGCGGCTCGTCGCTGGGGGTGGGGGCGTGCACGACCGGGGTGGTGCGGGGCCGGGCCGGGCTGCCGTCGCTGTCGACGGGGACGGCCCAGGTGACGGACCAGTGGGGCCGCAGCCGCTCCTCGACGGGCCGGTCGGCGAGCAGGTCGGGGGTGAGGGTGCCGTGCGCCGCGGCGGTGCGCCAGTGGGTGACGCCTTCGGCGGAGTCGTCGACGACGGTGAAGGGGCCGTCGGTGCGGCGGGCGAGGGTGCGGGGCTGCTCGGCCCCGATCTCGACGACGACCTCCTGCAGCCCCGGGAGGGCGAGCAGCAGGGCGTCGTCGACGGCCCGCAGCAGCCGCTCGGCGAGGTCGGCGGCGGCCGTGTCGCGCAGCGGCAGGATGACGGCGGTGTCGTAGGGGTCGGGGGCGGTGCCCTCGGCGGCGAACGGCAGGCGCAGCAGCGGCACGTGCCCGTCCCGCCGCCGGATCTCGTCCCCGAGGCCGGGGCTGTGCCGGGCGGTGTCGGAGGCGAGTTCCCTGGCCTCGGCGAGGGACCAGCGGACCCCGCCGTGCCGGCCGACGACGGCGGGCTCGTCGGTCACGGACAGCACGGCGGCGAACCCGACGCCGAACCGGCCGATCGAGGGCGTGTCCCGCTTGGCCGACGCGCGCAGGGTCGACAGCGACTCGACGCCGGCGGCGTCCAGCGGGGCACCGGTGTTGGCGGCGACGAGCACCCCGTCGCGCAGGGTGAGCCGCAGCCGGCCCGGCACCCCGGCCCGGGCCGCCGCGTCGGCGGCGTTCTGGGCGAGCTCGACGACGAGCCGGTCCCGGTAGCCGCCGAGGACCAGGTCCTCCTCGGCGTTGGCGTCCTCGCGGAACCGGGCGGGGCTGGTGGCCCAGGCGTCCAGGACTCCGCGCCGCAGACGTGCCGTGCCGAACGGGTCGGCACCTTCGGCGGCCGGGCGCACGAACTTGCTCACGTTCACTCTCCTCGTCGGCGGCGGGGGCCGTGAGGTCGAAGGTACCGCGACCTGACAGGGCCTCCGGACCAGGTGCCGCGAGCGCCCCGGCACCACCGCCGGCCGGCGCCGCCGGCCGCAAGGAGTGCCCCAGCTCCGCCGCCGACTCGTCCTCCGCCACCGGCACCCACGGGAAGCCCGAGGCCGGACGCAGCCCGAACGAGCCCACCCGGATCCCGCCGCCGGCCGGCGGCGCCGGCCGCTAGGAGTGCCCCAGTTCCGCCGTCGACTCGTCCTCCGTCACCGGCACCGAACCCGAGTCCGAGGCCGGGCGCAGCGGGAACGGGTCCACCCGGGTCTCGTCGATGACCGGCGGCGCCGGCTGCGGCGGGCGCGGCATGACCGCGGCCTCGGAGTGGCCGCCGCAGCCGTAGGCCAGGGAGACCACACGGCCGTCGGCCGGGGAGAACTCGTTGGCGCACACCCCGAAGGCCTGGCCCAGGGAGCCGCCGACGGGGACGAGGAAGCCGCAGCTGACGCAGGCCGCGGGCGCGGACTGGGCCATGGGGGTCTTGGGGCCGAACGCCTCCTCCCAGCGGTCGGCCGCGGAGTGCAGGCCGTAGCGGGACAGGACACGGGCCCGGCGCATGCCCAGTTCCTCGGCGACCGCCGCGATGGAGCCGCGGGACGGCGTCACGGGCAGGCGGGACGGCGGGCCCTCGGTGACGTCCGCGTCCTCCGCCTCCACCAGGTCGGCCATCTCGTGGGAGACCGGCGAGTTCGGCGCCGGTTCGTCCTCGCCCGAGAAGCCGGGCTCCAGGCGCAGGTCCTCGGCGTCCGTGGGCAGCAGGTCGCCCGGGCCCATGTCGCCGGGGCGCAACCGCTCGCTCCACGGCACCCACTCGGGCGCGAGCACCGCGTCCGGGCCGGGCAGCAGCACCGCCTCGTCCACCGTGACGACCTTGGCGCGCGAGGCCCGGGCCACCGTCACGGCCCAGCGCCAGCCCCGGTAGCCGAGCTCGCGGCACGCGAAGAAGTGCGTGACGACACGGTCGCCCTCGGAGACCGCGCCCACGTGCTCACCGACGATTCCCGGGGCGGCGGCCTCCTCGGCTGCGGCACGCGCGAGGTCGACGGCCTCGGCGCACAGACGGTCGGGGGTGCGGCTTCGCGTTGTCGCTGCGCTCACAGGTATCGCTTCTCTCCATACGCCGTCTCGAGTGCGCCACTCCCAGCGCCAAGGCGGGACGGAGCGGACCAGGGGACCGCGTCGACGTCCTTCATCCATTCTGCGGGATGGCTGAGATACGCACGCTACCCTTCCGCCCCACTTCGCGTACACCGACCGGTTCCAGGAACGACAACCCGGACAGTCACCCCACAGGCCCTATACAAGCGGTAATGGCACTACCCACCGCGTTCTCGGGGCACTATGACGTCGTGGCAGCCGCGAAGACGCCCCAGGGCGCCACCGGGACCGGTGGGTCGAAAGGGGTCAAGGAAAGCAGCCGACCGAGCGGACCGGGTCGCATGGGCGGCTCCCTCCGCGCGGTCGGCCGTGCCCTGCACTTCCCGGTGACCGGCACGGCGCGCGGCATCCGCAAGGCCACCCACGCGCACGGCGCGGGCGAGTCGGGCCTCGGCAAGCTGATCGAGCTGCACGGCGTGAACGGCGCCGGCGACGTCATGATCACCGTGGCCCTCGCCTCGACCGTCTTCTTCTCCGTCCCGACCGACGAGGCCCGCGGGCGCGTCGCGCTGTACCTCGCCATCACCATGGCCCCCTTCACCCTCCTCGCGCCGGTGATCGGCCCGCTCCTGGACCGCATCCCGCACGGCCGCCGGGCCGCGATGGCCGGGGCGATGCTGGCCCGGGCGCTGCTCGCGCTGGTGCTGTCCGGCGCGGTCGTCAGCGGCAGCCTCCAGCTGTATCCGGCGGCGCTCGGCGTGCTGGTGGCGTCGAAGGCGTACGGCGTGGTCAGAAGCGCCGTCGTGCCGCGGCTGCTGCCACCGGGGTTCTCCCTGGTGAAGGCCAACTCCCGGGTCACCCTGGGCGGTCTGCTCGCCACCGGCATCGCCGCGCCCGTCGGCGCGGGCCTGCAGCAGATCGGCCCGCGCTGGCCGCTCTACGGCGCCTTCCTGATCTTCGTCGCGGGAACGGTCCTGTCGTTCACGCTGCCGCCGAAGGTCGACTCCGCCAAGGGCGAGGACCGGGCGCTGCTGGCGGCGGACGAGCAGCACCTGCACGGGCCGCACCGCAAGCCGGTCAAGCGCCCCGGGCTGCGCACGGTCGGCCCGGCCGTCACTCACGCCCTGGGCGCCAACGCCTCCATCCGCTGCCTCACCGGCTTCCTGATCTTCTTCCTGGCCTTCCTGCTGCGCGAGCACCCGATCTCCGGGCAGAGCGCCGCCGTGTCCCTGGGGATAGTGGGCGTCTCCGCGGGCGCGGGCAACGCGCTCGGCACGGCCGTCGGGGCGTGGCTGCGCTCCCGGGCGCCGGAGATCATCATCGTGACGGTCGTGGCGTGCGTGCTGGGCGCGGCGATCACGGCCGCGGTGTTCTTCAGCACGGTCCTGGTCGCCTGCCTGGCCGCGATCGCCGGCTTCGCGCAGGCCCTGGCCAAGCTGTCCCTGGACGCCCTGATCCAGCGGGACGTGCCCGAGCTGGTGCGCACCTCCGCCTTCGCCCGCTCCGAGACGCTGCTGCAGATGTCCTGGGTGCTGGGCGGGGCGGTCGGCATCGCCATGCCGCTCAACGGCACGCTCGGGCTCGCCGTGGGGGCCGCGATCGTGGGCACCGGGTGGCTGACGACCGTCCGGGGGCTGCTCGGCTCGGCGCGGCGCGGGGGCTCGGGGCGGGCGCGTGTGGCGTAACCACGCGGTCACGTCACACCCCGCGTGGGAGCTCCGACCGGCAGGCCCGATAGCCTTCCGCCATGAACACGTTGCAATCCGCTGTGCGACGCCGCCGCGCCGTCGCCGTCGCCGGTGTCGTATCCGCCGGACTGCTCGTCCTGTCGGCCTGTGACAAGCCGACGCCGATGGCCACGGTGACCGTGGGCAGCGACTCGGTGAACACCGAGGCCACCTGTGGTGGTGAGGGCGACGCGCTGAAGCAGTCCGACCTCACGCAGTGCCTGAAGGACAAGGGCATCAAGAGCATCTCCGTCGACCCGGACGAGACCGTCCGGTTCGGGGTCGACCCGGAGATCGCCGACGAGGGCTGGACGATCCTGATGAACGGTCAGCCGCTGACCGACGCCAGCAAGAAGACGTACCGCACCATTCCGGGCAGCGTGTTCTTCAACGCCCAGTACGGCGCCCAGGGCAACTCGACGCTGGTCTCCATCAAGGAGGGCGACAAGGAGCCGTCGGGCCTGTGGAACTTCAAGCTGAAGAAGGACGCCTGATCGCTGCCTCCGGGCCGCGCGGCCGGGTGCTGATCGCCACCGCGGTCCCCGTGGAGAGGGACGCGGTGGCGGCGGGCCTCGGCGGTCCGGCCACCGGTGACGGCCTCGCCGACGTGATCGCCGCCGGTGTGGGGCCCGCGCTGGCCGCCGCCTCCACCGGGTCCGCGCTCACCGCGGCCGCCCTCGGGGGCAGCCCGTACGGCCTGGTCGTGTCCGCCGGGATCGGGGGCGGGTTCCAGCCCGAGGCGCCCGTGGGGTCGCTGGTCGTCGCCGACGAGGTCGTCGCGGCCGATCTGGGCGCCGAGACCGAGGACGGGTTCCTCCCGGTCACCGAACTGGGGTTCGGAACCGTCCGGCACCGGCCGCCCGCGGAGCTCGTGCGGCGGGTCGCCGAGGCCACCGGCGCCCGGGCCGGGGCCGTGCTCACCGTGTCCACCGTGACCGGGACGGCCGCCAGGGCCGCGGCCCTGCGCGCGCGGCACCCCACCGCCCTGGCCGAGGCCATGGAGGGGTTCGGGGTCGCCGAGGCAGCCGCCGCCCAGGGCGTGCCCGTGCTGGAGGTCCGGGCGGTGTCCAACCCGGTCGGGCCCAGGGACCGGGACGCCTGGCGCATTCCGGACGCGCTGGCGGCCCTGACCGAGGGGTTCGGGAAGCTCGCGCCCGTACTGGAGAGTTGGAACCGGCATGACAGTTGAGCAGCTGCAGATCGCGTACTCCCCCTGCCCGAACGACACGTTCGTCTTCGACGCCCTGGCCCACGGCCGCGTCCCCGGCGCCCCCGCGCTGGACGTGACCTTCGCCGACATCGACATCACCAACGGCATGGCCGAGCGCGGCGAGTCCGACGTGCTCAAGGTGTCGTACGCGGTGCTGCCCTACGTCCTCGACCGGTACGCCCTGCTGCCCTGCGGCGGCGCGCTGGGGCGGGGCTGCGGGCCGCTGGTGCTGACCCGGGAGGCCGGTGCCGACCTCACGGGGCGCACCGTCGCCGTGCCCAGCGAGAGGTCCACCGCCTACCTGCTGTTCCGGCTGTGGGCCGCGGACACGCTGGACGGCGGGGTCGGCGAGATCGTCGTCATGCCGTTCCACGAGATCATGCCGGCCGTGCGGGACGGGAAGGTCGACGCGGGGCTCGTGATCCACGAGGCGCGCTTCACGTACCACACCTACGGGCTGCACAAGCTCGCCGACATGGGCGAGCACTGGGAGAACACCACCGGGCTGCCCATCCCGCTCGGCGCGATCATCGCCAGGCGGTCGCTGGGCGAGCAGCGGCTGCGGCTGCTGGCCGACTCCGTGCGGGCGAGCGTGCGGGCGGCCTGGGACGACCCGGAGGCGTCCCGGCCGTACGTGATGGAGCACGCCCAGGAGATGGACCCGGCCGTCGCCGACCAGCACATCGGGCTGTACGTCAACGAGTTCACCGCCGACCTCGGGGAGGACGGCTACGCCGCCGTACGCGGGCTGCTGACGCGCGCGGCGGCCGAGGGGCTCGTACCACCCCTCGGCCCGGACGCGCTGCGGTTCCCCTGAGGCTCAGACGTCCAGCTGGTCGGCGACCGCGCGCAGCAGGCCGGCGATCTTCTTGCCGGCGGTCTTCTCCGGGTAGCGGCCCCGCTCCAGCATCGGCGTGATGTTCTCCAGGAGCGTCGTCAGGTCCTGGACGATCGAGGCCAGCTCGTCGGGCTTCTTGCGGGTCGCCGCCGCGACGGACGGGGTCGGGTCCAGGATCGTCAGGGACAGCGCCTGGTCGCCGCGCTGTCCGGCCACCACGCCGAACTCGACGCGCTGTCCCGGCTTGAGCGTCTCGACTCCGGCGGGGAGGACCGAGGAATGGACGAAGACGTCACCGCCGTCGTCGCGGGAGAGAAAGCCGAAGCCCTTCTCGCTGTTGAACCACTTGACCTTGCCGGTAGGCACGTCTGTCCTCGTCCTCGTACTCGTCGGAAAACTGCTTCTGAAACGGCTCTTGATAGCACTCGGGCGGGTCGTACGACCCGCCGGTACCAAGGCTAATGCTCTTGCAGCCGGTGACAAGACGTCACCCGGTTGTTCCTTCGCGCTGGGAACTACCCTGGTCGGGTGCGTGACAAAACCCAAACGAATTCCGCCGCTCCCGGTGACCGCCTGGTCCGTGCCGGAGCCGTCGTCTTCTTCATCGGCGCCGTGGCCACACTGGTCACGGTCGCCCCGCTGTTCCTCGGAACGGAGCCCTTTCCGACGTACATGTTCGGATTGAGCATGCTCATGGCGGTCGGATTCCTGATGGCGGGAGCGGGAGTACTGCGTTCCGTCTCGGCCGGCCGGCGTCAGGCGCGCGCGGGACGGTAGTCCGAAAGCCACCCGGGGAATTCGCTCAGGTCGGTGAGGACGACGTCCGCGCCCGCCGCGCGCAGTTCCTCCGGGGAGCAGGGGCCGGTCGCCACGGCGACGGACAGCGCGCCGGCCGTGCGGGCCCCGCGGACGTCCCCGACGTGGTCGCCGACGTAGACGGACGCGTCGTGCTCGCGCAGGGCCTCGGCCTTCTGCTCGGCCCACAGGTCACCGATGACCGCGTCGGGCTCCATGCCCAGGTGGGCCAGGTGCAGCTTGGCGTTGGGCTCGTACTTGGCGGTGACGACGATCGCCCGCCCGCCCGCCTGCCGTACGGCCGCTATGGCCTCCCGGGCGCCCGCCAGCGCCGGGGTGGCCTCGATGGCGATCGTCGGGTACATCGCCCGGTACACGTCCGCCACGGCCGCCACCTCATCGGCGGGGAACCAGTTGATCAGCTCCTCGGCCAGCGGCGGCCCGAGCCGGGTGACCGCCAGGTCGGCGTCGATGTACGTCCCCGTCCGCTTCGACAGCGCCTGGTAGCAGGCGCGGATGCCGGGACGGGAGTCGATGAGGGTCATGTCGAGGTCGAAGCCGACGGTGAATGCCATATGGGCCATTGTGCCCAGCCGGTGCGCACGGCAGACGCGCGGCTGCCGGCGGCTGGACGGCACTCTCGCAACAGGCCCTAGCTGTATTGACCCGGAGCGTTGTTCACGCGGCTGATCGGTGGCTTGCCGCCGAGTGCGGTGTGGCAGCGGTGG
>NZ_JBNCNM010000047.1:0-17362 GCF_049846985.1 Streptomyces sp. DT190 | reverse complement strand
GAAGACGCAGACGAGGACGCAGACGAGGACGAGGACGCAAGCCGGACAACGGCCAGGCACCCACCGACGCTACCCCCCCCGCCCCCCCCCCCCCCCCCCCCCCCCCCCCCCCCCCCCCGGCGGGCCCCCCCCCCCCCCCCCCCCCCCCGGCCGCTTGGTCCCCGTCAGCGAGTGCCGACCGCCGCGCGCACGGCCCGCCGGGCCAACTGGCAGTCGTCGTGCAGCCGCCGCAGCAGCAGCCGCTGCTCCTCGCCGGACGGCGCAGCACCAGGATGGGCCGGGCCCGGTGACGCCGGTGCCGCGTCGTGCATCGAACGCTGCACGGCTGTCTCGTAGGTCCGGATCTCGCGCGTCAGCACCAGCATCAGGTTCACCAGGAAGGCGTCCCTGGACGCCGGGCCCGCCGACTGCGCGAGCTGACTGATCTGCCGGCGCGCGACCGGTGCGTCCCCGAGCACCGACCACAGCGTCGCCAGGTCGTAACCCGGCAGGTACCAGCCCGCGTGCTCCCAGTCCACCAGCACTGGACCGGCCGGTGACAGGAGCAGGTTGGACAGCAGTGCGTCGCCGTGGCAGAACTGGCCCATGCCCTGCCGTCCGGCGGCCTGCGCGATGCCGTGCAGCAGCTTCTGCAGGTCACCCAGGTCGCGGTCGGTGAGCAGGCCCAGCTCGTGGTACCGGGCGATCCGGGCCGCGTAGTCCAGCGGGGCGTCGAACGTGCCCGCCGGGGGCCGCCAGGCGTTCAGCCGGCAGATCGCGCCCAGTGCCGCCCTGATGTCCGCCCGGGGCGGTGCCTCGGCCGGGTGCCGCTGGAGTGCCGCCACCCTGCCGGGCATGCGCTCGATCACGAGGGTGCAGTTGTCCGGGTCCGCCGCGATCAGTCTCGGCGCCCGCACGGGAGGGCGGTGCCGGACGAACGAGCGGTACGCCGCTATCTCGTGGCGGATCCGCTCGGACCAGGCGGGGGAGTGGTCCAGTAAACACTTGGCGACGGCCGAACTGCGACCGGTCGTACCGACCAGCAGCACGGACCGGCCGGTGCGGCGCAGCACCTGCACCGGGGCGAACTCCGGGCAGATGCGGTGCACCGACGCGATGGCCGTGCGCAGCTGCGCGCCCTGGGGGCCGGACAAGTCGAGTCTCCCGCTGAGCGGTTGGGTGCCGAGTACCGCGCCGCGCCGAGCCCTGCCCGCGCCGAGCACGGGGGCCGCCGGCCGCGCGGGGGCGAGGTAGGGGCCGCTGTCCGTGGGACGGGGGTGGAGCGACCGGGGCGGTGCGGACACGGAGGACGATGCTGCGTACATGGGCGAGACAGATCCCTTCGTGTGCCTGCGACGACAGCGCTGACCCGGCCCGGAAGCCCGGAAGCACCCTGGGGAATGTCCCTGCGGCGACCGGGTCGGGGTGGCGCGTTCCTACCTGACACCGGATGGCCGGTGGCACACCATCTGGCGCACCCTGGCGAACCCTGGCGAATAGTCGCCCGGCAAGTCTCCCCGGGCTACTGTCAACTCAGCCGAGAACCTGGGGGCTTGACGTGAGCGGACAACCCAACACCCGGCTCGCGGACCTGTTCGGCCTGGCCGGCTGGTCCAAGGGCGAACTCGCGAGGCTGGTCAACCGGCAGGCGGCGGCCATGGGCCATCCCCAGCTGTCGACCGACACCTCCCGGGTGCGTCGCTGGATCGACATGGGAGAGATCCCGCGCGATCCGGTGCCGCGGGTGCTGGCTGCCCTGTTCACCGAGCGTCTCGGCCGTGTCGTGACCATCGAGGACCTCGGTCTGGTCCGGCACGGGCGTGCGGGGAAACGGCAGGGCGGCGGGAGTCCGGAGGCTCCCGACGGTGTGCCGTGGGCGCCCGAGCGGACGGCTGCGGTCCTCACCGAATTCACGGGAATGGACCTCATGCTCAACCGACGCGGCTTGGTGGGCGCGGGCGCCGCGCTCGCCGCGGGATCCGCACTCAGCAGCGCCATGTACGACTGGCTGCACACCGACCCTGCCCTGGCTGCCGACGCCCCCGACCTCGACCATCCCCTGCACGCCGACCCCGCTGGGTTCGACCGCTACGAGGCCGCCCCCATCGGGTCGCAGGAGATCGAGGAACTGGAGCGCTCGGTCGAGGTGTTCCGCGCCTGGGACGCGGCCCGCGGCGGCGGGCTCCAGCGCAAGGCCGTGGTGGGCCAGCTCAACGAGGTGGGCGGCATGCTCGCCTACCGTCACCCACCCCATCTCCAGCGGCGCCTGTGGGGCGTCGCCGCCAACCTGGCCGTCCTCGCGGGCTGGATGTCGCACGACGTCGGCCTGGAGCCCACGGCGCAGAAGTACTTCGTCATCGCCGCGCACGCGGCCAGAGAGGGCGGGGACCGGCCCCGCGCGGGCGAGGCGCTCTCCCGGGCGGCCCGCCAGATGGTGCACCTGGGCCGGCCGGACGACGCCCTGGACCTGATGAAGCTCGCCACGTCCGGCTCGGGCGACGAGGTGCTGCCCCGCACCCGGGCGATGCTCTACACGATCGAGGCCTGGGCGCAGGCCTCCATGGGCAAGGGCCAGGCCATGCGCCGCACGCTCGGCCGGGCGGAGGACCTGTTCGTCTCCGACAAGGCCGACGTCCCCCCGCCGGACTGGATGCAGACCTTCAAGGAGGAGGACCTGTACGGCATGCAGGCCCTGGCCTACCGCACGCTCGCCGAGTTCGAGCCGGGCGCGGCCGCGCATGCCCAGCACTACGCGGAGAAGGCCCTGGCCCTGCGCGTCGACGGCCGGCAGCGCTCGAAGATCTTCGACTACCTGTCGATGGCCTCGGCCTGCTTCATCGCCGACGACCCCGAACAGGCCGACCGCTACGCCCGGTTGGCGCTGGTGTCGATGGGATCCAACTCCTCCCACCGCACCTGGGACCGGCTGCGCCAGATGTACCGGCTCACCGCCCAGTACTCGGGCTACCCGAGGATCCAGGAGCTGCGGGAGGAGATCAAGCTGGCCCTGCCGAAGACGAAGGGCAGGGGCGGCGCCGGCGCACCCGCCTGAGGTCTCTAGGACGTGACTCTGGCGACGAGCACGCAGGCGTTGTCCTCGCGCTCGCTCGTACCGAACTCCTCGACGACGGCCCGTACGCAGTCCTCCGCGTCGGCGGATCCCGACAGGCGCGGCGCCAGGTCGAGCAGGAGATGAGCGGCGGCCGCTCCGGTGTGCCCGGGCACCAGCCCGTCGGTGTGCAGGAGCAGCAGGTCGCCCGCTTCGAGCGTCTCCTCGGCCTGCCCGTAGACGGCTCCCGAGGTGGCGCCGAGCAGGACGCCGTCCGGGGCGTCCAGGACACGCCCCGTCCCGTTGCGGAACAGCAGCGGGGCGGGGTGTCCGGCCTGCGCCCACACCAGCGTGCGGGTATCGGGGTGGTAGCGGCAGCAGACGGCGCTGCCGAGGGCGGGCTGCACGGTGGCGTCCAGTAACTGGTTGAGCCAGGCCATCAGCCGGCCCGGCGGGGCCCCGGCCATCGCCATGCCACGCACGGCACCGAGCAGCATGGTCATGTTCGACGTCACGCCGACCCCCTGCCCGGTCAGGTCGCCGACGCTCAACAGCGTGTCCCCGTCGGTCAGTTCGAGCGCGTCGTACCAGTCGCCGCCGATCAGGGTGCGTGTGGCCGCCGGCAGGCACCGGGCCGCGAGGTCCAGGCTCCGCGGGCCCCGGCGCGGGAGCCGCAGGGAGCCGCGCCACGGCGGCAGCACGGCCTCCTGCAGCTCGACCGCGAGCCGGTGCTCGGTGCGCGCGGCCTCGGACTGCCGGTGGAGCGAGTCACGGGTCTCGCTCACCGCCCGCTGACTGCGGCGCAGTTCGCTGACGTCGCGCAGCACGGCCCACATCGAGGCGGTGCTCCCGTCGGTGTCGAGCACCGGTTCGCCCATCATGTGCACGGTCCGGACGTCTCCGTCGGGGCGTGCGATGCGGAACTCGCCGTCGATGGGCCGGGCGTCGACCAGGCAGTCGGTGACCATCGAGGTCAGTCCGGGCCGGTCCTCGTCGAGCACCAGGGAGGGCAGCTCGTCGAGGGTGAGCGGGGGACCGGCGGGGTCGCGGCCCAGGATCTGGTACAGCTCACCCGACCAACTGGCCTCGTCCGTCAGGAGGTTCCATTCGGCACTGCCGACCCGGCTGAGCAGCGAGCCCCGCGCGGGCGTGGCGGGTTCCGGGACGCGTGCCGTGGGGAGGGGGCCGTCCCGCAGCTGGGCGAGGTGCTCGTCGAGGTCGTCGAGCTGGTGCAGCGCCAGGTCGCACAGGGCGCGCTGCCAGCGTCCGCGGGGGTGGTCCGCCTCGTCGCCCTCCGCGTCGCGGCGGACCGCGTCCACGTCGCCCTTGAGCCGCCGCGCCTGTGAGATGAGCGCGTCGACCGAGCCGCGTCCGGGCGGCTGGGCGGCGGGGCGGTCCGCGGAGAGGTGGGACGGCATGACGCACTCCGATGCGGGACGGTACGACCAAGGCGGACGGAGGGACCGTTACGACTGTCGCACAGCCCGCGACGCCCTGTAAGGGATTTGGCACCACACGATACGGTGGTGCTTCTGGCATATGCCACCGTCTCGCCGAGTTACTCCGGGGTAGTTGGGGGGCGTGTCACTCGGAGTGCCAAGTCGTAGCGTACACAGGGCACTTGACGCCCCGTCGGGGTGACGGCGCAGTCCCCTCAGGTGTTCGACGGCCGGGTGTTCGAGTCCCTGTCTCAGTACCGCAGGACCCCGGCGATCCCGTCCGCCTCGCCCAGCGCTCCGTCCGGGACGAAACGGACGTCGGCCCCCGTCTCCAGGCACTGCTCGACGATCTCGTCCACGATGTCCTCGCGCGAGTCGAGGTCGTCGCTGTCGGCCAGGATCAGGTGGTCGCCGGCGTCGCGGACGGTGACGCGGTAGTTCTCCTCGACGGCCAGCAGCCGCACGCGGCCGTCCCGGGCGCTCTGCCACAGCTCGTCCACACCGGCCGCGAACGCCCGTCGCCCGCGGGCCGTTTCGAGGGCCCGGGCCACGGCCTCCGTGCTGCTGCGGGCCTCGGCCTCCAGCACCGGACGCAGGGCCTGCCACACGGCGTCGGGCGTGCCGTGCGCGAGCCCGCCGTGCGGGACGCGCACCGCCTCCCGGGTGGCGCTGCCCGCCTCGTCCAGCAGGGACAGGGCGGCCGGTTCGCCGGTGACGTAGAGCCGGCGTGGATGGTCGCGCAGGACGGCGCCCATGGCGGTGTCGGTCTCGCGCAGGAACTGGCGGGTGCGCTCCTCGCGGAAGGCGCTCGGCTGGTCGCCGATCCGCTGCTGCCGCTCGGGGTCGAAGTTCTCCACGCGCCGGGTCAGCGGGAAGCCGCCCAGGCGGGCCTCCCGGACGCGGTCGACGCCGCCGTTCCACAGGGTGGCGCGATCGGCGGCGAGCGACAGGGCCCAGAAGGGCCGCCCGGCGGTGTGGGCCGAGACGAGGTTGCGGGTCAGGAAGGTGTCCGAGAGGACCACGCGTTCGGGCACGGGCCGGGCCAGCGACCACACCTGGTGCTCGCCGGGGGCCGCGAAGATCGCCAGGCCGTCCTCGGAGTGCGCCAGATCCACCTCGGACAGGGCCCGGTCGAGGTGGGAGGCGACCTCGGCGCGCCGCTCGCGGGTGACCGCCGGGTCCGCCTCGAGTTGCCGTTTGGCCTCGGCCACCGCGTTGCGCAGCCGGACCTGGTCCTGGGCGCTGAAGGGTTCGCGCCGGTGCGTCGGGGTCAGCACGGAGACCGCGGGGTAGGGGCGCGGGCGCCGCAGTGCGGAAAGGGTCGCGGGACTCAGAACGTGCTCCATGACAGCACCATAGAGCCGATTCACCTTTAGGGCATTCGGGGCATCCCGCTCACCCTGACGGGCGCCGTCTCCAGGTGCCGGGCCGGAGTTGGGGAAGTTTTTGCCGCTGGCGGATTTCCGGCGGCGGCGGCCCCGGCGGGGAGCGGCACGCCGGGTATTGCGCGCGCAAAGAACGGCCGATTTCGCGGGGGTGCGGGGGAGCCGGGAGTGGTCGGCGAGTTGACCGCGGCCTGCGGGTGTAACACGCTCGAAATATAGATGGCTAGTACAACGAATTTGCGGGAGGTACGTGTATGTGCGGCATCACCGGCTGGGTCTCCTTCGACCGCGACCTGAGCGCCGAGGCCGCGACCCTGGACGCGATGACCGAGACGATGGCCTGCCGGGGACCCGACGACCGGGGCGTCTGGGCCGAGGGCCCCGCCGGGCTCGGACACCGCAGGCTCGCGATCATCGACCTGCCCGGGGGACGCCAGCCCATGACCGCCGCGACCCCGCACGGCACCGTCGCCCTCGTCTACTCCGGAGAGGCCTACAACTTCACCGAACTGCGCGGCGAGCTCACCGCACGCGGTCACCGCTTCAGCACCGGCTCCGACACCGAGGTCGTCCTGCGCGGCTACCTCGAATGGGGCGACGCCGTCGCCGAACGCCTCAACGGCATGTACGCCTTCGCGGTCTGGGACGGCCGCACCGACCGGCTCGTGCTGATCCGCGACCGCATGGGCATCAAGCCCCTCTACTACCACCCGACCCCGGACGGCGTCCTGTTCGGCTCCGAGCCCAAGGCGATCCTCGCCAACCCGCTGGCCCGGCGCCGTGTCGGCCTCGACGGCCTGCGCGAGCTGTTCACCATGGTCAAGACGCCCGGGCACGCCGTGTGGGACGGCATGCGCGAGGTCGAACCCGGCACCGTCGTCACCGTCGACCGCGCGGGCCTGCGCCGGCGCGTCTACTGGGAGCTGCGCACCCGGCCCCACGAGGACGACCGCGCCACCACGATCACCACCGTCCGCTCCCTCCTCGACGACATCGTGCGCCGCCAGCTCGTCGCCGACGTGCCCCGCTGCACCCTGCTCTCCGGTGGTCTCGACTCCTCCGCCATGACGGCCCTCGCCGCCCGGCGGCTCGCCGCGGACGGGGAGAAGGTCCGCAGCTTCGCCGTCGACTTCGCCGGGCAGGCCGACCACTTCGTCGCCGACGAACTGCGCGGCACCCCGGACACGCCCTTCGTGCACGACGTGGCCCGCGCCTGCGGCACCGACCACCAGGACATCGTGCTCGACCCGGACGCCCTCGCCGACCCCGCCGTACGCGAGAAGGTGATCAGGGCCCGCGACCTCCCGGCCGGCCTCGGCGACATGGACGCCTCCCTGTACCTGCTCTTCAAGGCCATCCGGGAACGCTCCACCGTGGCCCTGTCGGGCGAGTCCGCCGACGAGGTCTTCGGCGGCTACCGGCAGTTCTTCGACGAGGACGCCCGCACGGCCGACACCTTCCCCTGGCTGGTGAGCTTCGGCCGGCACTTCGGCGACGACACCGACGTCCTGCGCCCCGAGCTGGTCAAGGACCTGGACCTGGAGACGTACGTCGCCGACGGCTACCGCTCCGCCGCCGCCGGCGTCCAGCGCCTCGACGGGGAGAGCGACTTCGAGTACCGCATGCGGCGGATCAGCCACCTCCACCTCACCCGGTTCGTGCGGATCCTGCTCGACCGCAAGGACCGCGCCAGCATGGCCGTCGGACTGGAGGTCAGGGTGCCGTTCTGCGACCACCGGCTCGTCGAGTACGTCTACAACGCGCCCTGGGCGCTGAAGTCCTTCGACGGCCGGGAGAAGAGCCTGCTGCGGGAGGCGACCGCGGACCTGATCCCCCGGTCCGTCTACGACCGGGTCAAGAGCCCCTACCCCTCCACCCAGGACCCGCGGTACGCGGTGGCCCTGCGCGAGCAGGCCAAGGAACTCCTCGCCCGGCCGGACCACCCGGTCTTCGGCCTCGTCGACCCCGGGCGGCTGCGCCGGATCGTCCAGCGCGACACGCCCGTCAGCGGCCAGGCGGCGCGGCGCGGCCTGGAGCGGACCCTGGACCTGGCCATGTGGCTGGAGCTGTACGCACCCGAGGTCGCCCTCGGCTGAGGGCACCGGCCCGGGGCCCGCACCGGCTCACTCGGTGTCGTGGTCGGAGCCGCAGGAACTGCCGTCCGGCGGGAGGGTGCCGTACAGCAGGAAGGCGTCGACCTTGCGGTGCACGCACGTGGAGGAGCCGTAGCCGGTGTGGCCCTCGCCCCGGTTGTCGAGCACCACGGCGGACGACCCGAGCCGCTTCGCCGTCTCCACGGTCCAGCGGTACGGGGTGGCCGGGTCGCCCCGGGTGCCGACCAGCAGCATGCGCGGCGTGTCGACGTCCTTGACCTCGTCGCGGATGTAGTCGGTGCCCTTGGGGCGGCCGTAGCACATCAGGACCTGCGTGAGCCGGTACGGGCCGAAGACCGGTGACGCCTGCTCGTAGCGGGCGCGCAGCCGGCCGAGGTCCCGGGTGACCTGCGCGGCGGCGGGGCGGTCGGGATCGTCCGCGCAGTTGACCGCCATCAGCGCCGCCGGCAGGTTGTCCAGGGGCACGTCCTCCGGGTCGGTGAGCGCCCGGTGGGCCCGCCCCACCGGCGGCAGGGCGACCCCGCCGTACAGGAAGGCCTCCAGGCCGCTCGTGTCGCCCTCCTCCAGCAGCCGGGCGACGGCCCGCTGGAGCGAGGGCCACAGCTCCCGGCTGTAGAGGCCCTGCCCGAGGGCGCCGGCGAAGTCCTGACCGGAGAACGCCTCGCCGAAGTCCGTCGGCACCGGGTTCTCGTCGAGCGACTCCACGACCTCCACGACGTGCTCCTGCGCCTCGCGCGCGTTCTGCCCGAACGGGCACGCGATGTCCTCGGTGCACCAGGCCAGGAAGTTCTCCAGCGCGGTCTGCTGTCCCCGCGCGCTCACCACGCCCTGTTCGGCCAGCGGCTCGGTCAGTGTGTCGACCCCGTCCAGCACCATGCGGCCGACCTTCTCGGGGAACTGCGCCGCGTACACCGCGCCGAGCCGGCTGCCGTAGGAGAAGCCCAGGTAGTTGAGCTTGTCGTCACCGAGCGCGTCACGTATGACGTCCAGGTCGCGGGCGGCGTCCACCGTGCCGATGTGGGGCAGGACCGGGCCGGAGTGCTCGGCGCACTCCGCCGCCGCCTCGCGCAGCTTCTCCAGCACCGCCTGCGGGTCGGCCACGTCCGCGTTGCCGTCGGTCGCGTCCAGGGCGTCGTCGGAGGCGTTCCCGCAGCTGACCGGCGAGGAGCGGCCGACGCCGCGGGGGTCGAAGGAGACCACGTCGTAGCCGTCGGTCAGGTCCATGAACTCCTTGCCGGCGAGCGCGAGCTGGCCCACACCCTGGCCGCCGGGGCCGCCGAAGTTCAGCAGCACCGAGCCCCGGGAGGCGCCGGTGGCCCGGTAGCGGGCCACGGCCAGGTCGAGCGTCCCCCGCTCCGGGTGGTCGTGGTCGAGCGGGACGGTGACCTTGCCGCACTGCAGGTCCTTCGGCATGTCCGGTCCCGCGCAGGTGGACCACGTGACCTTCTGGTCGTAGAAGCGCGCCGGGCCGGGCGGGGGGTCGGCGGCGGCCGGCAGCCCCGCACCCAGCAGGGCCAGTCCGGCCAGGCCGGCGACCGTGCAGCGCCGCATCGAACGGCGCGTGGACAGCTTGGCCAGCATCGATGCCTCCAGGGGCGCCCGACGGCGCCCTCGCCCACGATAGGCGGGCCCCGTCAGGCGCGCCTCCGGACGGGCGGGGCCGCTGGAAGGGGCTTATCCTGCGCGGTTTCCTCGCGCATACGAAGGGCTTTACCGCTCGTTCGACAACCGGGCCGCTCGATGGAGTGAAAGGCCGATGAGCCATAACTCCTACCGGGCGGCACGCGTTCTCTCTCATGCGGGTGAGTGCCCGCGACGATGTCTGGAAGGCAGGGAACCTATGAAGCGGGTCACCCGAAACGGTGTGATCGCCGTCGCCGCCGCCTCGGGCGCGATGGCCATGACCGTCCCCGCGTACGCCGGTTCCGGGGCGGACGGCACGGCTGCCGGTTCGCCCGGGGTGGTCTCCGGCAACAGCGTCCAGCTGCCGGTGCACGTGCCGGTGAACGTGTGCGGCAACACCGTGAACGTGGTGGGGCTGCTGAACCCCGCCGCGGGCAACGCCTGCG
This sequence comes from Streptomyces sp. DT190, assembly GCF_049846985.1. Lineage (NCBI taxonomy): Bacteria > Bacillati > Actinomycetota > Actinomycetes > Kitasatosporales > Streptomycetaceae > Streptomyces > Streptomyces sp. DT190. The sequence continues at coordinate 7,327 of NZ_JBNCNM010000047.1, read as the reverse complement.
CGAACGAGGACGGACGGGCCGCCGAGCGCCCGGGCCGCTCCGGTGGCGCCGTCGCCGAGGGCCGGGGAAAGGATTCGCCGGGCGTGGTCTCCGGCAACGGCGTCCAGCTGCCGGTCGAGCTCCCCGTCAACGTCACCGGCAACACGGTGGACGTGGTCGGCATCGGCAACCCCGCGACCGGCAACGAGTCCTCGAACACGCCCGGCGAGCGCCCGGTCCGGCCCCACCACCCGGCGGACCCGGACCCTGAGCCGGACCCGGAGCCGTCCGCCCCGCCGCGCACGCGCCCGGCCGCGGAGCCGGTCCGGCACACCGTCCCGCAGCAGGCCCGGGGCGCCCTCGCCCACACGGGCGCGGACCACACCCTCCACACCGTCGCCGCGAGCGCGGCGCTGGTGCTCGGGGGAGTGGTCCTGCGCCGGCGTCTCCGCCCGGGCGGGAACACCGAGACGAACAGCTGAGGACGGGCCGGGTCCGGCTGGTCCCACCGGGAACGGCCCGGTCCCTCCCCAGGCGACCCTCCGGCCCGTCAGGCCGCTTCCGCCACCCCCGTCAGCAGCACCATCCCCGAGTCGCCGTAGTCCGGCAGGGTCGGGTCCGTGTCGATGTGGGTGAGGGTCAGCTCACGGGTCAGGGGCGTGAAGACCTCGGTGATCGTCGCCGGGTCGACCGGGCAGCCGGGCCAGCGCGAGGCCGGGCCGATGCGGTAGGTCGGCATGTTCTCCATGAACGCGGCGACCAGGTGGCCGCCGGGGGCGACCGCGCGCACGAAGGCCCGGCAGAAGTCGGCGAACTCGGTGAAGTCCTCCGTCACGCTCTCCGCGACGAAGTGCATGGAACCCAGTTCGTAGCGGCCCGGCGGCAGGGCCCGGACATCGGCGTGGACGATGTTCACGGGGGCCAGCGCCCCGGCCAGCGTCGCCGGAACCCGGGGATCGAGCCGCCGGCACAGCGCGTGGAACGGGAGCCAGCTCGCGTCGAGCCGGTGGCAGATCTGGTCCTGGAGGTAGGCGACGTTGCCCGCCCCCGCCTCCACGGCGTCGATCCTGCGGCACGCGGCCGACGCCTGCATCAGCGGGTACAGGTTCGGCCCCGCGCCGAACTCCACGGCTCGTTCGATCCCGCCGGCCGGGAGACCCCGGTAGAACGCGGCGTGGTGCGCGATGACCGCCGCGTCCGACGCGTGCACCTCGCGGTAGTTCTCCGCCAGGTAGTCCGCGACCGGCCAGCGGTCCCAGTCCACGTCGTCGTTGTGCGTCGTCATGGCCCTTCAGCCCTTCATCCGCAGCGGGAAGCGTTCGGACAGACGGGTCAGGGTGCCGTTCAGGTGGTCGACGTCCTCGTCGGAGTTGAGCGCCGTGAGCTGGACGCGGAATCCCACCCGGTCACGCGGGACCAGCGGATAGGCGGCCAGTGTCACGTAGATGCCCTCCTCCCACAGGAACGCCGCCACCGCGTCCAGGTCCGCGGGGTTCGCCAGCGGCACCTCCACGATCGGCAGCCGGTCCGTGTTGAGCGTGTACACCCCCATGCCGTCCAGGTGGTCGAGTACCCGCACCGTCTTGCGGTACAGCTCGGCACGGATGACGTCGCCCCGGCGCTCGTTGACGTCCAGGCCCGCCAGCGCGGTGGCCAGGGACGCCGTCGGGGACGGCCCCGAGTACAGGTAGGGGGCCGCCGCCGTCTTCAGCCGGTTCTTCAGCTCCGACGGCAGCGCGAGGAACGCCAGCAGGGACGAGTACGCCTTGGAGAACCCGCCGGCCAGCACGATCCCGTCGTACGACTCCCCGGTGTGCCGCACCACGCAGTTGCCGCGCATGCCGTAGGGGGAGGTCTCGTCCGGCCCGCGCTCCCCGATCACGCCGAAGCCGTGCGCGTCGTCCACGTACAGCGTCGCCCCCTCGGCGCGGCAGACCGCGGCCAGCGCCGGCAGGTCGGGGACGTTGCCGCTCATGCTGTTGACGCCGTCCACGCACACCAGGCGGGGCGTGCCCTTCGGCACCGAGGCCAGCAGGGCCCGCAGCGCGTCGAGCCGCTCGGCGTGGAAGCGGTGCAGGGTGGCGCCCTGCGCGCGGGCCACGACACAGCCGTCGTAGACCGTGCGGTGCGCGGTCGCCTCCACGAACACGTGCCCGTCCTCCGCCAGCGCCGGGATCACCGAGGAGTGCACCAGCGTCAGCGTCGGCAGCAGCAGCGTGTCCGGGGCACCCAGCAGGGCGGCGAGCCGCTCCTCGATGTCGGGGTACAGCCGCGGACTGCCCAGCAGCCGCGACCAGCTGGGGTGGGTGCCCCACCGGCGCACCGCCGGCCCGATCGACTCCATGACCTCCGGATCCCAGTCGAAGCCCAGGTAGTTGCAGGAGGCGAAGTCGATCAGCCACTGGTCGCCGCTGCGGACGTGCCGGCCGCGCACCTCGTCGAAGACGGCGTCGCTCATGGGGCTGGTGCGCCGCAGATGCTCCAGGTCCGCCCAGCGGGCCTCGCGGCGTCCCCGGGCCGCGGCGTCGACCCGCGGCTGCGGGGTCCGGCGCGGTGCGAAGGGACGGGCGCTGGGCTCGCGCAGCACGTGCGCGGTCTGCTCCACCGTCATGGGCCGGGCGAACAGGAAGCCCTGCCCGAACCGGCACCCCATCCCCGCCAGCAGATCCCGCTGGGCGGTGTCCTCGATGCCCTCCGCGATCACCTGCAGGCCCAGCGTGTCGGCGATCCGCACGATGCCCTCGACCAGGGCGACCTGCTGGGCGTCGCGGGCGATGTCGTCGATGAACGACTTGTCGATCTTCAGTACGTCGATGGGGAAGTCCCGCAGGTACCGCAGGGAGGAGAATCCGGTACCGAAATCGTCGACCGCGATGTGCACGCCCAGTTCCTTCAGCGTGTGCAGCACCGTCTGGAGCCGGTCGTCGCGGTGCAGCAGCACCGTCTCCGTCAGCTCCAGCTGCAGTGACCCGGGTTCCAGCCCCGGGGTGCTGAGCGCCTGGCCGACCTGCTCGAGGAAACCGGCGTCCCGGAACTGGCGGGCGGAGACGTTCACACTCACGTAGGGCGGGTGGACGGGCCCCGGCAGCTGCTGCAGGTCCACGATGTCGTTGACCGCGTTCTCCAGCACCCACGCCCCCAGCGGCGCGATGTGCCCGGTCTCCTCGGCCAGGCCGATGAACTGGTCCGGCGAGATGTCCGGCCGCTGCCCGTGCGGCCAGCGGACCAGCGCCTCGAACCCGACGACCTCGCCCGCCGCGATGTCCACGACCGGCTGGTAGCGCAGGTCGAACGCCTTGTCGGCGACCGCCCGGGCCAGCTGGGACTGCAGGTCGTGCCGCTCGACGACGCGGCTGCGCAGCAGCGGCCGGAACCGGCGCCACTGCCGTTTGCCCGCCGACTTCGCCGCGTACAGGGCGAGGTCGGCGTGGCCCAGGAGTTCCTCCGCGTCCGTGCTGTCGTGCGCGGTGGCCACCCCGACGCTCGCGGACATCGTCACCGACTCGTCGGCCAGGTCGAAGGGCCGGCTCAGCGTCTGGATCACCTGGGCCGCGAGGAGCTCGGCGTCGAGGGGCTGCTTGGCGTCCTCCATCAGCACGGCGAACTCGTCACCGCCCAGCCGGGCCGCGGTGTCGGTGCGGCGCAGCGTCCCGGACAGCCGGTTGCCGACCGCCATCAGCAACTGGTCGCCCGTGCGGTGCCCCATCGTGTCGTTGACCAGTTTGAAGTCGTCCAGGTCGATGAAGAGCAGACAGGTCAGCGTCGACTCGCGGCGGCCGCGCAGCAGCGCGCGTTCGATCCGCTCCAGCAGCAGCGTGCGGTTGGGCAGGCCGGTCAGCGAGTCGTGGAAGGCCCGCTGGGTCAGCTCCTGCTCCAGGCGCCGCTGCTCGGTCACGTCCCGCAGGGTCACGACCAGCCCGGACACCGTCCGCTCGTCCCGGAAGTCGCTGCACCGCACCTCCACCTCGACGCGCTCGTCCCGGCGGTGCACCCACCAGTGGTCGTGCCCGGCCCGCGGCCCCTGCTCCCGTACGACGGACAGCTCGCGCGCCGCCCGTTCCCGGTCCTCGGGGTCCACCAGCTCGGGCAGGGGCAGGCCGACGAGTCGGTCGGTACCGAAGACCGAGCGCGCCGAGGGACTGGCGTAGCGGATGGTGTCGTCGTCCTCGACGATCAGGATGACGTCGGAGGTGTTGCGGACGAGGGTGCGGAAGTACGCCTCGTTCTCCCGCCGGACGACCTCCTGGCGCAGGGCGACCCGCTCCATGGCCAGACCGGCGTGCGAGGCCAGGATCTCCAGCGAGCCCGAGGTCTCGCGCAGTCGTTTCTCCGGTGCGGCGACCAGCAGGACGCCGGGGACCGTTCCGGCCGGCCGGTCGGGCTGGATCATGGGGCAGACCAGGACGGACAGCAGACCGTTCACCTCGGCCTTGACCTCCGGGGGGAGGACGGCCGGACTCACCAGGCGCAGACCGCGCCCGCCGAACTCACCGGCGCGCTCCGTCGGCAGCAGCAGGGTCCGGTGCGGTACGTCGGGGCCCATCAGCCGGTCGACGGCCGAACGGCACGACCGGACGATGTCCTCCCGGCGGAAGGCGGAGACCAGCGACGCGGCGGCTCCGCGCAGGGCGAGCTCGCGCGTCACGGCGCGGCGGTGGGCCACGACCATCCCCGCGAGCCGCAGGATCACCAGCAGGAACAGCACCCCCGAGAAGCCGGCGATCACCGCGGCGTCCCGGGTCTGGTTGCTCAGCCCCTCCCACAGCAGGATCCCCGGCGCGATCAGGGTGACCAGGGCGAGCACCACCAGCCGGCGCGGTGGCGGCAGCAGGGACTCGCGCTGGGGCAGGGAGGCGGTCAGTTCGACCATGGAGGGGTGCAGCGCGGCCAGGCCCCAGGCCGTGTAGAAGGCGACCCAGCCCAGGTCCAGCAGGCTGCCCGTCTGCCACACGTCGTTCAACTGCAGCAGCCCGTAGGCGATGTCGGTGACGAGGAGGGTCACCGTGCCGAGGACCAGCAGGCGTACGGCGTGGTTGGAGCCGTCGATCGGGCTGGGGGTGAGCAGCCGGGCCAGCAGCGCCAGGACGAGGATGTCCCCCAGGGGATAGGCGATGCTGATGGCCCGCTGCTGCCAGGTCAGGCCCTCCACCGTCGTCAGCGGCTGCACCAGGTACACCCACACCGGCAGGGCGAGTCCGGCGGTGACGATCAGCGCGTCGAGCAGGCTCGGCAGGTCGCGGTCGGCCCACCGGTGGCGCACGAGCCCCGACAGGCCGATCGCGAAGAGCGGGTACATGGCGAGGTAGCAGGCGTCGGCCGGGGACGGGAACGGGTTGGAGACCCCCAGGTACTGCTCCATCACGAAGTAGTACGTGTCGCCCGCGATGAAGGAGAGCAGCCCGGCGGCCAGCACCCACCAGGGCCAGCGGTGGGCGGGCCGGTACACGTGCGTGCCGATGAGGATGGCGACGACACCGGCCAGCCCCATGACGGCCCACATCGCAGGCGCCACCACCGGGACGGTCATGTACACCACTGTGACGGCCGCGACCAGGGCGATATAGACGAACGTGAGCAGCCGTCTGGCCTGCGAGGTCATGCGCCTCCCCCCGTCGGGGAGACCGAGGTGGTCCGGTGCATTCGATCGTAGGTGCGCCGGAGCGGCCCTGCATCTCGGCACCGGTCCCGCCGCCGGGCGGGGGAGGGGCGCGCGAGCCCCGGTGTGTGCCGCCGTCCTCAGCCGCGTCCGCGGTGGAAGCGCACGTGCAGCTCCCGCACCCGGTCCCCGAGTTCGGGCACGGGGCCGTCCACGACCACGTCCGGTGCGATCTCGCGGACGGGCAGGGGCCGGACCGGCGCGGCGGGTACTCCCAACTCGCCGAGCCACGAGACGAGTTGTTCCGACGAGGCGACGTAGACGATGCGGCCGAGGCCGACCCAGGCGTGCGCGGCCGCGCACATCGGGCAGTGTTCGCCCGAGGTGTAGACGGTGGCGGCCGCCCGCTCCCCGGGCGTGAGGTGGGCGGCGGACCAGCGGGCGAGCTCGAACTCGGGGTGGCGGGTGCGGTCACCGGAGGCCACCCGGTTGTGGTCCTCGCCGAGGACCGTGCCGTCCCCGCCCACCAGGACCGAGCCGAACGGCTCGTCCCCGGCGTCGAGTGCCTCGGCGGCGAGCTCCACGCAGCGGCGCAGGTACGGCAGTTCCGAGTCCTGGACGACCATGGTGCGGGGCTCCTCACGTCGTGGCCTGATCATCAGGACCTTAGCGCCGGGTCGCACGGCGGGAGGAAGGGCGCGGCCGTCACGGCCGGGGCCGCACCGGAAAAACGCGTTGCCCGGCCGGCGGGCCGGTGCTGGGATGCCCGTATGGATCATGCCGCGCTGCTCGCCCTGTTCGACCGTGACCTGCGTGAGGGGGCGCGGCCGGACGGTCCCGGCGCCCGGGTCGAGCGGACCGGCGGTGTCGTCCGCCAGACCTGCACCGTCCAGGGCTGGAACGGCGTCCTGTGGTCCGCGCTCGACGAGGACACCGCCGACGCGGCCATCGCCCGGCAGGTCGGCCACTACACCGGGCTCGGCCTGCGGTTCGAGTGGAAGCTCTACGGACACGACCGGCCCGCGGACCTCGGGCAGCGGCTGCGGGCGGCCGGCTTCACGCCCGGACCGCCGGAGACGCTGATGATCGGCGAGATCTCCCGCCTGGACCTCGACGCCCGGCCGCCGCGGGGCGTCCGCTTGGTGCCGGTCACCGACGCGCACGGCGTCGGACTCGTCACCGACGTCCACGAGAGGGCGTTCGCAGCGGACAGTTCCTGGCTGCGCCGGGAACTGCTCGCCCGGCTCGCGGCCGGCCCGGACACTCCGGTCGCCGTCGTGGCGGTGGCCGGCGGCGAACCGGTCGGCGCCGGCCGGGCGGAGCTGGTGCCGGGCACACCGTTCGCCGGGTTGTGGGGCGGCGGCATCGTCCCGGAATGGCGCGGGCGCGGCATCTACCGCGCCCTCGTGGCCCACCGCGCCCACGCCGCCGCGGCCCGGGGACACGACCTCCTCCAGGTGGACGCCTCCGACCGGAGCCGCCCCATCCTGGAACGCCTGGGTTTCGCGCCGCTGACTTCCACCACGCCGTACGTCCACACCCCGTGACCGCCGCTGCCCCCGGCGCGGCCGCGCGGTCCGGCCGCCGCGCCGGGCCCGGGACGCAGGAGGGCCGGTCCCCCACTCGGCACCGGCCCCTGCTCGCGTCCAGCGGTGCATACGGACGACGGACACGACCTAGGTGTATTGACCCGGAGCGTTGTTCACGCGGCTGATCGGTGGCTTGCCGCCGAGTGCGGTGTGGCAGCGGTGG
>NZ_JBNCNM010000046.1:0-17481 GCF_049846985.1 Streptomyces sp. DT190 | reverse complement strand
GGCAACGGGGGTCTGGCCACCGCCGGCACTGCCGCCACCGGCGGGGCCGGGTGGCTGGCAGCCGGCGGCGTGGCCGCGGCACTTGGCACCGCAGCGGTGAGCCGACGCCTGCGGCGCCAGTGACCGGCGGGCGCGCCGGACACCCCCTCTGGACGCTGGTCACACTGTCGCTCTGGGTCGTCGCGTTGGCGGCCGCCAGCGTCCCGGCGCGCCCTGCCCCCACCGCTGAGGCGGCACCGCCCTTCCCGGTGCCGCCTCAGCGGATTGCCGCCCACGCGACGCCGGCGTCCGGCCGGTGGCCGCTCCGCCTCACGCTGGCCGAAGCGGACCTGGACGCCGCGGTGGTGCCCGTCGCGGTGAGGACCGACGGGCAGCTGGACGTGCCCGAAGACGCCAAGACGGCCGGCTGGTGGAAGGACACCGCCCCGCCGGGCAGCCGTCAGGGCAGCACCCTCATTGCCGGGCACCTCGACACCCGGCACGGAGCCGCTGTCTTCGCACCGCTGACCCGGGCCAAGCCGGGTGATCGGGTCACGGTCGCCACCCCGAACAGCACCCTCTCCTACCGGGTCACAACAGTCACCGTGCGCCGCGGGGCCGCTCTGCCGGATGAATACACCGCCACGTCCGGACCGCCGCGGCTGGTGCTCGTCACCTGTACGGGGCCGTACCTGCACGGCCGTGGCTACCGCGACCGCCTCTACGTCGCCGCCGCCCCCGCAGGGCCCTCGAAGCCGGTCACAACACGCCCACCGCGGACACCGGCCAACGGATGACCGCACGCCGCAGACGGTTTCCCGCACCCCGTCCGGTGTACCCGCAACAGGACGGCAACCGCCACACCAAGACGAGACCACATTCCGGAGGTACGACATGACCACCGCCGTCAAGGAGATGCTCGACACCTACCCCGCCGACCTGGGCCGGGTGGACCGTGAGAAGCTCGCCCGCTGTATCGAGGAATGCATCGCCTGTGCGCAGGCGTGTACGGCGTGCGCGGACGCATGCATGTCGGAAGAGATGGTCGGTGAGCTGACCAAGTGCATCCGCACCGACGCCGACTGCGCTGACATCTGCAATGCCACCGCCTCGGTGCTCTCGCGCCACACCGGCTACGACGCCAACGTCACGCGGGCGATCCTGCAGGCCTGCGCCACTGTCTGCAAGGCATGCGGTGACGAGTGCGAACGCCACGCCGAAATGCACGACCATTGCCGAGTGTGCGCCGAGGCCTGCCGCCGCTGCGAACAGGCGTGCAACGACCTGATCACCTCCCTGGGCTGAGCGACGCCGCAGCACACACCACAGCAGGGGTGCCCAGCGCTCCCGCGGGCTCTCGGACACCCCTTCTGCAAAACCGTGCCCAGCACCATGATCCCCGGTGTAACGGCAGGCTTCCGTCAGTAGGGCATCGCCAAGTCATACCCTTGGACAGTATGACGCCGCTGGAGCAAGTCGAGGCCGAGCAGACCCCACCGGGCTACCTCAACGACAAGGACGCTGTCCTCAAGCGGCTCCGTCGTATCGAGGGTCAGATCCGTGGCCTGCAGCGCATGGTGCAGGAAGATCAGTACTGCATCGACGTACTCACCCAGGTCGCCGCGACCACCAAAGCCCTTCAGGCGGTGGCCATGCACCTGCTGCAAGAGCACCTCAACCACTGCGTACACGACGCCATGGTCGGCGGAGGACAAGTGGCCCAGGACAAGATCGCAGAGGCTTCGCGGGCCATCGAGCGGCTGCTGCGCACGTGATCCGGCCTGTGCCGGGCCCGGCGGTCTGACCTTGGCCGCGCAGGAGCTGCGCCAAGGCGTCGCACGAGTAGAGCGATTTCCGGTGGCGGAACTTTGACCGGCCGGGCCGCAGGCGAGCTGAACCCTGACCTGGTTGGCTCCAGGTTCTTGTGGTGAGCGCAGACCGTTATCCCTGTCTTTGATCACCTGGGCAGCGATCACGCTGATGACCAGGCGCATCACCCGCAGTGTCCAGAGGGTGGACCACCTGTCCCCGGGGCAGCTCGTCCCGAGTTGCTTGATCATCGGTCGTCGCCCCGATCGCTGCCGCTCTCGCCGAGTTCGGTCTGCCGACGCAAGGACTCCCTGTTCCGCCACCTCACTGCGGCCCCGACCTGGGTGACGCTCAGGCCGACCTCCTCGGCAAGTGCCTCGGCGCTGATGCCCTCGGGGTGCTGCTGCATCACCCGGTCGATCTTCCCCGCCCACAGTTCGTCTTCCACGAACGGCCGACGCTTGCACTGGGCGATCAGCTCGTCCAGGTGCTCGGGCGAGCACGCGACGATCATGCGTTTTCCGTCGAATTGCGCGCTCGTGAGCGTGGATCGCGGACGAGTCCCGCACGAGGGAGTACACCTCCGTCCCGTCCGAGATCACGACCCCGCACAGATCGCACAGCTCGGGCAGGGGGTCTTCCTTATGGCCGGCGCCCGGCTCGCTGTCCGTCACCTCACCTGTCTACCCCCCGGCGCCATCGACCGGCCTCGTTGCGGTCCGGATTCACACTGGTGAAGCATTCACCTGACTCGGTCTTCTCGGCCTCCTCAGCCCCGTAGGCGGGCAGCCCCCAGATCATCGCCGTCTGAGAACGAATCGACTGGATCGCCTGGGCGAGTTGGTCAAGCAACGACTGACCGACACAGGACTGTGGTCCCAATCGAGTCCTGAACGTATGGCCTGTCCTCAACGCTCGCCCTCACGACCTGCCCCAAAACGAGGCTCCGAACGCCCGATCACGGCACTGGGATCAGAAAACAACTCTGAGCGTAAGCGACCCGATCTCCGGCAACACTGAGGCGCCCGGCCTCAAAGGCCGGGCGCCCCAGTAAAAGGGTTCATCTGCCTACTTGAAGGACCGAAGGCGCAGGCTGTTCGTGACGACGAAGACCGACGAGAAGGCCATCGCGGCTCCGGCGATCATCGGGTTCAGCATGCCGGCAGCGGCGAGCGGCAGGGCCGCGACGTTGTAACCGAAGGCCCAGAAGAGGTTGCCCTTGATCGTGGCGAGGGTCTTGCGGGAGAGGCGGATCGCGTCCGCCGCGACCCGCAGGTCGCCGCGCACGAGGGTGAGGTCGCCGGCCTCGATGGCGGCGTCGGTGCCGGTGCCCATGGCCAGGCCCAGGTCGGCGGTGGCGAGGGCGGCGGCGTCGTTGACGCCGTCGCCGACCATGGCGACCGCACGGCCCTCGCCCTGCAGTCGCTTGACCACGTCGACCTTGTCCTCGGGCAGGACTTCGGCGATCACCTCGTCGATGCCGACCGCCTTGGCCACGGACTCGGCGACGAGCTGGTTGTCGCCGGTCAGCAGCACTGGCGTCAGACCCAGCCTGCGCAGTTCGGCAACCGCCTCCTCGCTGGTCTCCTTGATCGCGTCGGCGACGGTCAGGACACCCTGGGCCTCGCCGTCCCAGGCGACGGCGACCGCCGTACGTCCCTCGGCCTCCGCGGCGGCCTTGGCGTCGGCCAGCTCGTGGGGCAGCTCGATGACCCTCCCCCACTCTCGGCTTCGCTCGAGCGGGGGGACCCCCATCTTGAGGAGCTTCTCGCGGCCGACGAGCACAGCGTGTCCGTCGACGACACCCTGGACCCCGAGGCCGGCGACGTTCTCGAAGTTCTCCGGCACGGGCAGGCTGCCGATTCGCTCGGTGGCGCCGGTGGCGATGGCCTGGGCGATCGGGTGTTCCGAGGCGTTTTCCAAGGCGCCCGCCAGCCGCAGCAGTTCATCCTTGTCCATTCCGGGCGCGGGGATGACGTCCTGGAGCTGCATCCGGCCCGTGGTCACGGTGCCGGTCTTGTCCAGGACGACGGTGTCGACACGGCGGGTGGACTCCAGGACCTCGGGACCCTTGATGAGGATGCCGAGCTGTGCACCACGCCCGGTGCCCACCATCAGGGCGGTCGGCGTGGCGAGCCCGAGAGCGCACGGGCAGGCGATGATCAGCACCGCGACGGCGGCGGTGAACGCGGCAGCGGCGTCCCCGGTGACGAACAGCCACGTCAGCAGGGTGCCGAGGGCGATGAGAATGACGACCGGTACGAAGACCGCAGAGATCCGGTCGGCGAGGCGCTGCACCTCGGCCTTGCCGTTCTGCGCGTCCTCGACGAGCTTGGCCATGCGGGCGAGCTGCGTGTCGGCGCCGACCCGGGTCGCCTCGACGACCAGTCGGCCTCCGGCGTTCACGGTGGCGCCGCTCACAGCGTCGCCGACGGTCACGTCGACCGGCACGGACTCGCCGGTCAGCATGGAGGCGTCGACTGCCGAGGCGCCCTCGAACACGGTCCCGTCCGTTGCGATCTTCTCACCGGGCCGCACGACGAAGCGGTCACCAACTGCCAACTGCGTGACGGGAATACGCACTTCATGGCCGTCGCGCAGAAGCGAGACGTCCTTGGCGCCCAGCTCCATCAGCGCCCGCAGCGCCGCACCCGCCTTGCGCTTGGACTTCGCCTCCAGGTAGCGGCCGGCGAGGATGAACGTGGTGACGCCGGCTGCGGCCTCCAGGTAGATGGAGGACGAACCGTCCGAGCGGGAGATGGTGAACTCGAAGTCGTGCCGCATGCCCGGCATTCCGGCATGTCCGAAGAACAGTGCCCACAGCGACCAGCCCAGGGCGGCGAGCGTGCCGATGGACACCAGCGTGTCCATGGTCGCGGCACCGTGCCGCGCGTTGGTGAAGGCGGCTTTGTGGAAGGGGAAGGCGCCCCAGACGACGACCGGAGCGGCGAGCGTCAGCGACAGCCACTGCCAGTTGTCGAACTGCAGGGCCGGGACCATCGCCATCAGGACCACGGGCACGGTCAGCACCAGCGACACGTACAGACGCTGCCGCAGGGACAGCAGCTCGCTGTCCGCCGCCGGAGTGGCCTCGCCCTCGCGCTCGTCGGCAGGGGCGGAGGCGGGCGGGGGTGGCTCCTCGGCCGTGTAGCCGGTCTTCTCCACGGTGGCGATGAGGTCGGCGACCTCGATGCCTTCCGGGTAGGCGACCTTGGCTTTCTCCGTGGCGAAGTTGACGGTCGCGGCGACGCCGTCCATGCGGTTGAGCTTCTTCTCGATGCGGGCCGCGCACGAGGCGCAGGTCATGCCGCCGACGGAGAGTTCGACCTCACGGGCGGGCGCGGTGGCCGTGGCGGACGGGGCCTTCTCGGTAGCCGTGCTGGTCATGTGCGTATCTCCTGGGGGTTGCCGGGACGTATGGCGTCCGTTTCAGCGGAGCGGTACGTCCCGGCGCGGGGGTATCGCGGTGTCGGGGCCCAGGGCCCCGACAGTCTTCAGGCGCGGCCGACGAGCTCGTAGCCGGCCTCGTCGACGGCGGCGCGGACCGCCACCTCGTCGAGCGGCGCGGCGGAGATGACGGTCACCTCACCGGTCTTGGCGACGGCCTGGACCGAGGTGACGCCGTCCAGCGCGGAGATCTCCTTCGATATCGCGCCCTCGCAGTGGCTGCAGGTCATGCCGGACACCTTGTAGACGGTGGTGACGCCGGTGCCCTGAATGTCGACCGTGGCGTCGGACCCGCAGGAACCGCAGCAGGAGCCGGAGCTGGTGTTCGTCTCGGTGGTCATGGCTTCTTCCTCAGGTTGCGTGCGTGGGGTCGTTCGGCGGGCGGCGGCTGGGTGCCAGCCCTCCCGACGGATAAGAACACTATACCCCCACGGGGTATTCCCCAGTCTGTGGTGCTGCCCACATGGTCTGTTTGAAAGGCGCCGGTTTCGCTAATTTACTTAGTAGCCGTCGCGTCTGCGACGACAACTTCACATCGAGGCGACGGTGAGCAGGAACCTGGTGAGAATCCGGGACGGTCCCGCCACTGTGACCGGGGTTGCCCCGGGAGTCAGACACTGACCCGTCGTCCTCCTGAACGGCGGGGCGTGTGCACCCCGCGAGGAGGTTCCATGCGTGCTTCGGCGGCTTCACAGGCACGATCGGTCGCGGGCCTGGTCGTCCATCCGCTGCGAGACGGCCTGATCGCTGCAGCTGCGGTGATCCTCGCCCTGGTCGCGCTGGACGCGGTCTTCCTGGATCAGGGCGCGTTGCTGTCGCCGGCCCTGGGCAAGGTCGCGGCATCCGCCAACTACGTCCACGAGTTCGCCCACGACGGTCGGCACCTTTTTGCCGGTCCCTGCCATTGAGAGGGTCACTCGTGACGTCACTTCTGTCCCTGCTCGGGCGCGGTGCGCTCGCGGGTGGAGCCGCCGGCGTGGTCAGTGGAGGATTCTCGTGGCTGCTGGCCGAGCCCGTACTGGACCGGGCGGTGCGGCTGGAAGCCGTCCGTGAGGAGGCCGGCGGCGGACCGGCCGCGGCAGAGGTCTTCTCCCGCTCCACGCAGCACGCGGGCCTGCTGGTGGCCGCGGTCCTCACTGGAGCGGCGCTCGGTGTCCTGTTCGCCGTCGTGTACGCGATCCTGCACCGCCGGGATCCGGACGCCGCGCCCTGGCGACGGTCGCTGATACTGGCGGGCGCCGGATTCACCGGGGTTTGGCTGCTGCCCTTCCTGCGCTACCCGGCCAACCCGCCGGGCGTGGGTGATCCGGGAACGCTCGACACCCGTGTCAACGCATGGCTCGCGGCCACTGCGATCGGCTTGATCGCCGTCGTCCTGGCCTGGCGCATCCACGGGTGGCTGGCGGAACACGATCGTTCCGCGCCGCTGCGTCAGCTGGCCGTGGCGGCCATCGTGCTGGCCGCGCTGACGTCGCTGTTCGCGCTGCCGGACAACCCCGACGCCGTGGCTGCCCCGGCCGCCCTGGTGTGGGACTTCCGGGTGCTGTCGGCCGCCTCCATGGGCCTGCTCTGGGGCGGGCTGGCAGTGGGCTTCGGACTGCTCGGCGTGCGGGCGTCGCGTGTGCGGACAGAGGCGAGCCTGCCCCCGGCGTCCACCGTGTCCGTGACCTGACGCCTCAGCGGCATGACCTCGGCCGACGCCCGTGTCAGGCGGTGCCGTCGGCCGAGGGCTCGGAAGGCTCAGCGGACGATCAGCGTGCCCGTCATGTTCGGGTGGAAGGTGCAGACGAAGGCGTACTCGCCCGCCTTGGACGGGGCTGTGAACGTCCCGGACTTCCCGTCGGCGATGCTGCCGGTGTCGAAGGCGTCGCCTTCCGTGGCCGTGACGGTGTGGGCGGCGGAATCCTTGTTCACCACGGTGATCTTCTCTCCCGGCCGCACCTGGGGATCCTCCGGGGTGAACGCGAAGTTCTCCATCGTGATGCGATCCACGCCCGCGGTAGTGGCGGACATAGTGGGCGAGGGGCTGGGTGAAGTCGAGGCAGGTTCGTTGTCCCCGTCGGCACAGGCGGTCGCGAGCAGCAGGACGGCGGCTGCTCCGAGCGCCAACGGAACGCAACGCCTGCGGAGCTGTGGAGGCGACATCGGGCCGGACCCTTCGGATGGGCGCCCGCAGCTGGGCCACGCTGGTGATCGCGGAATCCGGGCCCGCCCGGGCACGTCGATCGCTTGGGTCCATTCTTGCCGATCCGGAGACCGAGCACGAGTCGCAGATCCGGGTCGGCGATTCCGTTCCGTGGCGATTCGCGGCCCTGTGGATCACGGTTGTGGGGCTGTGGCACAGGGAGGCGCCGTCGTCGTGCCGGTCAGTGACGACCGGCTGTCACACGGCCATCATCAGCAGCATCGCGGACATGGTTCCGCCCATGCCGATATGGGCCGCGAGCGCCGCGTCCGGCGCGGCTCCGAGCTTGCGGCGCCGACCGTGCCCGGACCGCTGCTCCGACCTGGCCCTGTCCCATACCGAGATCGTCAGCGACGCCAGGTAGACGAGCACCGTGTCCGGCATGGCGAGCAGCCAGCGGCCCAGGCTCGACTTGGAGCCCGCCCTCCGGCCGCCGTTCCCCGTACCGCGCATCCTGGCCCACAGGGACGCACCGATCGACAGCAGGAAATACACGGCGAGTGCCACGACCACATACCGCCACACAGAACCCGACCCCGCGGAGGATCCGGCGTCGGCCGCGGCGTTCGTCATGCCTGGCATGTCCATCCCATGGTACGTGGAGCCCATCCCCTCCATGGACTCCATGCCGGCCATCTCGTGAGATTCCGTGCCGGCCGTCTCGTGTGTGTGGGGCGAACTCGCCATATTCTCCATGCCCGGCATGTGCGCCATCGAGTGCCCGCTGCCCAGGGCGAGCACCGGGCCGGACGACGTACTGGTCATGGCCAGCGTCATGATCACCATGCCGACGCTGCCGACGATGAGGTGCACCCAGTGGCGGCCGCGCTTCCACCCGCACGTGCGCGTGTGCTTGACCGCCATCGCCACGCCCCCGAGTCCGAGGACGCCGAACGCCGCCGCCCACCACATGCCATAGCCCGCGTACCAGCCGACCGTCGCGGGCAGCGCCATGGCGGCCATGCACAGGCCCATCAGCAGGTCACCGCCCGCCGCGAACCGCGCTTCACCGCTGGTGGTGACCAACCGGACGGCGCTGACGGCGGCAACCAAGGCGGAGACCAGCCCGATGGCCCAACTGAGCGCCAGAATTCCCATCTTCACCCTTCCCGATCACCCGAGCACGGCGCGGGCCTGCGCTGCCGACGCCGCCTCGTCGTACGAGGTACACAGAGGAGCCGCGTGGGCATTGACTGCTAGTGCCCTTAGTACGTTTCGGGGACGAAGAGTGTTCAGACGGCCAGGGGTGCGTCGGGTTGTCGGTCGGAGCTATCAGCGGGGGTGGGGGCGATGGCCGCTTGCCGTAAGCGCCTTCCGTACGGCTGCTGCTCCGTCCGGGGCCCCCCGACGCGGCGTGAGCGGATGTCAGTGGCGTGTCGGCCGGACCATCTGCCCGTCGCCGGACCGTCTCCCGCTCACCCCGCCGAGGCCGACTGCCCCGCGGTCGACGGGCCGGCAGTGGACGGCCTCGCGCTGGGCCCCTTGAAGGGCTTGGACGGGTATCCGGTGTCGAAGTGCATGTAATCGGGGACTTTGATGTCCTGCCAGACCCATCCCTCCTCTATGAACGCCCGCCAGACCAGGCCACCCTCGAGGATCTTGCCCTTCCCTTCGGTGCGCTTGGCGTACTTGGCGCTGGGCGACCACTTCTTGGTCCGCAGGTTGATCCACGGGTTCTCGAGCGGGTTGATATCGATCGCGCGGCCGTTGGCGTGCGGGGACTCACGGAAGGGCGCGTTGATCTGGTCGGGGCGACGGCAGTTGAACGCGGAGGTGTTGTCGTCGGCCAAGCCGGCGTCGAGGTCTCCGTTGTAGACCTCCATCGGCTGCATACGGCGGATGGGGAAGCGTTCGTCGAACAGCTTGGAGAAGATGCGGACGACGCTGGCCGTCACGTCGGCGTTGACCACGAGGACGCCGCGGTGCACCTCGCCGTCGAAGCCCACGTAGTTCATCTCCACCCGGCGCAGCTGATCCCTGACGTCGGGACAGCCCTTGCGCCACAGTCCTGCCCCCACCATGCGGGACCACTGTGCGTCCGTGATCTCCGTGACGACGGCCTCCAGGGACCGTGTGGGCGATGGGGTGGGGGAGCGGGTTGGGCTTGGGGCCAGGCTGGGCGTCGGGGAGGGCCGTGCCGAGGCCGTCTTGGAGCTGTCCGTACCCGGCGGCGTGGAAGGCGTCTCCTCGGACGCCGATGGCGACGAGCAGCCGCTGACCAGAAGGATCGTCGTGGAGAGCAGCGCCACACCTGCGAGGGTGAGCTTGCGGGGGGACGCTGTGTCCCTGTGCGGGGGGCGAGGGCGAGTCGCGGTACGCGTGTGCTCCGTCTCCGGGGCGTGGCTGGTCAAGCAGGATCTCCTGGAGTGCTTCCGGGGCAGCCGTGCCGAGCAAGACCATGATCCCGGTGCGAGGCTGATCTGGTCGGTCCTGGGCTTGGCGGACGGAGCCGGCGCCTCAGTGGCGCTCCGGCGTCGGACCTTCGTTCAGCGGGAAGCCGTAGGTGAGGAGACGGCGGCCCTCGGGCGTGCGGATCTCTCCCTGACGCAGCCATCCGTGCCGCTCGTAATACGGTCCCGCCCCGCCCTCGGCGGCGGTGACGAGACTGACGCGCGCACAGTCCGCATCGGTGGCGTCCTTCACGAACCGCGCGATCAACCGAGCCCCTATGCCACGGCAGCGGGCATGCTCAGCCACGACGACGTAGTCCAGGACAGCGGTGATGCCCATGGGACCGGTGGCGGGAGATTGGCGGGCCGTCCGGTTCGGTATCAGCCTGCGGCCGTAGCGGACCAGCCGAGTACGTATGAAATGCAGCGCGAGACGGGGCCGCAGACACAGGCTGCCCAGGGCGCGCAGCAGCAGACCGCGCCCAGACTCGCGCAGCACATGGCGGCGGTGCGCCGCCGGGTCGACCCCGCCGATGAGGAAGCCCACCGGCTGCCCGTCCATCTCCGCGATGTAACCACGCGCATCCGGACCGGTGAGGTAGGTCCGGTTGTACGCGGCCAGGAACTTCGGCCCGAGCTGCGCGAAGAAGCCGTCCGGAAAGTACCTCAGGTGCTCGGCCACCACGAACGGCAGGTCGTCAGGGTCCATGAACCGGATCCGGAAGCACGTGGCCTCTGGCTGGTGATCGACCCTCCTCGCCCCGGTCGCAGGCCCTTCGGGGGACCAGCGCGGGGCGGACAGGGCAGGGCTCGGGTAGGCGACTGAGCGCGTGTCTGCGTCCACGCAAGAGAAACTACTACACTCCTTAACTACTTAGTAGTCCGGTTGTTCTCTCGGGCCGGATCATCCTCTGCCGGGCCCTGGACCTGGCCCTCGCCCCGGGCCGTGCTGGCGGTCTGGGGCGAGGGCCACTGCGCCGTCTCCTGCCCGGGCTGACGGTCGGCCGAGGACGGCCCCGCCCTCGGGCTTCGGCAGTGGCTGCCGAAGGTGGCGGAGACCGGGCCCTCGCGGTGCCTACGGCCGGATGCGCAGCTTTCGGTAGCAGCGCGCCGGGGCTGCCCGCGTCAGGCGCGACCGGGCGTACGGGCGCGTCCTACCCGAAGTCGGCCGGTCCGGGTCACGGAAGTGCGCCGCCGGGTCCGTTGCCCGTCACCCGGCAGTCTTTCCATCGCAGGCGACCTTGTCGCGCGGCACGTACCGCGTCTTGAAGGTCTCGCGCTTGACTTCCTTGCCGTCGTTCTTGAAGACCCGGTCGACGGCGACGTCGAAGCCCTCGAGCGGGGTCTGCGGCACGCACTTGTCGCCGGCGCCCTCGCGGGTTGCGGGCTTCTTGACGCTGGTGCGCGGGCCCTTGACCGATTCGATCTCGTCGTACTTTTTGGTGCCGAGGAAGGTGACCGTGATCGAGGTGTCCGTGGCCCGCGCGTCGATGTAGATGGCGTTGCCCGAGTCGTTCCGGAACTTCAGGTCGAGGCTCCCCCAGGCCACCGTCGCCTCGCGGCCCTCCGGGTAGCGCTCGATGTAGAAGGAGTGCGCCCCGTACTCCACCGGCTTGACTCCGGCGAAGAAGAGGGCGTTGAAGGTGGTGGTGGCGACGGCGGAGACGCCACCCCCGGCCGCCTTCTCGAACTGGTTGTTGTTGATGATGATGCCTTCGACGAACCCGTTGGCCTCGGTCCGCTCGCCCACGGTGCGGTTGAAACTCCAGGTCTCGTTGGGCAGCACGACGGACCCGTTGATCAGTTCTGCGGCGCGGCCGATGTTGGTGACGCGGTAGGGAGCGGGCTCGAAGTCGACCGTGAAGGTCGACATCTGCTCCTTGATGCCCAGGCGGCCGATGTTGTCCCGGGTCAGCTTGGGCTGTACCTCCTCGGTGGCCACCGTTCCAGTGCGGGCCGCCCCGGTCTCGGTCAGCAGCGGCAGCACGGCCTTGTGGAGCGCCTTGGCCATGACCTCCTGCCCGGCCTTGCCGTCCGAGGCCACCACCACGCGCCCGCCGTCCAGGCGCAGCTTCGCGTTGACCGCCTTGTCGGTGACCTGTGCGAGGGGGCTTGCCACCGCGGGATCGGCCAGGAGGCCCTTGCCATCGAGCGCCGGCTTCAGCCTGTTCGCCTCGTCCGGCTTCATGGTGAGGTGCTTGCCGAGCGTTGCCGGGCTGATGTCGACCTTTCGGCCATCCACGGAGAGCGTGACCGGTGCCGACATCGCGGGTGTGGCGAACTCCTTCATCGCGCGGTTCACCTCCGCCGTGCCGACGCGGGGTTCGGTCGCGCGGACCGGCAGATGGACCGGCTCCGTGCCCTGGCCGGGGACCACCGAAGCCAGTGCCCTGACCGCTCCCTCCACGTCCAGGGACTGTCCGGACACGGGCTTCACGGTTGTCGGCTCTCCCGCGTGGAAGGTGACGGCGCCTTCCCGGACCTTCCGGTCATGTGCTTTCGCCGTCTTGGCCAGTGCGGCGCTCACCTTCGACTCCTCCACGCGGATCACCGGTTCGACCTCGCGGTCGCCGCTGGTGAACAGGCGGCCGATCACGGTGAACGGGTCGGACCCTGTCTGCGCGGCGCGGGCGACGGTCTCCTCACTGTCCAGAGAAAATCCGCTTGCGTCGATGGCGGCAGCCCTGTCGCCGATGCGTACCTTCACCGGCTCCGACCAGGCGCTGCCCAGGTCGGTGTCCAGCTTCTGCTGTGCCTGTGAGCGGCTCATCCCTCCGATATCCACACCGCTCACCCGGGTGCCCTCGGGTACCTCGTCGCTGGAGGCCAGCAGCCCGGCCAGATACAGCCCGCCGAAGCCGACACCCGCTGCCGCACCCGCGGCGAGAGCGACACGTCCTATTCGGCGCCGAGCCGACGACCTGGGGTCTGCGGTGCCGGAGGGGTCGGTAGGGTCGGCGGGTGGGCCGAGAAGGGATGAGCGGAGCACTGGTTCTCCTCGTTCTGTGACGGTCGCATAGTGCGGGGGCAGGACTGGCGCGCAGCGGGCCGCATGCCGGGCGATGTGTGACGGATGGGCTCGGTGCGCCAGGTGCGGGACCTGCTGCGAGTAGGGCATGGAGGAAGAGTCGGGCGGGGGAGTCATACGTCATGCACCGCCCGCGGTGGCTTCATCCCACGCCGCGGCACGGCGCAGGGCATCGTGTGACACCACTTGAGCCGGGTCGAGATCACCGGAACGCCGGACGGCAGTGGGTCCGGTCCCCGCCGCATCCTGCATCCACAGTCTCAGCGCAGCCACCGAAGACCTTGCCCACGAATCCCGGGTTCCGGACGCCCCTCGGGCTTCGTGCCGCGAGACCCGATGCACACGCGACGGGCTGTGCGTCGGCCCGGCCCGGGCTCGGGAGTGGCTCCTCCCGCCCGTCCGGAGCAATCCGCCTGTAGAGCAGAGGGGTACCGCTCCACGAACTGCCGGAAAGGGCGATGACATGGTGCGGGCGCGGCCCGACCGCTTGGGCGATGGACACGAAAGCTCCTGTTCTCCGGCAGTGTCCCGTGGTGGTGGTGCCGTTCCGACTCGCCGCCGCTCCGGTTGCCCGTCCGGTCGGCAGGCATCTTATCCGCTAGCCCACTAAGTTAGTTAGTTGAATAGCGGCATCGCCTGGCCCGCCGTGTTCGCCAGGGGGCGCCAAAGGGGTCCTGATGCCGTTCGCGACCGCGCTGTTCCAATGGAGCGCCGCGGTCTGCGGGAGGCGGCTGTACCGATCCCACCTCGTGGCTCTCGGCCGGCAACGGCCAGGCCTCGCGGAGCAGCCGGATCACGCCGTCGAGGTTGTCGCGCTCGGAGCAGCATGCTGCACAGAGAGCGAGGTGAGCCTCGATCGGCGCGTCTTCCCCCGGCTCAAGCGCCCTGATCACGTACGCCCCGAGCCACTCACGGATTTCCTCGCATCCTGCTGGCGGATTCGACATGCACCCTCACCCCTCTCGTTGCACATCCGGCGTTTTCCGGTAGCGGTCAGGTGGGGGTGGTCTGGGGCCCGAAGGGTCCTTGCCCCAGCAGTGGCGACGCCCTGCTGCTGTGGTCGGGCATGCCCTCGGTGTGGCTTGTCCGGCAACGCACTGGGGCCGCGGATCCTTGCCCGTCGCGACCGCAGCAATGGCCGACGTCGCGCCGCCTCGGCGAAAACGCCGCGCGCACCGCCCGGCCGCCGCGCGCGGCAGCCCTCTCGACCACCTTCAGCCGGCGCCGGTCGGCTCGCGTCGATGACTTCACCTTGCAGGACGATGTGGATGGCATGAACGTGCTTCCTTCACAGGCGGATCAGGAGGTGGAGGTACGGGGCGAAATGGCCGCCTCGGGCGGCCCGCATGTCTCCCGCTTCTCGGTCCTTCCGTGCCCGCTTCCTTGCCTGCGGCCCGCCATCGGACTCTACTAAATGACTTAGATTGTAGGTGACGGTGCCGGGCGGGTACCGCATTGGCCGCGAATGGACTCCCTGCGACGTGCCACCGGCGGACACGCCACAGCCGACCGCTGCGACAGGGGTGCCTGCATGCCGATGCCAGCCCGTAGGGCATCAGGTCGCGTTGCTCAGTTCGGTAGTTCGGTTGGCCACTGGCCTCCGCGTGCGGTGTGGCCCACGTTGGGGCTGCCAGAACCGTCGGCACACCCGCACCGGCCCCCCGGCTCCTTACGTCGGGTCGAGCCCGTGGCTGCGCAGCCAGGCCAGCGGATCGATCGCAGGACAGCCGTCCGGGTGGACTTCCAAGTGGAGATGAGGGCCCGACGAGTTGCCGGTGCTGCCGGCGTAGCCGATGACAGCCCCCGCCTTGACGTAGCCAGAGCGGATCCAGGCGCTGGCGAGGTGTGCGTACCAGGTCTGCGTACCGTCGGAAGCGGTCACCTTGACGAGGTTCCCGTAGTGCGGATTCCACTCGGCAACGACCGTGCCGTCGGTCACGGCCATCACGGGCGTGTTCGTGGACACCGGGAAATCGAGTCCGGTGTGCCGACTCGACCACATGGAGCCGACCGCTCCGAGCAACTCGCCGACTCCCTTCTGCGCGACCGGGACGGCGAACTTGGGTCGCAGTGCCTCTCTGCGCGCGGCCTCCGCCTTCTTGCGCGCCGCCTCGGCGACTCTGCGCCGCTGTTCCTCCTGCCGCTGCTGGTCGAGGTCGATGCGCTCCTGGGTGCGGCTGGCGCTGTCGGCGAAGTCGTCGGCTTCCCGGCTGAGGGTGGCGAGCTGGGTGTCGAATTCGCTGTTGGCCGCCGCGGGGTCGACCGTCGGAACGGGGGCGGCGGCCCGCGACGCCTTGTCGCTGCCGCTCAAGACGACGGAGGCGGCTGCGATACCGGCCATGCCCAGAAAGGCAGCCGAGGGGGCGACGACAGACAAGAATGCGGATCCCTGGCGGGGCGCCCGGCGGCCTCGGCCACCGGCGCGGCGCGCCGTCCTCCGGCCAGGGGAAGCGCCAAGGCCGGAGCAGGCTTCAGGCTCTTCGGGGATGCTCGGGGACGTAGGTGTCTCGTCGCCTGAAGGGGCGGGGGTTGATAGGTCTGAGTCGAAAGATGCGCCTGCGTATGAGGCCGTAGAGTCCTGGCCGGTGGAGTCCGCCCACTGGCCCCCGTGCCATGGCTCGCTCAGCTCGGTCGGGTAACCGGGGTGGCCCCACGGGAGAGCCGCATCGTGCCCGCCACCGTGGGTGGCTTGCCATGTGTAGTGCTGAGCGACAGGTTCGCCGTAGGTGCCCGACGCCCCGCTGAACACCGAGCCCATGCCGGCGGTGTCGGCGTACGAGGGTGCGAATCCATGATCCGGGTGGCCGTGGGGCTGGGATGGCACTCCACGCCAGTCGTATTCCGGCTCTGACGCGTGCGGTATGTCGGGGACCGCTGCCGGGGGCCAGGTCCCTGTCGCGTGACGGTAGTCCACCAGCACCTTCTCTTTCACCCGGGCAGCCGAGGGGCGAGCGGCGACTGCGCGCGTGGTGAGACCGCCGGATCGAACATCACGCGAATACACGTAACTGTGTTGAAATCTGCGACGAAGTGAGCCGCTACGTTACAGCGCGAGACCGGACGACAAGGGCCGAGGTGCCTACTGTTTTTGGAGCGTCGAGTGAAGTTGATCACGATGCGGGGGCGGATGGAGACCATGCCTGGCGTCCGTCGTTTATCCAGCAGCGGTTCCTTTCGAGTCGACAGGAACCGGCGAGACGCACAAGCCGCGCCGCCGAGATCAGCGGCCGACGACCTTGAGGGGGAAGCACTGTCATGGGTCTGCCGCGCCCACACCTGAGCACCATCCGCTGGCCACATCTACCGCGCACCCGTGCGTGGCGGTGGGCTCTGTACGCGCCGATGCTGCTGTGCGTGGTGGTGCTCCTGCCCGCGATGTGGGTGTTCGCAACGGCGGACGACCGACTACGGACGACGGCTGATGTCCCCCGCACCGATGTCGCCGTGGTCTTCGGGGCGGGCCTGTTATGGAACGGCGAGCCGTCGATCTTCCTCGCCAACCGCCTCGACGCCGCTGCCAAGCTCTACCGCGAGGGCCGCGTCAACGTGGTCCTGGTCACCGGCGACAACAGCAGCCACCATTACAACGAACCGCACAGTATGCGGCATTACCTCACCCATCGCGGTGTCCCGGCCGACCGGATCGTCAGCGACTACGCCGGCTTCGACACCTGGGACTCCTGCGTAAGGGCCAAGAAGATCTTCAGTGTCGACCGGGCGATCCTCGTCAGCCAGAGCTTCCACATCCGCCGGGCGGTCACCCTGTGCCAGGACGCGGGCGTCGACTCTTACGGCGTCAGCGCGGCCGACCACCATGACGCGGTCTGGTACTACGGCGCCGCCCGCGAACTGTTCGCCGCGAGCAAGGCGGCCTGGGACACGGTGTTCGAGCCGGACCCCCAATTCCTCGGGCCGAAGGAACCGGGGGTGGAGCGGGCGCTGGCGGATGCCCGCTAGTCCGGCGGGTCGACGACCTGCGGCGCCGCGTCCGCGAAGCCGCGCCCGCTGGTCAGGCACTTGTGGTGGACGCGTGACGGTGCTCTTGACCCGCACTGCCGCCGACTCGGGCCGCCATCCGGTGGTACGGGTCGTGGTCCGCGACCCGCCGCTCGGATGCGGACGCGCGCTCACGCCTGTGGCAGTGGCGTATGGCGGCCGGAGCGGGCGACAGCGGGCAGGATCGCCGTCGACGGCTCGTACAGCGCGACGTGGCGGAAGCCGCGTGGGGGCGCTACTGGGGCTGGGACCCCAAGGAGACCTGGGCCTTCATCACCTGGGTCGCCTACGCCGCGTACCTGCACGCCTGTGCCACCGCCGGATGGAAGGGACGGCGTGCGGCGGTGCTCGGCCTGATGGCGTTCGCCACGTTCGTGTTCAACTACTACGGCGTCAAATCTTCATCACCGGCCTGCACTCCTATGGAGGACTTCCGATGAAGTGACGATCACATCAGCGGACCACAACGGCACGTTGCGTACCCCCCAGGGGTACGATGTAGTCGACCGTCAAGCACGTGCCGGCGGGCTGGGAGTGGCCGGCGCCGGGGCGCTCGCCGCCTGCAGTAAGGGGAGTGGCTCCGGCGGCAGCGCCCTGATCAGCCCCTCCGCCTCGGCGGTCGCCGCCACCGAGAGGAAGCGGAAGAG
>NZ_JBNCNM010000045.1:0-18513 GCF_049846985.1 Streptomyces sp. DT190 | reverse complement strand
CTTTCGCGTTTCCCTTTCCGGCGGTTCCGACTCTATCAGATCCTTTCGGGCCTGATCCCCAGTCAGCGGGGCTTGTCCTCGCGGCTGTTGGGCCGTTCCGACGTGTCCAACCTTAGCGCGGTCTCTCGGCGATTCCAAAATCGATCCGGCTCGGAATCGATCAAGGCGTCGAGTCCCATTCGAATTGCATTCGGGCGCGCCGAATACAACCCCGCTGGGAGTGATCTTGCTGGTGATTGGTGCCGCTGCTGCGGCGGAAGTGCTGTCGCAGAACCGTTACGGCTCCGCGGCAACCCGAAGAACTCTACGGATCCGGCTGAGGGCTGTCAAGCATCCCCTGTCAAGATCTTTTGCGGGGGACCCGTGCCGTGTCAGTCCAGGTCGGACAGGCGGCCGCCGGCGTCCGGCTGGGCGTCCTCCACCCGGCGCAGCAGGCGCGTGAGGACCTCGCCGAGTGCCGTGCGCTCGACGGGGGACAGGTCCTGGAGCAGGTCCTCCTCGAAGACCGACGCCAGGCGCATCGCCTCCAGCCACTTCTCTCGCCCCTCGGATGTCAGCTCCACGATGACGCGGACGCGGTTCGTCTCGTCCCGCTCACGGGTCACCAATCCTTCGCCGACCATGCGGTCGATCCGGTGGGTCATGGCGGCGGGGGTGAGACCGAGGCGCTTGGCGAGGTCGCTGGGACCCAGTCGGTACGGGGCGCCGGACAGGACGAGGGCCTTGAGGACCTCCCACTCGGCGTTGGAGATGCCGAGGGCCGAGGTCTGGCGGCCGTAGGCGACGTTCATGCGGCGGTTCAGGCGCGACAGGGCCGAGACGATCTGCTCGACCTGCGGGTCGAGGTCCTGGAACTCGCGCTGGTACGCGGCGATCTGCTCTTCGAGGGTCGGCTCACCGGAGCCGGGTGTGTCGCCCATGGGCGCAGTATGGCACGCCTCTTCTTTGCGTTGAAGTCCTTGGGAATGTACTCTTTAGCTTCGAAGTTTAGTATCGAAGTCTTCACTCCTAACTTGTGAGAGAGGTGAACGTGACCAGGGCGATGGGCGCAGCGATGCGCCGGATCCACGTGGGCAACGCACTCAGCGCGTTCGGGCTCGGCTTCACGGTCCCGTACCTGTACGTCTACGTGGCGCAGGTGCGAGGGCTCGGAGCCATGACGGCGGGACTTGTGCTCGCCGTCTTCGCTGTGGCCGCGCTGGTGGTGCTGCCGTTCGCCGGGCGGGCCATCGTCCGGCGCGGTCCGCTGCCGGTGCTGCTCGCCGCCCTGCTCACCGCCGCCGTCGGTGCCCTGACCCTGGGGATCTCGGGCAGTGCGGCGGCCGTGCTGATGTCGGCCTCGCTGCTGGGGGCCGGACAGGCCGTGATGCAGCCGGCGCTGGCCACGATGATCGTGGACTGCTCGTCGGCGGAGACGCGGTCGCGGGCGTTCGCCACGCAGTTCTTCCTGCAGAACCTCGGCCTCGGTGTCGGTGGTCTCATCGGAGGGCACCTGGTCGACACGACGAGCGCCGCCTCCTTCACGCTGCTCTTCGCGATCGAGGCGGCGATGTTCCTGCTGCTGGTCGTGGTGATGGCGACGGTGCGGATGCCGCACGCGCCGCGGATCGAGGGCGCGCCGGGCGCCGCGGGACGGGGCAGCTGGAAGCAGCTGCTGGGCAACAAGGCCATGGTCCAGCTGTGCGTGCTGGGCTTCGTGCTCTTCTTCGCCTGCTACGGGCAGTTCGAGTCGGGGCTGAGCGCGTACGGGGTCGAGGCCGCCGGGATATCGACGTCCGCGCTGGGGACGGCCCTCGCGGCGAACACCTTGGTGATCGTCGTGGCGCAGTTCGCCGTGCTGCGGTTCGTGGAGCGGCGCCGGCGGTCGCGCGTGATCGCGGCCGTGGGCCTGATCTGGGCCGTGGCGTGGGCGGTGGCCGGGTACGCGGGGCTGGGGCACGGCAGCCAGGAGATGGCGACGGCCGCGTTCGTCTCGACGTACGCCCTGTTCGGGCTCGGGGAGGCGATGCTGTCGCCGACCGTGGCGCCGCTGGTCGCGGATCTCGCGCCGGAGGGCATGGCCGGGCAGTACAACTCCGCTTTCGCCCTGGTCAAGCAGCTCGCGCTGGCGGTCGGGCCGGCGGTGGGCGGGCCGCTGGGGGCCTCGCTGCACGCGCCGTACATCGTGGCGTTCCTGGTGTTCTCGCTCGGGATCACCGTGCTCGCCGTGCGGTTGGGGCGGCAGCTGACCGACGCGCAGGACCATCCGTGGCGCGGCAGGAGCCGGGTCGTGGCGCGCGGTGGGGCGCCTGTCTCGGCGGACGTCTGATCTCCGGCGCCGGGTTTCCCGGCGCCGGTCACGTCGCCTGGGCGCGCGGCAGGACGAACTCGCACCAGACCGCCTTGCCGCCGCCGGGGGTGCGGCGGCAGCCCCAGCCGGAGGCGATCGTGGCGACGATGGCGATGCCGCGGCCCGATTCGTCGCCCGGCTCCGCTCGGCGGCGTCTGGGGAGGTGGTCGTCGCCGTCGGTGACCTCGATGATCAGCCGCCGGTCCGTGCGGCGCAGGCGCAGGCGCATGGGCGGGGTGCCGTGCTGGAGGGAGTTGGCGACCAGTTCGCTGGTGGCCAGGACGCCGAGGTCGTGCAGGTCGGCGGGGAAGCGCCAGCTGGTCAGGACGCCGGAGGCGAAGGCACGCGCGCGGGGGGCCGCTTCGACGCCGCCCAGCAGTTCCAGGGCGGCGTTGCGGAAGAGCTCGCTCTCCGGGCCCTTGCGGGCGGGGTGCTGGAGGACCAGGACGGCCACGTCGTCGTCGTGGTCCGGGGTCACGCCGGCCGAGCGGACCAGGCGGTCGCAGACGACCTGGGGGGTGCCGGTGGCGCCGGCCAGGGCGCGTTCCAGGGCGGCGATGCCCTCGTCGAGGTCCGCGTCCCGCCGCTCCACCAGGCCGTCCGTGTAGAGGACGGCCGTGGAGCCGGGGCTCAGGGGGATCGAGCCCGAGGTGTGCATCCAGCCGCCGGTGCCGAGCGGCGGGCCGGTGGGCTCGTCGGCGCGCAGCACCGTGCCGTTCTCGTCGCGGACGAGGATGGGCAGGTGGCCGGCCGAGGCGTAGACCAGCTTGCCCTCGTTCGGGTCGTGGATGGCGTACGCGCACGTGGCGATCTGGTTGGCGTCGATCTCCGCGGCCAGGCCGTCGAGGAGCTGGAGCACCTCGTGCGGGGGCAGGTCGAGGCGGGCGTAGGCCCGGACCGCCGTGCGGAGCTGGCCCATGACCGCGGCCGCGCGGACGCCGCGGCCCATGACGTCGCCGATGACGAGGGCGGTGCGGCCGCCGCCGAGGGTGATGACGTCGTACCAGTCGCCGCCGACCGCGGCCTCCGTGCCGCCGGGGTGGTAGGTGGCGGCGATGCGCAGGTCGTCCGGCTGTTCGAGCTCCTGGGGGAGCAGGGAGCGCTGCAGGGTGACGGCCGTCTCGCGCTGGCGGCGCTCGCTGGCGCGCAGGCGTTCGGCGGCTTCGGCGTGGTCGGTGACGTCGGTGGCGAAGACGAGGACGCCGCGGCCGTCGGTGCCGCCCTTGCCGTCGCCCTGGGCGACCGGGGTGCAGGTGAAGGTGTAGCAGCGGCCGTCGGGGGCCTTGCGGGACTTCACCGTGCGCGGCTTGCCGCTGCGCTGGACCTGGTCCAGGAGGGGGAACAGACCGAGCGCGTCCAGTTCGGGCAGGGCCTCGCGGGCGCGTTCCCCGAGGGGGCGTACGCCGAAGGCCGTGATGTAGGCGTCGTTGACGTAGGCGATGCGGTGGTCGGGGCCGTGGACCAGGGCGACGAGGGACGGGACGCGGTCGAGGACCTCGCGCACCCGCAGGTCGTCGACGGCGGGTACGGGCGGCGTCTCGCCGGTCAGTTGTTCGACACGGGCGGCGGGTACGGAACCTTCCCCCCGCCGGTCCGGGGAGGCCGTCTGCTCGGTCCGCGCTGCGGCGCGGCGCTGCGTTCCGGGGAGCCGGGCGCTCCAGCGCGTGAAGTTCACGAATCCTTGCCTCGTGTAGTCGTCGGCGGCCGGCACCGGGACCGGCCGGGGCCCCGGGGGCCCGCACCGGGGCGAGCCGTGGCACACCCGTGGTGGTGGACCAGTCTGGCAGTGCGCGGACCGGACCGACATCCGTCAGACGCCGGGCCGGCCGGTGGAGTTCCTGGGTCCGGTCAGGACGACCCCTTCGGGTTGCCCGGGGGGTCTTGGGAAGGCTTTCCACCGGCCGCGAGTTCGAACTCGGCCCGGGGGTGTTCGAGTGAACCGAGCGAGACGATCTCCCGTTTGAACAGGCCGGCCAGGGTCCATTCGGCGAGCACGCGCGCCTTGCGGTTGAAGGTGGGCACGCGGCTGAGGTGGTAGGCGCGGTGCATGAACCAGGCGGGGTAGCCCTTGACCTTGCGTCCGTAGACGTGGGCGACGCCCTTGTGCAGGCCGAGGGAGGCGACGGAGCCGGCGTAGGCGTGTTCGTACGTCTCCAGGGGTTCGTCGCGCAGGGTGTGGACGATGTTGTCGGCGAGCACCTTGGCCTGGCGCAGCGCGTGCTGGGCGTTGGGGGCGCACTCGCGGCCCGGCTCGGAGGCGGTGACGTCGGGGACGGCGGCGGCGTCTCCGGCCGCCCACGCGTGCGTGGTGCCCTCGACCGACAGCTCCGGCGTGCAGGTGAGGCGTCCGCGGGCGTCGCGCGGGAGGTCGGAGGCGGCGAGCACCGGATGCGGTTTCACGCCGGCCGTCCAGACGACCGTGCGGGTGGGGAAGCGGGCGCCGTCGCTGAAGACGGCGACCCGGTCGGCGCAGGACTCCAGACGGGTGCGCAGACGGACGTCGATGTTGCGGCGGCGCAGTTCGGTGACGGTGTAGCGGCCCAGTTCCTCGCCGACCTCGGGCAGGATGCGGTCCGAGGCCTCGACGAGGATCCACTTCATGTCCTCGGGCTGGACGTTGTGGTAGTGGCGCGCGGCGTAGCGGGCCATGTCCTCCAGTTCGCCGAGGGCCTCCACGCCGGCGTAGCCGCCGCCGACGAAGACGAAGGTGAGCGCCGCGTCGCGGATCGCGGGGTCGCGGGTGGAGGAGGCGATGTCCATCTGCTCGATGACGTGGTTGCGCAGGCCGATGGCCTCCTCGACCGTCTTGAAGCCGATGCCGTGGTCGGCGAGGCCGGGGACGGGCAGGGTGCGCGAGACCGATCCGGGCGCCAGGACGAGGTGGTCGTAGGGCAGGGTCCGGCCGCCCGTGCCCTCCTCGTCGGTGGCGAGGGTGGTGACGGTGGCGGTGCGCCCGGCGTGGTCGACGGCGGTGGCCTCGCCGATGAGGACACGGCAGCGGCCGAGGACGCGGCGCAGGGGTACGACGACGTGGCGGGGCGAGATGGCGCCCGCGGCGGCCTCGGGGAGGAACGGCTGGTACGTCATGTACGGGTCGGGGGTGACGACCGTGATCTCGGCCTCGCCCCGGTCCAGTTCCCGTTTCAGTCTGCGCTGCAGGCGCAGGGCCGTGTACATCCCGACGTAGCCGCCACCGACAACGAGAATGCGCGCACGTTCCTTCACCATCCCATGACGCACCCGCCGCTTGCGTTTGTCCACAGCCTCGACGAATTGTGTGACCGGAGCGGGCGCGGGCGCGGAGTTGGCCGGATCAGCGAACTGCGCGCTGTTCACGCAGGTCAGCGCGGGTGCTACGAGGGGCGTGCGGGGGCACATTCGGGACGTATGCGACCCGTACTCCGATCGGTGGGCGCTCCGTGCGGAACCTGCCCCTTCTGAATTGACTCCCTCTCAACTATGTTCGTGTGTCGACGGGGTGTAGGGGGATGTGCTCACCGGGGTCCGCGACGGGCGGGCCGCGGGACCGGGCCTGTTCCCCGTCCCGGCATCGAATGGCGGGGAGAGTCTCCGGGGGGAGACGTCATTACCGGGGGAATGCGTATGCATGTTCAGGATTCTCATTGGTCGTCCGCGCTTACCGCGGGTGGCGCGACGATGAGCGCGGCGGGCGGCGGGCGCGGGGACGGACCGCGGACGACGCCGTTGCGCGTGGACGCCCAGCGCAATCTGGAGCACGTGCTGCGTGCGGCACGTGAGGTCTTCGGCGAGCTGGGTTACGGCGCGCCGATGGAGGACGTCGCGCGACGCGCGCGCGTCGGCGTGGGCACGGTGTACCGGCGGTTCCCGAGCAAGGACGTCCTGGTGCGGCGGATAGCCGAGGAGGAGACCTCCCGGCTGACCGACCAGGCGCGGGCGGCGCTCGGGCAGGAGGACGAGCCGTGGTCGGCGCTGTCGCGCTTCCTGCGCACGTCGGTGGCGTCGGGTGCCGGGCGGCTGCTGCCGCCGCAGGTGCTGCGCGTCTCCGTCGTGGAGGACCAGGCCGGCGGTCCGCGGGTGCCGCAGCAGCGGACCCAGCCGGGCGGCGCCGAGCTGCGGCTGGTGCCGGAGGAGCCGGTGGCGGTCGCGTCGGTTCCGGCCCCCGTGGACGACGCCGGGGCGGCGGCGCTGCTGGAGGTCGTCGGCCAGCTCGTGGAGCGGGCCCGGGCGGCGGGTGAGCTGCGGGCGGACGTGTCCGTCTCGGACGTCCTGCTGGTGATCGCGACGGCCGCGCCCTCGCTGCCGGACGCGGCCCAGCAGGCGGCGGCGTCGGCCCGGCTGCTGGACATCCTGCTGGAGGGCCTGCGGTCCCGTCCGGCGTGAGGTCCCGCGTCCGGCGTGAGGTCCGCAGGACGGCCGGGGGCGGTGCCGGATTCCGGCGGGCGGTGACTCCCGCCGGAGGGCCTGGGACCGCGTCCGGCCCGGGCGAAGGTCACGCACGCGGGTGACGCAACAGCGCGAAGAGGGACCCTTCCCCGGAGGAGGGGCGGCCAGTACCGGCGTGCGGTAAATCCCCACGGACGAGTGACGGTGTGAACTCCGGGGTTCCGGCCGGAAGCCCCTGTGACACGCTGACCCGGTGGTCTGGACGGGTAGGGCGGCTGGCGGGGGCGTTCCGCGATGAGCGTTGACGGACGGGGCGGGTCGAGCGGTGGCCGGGACGGCGGGGAGGCCCCGGCCGGCGGCCCCGCTTCACCGCAGGTGCCGAGCCAGGGCGGGCGAGGAAGCGTTCCTGCGGACGGGCGCCCCGCCGACGAGTCGGTCCCGGCCCAGCGCGACCGGCGCGAGGGCGGTGTGCTGCCGCCGCCGCGCGAACTGCCGCCGTCCGACGCCGATCTCATCGACCGGATGCGCGCGGGCGACGACACGGCGTACGAGGAGCTGTACCGGCGCCACGCGCAGGCCGTGCGCCGGTACGCCCGCACCTGCTGCCGGGACGCCCACACCGCGGACGACCTGACCGCCGAGGTCTTCGCCCGCATGCTCCAGGCGGTCCGCGGCGGCTCGGGCCCCACCCACGCGGTCCGCGCCTACCTGCTCACCTCGGTCCGGCGCGTCGCCGCGTCCTGGACGCGGTCGGCACGGCGGGAGCAGCTCGTCGACGACTTCGCCGTGTTCGCCGCCCAGTCCGCGCGCGGCGGGGACGCGTCCGACGACGACACGCTCGAACTCGGCGCGGACGTACGGGCCATGCACGAGGCCGAGCAGTCCATGGCCATGCGCGCGTTCCGGTCGCTGCCCGAGCGCTGGCAGGCCGTGCTCTGGCACACCGAGGTCGAGGACGAGTCCCCGAGCGAGGTCGCCACGCTCTTCGGCCTGGACGCCAACGGCACGCGTGTGCTCGCCAGCCGCGCCCGTGAGGGCCTCCGGCAGGCCTACCTCCAGGCCCACGTCAGCGCCACGCTCACCGCCGACGAGGAGTGCGCGCGCTACGCCGACCAGCTCGGCACGTACGCCCGCGGCCGGCTGCGCACCCGGGCCGAGCGGGGGCTGCGCAAGCACCTGGAGGAGTGCGCCAAGTGCCGGCTGGCCGCGAGTCAGATCGCGGAGGTGGCCGGCGGCATCCCGGCCGTCGTACCGGTCGCGGTCATCGGCTGGTTCGGTGCCGCCGGGTACGCCAAGGCGGCCGGGCTCATCGCCGGGGGCGCCGGTGCGGGAGCCGCCGGTGCCGCGGGGGCGGCCGCGGCGG
Source organism: Streptomyces sp. DT190 (assembly GCF_049846985.1). NCBI lineage: Bacteria > Bacillati > Actinomycetota > Actinomycetes > Kitasatosporales > Streptomycetaceae > Streptomyces > Streptomyces sp. DT190. The sequence continues at coordinate 10,456 of NZ_JBNCNM010000045.1, read as the reverse complement.
CGGGTGGTTCGTCCGGAGGAGCGGCAGGGTCCGGGGCGACGGGGGCCGGGGCAGCAGGGTCCGGGGCGGCAGGCGGCTCCTCCGGTGGGGCCGGTGGCGGCGGCGCGGCGGCCTCCGAAGGGGTCGGCGCGCCGGTGAAGGCCGGTGTCGCGGCCGGAGTGGTGGCCGTCGGGGTCGTGGCGGCGGTGGTCATGGCCCTGGCCGGCAACGACGAACCCGGCGAGGAGGCGCGGACGGCGCCCTCCCCCGCGCCCCCCTCCGCCGTCGTACGGCCCGGTGAACCCGCACCCGCACCGCCGCGCCGCGACCCCGGGCCGCGACCGCCCGCCCTCGGCCCCGTGGGCGCTCAGTCGCCCGCGCCGACACCGACGTCGAGCACCGCCCCCGCCCCGGACGCCTCCCCGGCGCCGGCCCCACGGCCCACCCGGTCGCCCGCGCCCCCGCGCCCGGCGCCCCCGGCTTCCCCGACGCCGCCCGCCCCCACCCCGACGCCCACCCCCGAGCCGCCCCCGCCACCGCCCCCGCCCGCCCCGGCCGTCTACCAGTGGAACGAACTGTCGTACGACGTCACCGGCGACGGCACCGGGCCCGAGATGCGGATCGGTGCGAGCAGCTGGGTCTGGAAGCGGTCCGGCCTGTCGGTCGGCGACCGGCGCTACGCGCACGGCGTCACCGTGCACGGCAGCTCCTCCGTCACCATCGACCTGAACCGCTCCTGCTCCGCGTACGACGCGCTCGCCGGCGTGGACGACATGACGCTGAAGCACGGCAAGGTCTACTTCTCCGTCTACGCCGACGGCGTCCGGCTGTGGAGTTCGGGGCTGGTCGAGGGCGGTGACCCGGCCGTCCCCGTCCATGTGGACCTCACCGGCCGCAGCACCGTCCGGCTGGTGGTGGAGCCGCGCGGCGCCCTGGACGGCCTGACCCTGGCGGACTGGGCGGAGTCGAAGTTCACCTGCCGCTAGGCCGGGTGCCCCGGAGCGGCGTACGCGCGGATCGCCTCGCCCAGCTCGCGCAGGACGTCCTGTGCCGTGAGGGCCGCGCCCGAGGCCCGCTCCGCCGCGCATCGTGCGGCGCCCAGCGCGGCACGGGCTGCGGCCTCGGTGCGTTCCGCGTGGGCGCGTTCCGGCATGGGGCGGGGGCGGCCGGAGCGCCAGTGGTCGCCGGTGCCGAGCAGCCGGGCCGCGCGCGGGAAGTCGCCGAGGCCGGCCAGCAGGGCGGCCGCCGCGTCCACCACACCGGCCCGGACGGCGTCGGAGCACCGCTTGTCCACGGCGTCCCGCAGCGCCTCGACGAGCTTGGCCAGCGCGGGCTCCGGCCCGGACTCGTCCGCGGTGATCATGGCGTCGACCAGGTGCAGCATGACCACGAACTGGGGCGGCGGCGTCCCCAGCAGGGTCTCCGCCCGTGCCTCCTCGCACAGGGTGCGCGCCAGTGCGGTGTGTCCGCCCTCGTTCTCCAGCTGGGCGCTCAGCAGCCGCACGAACGCCTTGGAGTCGGCCACGCCGTACTGCTCGGCCGCGGCGTTCGCCTCGTCCAGGGCCTTCGCCGCGGCCGGCCGGTCCCCCGCCCGGTAGGCGATCTCGGCGAGCCGGGCCTTGAGGAATGGCGCCTCCGCGAACGCGCCGACCTCGTAGGCCAGCCGCAGGGCCTCCTGGTACTCGCCCTCGGCCGCCTCGAAACGGCCGCGCGCCATGGCCGCCTCGCCGGCCGCGCCGCACACCTGGGCCCGCAGCCAGCGGTCTCCGACGCGGCGGCTGAGGACGCGCAGCTCCCCGAGGTCGTCGTCGACGCCCGCCAGGTCGCCGGGGGTGTCGACGACCATGTGCGTACGGAACATCAGGGCCACGGCGAGCTCCCAGTCGCCCCCGTGGGCGCGGCAGTTGGCGACGGCGGCGTCCATGACGGCCCGGGAGGTGCGCTGCACGTCGACGTGGGCGGAGATGATCGGGCAGATCAGCCCAGGGATCCGGGCCGCATGGGGACCGCCGTCCGCGAAGTGGTCCCACACCCGCTCCGCGTACGCCCGCCGCTCCTCGAAGTAGCTTTGCATGGGCGTGGTCTCGGTCAGGTAGAACAGGTGCAGCATCCGCACGTCCATGCGCACGGCGTGCAGCGGATGCCGGGCCTCCCCCTCCGGCGCGGCCAGGAAGTGGTCGACGGGGTCGGGCAGCCCGGGCCCGCCCGCGGACGAGGGACCGGCGCCGGTGTCGAGCGCGACGCCCAGCGCCAGGATGCGCCCGAGCCACTCCAGGCCCTCGTGGCGGTAGTTGCGCAGCCACCAGAACCAGCCCATGGCCAGGGCGAGGGCGGCGGCCTCCTCCTCGTCGCCGGCCGTCAGGGCCCGGTCGAGGGCGGCGCGGATGTTGTCCAGCTCGGTCTCCAGGCGCGCGATCCACGGCAGTTGGGCAGCGGAGCGCAGCAGCGGGTCGGCGCGTTCGACGAGGGCACGCGCCCACGCGCGGTGCCGGAGCCCGGCCGCGGCGCGCAGGTGCGGCGCCTCGGCCGCGCGCTCGACGGCGTACTCGTGGATGGTCTCCAGCATCCGGTAGCGCATGCCGGCGGGGCCGTCGTCCTGCGCCGGGGCGGCCACGACCAGGGACTTGTCGACGAGGGCCCCGAGCAGTTCCGCCACGGGCCCGTCGCCGCACACGGCTTCCGCCGCGGCGAGGTCCCAGCCGCCGGTGAAGACGGACAGCTCGCACAGCACCCTGCGCTCGGCCTCGTCGAGCAGGTCCCACGACCAGTCGACGACGGCACGCAGGGTCTGCTGGCGGGGCAGGACCGTACGGCTTCCGGAGGTGAGCAGGCGAAAGCGGTCGTCGAGGCGGTCGGCGATCTGGCGGGGTGTGAGCAGCCGGAGCCGGGCGGCCGCCAGCTCGATGGCGAGCGGCAGCCCGTCCAGCCGCCGGCAGATCTCCGCCACCGCCCGCTCGTCGCGGAGCACGTCCGGCGCGTCGGGCCGGACGGCGGCGGCGCGCTCCGCGAACAGCAGGCGGGCCTGGTCCGGTCGCAGGGGCTCGACCGGGCGCACCACCTCGCCGGGCACACCGAGGGGTTCCCGGCTGGTGGCGAGGATCGTGAGACCCGGGCAGCGGGTCAGCAGGGTCTCGGCGAGGTGGGCGGCCGCGCCGATGACGTGCTCGCAGTTGTCGAGGATCAGCAGGAGACCGCGCCGGGCGCAGTACTCCACGAGCAGGGCGACGGGGTCGTCCTTGAGGGCCGTGAGCTCGCTGGTCATGAGCACGGTCTCGCGCAGGCCGAGCGCGCTGACCACGGCTCCCGGCACCGCCTCGGGCCGGTCGAGCGGGGCGAGCTCGACGAGCCACGCCTGCGGCAGCCCGGCGGCGGCCTCCTCGGCGAGACGGGTCTTTCCGGAGCCGCCCGGTCCGGTGAGGGTGACGAGCCGGGCCCTGCGCACGTCGGAACGGAGGGCGTCGAGCTCGGGTTCCCGCCCGACGAAGGACGTGAGCCGGGGCCGGAGGTTGCCGGTGCGCCCGGGCGGCCCGGGCTCCGGCCGGGGGGCCGCGTCCGGCCCGCCCCCGGCGAGCAACTCGGCGTGCAGGGCCCGCAACCGCGGCCCCGGGTCGGTGCCGAGGCCGTCGGCCAGAGCGTGGCGGGCGGTCTCGTAGGCGGCGAGGGCGTCGGCCGCACGGCCGCAGTCGCGCAGGGCACGGATCAGGAGGGCGTGCAGCGGTTCGTCGTACGGGTGTACGACCGTGAGCTCGCGCAGTTCCGGTACGACGTCCTGGGCGCGGCCCAGCCGGAGACGGGCCTCGGCCCTGGCCCGGGTCGCCTCCAGCCGGGCCGCTTCCGGGCGAGCCGCGGCGGAACGGTCGGGGAGGTCGGCGAGGGCCGGGCCGTGCCAGAGGGCGAGGGCGTCGTCCAGGAGCCGTTCCGCGCGGGCGGGGTCGTCGGCGGCGAGGGCGTCCGTGCCGTGGCGGAGGAGCCGTTCGAAGACGAAGAGGTCGATGTCGTCGCGCGCGGCCGCGAGCCGGTAGCCGCCGGGCTCCAGGGCCACGGCGTCCCGGCCCAGCACCCGGCGGAGCCGGCCGACCAGGGCCTGCAGGGCGGCGGGGGCGTCCTGGGGCGGGCCGTCGCCCCAGACCTCGTCGATCAGGGTCCCGGGTGTCGTGACGCGCGAGGGGCGCAGGGCCAGTGCGGTGAGCAGGGCGCGCAACCGGGGGCCGCCGATGGGTACGACGGTGCCGTCGTCGTCCTCTGCCGTGGTGACTCCCAGAATTCTGTACCGCACCAGGCCATTGTCACCGGGGCCGGTGTGAGGGCCCTGGCATTTCGGCGGGCGATTGCCGACTGCGCGACGTCATCACTGAGAAAGACCGGCCCCGCACCCGCAGCGACGACCCTGCGGCGGCGACAGCCGACACGACCCGCACCCGCCGGACGACGCAAGGGGCCGTGCCGGGGGGTGTCCGCCCGCAGCGGTTGGCGCGTCGACGAACAGCGAGTCGGCACGCAACCCCATCGCGCCGTTCCGAGGACGGACACCCCCCGGCACGGCCCCGCCCCACCCCCACCGCGCAGGCGAAGACGCAGACGAGGACGCAGACGAGGACGAGGACGCAAGCCGGACAACGGCCAGGCACCCACCGACGCTACCCCCGCCGCCCCCCGGCCGCCCCCGCCCCCAACGCCCCACGCTGCGGCGCGATCCCCGCCGGTACCGCCCGCTGCCGCGCCGGCGTCCCCGTCCAGCACGTGCCACGCCGGGCCAGCAGCCGACGCAGCCACAGCTCCAGGGAGACCAGGTCCGCCAGCCCGTCCAGGGGCAGCGGCTCACCCGCAGCCGCCCCGCGCAGCGCGTTGCGGACCACCCGCGCCTCGACCAGCCCCGCCTCCGCCAGCAACGGCGTGTCGAACAGGGCGACCAGCGAATCCGCCGCCACCCGCAACCCCGTGCGCGCCACCGCGGTCGCCGTCGCCTGGGAGGGCGCACCCCACCCGGCCGGCAACTCCCGTACTCCGGCCCCCTCCAGCACCGTACGCAGCACCGCCGCCCGCGCCCCCGGCCGCACCCGCAGCGCCTCCGGCAGCGCCCGCGCCGCCCGCACCACCTGGTTGTCGAGGAACGGCGCGTGCAGCCGCTGGAAGCGGATCTCCGCCGCCTGCTCCAGCACCCGCAGGTCCGCCGCGTGCCGCGCCAGCGCCGCCCGCGCACGGAAGTCACCGGGCCGCTGCCCGGGCCCCACGAGTTCCGACCGGTGCGTCGCCGCCTGAAGGCGAACCGATACTTCGGCGAGCGCCTCACCGGTCAGCCAGCGCGCCGCCGGCCCGGGTCTGCCCCAGGTCAGCGCCGCCAGCGAGGCGTCCACCGCCCCGCCGGGCGCGTCGAGCCCGTCGTCCGACCGGTGGTCGAGGAGACGCTCGGCGAGGGACTCCAGCCCCGACCGGTACGGCGTACGGGACAACCGCCGCGCCGCCGCGTACACGCGCGCGGGCACCAGCACGGACCCGTCCGCCTTGGCCAACGCAGCGACGGGCCGTACGAGATGGCGCCGCCGGCGGTCCATCAGCAGGTCGGCCAGCCGCGCGGGGTGCGCGTCCAGCACCTGCCGCGCCCCGTACCCCGTGAAGTGGTCGGCGCTGCCCGCCGCCAGCCGGGCCCGATGCCGTGCGGCCGTCACCAGGCACGCCCCGGGTTCGTCGGTCAGCGGACCGTCCAGGTCGGCGTACGGCAGGGTCTCCTCGCCGCCCGTCACGACCACGTGGTGCAGCCGCGGGTTCGCCGCCAGCGCCCCCGCCCGCTCCAGTTCGGCCTCCCGGCCGCCGACGGCGAGGTCGTTGAAGGTGACCGCGAGCAGCCGCTCGCCCGCGCCCGTGCCGTGTCCGAGCACCGTGCCCGGCATCCCGGGCAGCCCCGCGGCCAGCAGCGCCAGCGTCCCCGAGGCCGGCCCGCCGGACAGGTCCGCGCCGATGCCCGGCACCGGCATCCCGCGCGCGGCGCGCCGTTCGGCGGGCCCCATACCCGGCACGGGCCCGGGGTCGATGTCCGCCCCGGGGACGTGCCGCGGCGCGGACAGCCGTGTGCGCACGGCCTCGACGAGCGCGTCGCGCACGGCGTCGACCGCGCTGTCGGGATCGGCTGGAGGGGCGGCGACCGCGAGCGAGGCGACCGGCTCGTACCCGGCGATCTCCCGCGCACCGGCGCGCAGGATCAGTGCGTGCCCCGGCGGAATCCGCTTCACGCCGTCGTACGGCGTCGAGTCGTGGAGCGCGGCGGGCACGTCGGGGGCGGCCAGCAGCGCGGCGAGGTGCCCGAAGTCGAGGTTGGCCTCGATGAGGTCGGCCAGCGGCAGGGCGGCGGTCGCGTAGGCCGTGCCGCCGGCCCAGGGCGTGTAGAACACCGGCCGCGCGCCCGCGAGATCACCGCAGACGGTGATCCGCCTGCCGACCTGGACGATCGCGGTGTAGCTGCCCGGCCAGGCGGTCAGATGCCGAAGTGCCCCGCCGCGCGCGGCGAACAGCGCGACGCGCAGCTGCTCGTCGGTGGCGCCGCAGATCCCGAGGACGGCGATGCGGGTGCGTTCGTCGGCCTTCACGACCCGCACCTCGTCGGGCCGCCAGTCGCCCACGGCCCAGAGCGGATCGGGGTCGCCCCACAGCAGTTGGGACCCCACCGGGTGCAGGGTCTCACCGTCGTGCCCGGTGGCCCCCGCCGAACCGGCAGCGACGGCTCCCGCGGCGGTGCTGCTCCATCCCACCAACCACCGCATCGCCGCCTCCACAGGCTGTGGACAACCAGTGCACCGTACGAACCGGTCACCATGCTGCCATGAAGGAAGCGCTCCAGAGGGTGCCCGCGCCGCTCGCGCTCCGCCGAATGCGCCCCGGCGGAGCCGCCCGTGCCGACCCGCACACCCCGAACTCCCGTACACCGCAAGCCGATAGACGAGACGCCCTGGACCACCGGGCCGACCCGCACCACAGGACGGGAATCGCGACGGAGGAAGGAACAAGAACGCGGCCGCGGCGCCCCTACGCGCCCATCCGGCCACAGGACAAGGCAGACCTGCGACATGTCACCCGTATGACTGCGACGCGAATGCGCCCCCGAAACGCGCCCCAAACACGCCTAACGCGCCCTCAACTGCCATGGTCGCAGCCCTGATACCCCGTGACGACCGGGGTCGATTTTCGGCCAAATCGCCAATACGTGAGCAGCCTCGAACACGCTCCGTACAGGCTCCGCACCCCGTCGCCCGGTCGCGCAGTCCGGGAGACGGAGCACGCCTCCCGGACCGTTCCGCCGCCCGCGGGGATGGAGGCGGCGGTGTCCCCCAGCCCACTGGATCCAGTACAGCGGGCCGACCCACGCACGGACCATGGAATCGCTCCCGCGATGGCCGGAGAAAGGCGCACGGCCGGGCGCACGGCCACACAGTGGGAGCACGCCGCAACTGCCCGTATCTGACCCGCACTTCAGTACGGACCACAATCCCGCCAACCGGAACAATGCCCCTTAACGCTTGGGATGCGGCGAACTACGCTGGGTTTACGAATGCCGCACGGTTATGCCAGCGCGGCAGCCGTCTGTGTCGAGGGGTGGCGCATGTCCAGGGAGCAACGCGGGCCGAACGAAAAACTCGGCGCCGTTCTCGCCCTCGCGGGAATCAGCAACGCAGGCCTCGCGCGGCGCGTCAACGATCTTGGCGCACAGCGGGGACTGACACTTCGCTACGACAAGACGTCGGTGGCGCGCTGGGTGTCGAAGGGCATGGTGCCGCAGGGCGCCGCCCCGCACCTCATCGCCGCCGCCATCGGCCAGAAGCTCGGCCGCCCGGTCCCGCTCCACGAGATCGGCCTGGCGGACGCGGATCCCGCGCCCGAGGTCGGCCTCGCCTTCCCGCGCGACGTCGGCCAGGCGGTGAAGTCCGCGACGGAGCTGTACCGCCTCGACCTCGCCGGCCGCCGCGCCGGCTCCGGCGGCATCTGGCAGTCGCTCGCCGGATCGTTCGCAGTGAGCGCGTACGCAACGCCCGCCTCACGATGGCTGATAACCCCGGCCGACAGTTCGGTCGCGCGTGACGTGGGCCCTGGTGAGGGCTCCGGCGCACCGCTCAAAGTCGGCCACAGCGATGTGCAGAAGCTCCGGGAGGCCGCCGAGGACGCGCGCCGCTGGGACTCCAAGTACGGCGGCGGCGACTGGCGTTCGTCGATGGTCCCCGAGTGCCTGCGGGTGGAGGCCGCCCCGCTCCTGCTCGGCTCCTACTCCGACGAGGTCGGCCGGGCCCTGTTCGGCGCCTCCGCCGAACTCACCCGGCTCGCCGGCTGGATGGCCTTCGACACCGGCCAGCAGGAAGCGGCCCAGCGCTACTACATCCAGGCCCTGCGCCTGGCCCGGGCGGCGGCCGACGTCCCCCTCGGCGGGTACGTGCTGGCCTCCATGTCCCTCCAGGCCACCTACCGCGGCTTCGGCGACGAGGGCGTGGACCTCGCCCAGGCCGCGCTGGAGCGCAACCGCGGGCTGGCCACGGCCCGCACCATGAGCTTCTTCCGCCTCGTCGAGGCCCGGGCACACGCGCGTGCGGGCGACGCGCAGGCGGCCGGCGGCGCCCTGAAGGCGGCCGAGAGCTGGCTGGAGCGGGCCCGCCCCGGCGACCACGACCCGAGCTGGCTCGGCTTCTACTCCTACGACCGTTTCTGCGCCGACGCGGCCGAGTGCTACCGCGACCTGAAGGCGCCCCGCCAGGTCCGCCGCTTCACGGAGCAGGCGCTGTCGAAGCCGACGGAGGAGTTCGTGCGCTCGCACGGCCTGCGCCTGGTCGTCTCCGCGGTCGCCGAACTGGAGTCGGGCAATCTGGACGCGGCGTGCGAGCAGGGGGTGCGGGCGGTGGAGGTCGCCGGGCGCATCTCCTCGGCCCGCACGACGGAGTACGTCAAGGATCTTCTCCACCGCCTGGAGCCGTACGGCGACGAGCCACGCGTGGTGGAGCTGCGCGAGCGGGCCCGCCCGCTGCTGATGACTCCCGCCTAGGTGCCCGAGAGGTGCCGCCCTCTCCGCGTTGGAAGGCACTGTCAGTGGCGCAGTGCACTATCGAGGTGGGAGGTGGTGCCGGTGGGGATCGCATACGACTGTGACGTGCTGGTGATCGGCGGCGGGATCGTCGGTCTGTCGACGGCGTACGCGATCACACGCGCCGCACCGGGCACACGTGTCACCGTCCTCGAGAAAGAGCCCGGCCCGGCCCGGCACCAGACGGGCCGCAACAGCGGCGTCATCCACAGCGGCATCTACTACCGCCCCGGCTCCCTCAAGGCGCGCTACGCGGTGCGCGGGGCGGCCGAGATGGTCAAGTTCTGCGCCGAGTACGGCATCCCCCACGCGGTCACCGGAAAGCTGATCGTCGCCACCGACCGCGCCGAGCTCCCCCGCCTGCACGCCCTGGTGCAGCGCGGCCGGGAGAACGGCATCCCGGTACGCGAGCTGGGCGCCTCCCAGATCCCGGAGTACGAGCCGGAGGTGCGCGGCCTGGCCGCCATACACGTCGGCACGACGGGCATCTGCGACTTCGTCGCGGTCGCACGCCAGCTGGCCCACGGCTCGGGCGCGGAGATCCGCTACGGCACGCGGGTGGTCCGCGTCGACCGCAGACCCGAGCGGGGCGTGGCGGTGCTCACGGCCGCGGGCGACGTCGTACGCGGACGGGTCCTGGTCAACTGCGCCGGTCTGTACTGCGACGAGATCGCCCGGCTGACCGGGGACGACCCGGACGTCCGGATCGTGCCCTTCCGGGGCGAGTACTACGAGCTGGCCCGGCCGGAGCTGGTGCGCGGCCTGGTCTATCCCGTGCCCGACCCCGCGTTCCCCTTCCTCGGGGTGCATCTCACCCGCGGCATCGACGGAGGGGTCCACATCGGCCCCAACGCGGTACCGGCCCTGGCCCGCGAGGGCTACGGCCGCGCCACGGTCCGCCCCGCCGAACTGGCCTCGACCCTGACCTGGCCGGGCTCCTGGCGGATCGCGCGGCGGCACTGGCGGTACGGAGCGGGCGAGCTCCGGCGGTCCCTGTCCAAGAGCGCCTTCACCGAGGCCGTACGCCGTCTGCTGCCCAGGGTGTCCGAGGCCGACCTGGTGCCGACGGCGGCGGGCGTACGCGCGCAGGCCGTCCTGCGGGACGGCACGCTGGTCGACGACTTCCTGATCCGCGAGGGCCCCAGAACGGTCCACGTCCTGAACGCACCGTCGCCCGCAGCCACGGCGTCCCTCCCGATCGGCAGGGAGGTGGCCCGCAGAGCACTGAGCGCACTGTGAGCGTGCCACCGCAACCGGCCCACCCCACCCCCAGGAGCGGAAACCGAAACGGCCCGCACCCACCCCGCGGCGACGGCAGCCAAGACGACCCGCACCCGCCGGACGACGCAAGGGGCCGTGCCGGGGGGTGTCCGCCCGCAGCGGTTGGCGCGTCGACGAACAGCGAGTCGGCACGCAACCCCA
>NZ_JBNCNM010000044.1:0-23786 GCF_049846985.1 Streptomyces sp. DT190 | reverse complement strand
CCTCCGAGCGGGGGAAGAACTCGTACCACGAGCCGTACAGCGCCCGCTCCCGCTCCACCAGCAGCGGCAACGGCTCGCTGCTGGAGACCGGGTCCCGCAGCGGATGCCGCGACAGCACCGCGTCCACCTCGGGCGTCAGCGCCGCCGCCAGCCGTGACGCCGCCGGGCGGGACTCGTCCCGCAGGGCGTCGACGGCGGCCAGGACCACGTCCCGCAGGCCCTCCTCCTCGGGCACGCCGGCGGCCGCCCGTTCGTGCAGCCGCGCGCCCTCCTCCAGGACCACGTCCGTGTCCATGCCCGCCGGGATCTTGATGCGGGCGTGGTGGCGCCAGGTGCCGACCGGGTCGCCCCAGGCCTCCACGGTGAACGTCCACAGGCCCGGCTCCCCGGCCGTGACCGTGGCGCCCCACCGGTCCGTCCCGGGCGCCAGCTCCCGCATCGGCGTCCACGGGCCGGGGCGGCCCTCGGGGTCCCTCAGGACGACGTTGGCGGCGACCGCGTCGTGCCCCTCCCGGAACACCGTCGCCGAGATCTCGAAGGCCTCTCCGGTCACGGCCTTGGCCGGCCGGCGCCCGTGCTGGACGACCGGGCGGACATCGAGGACGGGTATGCGCCCGACGGCCGTCGTCCCGTGCGCGGGGGGTGGCTGCGGCACGGGTGGACCGGTGTCGGCGGGGCGCGCGGGGCGTGCTTCGCCGCCGGGTGCGCGCGCCCCGGTGGTGCGGTGGTCGGGGGGTGCTGGCGAGTGGTGCTTGGCGGGCATGACCGCTCCTGTCCGCGTCAACGTGGGTGGGCGGATGTGTATGGGGAGGTGGGTCCTGCATGGTGCTCCTGAGAGGGGTACCCGCAGGAGCCTTCCCACCCTATTCGGGTGGGCAATCCGGCACTTTGTTAACTACTCACGCGTATGTCGACACACAAGACCGGCCTCGTCCACGGCGGACGAGGCCGGCCCTTGCGCGCGTCTGCTGCTTCCGCCTACCCCCGCGGCACCCGCAGTAACTTGTCGGGTGAACCCGGTCCTCGACCGGAGACCTTCCCGGTCGCAGCGGCAGCGGTCAGAGCAGCGCTGACCTGCGCCGGAGTCGCCTTCGGGCGGGCGGAGAGATGGAGAGCTGCCGCGCCCGCGGCATGCGGGGACGCCATCGAGGTACCCGAGTAGACGGCCCGCGCGGTGTCGCTCGCGGCGGTCGCGGAGGTGATGCCGACGCCCGGGGCGAACAGATCGAGCGCCGGGCCGTGGTTGGAGAAGGCCGGTTTTGCATCCTTGCGGTCGGTCGCGCCGACCGTGATGGCCTGCCTGACGTTCCCCGGGGAGTACAGGCCCGCCGGCCTGCCGTCGTTGCCCGCGGCGACCGTGTACGTGACGCCGGAAGCGATGGAGGCGCGCAGGGCGGCGTCCAGCCGGTCGTTGCGCGGCCCGCCCAGACTGAGGTTGGCGACCGCGGGTTTCCTCGCGTGCCGGGTGACCCACTCGATCCCGGCGATCACCCGGGCCGTGGTGCCCGCGCCCGCGGCGTCCAGGACGCGCACGGAGACGATCCGGGCCTTCTTGGCGACGCCGTGCGCGGCGCCGGCGACCGTGCCGGCGACGTGCGTGCCGTGGCCGTTGGCGTCCGAGGCGATGCCGTCGCCCCCGACGAAGTCCCAGCCGTGGCCCGCCCGGCCGCCGAAGTCCCGGTGCGTGGTGCGCACGCCGGTGTCGAGCACGTAGACCGTCACACCGGCACCCGCCGACGCCGGCGAGACGTACGTCCCGTCGAGCGGCAGCCCGGGCTGGTCGACCCGGTCCAGCCCCCAGGAGGGCGGGTTGCGCTGGGTGCCCCCCAGCCGGACGCGGGTGTCCTGGACGACGGAGGCGACCCGGGGGTCGGCGGCCAGCCGCCGCGCCCGTCTCTCGTCGGCCCGGACCGCGTAGCCGTTCAGGACCGTGCCGTAGATGTGGCTGATCTCCACCCCGTACGTCCCGGCCAGGCGCTTTCCGGCAGCCGATCCGGCCCGCGTGCCCTCCTCCAGTGTCACCAGGTAACTTCCGTGCACGGAACCGGGTGCTCCGGCGCCGAGTATCCGCCCCTCCGGTACGGCGTGCGCGGGCAGGGTGGTGGCCGAAAACGCGAGGGCGCAGAGCGCCGCCGCCAGGCCTCCCGCCCCGCGCAGACGCCGCTGTCGCGTCCGTGCCATGGTCCGAGTTCCCCTCCTCGACTCGGTGTACGGCTGCCGCGCCGGGCCGCGTGCGGCCGGCGCGGGCCGGTACGCCAGGGGCAGCCTCTCGTGGCGGGGGAAGCACCACAAGGACGCCTGTGGGGGCGGAATCGGCCATATCCGCCGACGGGCCTGTTCAGGCCGGATCAACGGCACGGTGGCGGAGCGTCGGCGATGGCGGCACCCTCGCCGGTACTGTCGTAGGAGACGTCGTTGAAGCCCTGCGTCATCCAGCAACGCGCCGAGGTGGAACCCGTGAAGGCGATCCGTCGATTCACCGTCCGACCCGTGCTCCCCGACTCCCTCCGGCCACTCAGCGATCTGGCCCGCAACCTGCGCTGGTCCTGGCATGCGGAGACCCGTGACCTGTTCCAGTCCGTCGACCCCGAGCGGTGGGCCGCCTCGGGCGGCGACCCCGTCCGGCTGCTGGGCAGCGTGCCGCCCGCGCGGCTCGCCGAGCTGTCCCAGGACCGCCGCTTCCTGCGCCGCCTCGCCGCGGTCGCGGGCGATCTGAACGACTACATGACCGGCGACCGCTGGTATCAGACCCAGACCGAGGACCTGCCGGCCGCCGTCGCCTACTTCTCACCCGAGTTCGGCATCACGGCCGCCCTGCCGCAGTACTCCGGCGGCCTCGGCATCCTCGCCGGCGACCATCTGAAGGCGGCCAGCGACCTGGGCGTCCCGCTGATCGGCGTCGGCCTGCTCTACCGGCACGGCTACTTCCGCCAGACCCTGTCCCGGGACGGCTGGCAGCAGGAGCACTACCCGGTCCTCGACCCCAACGAACTGCCCGTCGCGCAGCTGGAGGAGCCGGACGGCACGCCCGCCCAGGTCGCCCTCGCGCTGCCCGGCGGCAAACAACTGCACGCCCGCATCTGGCTGGCCCAGGTCGGCCGGGTCCCGCTGCTGATGCTGGACTCCGACGTCGAGGAGAACGACCTCGGCGAGCGCGGCGTCACCGACCGGCTCTACGGCGGCGGCAGCGAGCACCGGCTGCTCCAGGAGATGCTCCTCGGCATAGGAGGGGTCCGGGCGGTACGGACGTACTGCCGGCTGACCGGCCACCCCGCGCCGGAGGTGTTCCACACCAACGAGGGGCACGCCGGGTTCCTCGGCCTGGAGCGCATCGCCGAACTGTGCGCCGAGGGGCTGGACTTCGACTCGGCGCTGGAGGCGGTCCGCGCGGGCACGGTCTTCACCACCCACACCCCCGTGCCGGCCGGCATCGACCGTTTCGACCGCGAGCTGGTCGCCCGCCACTTCGGCCCCGACGCCGAACTGCCCCGCATCGACGTCGACCGCGTCCTGCGGCTGGGCATGGAGACCTACCCCGGCGGGGAGCCCAACCTGTTCAACATGGCCGTGATGGGCCTGCGCCTGGCCCAGCGCGCCAACGGCGTCTCCCTGCTGCACGGCAACGTCAGCCGCGAGATGTTCTCCGGCCTGTGGCCCGGCTTCGACCCCGACGAGGTGCCGATCACGTCCGTGACCAACGGTGTGCACGCCCCCACCTGGGTCGCCCCCGAGGTGTTCCGGCTCGGGGCCCGTCAGATCGGCGTCCAGCGCGCCGAGGACGCGCTGACCGTCGGCGGCTCGGAACGCTGGGACACCGTGGCGGACATCCCCGACCAGGACATCTGGGACCTGCGGCGGGGCCTGCGCGAACAGCTCGTCACCGAGGTGCGCGAGCGGCTGCGGGCCTCCTGGCGGCAGCGCGGCGCCGGCACGGCCGAACTGGGCTGGATCGACGGCGTGCTCGACCCGGACGTCCTCACCATCGGCTTCGCCCGGCGCGTGCCGTCGTACAAGCGCCTGACGCTGATGCTGCGCGACCGTGACCGGCTGATGGAGCTGCTGCTGCACCCCGAGCGGCCCATCCAGATCGTCGTCGCGGGCAAGGCGCACCCGGCGGACGACGGCGGCAAGCGGCTGGTGCAGGAGCTGGTGCGGTTCGCCGACGACCCGCGGGTGCGCCACCGGATCGTGTTCCTGCCCGACTACGGCATGGGGATGGCGCAGAAGCTCTACCCCGGCTGCGACATCTGGCTGAACAACCCGCTGCGGCCCCTGGAGGCCTGCGGCACGTCCGGCATGAAGGCGGCGCTCAACGGCTGCCTCAACCTGTCCGTGCTGGACGGCTGGTGGGACGAGTGGTTCCAGCCGGACTTCGGCTGGGCGATCCCCACGGCCGACGGGGCCGGGACCGACCCGGACCACCGCGACGACATAGAGGCCGCGGCGCTGTACGACCTGCTGGAGCAGCGGGTGACGCCCCGCTTCTACGAGCGGGGGCAGAGCGGGCTGCCCGACCGGTGGATCGAGATGGTCCGGCACACCCTGAGCCTGCTCGGCCCGAAGGTGCTGGCCGGGCGGATGGTCCGGGAGTACGTCGAGCGGCTCTACGCCCCGGCGGCCCTCGCCCACCGCACGATGGGCCCGGACGCGGCCCGGGACCTCGCCGAGTGGAAGGGCAGGGTGCGGGCGGCGTGGCCGCGCGTCACGGTCGACCACGTGGAGACCTCCGCCTCCGAGGCGCTGGCGGAGCTCGGCACCACGCTGGGGCTGCGCGTGCGGGTCGGCCTCGGCGAGCTCGGGCCGGACGACGTGGAGGTGCAGGTCGTCTCGGGCCGGGTGGACGAGGAGGACCGGATCGGCGACGCGACGATCGTCCCCCTGAAGCCGGTGGGCTCCGCCGAGCACGACGGGCAGTGGGTCTACGAAGGGCCCTTGTCCCTGGACCGCACCGGGCCCTTCGGCTACACGGTGCGGATCCTGCCCGCGCACCGGCTGCTGGCGTCGAGCGCGGAGCTGGGCCTGGTCGCCGGGCCTTCCGAGGAACTGGTCGCGGCCGCCGGGTTGCTGATGCGGTAGCCCGCCGTCCGGGGGCGCGGGGGGACCGGTCGCTCACGCGGCGGGAGCCGCACATCGACACAGCCCCCCCGCCCCCCGGCCGGGTCCGCGGCCTAGGCGTCCGCGCTTCCCCGCGTGGCGAGGTCGCGCAGGACGGTCCCGCACCTGCGCGCGTACGCGTGCTGGAAGCCCCTGGTCGCCGGGCCGCCCGCCTTGGCGTACCACTTGGCGGCGCGGCTGAAGGCGTTCACCGTCAGCCACACCGTGCCGTCTCCCGTGCGGTCGACCACGAAGGCCTCCTCGCCGCTTTCCGGGTGGCCGGGCAGGGTGCCGTAGGCCCAGCCGGCGCGGCGGGGTTCCTCCAGCGTCCAGACGACGCGGCAGGGGGCCTTGATCACGCCGGCGAGCGTGACGGTGACGTCGACGCCGGGTGCGGCCCGGTCGGCGCTCACGTCGACGCCCACGCCCATGGCCCGGTGCATCTCCCAGGTGAGGACGGCTTCGGACGCCCGGCGGAAGACCTCCTGGCCCTCGCCGAGCCGGGTGCGCACGTTCATGGAGTGGAAGCCCGGCGGGCAGAAGCCCTGGTCGCGGGTGGCGCCGACGTCGGCGTAGGTGAAGTCCTGCGGATCCGGATAAGACACGGTCACCAAGAGTAGGGCGGTACCCGGACCCGCCTTCGGTCCGGGTACCGCCCGTGGTCGTGGACCGGTCAGCCGACGTTGACGGCGGACCAGGCGGCGGCGACCGCCTTGTACTCCGTGCTGGACGCGCCGTACAGCGCCGAGGCCGCGTTCAGGGTCGCCGTGCGGGCGGCCGCGTACTTGGTCGTCGACGTCATGTACGTGGTCAGCGCCTTGTACCAGATCTGCAGCGCCTTGGTGCGGCCGATGCCGGTGACCGCGGAGCCGTTGGAGGTGGGCGAGTTGTAGGTCACGCCGTTGATGGTCTTCGAGCCGCTGCCCTCGGACAGCAGGTAGAAGAAGTGGTTGGCGGGACCGGAGGAGTAGTGGACGTCCAGGCCGCCGAGGCTGGAGGACCAGGCGTCCTTGGAGGCGCCGTCCCTGCTGGGCTTGTCCATGTAGCGCAGCGGCGTGCCGTCGCCGTTGATGTCGATCTCCTCGCCGATGAGGTAGTCACCGACGTCCGCGGAGTTGTTCGCGAAGAACTCCGCGCCCGCGCCGAGGATGTCGCTGGTCGCCTCGTTCAGACCGCCGGACTCGCCGCTGTAGTTGAGGCCGGCGGTGGCCGAGGTCAGACCGTGGCTCATCTCGTGCGCGGCCACGTCCAGCGAGGTCAGCGGGTTGGCGTTGCCCGAGCCGTCGCCGTAGGTCATGCAGAAGCAGCTGTCCGACCAGAAGGCGTTGACGTAGTTGTTGCCGTAGTGGACGCGCGAGTAGGCGGCCCTGCCGTCGTTGCGGATGCCGCTGCGGCCGAAGGCGCTTCTGTAGAAGTCCCAGGTGACCTGGGCCCCGTAGTGGGCGTCCGCCGCGGCGGTCTCCAGGTTGGACGGGTTGCCGTTGCCCCAGACGTCGTCGGCGCCGGAGAAGAGGGTGCCGGTGCCGGAGGTGCCGCGGTTGAGGTTGTACGTCTTGTGGCCGCCGCGGGTGCCGTCGGTGAGGTTGTACGTCGTCCCGGACTTGGTGGTGGTGAGGTTCACCGTGCCGCTGTACGTGGTGTTGCCGGTGCCGGTCTCGATGGCCTGGTACTCGTAGAGCTTCTCGCCGGTGGCGGCGTCGGTGACGACGTGCAGCTCGTTGGGCGTGCCGTCCTCCTGGAGGCCGCCGACGACCGTCTCGTAGGCGAGGACGGGCTTGCCGTCGGCCGCCCAGATCACCTTGCGGGGCGCGGAGTCGGCCTCGGTCTGCTGCGAGCCGGCCGCCTTGGCGAGGGTCACGGCCTGCTTCTCGGCCTTGGCGGCGGGCACGGCCGGCTTGAGGGAGGCGACCCTGATCGCGGCCTTCGTGGCTCTGGTGACGCCTTGGGGCTCACCGGACTTCGACTCGTGCACGACGAGGTCGCCGCCGAGGACCGGCAGGCCCGCGTAGGTGCGCTCGTAGCGGGTGTGGACGGTGCCGTCGGCGTCCTTGACGACGTCCTTGACGACCAGCTTCTCCTGCGCGCCGAGGCCTATCTCGTCGGCGGTCGTGGCGGCCTGCGCCTGCTGCTCCTGGAGGAGGGCGGTGCGGGCGGGCGCGCTGAGCAGGACGGGGGCGGCGGCGAGCACGGGCTTGCTGTCCGCGTCGGCGGCGACGCTGCTGCCGGAGGTCAGACCGGTGGTCAGCAGGGCGCCGGCGGCGACCGCGGTGGCGACGGCCAGGGTGGTGCGCTTGTGACGCGCGTAGCGGGGGGTCATCACACGAGCTCCTAGGTGTGGGGGAACTGCTGGGTGCTGTGCGGCGGGTGGGGGAAGAGTGGCACTTCGGACGCGTACATGTCAGGAGCGTCACGTGATGTTGGCCGGAAAACGACGGCACGCCGAACGCCGGACGCGGGAAAACGGGCGCCGCCCCGGGGGATTCGAACCCACCGGGGCGACGCCCTGACTCGGGACCCGCTCGGGGTCTACGGGAAGGTGAGCTTCCAGCTGTTGATGTAGCCGGTGTCGGCGGCCGCGTTGTCCTGCACGCGCAGCTGCCAGACGCCGTTGGCGACCTCGGAGGACGCGTTCACCGTGTACGTGGTGTTCAGGTTGTCCGCGCTGCCGCCGGTGCCGTAGCCCTTCAGCGTGTACGCCGTGCCGTCGGGGGCGACCAACTGCACCTGCAGGTCACCGATGTAGGTGTGGACGATGTCCACGGCGACCTGGAGGTTGGACGGGGCGTTGCCCGTCCGCCCGGAGACGGTGACCGACGACGTGACCGCCGCGCCCCGGTCCGGGATCGCCACGTCGGCGGTGTTCTCGAAGGACGTGCCGCCGCCTCCGCCGCCCGAGCGGGTGCCGACGTTCACGCCCGCCCACGCGTCCTGGACCGCCTTGTACTCGGCGCTGTCGGTGCCGTACAGCTCACCGGTGGCCGCGAGGGTGCCGGTGCGGGCGCCCGCGTAGTTGGTGGTCGAGGTGAACTTCGTGGTCAGCGCGCGGAACCAGATCTTCTCCGCCTTGTCGCGGCCGATGCCGGTGACCGGCAGGCCGTCCGAGGTGGGCGAGTCGTACGTGACACCGTTGATGGTCTTGGTGCCGCTGCCCTCGCTCAGCAGGTAGAAGAAGTGGTTCGCCGGGCCCGAGGAGTAGTGCACGTCGATCGAGCCGAGGCCCGAGTACCAGGCGTCCTTGGACGAGCCGTCCTTGCTGGGCTTGTCCATGTAGCGCAGCGGCGTGCCGTCGCCGTTGATGTCGATCTCCTCGCCGATGAGGTAGTCACCGACGTCGGAGGAGTTCTTGGCGAAGAACTCCACGGTCGAGCCGAAGATGTCGCTGGTCGCCTCGTTCAGGCCGCCCGACTCGCCGCTGTAGTTCAGCCCGGCCGTGTTCGAGGTGAGCCCGTGGGTCATCTCGTGCGCGGCCACGTCGATCGAGGTCAGCGGGTTGGCGTTGCCCGAGCCGTCGCCGTAGGTCATGCAGAAGCAGCTGTCCGACCAGAAGGCGTTGACGTAGTTGTTGCCGTAGTGGACGCGGGAGTACGCGCCCACGCCGTCACCGCGGATGCCGGAACGGCCGTGCACGTTCTTGTAGTAGTCCCACGTCAGGGCGGCCCCGTAGTGGGCGTCGGCGCCGGCGGACTCCAGGTTGGACGGGCTGCCGTTGCCCCAGACGTCGTCCGGGCCGGAGAAGAGGGTGCCGGTGCCGGAGGTGCCGCGGTTGAGGTTGTACGTCCTGTGGTTGCCGCGGGTGCCGTCGGTGAGGTTGTACGTCGACCCGGACTGGGTGGTGGTGAGGTCGACCGTGCCGGAGTACACCGTGGT
This sequence comes from Streptomyces sp. DT190, assembly GCF_049846985.1. Taxonomy (NCBI): domain Bacteria; kingdom Bacillati; phylum Actinomycetota; class Actinomycetes; order Kitasatosporales; family Streptomycetaceae; genus Streptomyces; species Streptomyces sp. DT190. The sequence goes on along the minus strand of NZ_JBNCNM010000044.1, from coordinate 14,825 downwards.
GCCGGTGCCGGTCTCGATGGCCTCCCACGCGTACAGCTTCTCGCCGCTCGTGGCGTCGGTGATCACGTGCAGTTCCTGCGGGGTGCCGTCGTGCTGGAAGCCGCCGACGACCGTCTCGTACGCCACGACGGGCTTGCCGCTCGCGGCCCAGATCACCTTGCGGGGCTCGCGGTTGATGCCGGGGCTCCTGGCCTCCTCGGCCTTCCCGGCGGCCAGGGCCTGCTGCCGGGCCTTCGCGGCGGGCACCGCGGTCTTCGTCGTGGCCGGCGCGATGGCGGCGCGGGTGGCCTTCACGACGGCGGCGGTGTCGTCCGCCCGCGTGCTCTCGACGACCAGGTCGCCGCCGAGGACCGGCAGTCCGTCGTAGGTGCGCTCGTAGCGGGTGTGCACGGTGCCGTCCCGGTCCTTCAGGACGTCACGCACGACCAGCTTCTCCTTGGCGCCCAGGCCCAGGTCCTTCGCGGTCTCCGCCTTGGCGGCGTCGGCCTCGCGGATCAGCGCGGCGCGCTGGGCGGGGGTGAGCTTCACCGACTCCGAGCCGGGGTTCGCCTTGCTCGCGGCCTGCGGTGCCTTCTCCGGGGCTGCGACGGCGGTGCCGCTCTGCACGGCGGTGGCGATCAGCGCGGCGACGCCGGCGAGGGCCACGGCCGCGGTGCGGCGGGGGGTGTGGGGAGTGCGTCTGTGGGAGGTGCCTCTGCCCGAGGAACTGCTTCTCAACACTGACTCCTTCTGCGGGACCGGGGATCGCCCGGCCTGGGGAGATGAAGGTGTTGCCGTGGGGTTGCTGTGCAGCAGTCGTGGGAAGCGTGGCAGGGGACCGCGCTTTCTGTCAGGAGCGCGTCAATACAATGGCCGGAAACGGTTCGTTGACCGGAAGTTCATGTTCGGTATACGGACGCGTGAGGAGCGGCTGCCGTGAGGCCGGCAGGTCCGGCCTCACGGCGCGGCGGCTACGCCAGACTGTCCCGCCAGGCCCGGTGCAGCTCGGCGAACCTGCCCGTCCCCGCGATGAGTTCGGCCGGCCCGCCGTCCTCGACGATCCTCCCGTGCTCCATCACCAGGACCCGGTCCGCGATCTCCACCGTCGACAGCCGGTGGGCGATGACCACCGCCGTACGGCCCTTCAGCACCGTCGCCATCGCCCGCTGCACCGCGCGCTCGCCCGGAACGTCCAGCGAACTGGTCGCCTCGTCGAGGATCAGCACCGCCGGGTCGGCCAGCAACGCCCGGGCGAACGCCACCAGTTGCCGCTGCCCGGCCGAGATGCGGCCGCCCCGCTTGCGGACGTCGGTGTCGTAGCCGTCGGGCAGGGCGCTGATGAAGTCGTGCGCGCCGATCTCCTTGGCCGCCCGCTCGATCTCCGCCCGGGTCGCGTCCGGCCGGCCGATCGCGATGTTGTCGGCGACCGTGCCCGAGAACAGGAACGCCTCCTGCGTCACCATCACCACACCGCGCCGCAGTTCGGGCACGGCCAGGTCGCGCAGGTCGACGCCGTCGAGCAGCACCCGCCCCTCGGAGGGGTCGTAGAACCGGGCCAGCAGCTTGGCCAGCGTCGACTTGCCGGCGCCCGTGGAGCCGACGACCGCGACCGTCTGCCCGGCGGGGAGCGTCAGGTCGAAGCGGGGCAGCACCTCGCCACCGGTGCGGTAGGCGAAACGGACGCCGTCGAAGACGACCTCGCGGCCCGGGTGCTCGCTCCGCAGCGGCGGGAGCGGCCGCGGACAGGCCGGCTCGGGCACGGACGGCGCCTGCGCGAGCAGCCCGGCGATCTTCTCCAGGGAGGCCGCCGCCGACTGGTAGGAGTTGAGGAACATGCCGAGCCGGTCGATGGGGTCGTACAGCCGGCGCAGGTACAGCACGGCCGCCGCCAGCACACCGAGGGCCAGGGTGCCGTCGGCGACCCGGTGGGCGCCCCAGAGCACGATCGCCGCCACCGCCGTGTTGGCGACCAGCCGCGAGCCGGTGACGTACCGGGCCATCTCCAGCAGGGCGTCGCCGTTGGTCCGCTCGTGCCGCTGGTTGAGCCGGCCGAAGTCGGCGTCGTTGGCGGCCTCCCGGCGGAAGGCGCGCACCGGCCGGATGCCGTTCATGGTCTCGACGAACTTCACGATGACGGCGGCGATGGCGGTCGACCGGGCCCGGTACACCCGTGCGGCCCGCCGCTGGTACAGCCGCACGAGCGCGTAGAGCGGCACCAGGGACGCCACCGCCACGCCCCCGAGGCCCGGGTCGAGCCAGAGCAGCATCGCCGAGATGTAGACGAAGGACAGGACGACCGTGACGAGCTCCTGCAGACCCTCGTCGAGCAGCTCGCGCAGCGACTCCACGTCCGTCGTCGAGCGGGAGATGAGCCGGCCCGAGGTGTAACGCTCGTGGAAGTCGACGCTGAGCGCCTGCGCGTGGCGGAAGATCCGGCCGCGCAGGTCCAGCAGGACGTCCTGGTTGACGCGGGCCGCCGCGGCGATGAACGCCCACTGCAGGGCGCCCGCGGCCAGTGCGCACCCCAGGTAACCGGCGCCCACCGCGATCAGCGGCCCGTGGTCCTGCGCCCGGAACGCCGGTACGGCACGGTCGATGGCGTACGCCACGAGCAGCGGGCCCGCCTGCACCACCGCCTGCTGGACCAGCAGCAGGAGGGTCGTGACCGCGACCCGGGCCTTCATGGGCGCGAGCAGGGACCGCAGCAGGGCCGCGGTGGCGCCCGGGGGAGTGGGCAGGACGTCCCGGTCGAAGGGGTCGCCGGGGGCGGGGGACCGGTCGTCGGGTTTGCCGCCGGCCGGTGCGGTGGTGGCCGCCGTCATCGGGCTTCCTCCTGTTCCCCTGATTCCGCTCCGGACATCAGGTGCGCGTACTCGGCGTTGGTGCGCAGCAGTTCGTGGTGGGTGCCGACCGCCGCGATCCGGCCGCCGGACAGCAGCGCGACCCGGTCGGCGAGCAGCACCGTGGACGGGCGGTGCGCCACGATCAGGGCGGTGGTGTCGGCGAGGACCTGCCGCAGGGCGGCCTCCACGGCGGCCTCGGTGTGCACGTCCAGCGCCGACAGCGGGTCGTCGAGCACCAGGAACTCCGGCTGCCCGACCACCGCTCTCGCCAGGGCCAGGCGCTGGCGCTGCCCGCCGGACAGGCTCAGGCCCTGCTCGCCGACCTGGGTGCCGGTCCCGTCGGGCAGGGCGTGCACGAAGTCCGCCTGGGCGACGGCCAGGGCGCGCTCCAGTGCGGCCGGGTCCGCGGTGTCCCCGGCTCCCATGAGAACGTTGTCGCCGACCGAGGCGGAGAACAGCGTGGGCTCCTCGAACGCGACGGCGACCTTGGCGCGCAGGGTCTCGCGGGGCAGGGCGGCGATGTCGACGCCGTCGAGGGTGATGCGGCCCGAGGTCACCTCGTACAGCCGGGGGACGAGCGCGGTGAGCGTCGTCTTGCCGCTGCCGGTGGTGCCGACCAGGGCCATGGACTCGCCGGGGCGGATGTGCAGGTCGACGCGGTCCAGGACGGGCGGGGAGCCGGGCGGCGCGTCGGGGTAGCGGAAGGTGACGTCGTGGAAGCGCAGCCCCGCATCCCCCGGGTCGGCCGGGGCCGCGGTCGCCACCGGGTCCGCCTCCTCCACCCGCTCGTCCATCACCTCGAAGTACCGCTCGGTCGCCGTCGCCGCCTCCTGGGTCATCGCCAGCAGGAACCCGATGGACTCCACCGGCCAGCGCAGCGCCAGCGCCGTCGACAGGAAGGCCACCAGCGTGCCCGCCGACAGGTCCCCGTCGGCGACCTGGACGACGCCCACCACCAGTGCGGCGCCGATGGCCACCTCCGGCAGCGTCACGATGACGCCCCAGATCGTCGCCAGCAGGCGCGCCTTGCGCAGTTCCGTGCCGCGCAGGGTCCGCGACAGCTCGCGGAAGGCCCGCGCCTGGCTGCGGTGCCGGCCGAAGCCCTTGACGATCCGGATGCCGAGCACGCTCTCCTCGACGACCGTCGTCAGGTCGCCGACCTGGTCCTGGGCGCGCCGCGCCGCCGTGGCGTAGCGCTTCTCGAAGACCACGCAGGTGATCAGCAGCGGCACGGCGGGCCCGAGGATGACCAGCCCCAGGGTCCAGTCCTGCAGCAGCATGATGATCACACCGACGAGGATCGTCACGCCGTTGACCAGCAGGAACGTCAGCGGGAAGGCGAGGAACATGCGCAGCAGCATCAGGTCCGTCGTCCCCCGGGACAGCAGCTGCCCCGAGGCCCACCGGTCGTGGAAGGACACCGGCAGCCGCTGCAGGTGCCCGTACAGCGCCGCCCGCATGGAGGCCTCGACCCGGGACAGCGGACGCGCCACCAGCCAGCGCCGCAGCCCGAACAGCAGGGCCTCGGCGAAGCCGAGCAGCAGCAGGAACAGCGCGCCGAGCCACACCCCGCCCGGGTCCCGGTCGGCGACCGGCCCGTCCACCATCCACTTCAGGACGAGCGGGATCACCAGGCCCACACAGGAGGCGACTATCGCGACGAGCGCGGCGCCGGACAGCCGGGCCCGCACGGGCCGGACATACGGCCACAGGCGCAGCAGCGTACGCACGACGGAACGGTCCTGGGCGGGTGCGGGTGTCGTGGCCATCAGCAGCGAGCCTACGGTTCACCACTGACACTGCCCAGCGAGTTTCCGCCGGACCCGCATCGGTCATCGGTCCTACGACCTGCGTGTTCGAGGGCGGCGGTGACGTCTCACCCCGCCACCCGCAGCAGCAGCACGGCCCGCGCCGGCACCGTGATCTCCGTCCCGGCCGGATGCTCCACCCCCGGCGCCCGCCCCTGCTCCTCCAGGCTCGTGTCGACGACGACCTCGTAGCGCTCCGCCCACGGCGGCCCCGGCAACGCGAAGCGAACCGGCCCCTCGCCCGCGTGCAGCACCGCGAGGAAGCTGTCGTCGAGGATCTGCTCCCCGCGCTCGTCCCGGCCCGGGATGTCCCGCCCGGAGAGGTACATGCCCAGCGTGGCGGCGGGCGCGTACCAGTCCTGCTCCGTCATCTCCGTGCCCCGGGCGGTGAACCAGGCCAGGTCGCGCAGCCCGTCCGCGGTCTGCGCCCGGCCCGAGAAGAAGGCCCGGCGGCGCAGCACCGGGTGCCGGTGGCGCAGCGCGATCAGCCGGGACGTCAGCGCGAACAGGGCCTTCCAGCCGGGATCCTCCAGCAGCTCCCAGTCCAGCCAGCCGATCTCGTTGTCCTGGCAGTAGGCGTTGTTGTTGCCGCCCTGGGTGCGGCCCAGCTCGTCGCCCGCGACCAGCATGGGCACGCCCGTGGACAGCAGCAGCGTGGTCATCAGGTTGCGCAGCTGCCGCCGCCTGAGCGCCCGTATCCCCTCGTCGTCGGTCTCGCCCTCGGCGCCGCAGTTCCAGGCCCGGTTGTCGTCCGTGCCGTCGCGGTTGCCCTCGCCGTTGGCCTCGTTGTGCTTGCGCTCGTAACTCACCAGGTCGCGCAGCGTGAAACCGTCGTGCGCGGTGATGAAGTTGACCGACGCGTACGGCCTGCGCCCGCCCCAGGCGTACAGGTCGCTGGAGCCCGACAGGCGGTAGCCCATCTCCCGTACGTCCGGCAGCGCGTGCCGCCAGAAGTCCCGCACGGCGTTGCGGTACCGGTCGTTCCACTCCGTCCACAGCGGCGGGAACGCCCCCACCTGGTAGCCGCCCGAGCCCACGTCCCACGGCTCGGCGATCAGCTTCACCCGGCGCAGCACCGGGTCCTGGGCGATGACCGCCAGGAACGGGGAGAGCATGTCCACGTCGTGCATGGAGCGGGCCAGCGCCGCCGCCAGGTCGAAGCGGAAGCCGTCGACGCCCATCTCGGTGACCCAGTAGCGCAGCGAGTCCGTGATCAGGCGCAGCACGTGCGGCTGGACCACGTGCAGGGTGTTGCCGCAGCCGGTGTAGTCGGCGTAGCGGCGGGCGTCGTCCTGGAGGCGGTAGTAGCCGCGGTTGTCGACGCCCTTCAGGGACAGCGTCGGGCCCAGTTCGCCTGCCTCGGCGGTGTGGTTGTAGACCACGTCGAGGATGACCTCGATCCCGGCGGCGTGCAGGGCGCGCACCATCCGCTTGAACTCGCCGACCTGCTGGCCCCGGGTGCCGGAGGCCGCGTAGGCCGCGTGCGGGGCGAAGTAGCCGATGGAGTTGTAGCCCCAGTAGTTGCGCAGGCCTCTGCGCAGCAGGTGGTCCTCGTGCGCGAACTGGTGCACCGGCAGCAGCTCCACCGCCGTCACGCCCAGCCGCACCAGGTGCTCGATCGCCGCCGGGTGCGCGAGGCCGGCGTAGGTGCCGCGCAGCTCCTCGGGGATGCCCGGGTGCAGGCGTGTGAAGCCCTTGACGTGCAGCTCGTAGATGACCGAGTCGGCCCAGGGTGTCTTCGGGCGGCGGTCGTCGGCCCAGTCGTCGTCATCGTGGACGACGACGCCCTTCGGCACGAACGGCGCCGAGTCCCGGTCGTCGCGGACGGTGTCGGCGACATGCTGCTGCGGCCAGTCGCGGACGTGCCCGTACACCTCCGGCGGCAGACTGCTGTAGTCGTTTCCCGGGGCGCCGTCGACCGCGCGCGCGTACGGGTCGAGGAGCAGTTTCGCCGGGTTCCAGCGGGCACCCGTCCAGGGGTCCCAGCGGCCGTGCACCCGGTAGCCGTAGCGCTGCCCGGGCAGCACGCCCGGCACGTAACCGTGCCAGATCTCGTGGGTCAGCTCGGCCAGCCGGACCCGCGACTCCTTGCCCGCGTCGTCGAAGAGGCACAGCTCGACCCCCTCGGCCCCGCCCGCCCACAACGCGAAGTTGGTCCCCGCCACCCCGTCCGGACCGACCCGGAACCGGGCGCCCAGCGGGGTCGGCGCGCCCGGCCGCGCGGGCACGGCGGGCGGCGGCGCGGCCCGCCGCGTGCCGTTCACGGCGGCGGCCTGGCGCCCGTCCCCGGTGGCCTGAGGACCGGCCACCGCCTCCTGCTCGGCTGCGCTGGACACCTGTCAGCCTCCCGCGGCTCGTGGGACGACGGGGGACAGCGGGGTGCGGCCCTGTGCTGCGGCCCGGGTCGCGGCCCCCCTGCGCGTCGTCCTCCCCACTGTTCTGCCCAGAGCATGGGTCGCACTCACGTTTCCCCGGGGGCGGGCATGGTCGTTTCCCGGGGACGCGACCGGTCGTTGGGCTCCTCGTGAGGCACGTACAAGGGCGCGCTCGGCGCGCGAGGGCCGCGCTGGCCGCCGTAGTGACATGGGCAGGGCTCCTCGCCGGGGCCACCGGCTGTACCTCGGACGACGGCGGCGGCATCGCCGGGGTGTTCGGCGCGCCCCCGGCGCCCGAGGACGTCATCGAGGTCTCGCCCGGCGACGGCACCAGGGGGGTGCGCCCCGGGGAGCGGCTGCGGGTGCGCGTGCCCGACGGCCGGCTGGAGTCGGTGAAGGTGGTCCGGTCGCAGGACGCGCGGGAGACCCCCGTGCCCGGGCACCTCTCCGCCGACGGACTGAGCTGGGAGCCCGACGAGCCGCGGCTGGCGCTGGGTGCCAAGTACACGGTCGACGCGGTGGCCGTGACCCACGACGGACGCCGCTCGGCCCGGCACACCACCTTCAGGACGTACGTGCCCAAGGCGCGCTTCATCGGCTACGTCACGCCGGAGCACCGCGCCACGGTGGGCACCGGGATGATCGTCTCCCTGCAGTTCAGCCGGCGGATCGCCGACCGGGCGGCCGTCGAGCGCGCGGTGCGCGTCCTGGCCCGTCCGGCCGTCGAGATCCGCCCGCACTGGTTCGGCCGGACCCGGCTCGACTTCCGTCCCCAGCACTACTGGAAGCCCGGCACCCAGGTCACCGTCGACCTGCGCCTGCGGGACGTGAAGGGCGCGCCCGGCGTGTACGGGCTGCAGGACAAGAGGTTCTCCTTCACCGTCGGCCGCAGCCAGGTCTCGGTGGTCGACGCCGCCCGGCACTCCATGGAGGTGCGGCGCGACGGCGAGCCGCTCGCCACCGTGCCCGTGACGGCCGGGGCCCCGAAGACCACCACGTACAACGGCAAGATGGTGGTGACCGAGATGCTGGCGGTCACCCGGATGAACGGCGCCACGGTCGGCTTCAAGAAGCGCGACGGCAAGGGCGAGTACGACATCCCCGACGTGCCGCACGCGATGCGCCTGACCGACTCGGGCACCTTCCTGCACGGCAACTACTGGGCCCACCGCAGCGTCTTCGGGCGGACCAACGTCAGCCACGGCTGCATCGGGCTGCGCGATGTGAAGGGCGGCGGCTCGGACACCCCCGCCGGCTGGTTCTTCGACCGCAGCCTGGTCGGGGACGTGGTCGAGGTGGTCAACAGCAATGACAAAAAGGTCGCTCCCGACAACGGGCTCGGAGGCTGGAATATGGGCTGGAATGCATGGAAGGCGGGCAGTGCGGTGAAGTAGCCGGACAGGGGGGCGGGTTGACCCGGCGTTCCGTTGGGACCGAACAGTGACATTCGGGGGCCGCCGGGGCCGCTCACCCTGTGGTTACTATTCGCCGGTGCGCGGGGGACACGCGCCGGGGAGCGGGCCTGACCAGGTCCGGGGAGGGGAGAACCACTTGAACGTGCGACCGATATCGGGGGCGTCGGTTGGACGCGGGAACGGGAGGCTCGCGCTGGTCGTCGGCGCGCTGCTGTTCGCCGTGACGGCGTGCGGCGGCGGGGACGGCGGCTCCGGTTCCGGCGCGGGCGGCGGCAAGGGCAGGGACGCGGACACCGCGCAGAGCAAGCAGTCCGAGGCCGTCGTCAGCATCGCGCCGAAGGACGGGGCCAAGTCCGTCGAGACCAGCGGCGCCCTGAAGGTCACCGCGGCCAGGGGCAAGCTCTCGGAGGTCGTCGTCAAGGACGCCGAGGGCAGGAAGATCGACGGCAAGATATCCGGCGACGGCGCCACCTGGACGCCGTCCACCCACCTGGCCGGTGCCACCAAGTACACGGTGCACGCGGTCGCCAAGGACTCCGAGGGCCGCACCGCCGCGGAGGACGCCGACTTCACCACCCTGACGCCCAAGAACACCTTCACCGGCACCTTCACCCCCGAGGACGGCTCCAAGGTCGGGGTCGGGATGCCGTTCTCCATCCGCTTCTCGCGCGGCATCACCAGCCCGGAGGCCGTCGAGAACGCCATCCGCATCAAGACCGAGCCGGCCGTCGACGTCGAGGGCCACTGGTTCGGCAACGACCGGCTCGACTTCCGCCCCGAGAAGTACTGGAAGCCCGGCACCAAGGTGACCGTCGACCTCAACCTCGACGGCGTCGAGGGCCGGTCCGGGGTCTACGGCGAGCAGGACAAGACCGTCGAGTTCACCATCGGCCGCAACCAGGTCTCGGTCGTCGACGCCAAGAAGCTCACCATGAAGGTCACGCGGGACGGCAAGGTCGTCAAGACCATCCCGGTCACCACCGGCAAGCCCGGCATGGAGACCTGGAACGGCCAGATGGTCGTCAGCGAGATGCTCACGGTCACCCGGATGAACGGCGAGACCGTCGGCTACGGCGGCGAGTACGACATCAAGGACGTCCCGCACGCCATCCGCCTCACCACCTCCGGCACGTTCCTGCACGGCAACTACTGGGCGGGCGGCGCCTTCGGCAACTACAACGCCAGCCACGGCTGCATCGGCCTGCGCGACGTGCGCGGCGGCTGGGACAAGAAGGTGCCGGCCGCGTGGTTCTTCGACAACTCGATGATCGGCGACGTGGTCGTCGTCAAGAACTCCGAGGACCGGATCGTCGACCCGGACAACGGGCTCAACGGCTGGAACATGTCGTGGGAGAAGTGGAAGAAGTAGCACCCCTCCGCTGACGGCAGGGCCCCGGTGTGACCGACCGCACCGGGGCCCTGCCCGTTAGTCCCCGTTAACCTGCTGCCCATGACCATCTCTCTGGAAGTCGCTGAAGGCGTCGGCACGCTCCGGCTGGACCGACCGCCCATGAACGCGCTGGACATCGCCACGCAGGACCGGCTGAAGGAACTCGCCGAGGAGGCCGCGCGCCGCGAGGACGTGCGGGCCGTGGTGGTCTACGGCGGCGAGAAGGTGTTCGCGGCCGGCGCGGACATCAAGGAGATGCAGGCGATGGACCACACCGCTATGGTCCTGCGCGCCCGCGCCCTGCAGGACGCCTTCACGGCGGTGGCCCGCATCCCCAAGCCGGTCGTCGCGGCCGTGACCGGTTACGCCCTGGGCGGCGGCTGCGAACTCGCCCTCTGCGCGGACTTCCGCATCGCCGGCGAGAACGCCAAGCTCGGCCAGCCGGAGATCCTGCTCGGCCTGATCCCGGGCGCCGGCGGCACCCAGCGCCTGGCCCGTCTGGTCGGCCCCTCCAAGGCCAAGGACCTCATCTTCACGGGCCGGATGGTCAAGGCCGACGAGGCGAGGGAGATCGGCCTGGTCGACCGGGTCGTGCCCGCCGAGGAGGTCTACCCGCAGGCGCACGCCTGGGCCGCGAAACTGGCCCAGGGTCCGGCCCTCGCGCTGCGCGCCGCCAAGGAGTCGATCGACACGGGCCTGGAGACGGACATCGACACGGGCCTCGCGGTCGAACGGAACTGGTTCGCGGGCCTGTTCGCCACGGAGGACCGCGAGCGCGGGATGCGCAGCTTCGTGGAGGAGGGGCCGGGCAAGGCGAAGTTCCTCTGAACATCCCTCCAGGGGGTTGCAATTGACGCCGTGTCTGATCCGGGTCCCTCGATGGGGCGGTTTATGGCAGCCTTAAGGCACCCTTAAGCGTGCCGGATCGAGGGAGTCCGCCGATTGCGCCGGAATGGTCCGTTCCAGCAGGTCAGGCCGGTCGCGGACCGGGGCGAAGTGCCATTGTCATATGACGGCGGACCGTCGGCCGGGGGTCCGTCCCCAGGGGGGTATTCCCCGGGAACGGCCCCGGCGGGCGCCCCGGGCGGCCATGATGGGGGCATGGCGGGGCTGGAGGGTACGGAACAGCCGCGGGGACACGCTCATGCGGCCGCGGCACGCTGGTCGCCGACCGTCGAGGACGAACACGCGCTGAAGGCGCTGGAGTTGTACGGCAACCCGACGGAGGCAGAGGTCCGACTGCCGTCCCGCCCCGAGTCCGCCGCCACCGCCAGGCGCCTCACCCAGGTCGTGATCCTGCGCCACTGGGGGCTCACCCCCAGGACCACGGAGGACGCGGTCCTGCTCGTCTCCGAACTGGTCGGCAACGCCGTACGCCACACCGGCGCCCGCGTCTTCGGACTCCGTCTGCACCGGCGCCGCGGCTGGATCCGCGTCGAGGTCCGCGACCCCTCCCGCGGGCTGCCGTGCCTGATGCCGGTGCAGGAGATGGACGTCAGCGGCCGGGGCCTGTTCCTCGTCGACAAACTGGCCGACCGCTGGGGCGTCGACCTGCTGCCCCGCGGCAAGACCACCTGGTTCGAGATGCGGGTCGCCGACCGCTGAGCTGCGACAGCGCAGGCGGCGCACCCGGCCACCGATCGGGCGAATAGCCGGTATCCGGCACAGGCGCACCTTAAATGAGGGAATGCACCGTCACCTCGTCAGAAGCGCCCTGGTCACGGGTGCCGCCCTCGCCGTCCTCGCCGCCTGCGGCACGGACGGGGAGCGGCCCTCGAAGGCGCGTGGCACCAAGGCCGCCGTGCCCGCCCCGCCCGAGAAGAAGCCCGTCGAGGGCCTGCCCGGCATGCCGCCCGTCCTCGATCCGGAGGACGTGTACGCGGCCGACCGGCCCGGCAGGCTGTCTCCCGTCGTCAAGGACTTCCCGTCCCGGGTCTACGTCCCCAACACCGAGTCCGACACGGTCTCCGTCATCGACCCGAAGACCTACGAGATCGTCGACACCATCCCCGTGGGCCGGCAGCCCCAGCACGTGGTGCCCTCCTGGGACCTGAAGACGCTCTGGGTCAACAACAACCGCGGCCACACCCTCACGCCGATCGACCCGAGGACCGGCAAGGCGGGCAAGGAGGTCGAGGTCCACGACCCCTACAACCTCTACTTCACCCCCCACGGCAAGTACGCCGTCGTCATGGCCTCCCTCGACCGCGAGCTGGTCTTCCGCGACCCGCACACCATGGCGGTCAGGAAGACCGTCCCGGTCTCCTGCTACGGCGTCAACCACGCCGACTTCTCCCTCGACGGCCGCTACTTCATCGTCTCCTGCGAGTTCAGCGGCGAACTGCTCAAGGTCGACACCGAGAAGATGGAGGTCGTCGGACAGCAACGGCTGCCGTTCGAGGGGGCCATGCCGCAGGACGTGAAGATCTCACCCGACGGCAAGCGGTTCTACATCGCCGACATGATGGCGCACGGCATGTGGGTCCTGGACGGCGACCGCTTCACCGAGCCCACCCTGCTGCCCACCGGCAAGGGCTGCCACGGCCTCTACGTCAGCCGCGACTCCCGCGAGATGTACGTCTCCAACCGCGGCGAGGGCACGGTCTCCGTCTTCGACTTCACCCGGAACAAGGTCACCAGGAAGTGGCGCCTGCCCGACGGCGGCAGCCCCGACATGGGCGGCGTCTCCGCCGACGGCAAGGTCCTCTGGCTCTCCGGCCGCTACGACTCCGAGGTCTACGCCATCGACACCCGCACCGGCACCCAGCTCGCCCGCATCCCCGTCGGCAGCGGCCCGCACGGCCTGGCCGTCTACCCGCAGCCCGGCCGCTACTCGCTCGGCCACACGGGCATCTTCCGCTGACGCCCGTCTGCCGTCGCCGAGGCGGCCGCCACCGCCGCTTGAGTCTCCGGCCGCTGGAGGGTCCAGACTCCCGGACATGACCGACGACGGTACCGAGCTGCTCACCATCGGCGCACTGGCCCGGGCCACCGGACTGACCGTACGCACCATCCGGTACTGGTCCGACGAGGGCGCCCTGCCCCCGGTGGCCCGGTCGGCAGGCGGCTACCGGCTCTACGACGCCGCCTCCGTGGCCCGCCTGGAGCTGATCCGGACACTGCGCGAGCTGGGTCTGGGCCTGGCGGACGTGCGCCGGGTGCTCACGGGCGAGACGACGGTGGCGCGGGTCGCGGCCGCGCACGTGGTCGCGCTGGACGCGCGGATCCGGTCGCTGAAGGTGACCCGCGCGGTGCTCTCGACGGTCGCGAAGCGAGGTTCCGGCGCGGAGGAGGCGACCTTGATGAACAGACTGGCGCGGCTGTCGGCGGCCGAGCGGCGGCGCATCCTGGAGGAGTTCGTGGACGAGATCTTCCACGGGCTGGACACGGCGGACCCGGTGATCCGCGAGCGGATGCGGAGCACCGCCGCCGACCTGCCCGAGGAGCCGACGCCCGAACAGGTCGACGCCTGGCTGGAGCTGGCCGAGATGCTGCAGGACCCGCAGTTCCGGGCCGAGATGCGCAAGGTCGCCGAGTGCAACGCGGCCGACCGCGGCCACGACGCACCCGAGGGGGCGTCCCTGTGGTTCTCCCGGCGGCTCGTGCAGCTGGGAGCCGAGGCCCGCGAGCGGGGCGTCGACCCCGGCTCACCCCAGGCCGGCCCGGTGCTGGACGACCTCCTGGGCACGGCCGACCCCGCCGCGGTACTGGACCGGCTGCGCGCGCACGCCACCCACCGGGTCGCCCGCTACCGGGAGTTGCTCGCCGTGGTGAAGGGGGCCGGGCCCGAGGCGGCCCACCGGGAGGACTTCGCCTGGGTGGTCGCCGCACTGGCGGCCCGCGCGGCCAGCTAATCTGACCTGCGTCAGCAAGACGTACAGCATGAGACGAGGGGCGTTCGGTGGCGGACATCGAGGAAGCACGCAAGCAGTTCGAGCGGATCGATACGGACGGTGACGGGTTCGTCACCGCTGCCGAGTTCAAGGCCGCCCTGGCCCAGTCGGGTGACTGGAACGTCACCGAGTCGGTCGCCGAGGTCGTCATCAAGAGCCGCGACCTGGACGGCGACAAGAAGCTCAGCTTCGACGAGTTCTGGTCCTACCTGAACAAGTAGGCCGCCCGAGCACCCGAGCGAAGGGGCCCGGCCCGTGTCCGCACGGTCCGGGCCCCTCGTCGTGCCCGGCGCACCGCCGGCGGTCAGGAATAGCCCACCCGTCCGGAGGGTTGACCCGCATCACAGGATCCGTGAGGCGCCACCCACCCCCGGAAGGGCCAGGACATGAAGATCGGCATCATCGGAGCGGGCAACATCGGCGGCAACCTGACCCGGCGGCTCACCGCCCTGGGCCACGACGTGTCCGTCGCGAACTCCCGGGGCCCGCAGACCCTCACCGCCCTGGCGGAGGAGACCGGCGCGACGCCCGTACCGGTCGAGGAGGCCGCGCGGGGCGCGGAGGTCGTCGTGGTGACCATCCCCGTCAAGGCGGTCCCGGACCTGCCGTCCGGTCTGCTGGACGGCGCGGCGGAGGGCGTCGCGGTCATCGACACGGGCAACTACTACCCCCGTCAGCGCGACGGCCGGATCGCCGCGATCGAGGACGAGGGCCTCACCGAGAGCCGCTGGACGGAACGGCAGCTGGGCCACCCCGTCATCAAGGCCTTCAACGGCACCTACGCCCAGGACATCCTGGACCGCCACCGCCCGGCCGGCGACCCCGGCCGCCTCGCCCTGCCGGTGGCCGGCGACGACGAGGCGGCCAAGCGGAAGGTGCGCGAGCTGATCGGGGAACTCGGCTTCGACACGGTCGACGCGGGCGGCCTCGACGACTCCTGGCGCCAGCAGCCCGGCACCCCGGTCTACGGCCTGCGCGGCGACGTCCAGGAGGTCACCAAGGCCCTGTCGGAGGCGTCCCCGGAACGCACGGCGGACTTCCGCGGCTAGGTAGCGTCTTGTCGATCACGCTTCGAGCCGGATGAGTGTGCTGGCCAGGGTGATGGCGGCGAGGTAGCGGTCG
>NZ_JBNCNM010000043.1:0-24418 GCF_049846985.1 Streptomyces sp. DT190 | reverse complement strand
GGGCAGGTCGAGTACCTGGGCCGGACCGACTTCCAGGTCAAGATCCGCGGCTTCCGTATCGAACTCGGCGAGATCGAGCAGGCGTTGACCGAGCACCCCGGCGTGGCGCAGGCGACGGTCGTGGTGCGCGACGACACCCGGGGCGGCAAGCGCCTCGTGGGCTACGTGGTGCCCGACCCCGACGCCGCGGTGGCGGACGTCGGCGCTCAGGCGGACGAATGGCGCCAGGTCTACGACGACAGCTACCGCGCGTCCGAGGACCAGGCATGGGGCGAGGACTTCCAGATGTGGACGTCCTCCTACGACGGCGAACCGATCCCGCGGGAACAGATGCTGGAGTGGCGGGACGCCGCGGTGGCCCAGGTGCTGCGGTTCGCGCCCCGGCGGGTGCTGGACATCGGTGTGGGCGCCGGTCTGCTGATGGCGAAGATCGTCGGTGAGGTCGACGAGTACTGGGGGACCGACATCTCGGCCCCGGTGGTGGAGCGGGTCAGGGCACAGGCCGAGCGGGCCGGTCACGGCGACCGGATCCGGCTGAGCGCCCAGGCAGCCGACGACCTGTCCGGACTGCCCCGCGGCGGGTTCGACACCGTCGTGCTCAACTCGGTGGTGCAGTACTTCCCGAGCGCCGACTACCTCGACCGGGTCCTGTGCGAGGCCATGGAACTGCTCGCACCGGGCGGCCGGCTCGTCGTCGGTGACGTCCGCAACGCCACCACACTCCGGCTGCTGCTCACCGCGGCACAGCGCGCGGCGCACCCGCACGCCTCGTACGAGGAACTGCGCACGCTCGTCGAGAAGGATCTGCTCGCCGAACGCGAACTCGTGGTCGCCCCCGAGTGGTTCACCGAATGGGCGGCCGGCCACTCCGCCGCGGCCGACATCCGCCTCAAGCCGGGGCGGGCCCACAACGAACTGACGCGGCACCGCTACGAGGTCGTGCTGCACAAGTCCCCGGCCGGCGTCCTGCGCCTCGCCGACGTGCCGTCGGTGCCCTGGGGCGGGCAACTGTCCGACCTGCCCGGCCTCGCGACGCTCGAAGACCGCGTCGGGCCCGGCCCGGTGCGGGTGACCGGCGTGCCCAACGCGCGCCTGGCCGAGGAGGCCACCGTGGCCGTCGCGGCGGGTCTCCTCGAACCGGCGCCCCTGCCCGGGAGCCCCGTCGATCCGCAGGACGTGCTCCGATGGGCGGACGAGAACGGCCGGCATGCGATCCTCACCCTGTCGGGAGAGGACGTGCGCTGCTTCGACGCGGTGCTGCTGCCCGAGCGCCCCGGCGGACCGCCGAGCGTGTCCGGCACGTTCGTCCCCGGCGCGGTCGGCAGGCGCGCCCGGGCCAACGCTCCCGCACTCGCCAAGACGATCGGTCCGCTCCTCGCCGAGCTGCGCGAGCACCTCCAGGGGCGGCTCCCGGACTACATGGTGCCCGCCGCGGTCGTACCGCTGACGGAGATACCGCTGACACCCAGCGGAAAGCTGAACCGGCGGGCGCTGCCGCCGCCGGACTACGCGCAGGGCACGACCGGCCGGGCACCGCGCAACGAGCGCGAGGAGACCTTCAGCGCGCTGTTCGCCGAAGTGCTCGGCCTGGAGAGGGTCGGCATCGACGACGACTTCTTCGCCACCGGCGGGGACAGCATCCGCTCCATCCAGGTCGTCGCGCGGGCGAGGTCCCGTGGCATGACCGTCAGCACCCGGGAGATCTTCGAACACCGCACGGTCGCCCGGCTCGCGGAGCTCGTCGAAGGACGGGAAGGAGAGCGCCCGGCCCTGGCCGAACTGCCCGGCGGCGGTGTCGGCTGGGCTCCGCTGCCTCCGATGGCGGCACACGTCCTCGCACTGGGCGGCCGCATCGGACGGTTCTCCATGTCCGGGATGCTGACGCTGCCCGAGGGCGTGGACCGCCCGGAACTGGTGGCCACCCTGCAGGCCCTGCTGGACCGGCACGACGTGCTGCGGTCCCGCCTCGACCGGGACCGTTCGGGCCTGTGGATCGAGCCGCCGGGCGCTGCGGACGCGGGCGCGCTGCTGCGGGAGGTCCCCCACCCCGACGCCGACGCGCACGCCGAACTGGACGCGGCCGCGGGCCGCCTGGACCCCGACGCGGGCGTCATGGCGCAGTTCGTGTGGTTCACCTCCGGCACGGGCGCGGACCGGCTGCTGATCGTCCTGCACCACCTGGTCGTCGACGGGGTGTCCTGGCGGATCCTGATACCGGACCTGATCTCCTCCTGGCAGCGGATCCGGGACGGCCGCACCCCGGAACCGGCGCCCGGCGGCACCTCGTTCCGCCGGTGGGCCCATGCCCTGGTCGACGAGGCGACCGGTCCCGGGCGCACGGCGGAACTCCCCGTCTGGCAGCGGATCCTCGGCGAGGCCGAACCCCCGCTGGGAGCACGGGCACTGGACCCCGCACGTGATGTCACGGCCACCGTCGACACGGTCCGGGTCCGGGTCCCGGCGGACGTCACCGAGACGCTGCTGACGACGGTCCCCGCCGTGTTCCGCGGCAGGGCCGACGACGGGCTGCTGGCCGGCCTCGCACTGGCACTGGCCCACTGGCGCCGAAGCCGGGGCGTGCCCGGCTCCTCGACACTGGTCCGGCTGGAAGGGCACGGCCGCGAGGAGCACCTCGTGCCCGGCGCCGACCTGTCGGGCACGGCCGGATGGTTCACCTCCCTGTACCCGGTGCGCCTCGACCTGACCGGGATCGACGTGGCGGACGCCCTCGCCGGCGGTCCGGCCGCGGGCCGGGTCGTCAAGGCCGTCAAGGAACAGTCCCGGGCGGTGCCGGACAACGGCATCGGCTACGGCCTGCTGCGCCACCTCAATCCCGACACCGCCGGCGTGCTGGCGTCGGGGCCGGAGCCGCAGATCGGGTTCAACTACCTCGGCCGGACCTCCGGCGCGGACATCCCCGAGGACCTGCGCCTGTCGGGCTGGGCCCCGGACACCTCGCACCAGGACCTGATCGCCGCACCGGACGCCGACCTGCCCGTACTGTCCGCACTGGAGATCAACGCGGTCGCCGCCGACACCCCCGACGGCGAGGAACTGACCGCCTACCTCGCCTTCCCGACCGGGGTGCTCTCCCGCGAGGAGGTCACCGAACTGGCCGGACTGTGGGTCCGGGCCCTCACCGCCCTGGCGAAGCACGCCACCGCACCCGACGCCGGGGGACTGACCCCGGCCGACGCCCCCCTGGTCGAGGTGTGCCAGGAGGAGATCGACACCTGGGAGACCCGGTTCGGCGCACTGACCGAGATCTGGCCGACGACCCCCACCCAGTCGGGGATCCTCTTCCACACGATGATGGCCGGGGCGTCGTTCGACCCGTACCACATTCAGCTGGTGTTCCAGATGAGCGGCAGCGTCGACCCCGAGCGGATGCGCCGGGCCGGGCAGGCACTGCTGGAGCGCTACCCCAACCTCCGCGCGGCGTTCGTCGACCGGGCCGACGGCGACTTCGTGCAGGTGGTGCCCGCGGCGGGGGTGACCCTGCCGTGGCAGTACCTCGACCTGACCGCGCTCGCCGAGCCGGAACGCACCGAGACCCTGGAGCGGTTCCTCGCCGAGGACCGGGCCGCCCACTTCGACGTGGACACCCCGCCGCTCATGCGGCTGGCGCTCGCCGTGACGGAACCCGGGCGGGCCGAACTCGTGATGACCGTCCACCACGTGCTGTCCGACGGCTGGTCCACGCCCTTGCTGATGCGGGACCTGCTGCTGCTCTACGCGTCCCACGGCGACGCGACCGGCCTGCCCGGCACACGGAGCTACGGCGAGTTCCTCGCCTGGCGCGCGCAGCAGGACGGGGACGAGGCGGCACGGGCCTGGGCGGCCGAGCTGGACGGCGTGCGCGAAGCGACCCTGCTCGCGCCGCGTTCCGAAGGCGCCGACGGCCTCGATCAGGTCGAGTTCGCCCTCCCCTCCGACCTGTCCGACGAACTCGCGTCGCGCGCCTCGGAGTTGGGCGTCACCGTCAACACGCTGGTCCAGGCCGCCTGGGCGCTGCTCCTCGGCCGGCTCACCGGCCGCCAGGACCTGGTCTTCGGCGCCACCGTCTCCGGCCGCCCGCCCGCGGTCCCGGGCGTCGAGTCGATGGTCGGCATGTTCATCAACACCCTGCCCGTACGGGTGCGGTACGCGCCCGGCGACACCCTCGCCGAGGTCGTCACCCGGCTGCAGCGGCACCAGGCCGGCCTGCTCGAACACCACCACCACAGCCTCACGGAGATCCAGCAGTCCCTCGGCCTGCCGACCCTCTTCGACACACTGGTCGTCTTCGAGTCCTATCCCGTCGACCGGGAGGGCATCGGCGCCGCCACCGAGGCCGCGGACGGGATCGCCTTCACCGGCCTGCGCCCGACCAACGGCACCCACTACCCGCTCGCGCTGATGGCGGCGGCCGAACAGCACCTGGAGTTCCTCCTCCAGTACCGGCCCGGTCTCTTCGACCGGGACACCGTGGAGTCCTACGCGGGCCGCTTCGTGCGCGTCCTGGAACAGCTCGCGGCCACCCCCGGCCTGACGGTCGCCCGCCTCGACGTCCTGGAGCGGGCCGAACACGAGCGGCTCACCGCCCGGTTCGACGACACGGCCGTCCCCGTCCCGCACGTCACGATCCCCGCACTAGTCGAGGCACAGGCGGAACGGACCCCGGACGAGACGGCCGTGATCGCCGGGGACACCTCGCTCACCTACCGCGAGCTGACCGCCCGGGCCGGCCGCCTGGCCCACGAACTGGCCGGCCGGGGCGTGGGACCGGAGTCGGTGGTCGCCGTCTCGCTGCCCCGCTCGGCGGACCTGGTGGTCGCGCTGCTCGCCGTGCTGAAGGCCGGCGCGGCGTATCTGCCGGTCGACCCCCGCTACCCCAGCCACCGCCTCGTGCCCATCTTCGACGAGGCACGGCCCCTCCTCGTCCTGACGGACACCGCGACCGTTCCGGTGCTGCCGGCACACGAGGCCCCGGACGTCCTCCTCGACACCCTGGACCTCACCGCGGACGCCCCGGGACCCGCCCGTGCGCCGCACCCGGACCAGACGGCCTACGTGATGTACACCTCCGGCTCGACCGGCAAGCCCAAGGGCGTCGCCATCACCCACGCCAACGTGGTCAACGGCGTACTGCAACTGGCCCCGCGCGTCGGCATGGCGGCGGGCAAGCGGCTCCTCGCGGGCACGTCGGTCAACTTCGACGTCTCGGTGTTCGAGATCTTCACGACCCTCGCCCACGGCGGCGTCGTCGAAGTCGTCCCCGACGTCCTGGTCCTGGGCGACCGCTCGTCCTGGAGCGGCAGCGTCATCTCCACCGTGCCGTCCGCCTTCGCCGAACTCGTCGGCGAGATCGCCGGCCGCGTCGAGGTGGAGACGGTCGTCTTCGCCGGCGAGGCCCTGCCCGCCGCGCTCGCCGAGAGGACCCGCAGCGCCTTCCCGGGCGTACGGGTGGTCAACGCCTACGGGCAGAGCGAGTCGTTCTACGCCACCACCTTCACCGCGGAGGGCGAACCGCTCGACGGGACGGGCAGCGTGCCCGTCGGCACGCCCCTGGGCAACATGCGGACCTACGTCCTCGGCCCCGGCCTGGATCCCGCGCCCCCGGGCGCGGTCGGTGAGCTGTACGTCGGCGGGAACGTGGGCCGCGGCTACCACGGCCGCGCCGCACTGACCGCCGAGCGCTTCGTCCCCGACCCCTTCGGCCCGGCGGGCTCGCGCATGTACCGCACCGGCGACCTCGCCCGCTGGAACGCCGAGGGCCGGCTGGAGTACCTGGGCCGCGGGGACGCCCAGGTCAAGGTGCGCGGCTTCCGCGTCGAACCGGCCGAGGTCGAGGCCGCGCTCACCGCGCATCCCGGCGTCACCCAGGCCGTCGTGATCGCCCGCGACGGGCGCGGCGGCGGCACCGGAAGGCAACTGGTCGCCTACGTCGTGCCCACCGGCACCGGTGACGCCCCGGCGACCGGCGACCCGGCCGGGCCCGCCGGCCCGGACGCGCGGGCCCTGCGCCTGTTCGTGTCGGAGCGGCTGCCGGACTTCATGGTGCCCTCCGCCTTCGTGGTCCTCGACCGGATGCCGCTCACCCCCAACGGCAAGCTGGACCGGGCCGCGCTGCCCGAGCCCGAGTACACCGCCACCGCCTACCGGGCACCCCGCACCTCCCGCGAGGAGATCCTCACCGGGCTGTTCGGCGAGGTGCTGGGCGTGGACCGGGTCGGCATCGACGACGGCTTCTTCGAACTCGGCGGCCACTCGCTGCTCGCCACCCGGCTGATCAGCCGCGCCCGTGCCGAGATGGGGATCGAGATACCGATCCGCAAGATCTTCGACCTGCCGACCGTGGCCGCGCTCGCCGCTTGGGCGGAGGACTCGGCCGCACCCCGCCGCCCCGGCCTGCGCAAGATGTTCACAGAGGAGTAAGAGCGATGATTCCGCTTTCGTTCGCGCAACGCCGCATGTGGGTTCTGCACCAGATGGAGGGCGGGTCGGAGAACTGGAACATGTCGGCGGCCTTCCGGCTGACCGGATCCCTGGACCGGGACACCCTCGCCGCCGCGATCCGCGACGTGGTCGACCGGCACGAGATCCTGCGCACCGTCTACGCCATGAACGACGACGGTGAGCTGCACCAGCGCATCCTGCCGACGGCCCAGGCCGCACCCGAGGTGCCGGTCACCGAGCTGGCGCCCGAGGACGTGCCCGCCGCGGTCGAGGAGGCCGGCGCGTACCGGTTCGACCTCGCGGCCGAGATCCCGGTGCACGTGCGGTTGTTCCGCTGCTCGCCCGAGGAACACGTCCTGGTCCTGGTCATCCACCACATCGCCACCGACGGCAGCTCGGGCGCGCCGCTGGCCCGTGACCTGGCCGCGGCCTACACCGCCCGCCGGGACGGCCGGGCCCCGGGGTGGGAGCCGCTGCCCGTGCAGTACAAGGACTACACGATGTGGCAGCGCGAGGTGCTCGGCGACGTCGAGGACCCGGACAGTCTCGCCGCGCGGCAGATCGCGTACTGGCGCGAGGAACTGGCCGGGGTGCCACAGCCGTTGAACCTGCCGCTGGACCGCCCGCGGCCTGCGGAGGCCAGTGGGCGGGGCGCCACGGTCGGCCTCCTGGTGGAACCGGAGGTGGCGGCGGGGCTGCGCAAGGTGGGCGACGAGCACGGAACGACCATGTCGATGGTCCTGCACGCCGCGCTGGCGGTGCTGCTGTGCCGGCTGGGCGGCGGGCGGGACATCACGATCGGCAGCTCGATCGCCGGGCGGACCGACGAGGCGCTCGCCGACCTGGTCGGGTTCTTCGTCAACACCCAGGTGCTGCGCGTGGACCTGTCCGGCGACCCCTCGTTCACCGACCTCCTCGGCCAGGTGCGGAACCGGGCGCTGGCGGCCTACGAGCACCAGGACGTCCCGTTCGACATGCTGGTCGAGGCGATCAACCCGGCACGCTCCGCGGCGTACCAGCCGCTGTTCCAGGTGATGCTCGGACTGCAGAACTACGAGCGGCCGCAGCTCGAACTCGCCGGGCTCACCCTGGAGGTCGAGGGGACCGCCGCCTCCACCTCCAAGGTCGACCTGTTCTTCAACGTGGTCGCGGACGACTCGGGTGCGCTGCGCGGCGACATCCAGTACGCGACCGACCTGTTCGACCGGGAGACGGTCGAGGCCGTCGCCGCCCGGTTCGTGCGGGTCCTGGAGCAGTTGGCCACCGATCCGGGCCGGCGCGTCGGGGATGTCGACGTGCTGCTGGCGGGGGAACGGCAGCACCTGGTGGCGGAGGTGAACGACACCGCCGAACCCTCCCTGGACGCAGGGCTCGTCGCGGAGCTGCGGGGACAGGCCCAGGCGACACCGGAGGCGCTCGCCGTCATCGGCGAGGACGACTCGGTCACCTACCGGCAGCTGGACGCACGGTCGAGCAGACTGGCGCACTGGCTGGTCGACCGCGGTGTGCGGGCGGAGTCGCGGGTCGCCGTGCGCCTGCCCCGGACGGTGGACCTGGTGGTGGCGCTGCTGGCGGTGCTGAAGGCCGGCGGAGCCTGCGTACCGGTCGATCCGGCCCATCCGCGTTCCCGGACCGACCGCGTCCTCGCACACGCGGAGCCGGTGCTCGTACTGGACGCCGACGCGCTGGCCGGCGTGGATCTGTCGCCGTACCCGGACTCGGCACCCGAGGTGGCCGTCCGGCCCGGGAACACCCAGTACGTGATCTACACGGCGGACCCGGCGGGAGAGCCCAGGGGGGTGGCGGTCCCGCGCGGCGCGGTCGCCAACTGCCTCGCCGCCGCGCGGCGCCGGTTCCCGCTGTCGTCCGAGGACCGGATGCTGTTCGGCACGACCGTGGCGCTCGACACGGCCGTCACCGAGATCTACCTCCCGCTCGTCACCGGCGCGGCCCTGGTGGTGGCGGGCGACGACACCGTCGAGGACGTGCCGGCCGTGGCGGAGCTGATGCGCCGGCACGAGGTCACCGCCGTGCAGGCCACGCCCGCCTTCTGGCAGGCGCTGGCGATGCGCGTGCCGCACGCCGCGAACGGACTGCGGATCATCGTCGGCGGGGAGACCGTCCCGGCACGGCTGGCCAGGCTCCTGGCGAAGCAGGCCGCCGAAGTGGTCCATGTGCACGGCACGCCCGAGACGACGCCGTGGAGCACCGAGGCACGCGTGCGGGTGGGGGCGGGGGTGCCGATCGGGCTGCCGGCCGGGAACACCCGGGTGTACGTGCTCGACGCACGGCTGCGCCCGGTGCCGCGCGGGGTGCCGGGCGAGCTGTACGTCGCCGGTGCCGGGGTGGCCCGCGGGTACCAGGGCCGGCCGGGGCCGACTGCGGAGCGCTTCGTGGCCTGCCCCTACGGTGAGCCCGGCCGCCGGATGTACCGCACCGGGGACCTGGTGCGCTGGGACGGCAACGGCCGGCTCGAACACCTCGGGCGGACCGACCGCCAGGTGCGCGTCCGGGGGTTCCGGGTCGAGCCGGGGGAGATCGAGCAGGTGCTGGCCGGCCACCCCGGCGTGGCGCGGGCGGCGGTCGTGCTGCGGGTGGACCAGGACGGCGGCGAACGCCTCCTGGGCCATGTGGTGCCCGAGCCCGGCGCCGGTGTCCGGGCGCTCCTCGCCGAGCTGCCCGCATACCTGGGAGAGCGTCTCCCGGGCGCCATGGTGCCCTCGGCGCTGCTGCCCCTCACGGAGCTGCCGCTGACCCCGGACGGCCGGCTCGACGAGGAGGCACTGCCCTCCGGCGACCCGGACACGGCGGAGGGCCGGGAGCCGCGCAACTCCCACGAGGAGAGGATGTGCGCCCTCTTCGGCGAGTTGCTCGGCCTGGAACGGGTCGGCATCGACGACGACTTCTTCGCACTGGGCGGGCACTCGCTGCTGGCCACCCGGCTCAGCGCCCGCATCCGCGCCGAGTTCGACATCGACATCCCGCTCAGGACGATCATCAAGTACCCCACGGTGGCCGAGCTGGCCGCGCTGCTGCTCGTCGCCGCCTCCGAGGACCTCTCCGACCCGTTCGCCGTCGTGCTGACGCTGAACAGCGACCCCGGTACGGGCAAACTGCCGCTGTGGTTCCTGCACGGGGGAGGCGGGCTGGGCTGGGCGTTCTTCAGTTTCGTGCTGCACGCGCAGGACCGGCCGGCCTACGCCCTGCAGTCCCGGGGCTGGAACGGCACCGAGAAGCTGGCGGGGTCGGTGGAGGAGATGGTCGAGGACTACGTCGACGAGATGGTGAGGATCCAGCCGGAAGGACCCTTCCACCTGGTCGGCTGGTCCTACGGCGGCACGGTCGTGCAGGCCGTCGCGGAGGCGGTCGACCGGCGTGGGCGAGAGGTGGCCTTCGTGGCCATCCTGGACTCCCAGCCCGGCGGGGACCTCTTCAAGGAGATCCACGCCGGCCGGACGCTGGCGGACTACCGGGCGGAACTCGAGGAGCATTTCGGCGAGTACTTCG
The DNA here is from genome assembly GCF_049846985.1 of Streptomyces sp. DT190. Lineage (NCBI taxonomy): Bacteria > Bacillati > Actinomycetota > Actinomycetes > Kitasatosporales > Streptomycetaceae > Streptomyces > Streptomyces sp. DT190. The sequence continues at coordinate 14,473 of NZ_JBNCNM010000043.1, read as the reverse complement.
GCCCCGAGAACCGGGAACAGCTCGTGGGGACCATGTCGAGGATCCTCGCCAACAACGCGGCGATCATGTCGAGGTTCGAGTCCCCGGTCTACCGCGGTGACGTGGTGTTCTTCAACGCGACGCTGGAGGAGAACTCGTACGCGCACCTGTGGCGGCCCTATGTGCTCGGCGCCATCGAGGTGCACGACGTGCGCGCCGTGCACCACGAACTGCACATGCCCGGGCCCGTGGCCGAGATCATGGAGGTCATCAACGGCAAGTTCGCGGCATGACCGGACACCGTGACGAACCGACGACGTACCTGAAGGGGGCCGAATGAAAACGTCCGGGACGTCCGCGTCGCACGCGGACCGGGCCACGTTGCTGTGCGTGCCGTTCGCGGGAGCGGGCGCCTCGTTCTTCCACCCGTGGCGGGCGCTGGCCGGCGACCGGTGGCGCGTGCTCGCCTGTGAACTGCCGGGCCGGGAACGGCGGATGCTGGAAGCGCCGTACCGCGACGTGGTCGAGGCGGCCGGGAAGGAGGTCGACGGCATCGCCGCGATGCTTGGCGAGGGGGAGCGGGTGCTGGTGTTCGGGCACAGCCTGGGCGCGGTGTTCGCCTACGAGCTGGTGCATCTGCTGACCAGGCGGGACGTGCCCGTCGAGCGGCTGGTCGTCAGCGGTTCGCCGGGGCCGTGGACCCAACGTGAGAGACGCGCGGCGGGGCTGCCCGACGAGGAGTTCCTCGCCCGCGTCGAGGAGTTCGCGGGATTCCGGCACGAGGCGCTCGACCACCCGGAGATGCGGGAGCTCATCCTGCCGGTGCTGCAGGCCGACTGCGAGATGCACGAGAGCTACGTCCCGAGCACCGACGAGCCGGTGCGGGTGCCGATCTGCTCCCTGCGCGGCGACTGTGACGGCCTGGTCACCGCGGAGGAGGCCCGGCAGTGGCGGGACGCGACCACGGCCGGATTCAGCTATGCGGAACTTCCGGGCGACCACATGTACTTGGTCGACCTCGGCCGGGAGGTCCTGGACGTGATCGAAGCGGAATCGGCCCGCGACAGGCGCTAGCGTGTCAGCGGGCGTGTCAGGGACGTGACAGGTCGGTGTCAGGCCCGGCCGGGACAGTGGTCCCATGACAAGTGCGGCGATCGCAGTCAGTGGACTGCGCAAGGCATATGGCGACAAGGTCGTGCTCGACGGCATCGACTTCGAGGTCGCCGAGGGAACGGTGTTCTCCATGCTGGGCCCCAACGGGGCCGGCAAGACGACGACGGTGAACGTCCTCGCGACGCTGCTGAAGGCCGACGCCGGAACGGTGCGTGTCGCCGGTCACGACGTGGCCGGCGAGACCAAGAAGGTCCGCGGGGCCATCGGCGTGACCGGTCAGTTCGCCGCGGTGGACGATCTGCTCACGGGCAGGGAGAACCTGGGGCTGGTGGCGGACCTGAAGCGGGTGCCCGCCGGCGACCAGGTGGTCGCGCAGTTGCTGGAGCGGTTCGACCTGACCGAGTCCGCCGACAAGATGGCGGCGACCTACTCCGGCGGCATGCGCCGCAAGCTGGACCTGGCGATGACCCTGGTCGGCAGCCCGAAGATCATCTTCCTGGACGAGCCGACCACGGGGCTCGACCCCCGCAGCAGGCGCACGATGTGGGGGATCGTCCGCGACCTGGTGGCGGGCGGCACCACCATCTTCCTCACCACCCAGTACCTGGAGGAGGCCGACGAGCTCTCCGACCGGATCGTGGTGCTCGACCAGGGCCGCCTGGTCGCCGACGGCACCCCCGAGGAGCTCAAGCGCCAGGTCCCCGGCACCCACGTCCGGCTCCGGTTCGGTGACCTCGACGACCTCGACACGGCGGCGCGGATCCTGCCCGGGGCCACCCGGGACGACCAGGAACTGACCCTGCGGGTGCCCAGCAACGGTGACTCGAAGTCGCTGCGGTCCATGCTGGACCGGCTCGACGAGCACCGGCTCAACGCCCAGGAGTTCTCCGTGCACACCCCGGACCTCGACGACGTCTTCCTCGCCCTGACCGGGCGTCCGAGCGTGAAGGAGGAGGCGAAGTGAGTTCCCTCTCCGCGGCCCTGACCGATTCCTCGATCATGCTGCGCCGCAATCTGAAGCACACGCTGCGCAACCCGCTCACGGTGTTCAACGCGCTGCTCATCCCCATTCTGGTCATGCTCATGTTCGTCAAGGTGTTCGGCGGCGCTTTCAGCGTCGGCGAGGACTACGTCGACTACGCGACCCCGGGCATGCTCGTGATGGGCATCAGCTACGGGCTCGGGGCCACCGCGACGGCCGTGAACGACGACATGACCAAGGGCATCATCAACCGGTTCAAGGCGATGGACGTCTCCCGAGGCGCCGTGCTGACCGGGCAGGTCGTCGTGACCACCCTGCGCTGCCTGGTGGCCGACGCGGCCATCGTCGGCGTGGCCTTCCTGATGGGGTTCAACCCCACCGCCAGCGCCATGGACTGGCTCGCCGTGTTCGGCCTCGTGGTGCTGCTCACCGTCGCGACCAGCTGGCTCACCGTCGCCGTGGGGCTGGCCGCCAAGACCGCCGAGTCGGCCGGCCTGGCCGCCGTACCGCTGATCCTGCTGCCGTTCCTGAGCAGCGCGTTCGTCCCCGCCGAGACCATGGGGGCCGGTGTGCGGCAGTTCGCCGAGTACCAGCCCTTCACGCCGATCATCGAGACGCTGCGCGGCCTGATGGTCGAGGACGGCCCGGCCCGGAGCGACGCCATCGCGGCCGTCGCCTGGTGCGTCGGCCTCGCCCTCCTCGGCTACGTGTGGGCGCTGTCCACGTTCAAGAAGCGAGCGTGACCCGGAGCAGGTGAGACGGGTCCGCCCGCGCCCCCTCCCGAGCCGCCTCGGCGAACCGCGCGTCGCCGAGGCGGCGGCGCGCGCTCTGCTCGATCCGCGCCACGTCCGGGTGCGAACGGTCCTGCAGCCCCCGCACGGCGGCGCTCGCCGCGAGCAGCCGCGCGGCCTGCTCGTGCTCGCCCAGGCGCAGCGCCAGGTCCGCGACCCCGACGAGCACATGCGCGATCAACGGCGCGTGTCCCGCCTCGGACGCCGCCGCACAGGCCGCCGCGCGGTGCGCCCGGGCCTCGTCGAGATCACCGGTGAGATAGCCGAGCAGGTCGTGGGTCGTCGCCCGGATGATCGCCCCCTCGGCTCCCTCGCCCAGCAGATGCCGCGCGACGCCGAGTTGTTCGAGCGCCTCCTCGGTCCTGCCGTCCCACCGGGCGAGTTCCGCCTCGGCCAGGGCCAGCTCGGCCAGCGAGTCCGGCCAGGTGACCCGCCGCGCGCTCCGCCGCGCCTCGGCGAGGGCGGCCGCGCCGGCGTCCTCGTCGCCCAGCAGCCAGTACAACTGCGCCTGCCGCGACCGCATCCGCACGATGTCCTCGGCGGCACCCACCTCGGTGACGACCGCTATCGCCTCCTCGTAGTGCTCGCACGCGGCGGCGAACTCGCCGCGCACCGCGATCCGGTCCGCCAGCTCGGTCAGGGCGAACGAGATCCCGAGCCGCTCCCCGAGCGCCCGGAACTCGGTGAGCGCCCGCTCCAGGTACGCGTCCGCGTCCCGCCCGTCCCGGCCCAGCATGATCCGCATCTTGCCCAGGTGCAGCCGGGCCATCGCGCGGACCCAGGGGTCCTCGTCGTCGAGCAGCGGCTCGAACGCGGGCAGGAACGCGTCCGGCGTCTGCAGCATGCGCTCCAGCGGGACGACGAACCCGAGCGCGGGATGGCTGCGCCGGCTGCGCCGGCTCAGTTCGTACGTCTTGTGGATCCACTCCGCGGCCTGGTGCTCGTCACCGCCCCGCCCGGAACTCATGAACATCGCGATGAGGGCGTACACCATGGCGCGGAAGTCGTCGGCCACCTCGCCGGGCGTCCTGGTGGCCGCCGTGAGCAGCTCCATGCCCTCGGTCCGGTGACCGGCCAGCCACCAGTACCACCCCGCGCTCGCCGCCAGCCGCATCGCCCCCTGCGCCTCACCCGCGGCCAGCGCGCCGCGCATCGCCGCACCGATGTTGCCGTGCTCGGTCTCGAGCGTGGCCAGCCACTCCAGCTGCTCGGCGCGGCGCAGATGCGGCTCAGCGGCCTCGACCAGCTCGGTGAAGCAGGCCAGGTGCGCGTGGCGCGTCCGGTCGGTCTCCCCGGCTTCGGTGAGCCGGTGCCGGGCGTACTCCTTGATCGTGCCGGTCATGCGGTAACGCGGGGCGCTGCCGCCCTCCGCGAGCAGCAGCGACTTCTCGGTCAGCGCGGTGAGCAGTTCGAGCACCTGCTCGGGCTCGACCGTGTCGCCCGCGCACACCCGCTCGGCCGCCTCCAGGCTCGCCCCGTCGGAGAACACCGACAGCCGGCGCAGGACCGTGCGCTCCTCGCCGCTGAGCAGCTCCCAGCTCCAGTCGACCGACGCGCGCAGCGTCTTGTGGCGGGGCAGGGCGGTCCGGCTGCCGCTGGTGAGCAGCCGGAAGCGGTTGTCGAGCCGGTTGGCGAGCTGGTCGACGGACATGGTGCGCAGCCGGGCCGCCGCCAGTTCGATCGCCAGGGGGATCCCGTCCAGCGCCCGGCAGACCCGCGCCGTGGTCGCCAGTGTGTGCGCGTCGGCCCCGAGGTCCCGGCGCACCGCACCGGCCCGGTCGCGCAGCAGCCGGACGGCGGGCGAGGCCGCTATCTCGTCCGGGCTCGCGTCGCCGTCCGGCAGGGCCAGCGGCTCGACCTGCCACAGCGCCTCGCCGGTGATGCCGAGCGGTTCCCGGCTGGTCGCCAGGACCCGCAGCCGCCGGCACTCGCCGAGCACCCGGTGGGCGAAGACCGCGGCGGATTCGATGACGTGCTCGCAGTTGTCCAGGATCAGCAGCGCCTCGCGTTCGCGGATCGCGGCGACCAGACGCTCCGTCAGCTCCGCGTTCGGCGCTCCGCCGAGCAGGGAGTCCCGCAGCCCGAGCCCGGCGAGCGTGGACTGCGCCACGTCGGCCACGCCGCCGTTCACGCGCACGGCGGCCAGCTCCACCAGCCACACGCCGTCCCGGAGGTCGCCGAGCAGCGTGCGCGCCGCCTCCGTGGCCAGCCTGGTCTTGCCCGCGCCGGCCGGCCCTATCACGGTGGTGAGCCGGTGCGCGGCGACGAGTTCGCGCACCGCGGCGATCTCCCCGCCGCGTCCGACGAAGGTGGTCAGCTCGGCGCGCAGATTGGTCCTGCGGCCGGCCTCCTCCTGCCGCCGGGCCTGCCCCAGCTCGCCCCGCAGCAGCGCGACGTGCACCGCCGACAGCTCGGGGGAGGGGTCGGTGCCCAGCGCCTCGGCCAGGGCCTGTCTCGCCCGCTGGTACACCTGCAGGGCCTCGCTGTCCCGGCCGGCCGCGGCGAGGGCCCGCATCAGCGCGGCGACGAACCGCTCCCGCAACGGATGCGCGGCCACCAGGTCGGTGAGCTCCGCGACCAGCTCCGCACCGCGCCCGAGGGCGATCTCCGCGTCGACGCACTCCTCCGTGGCGGCCAGGCGCAGACCCTCCAGGCGGGCGGCCGCGGCGTCGAAGGCGGCGCTGTCCTGGAGGCCGACGTCCTGCAGCGCCGCACCGCGCCACAGCGCGAGGGCCTCGCGCAGCAGCCCTGCCCGACGGGAAGCGTCCTCGGCACGGGCCCGGCCGGCGGCGACGAGGCGCTCGAACCGCACGGCGTCGACGGCGTCCGGCACCAGCGTCAACCGGTAGCCGTCCGTCTGCCCCTCGATCACCCCGTCCGGCAGCGCCTTGCGCAGCCGGGAGACCAGGCGCTGAAGGGCGTTCGTCGCATCCGCCGGCGGGCGTTCGCCCCAGATCCAGTCGACGAGCGACGCCTTCGGCACCGCGTGCCCCGTCCGCAGGGCGAGGGCGATCAGCAGCCCGCGCAGTCGGGCGCCCGGCACGTCGACCAAGTCGCCCGTGTCTGTGCGGACTTCAAACGGACCCAGCATCCCGATCTGCACCCGCTGATTCTGTCACGAGCGACAGCGGGCCAGATCTTGCAGAACGGCACGGGCCACCTCGCGTTCGCGGGACTGCAGGTAGAAGTGGCCGCCGTCGAAGTGCCGGAAGGCGCACCGCCCGGTCGTGTAGTCGGCCCACTTGCCCATGCTGTCGCGCGGCACGCCCGTGTCCTGCCTCCCGCGGTACCCGCTGATCGGGCACCCGACCTTGGCCCCCGCACGGTCCCGGTAGGTCTCGACGGCCTTGTAGTCGGCGCGCAGCGAGGGCAGGGCGACGGCCAGCAGGTCCTTGTCGGCGAGCAACTCCGGCGGAGTGCCCGCGAGTCGGGCCAGATGGCCGGTGAGCCGCTCGTCGTCCAGGTCGTGGACGAGCCGGCCGGAGGGGACGGACGGGGCGGCCCGGCCCGAGACGACCAGCCCCAGGAGGGCCTCGCCCCGGCGCCGTTCGAGCCGCAGTGCCACCTCGTACGCCACGAGGGACCCCATGCTGTGCCCGAACAGGGCCAGCGGCCGGTCCTGCCAGGGCCCCAGGGCGTGCGCGACCTCGGCCGCCATCAGCCGCAGATCCTCCAGGGCGGGCTCGGCCAGCCGGTCCTGCCGGCCCGGGTACTGCACGACCAGCACCTCGGCCGCGGCGGACAGTTCCTCCGAGAGCGAGAAGTGGGCCGACGCCGAACCCCCGGCGTGGGGGAAACAGACCAGCGTCGGACCGTCGGCCCGCGCGTCGTGGAACTGCCGGATCCACGCGCTGTGGACGGTCTTGCGGCGGCGTGTGATCGTCATCGGTCCCCCCGCGCGTTCCCGGGCCGCTGTCCCGTCGACGGGACGGCCCGCCGACCGTGCCGTCCGCATGCGGCCGCGCTCCTCATTCCCGCAGTTCGAGCGTGCAGCACTTGACGCTTCCCCCGGCTTTCAGCAGCTCGGCCAGATCGGCGCCGACAGGGTGGTAGCCGCGCTCGCGCAGCCGCGCCGCGAGACCGGTCGCCTTGCGGGGCAGCACCACGGTGCGGCCGTCCGACAGCGCGTTGAGGCCGAACACGGCGGCATCGGCCTCCTCGGCGAGGACGGCGTCCGGGTACCGCTCGGCCAGCACCGCCCGGCTCTGCGGGGAGAACGCGCCCGGGTAGTACATGATCTCCCCGTCCCCGAGCACCGCCAGGGCCGTGTCGAGGTGGTAGAACCGCGGGTCGACCAGGGTCAGTCCGGTCACGGGCCGCCCGAAGAACTCACGCACCTCGTCGTGGGCGCGCGCCTCGGTGCGGAAGCCGGTGCCGGCCAGGATCTCCGTGCCGGTGAACAGCAGGTCGCCCTCGCCCTCGTTGAGGTACTGCGCCTGCCGGACCTCGGACCAGCCGCCGCGGCCGAACCACTCCAGGTAGGCTGCCGACTCGTCCCTGCGCTGGGGATGCCGGAAGCGCGCGACGAGCACCTTGCCGTCCACGACGAGGGCACCGTTCGCGGCGAACACCATGTCGGGGAGCCCCGGTACGGGCTCGATCAGCCGTACGTCGTGCCCCAGATCGGCGTAGGTGTCGAACAACCACTTCCACTGGGCCATCCCGGTCTCCATGGAGGTGGGCCGGTCCGGGTCCATCCACGGGTTGATCGAGTATGTGACGTCGAAGTACGTGGGTCGGCACATGAGGTATTTCCGGGGCGATGCCTTTCGCTGTTCGTGCGGCACCTTCACTCCCATCTGCTGGGGAAATCCGAGGAATCCCGGAGCGATTGACCGGGTGAGAAAGAAATAGCACGGCGCAGCGGCCGGCGGGGTCCGGCGGCGAACGCACCGTCCACTCTTGCACTGCGTTTCCCCAGCCCTTTACGTTGGCTCGGCGATGGCCCCCCGGCGCACTGTCCCGCCGGCGGGACAGTGGAAAGGAAAAGGCTGGCAATGGAGTCAGAAGCGCAAGCCGTACCTTCGAGCGCGCCCGATTCACTCGTGCGGGAGATCTCGACGCTGTGGGGGGAATACCTCAACTCAAACGACATCGGATCCGATGACGAATTCTTCGCGGTGGGCGGCAATTCACTGATCGGAATCAAGATCATCGATCGGGTGGCCGCGGACTACGGCGTCGAACTGTCCGTGCGCGACTTCTATCTGGCCCAGACGCCGGCGCGGGTCGCCGCTCTGATCGAACGGGGAGGGACCCGGACGTGAGACTGACGCCGGGGCCCGCCCGGGACATCGACCTCGACCGCGTCGACCTGTTCGACCTGGAGCTCTACACCTCGGGCGATCCGCACCCCGTCTGGGACCTCATGCGGGCGAAGGCGCCCGTGCACCACCAGGTCCTGCCGGACGGCCGGGAGTTCTGGTCGGTGACCCGCTACGACGACGTCTGCCGGGTACTCGGCGACCACCGCGAGTTCACCTCCGAACGCGGCACGGTGGTGACCCACCTCGGGGTGGACGACGTGGCGGCCGGCCGGCTGATGACCTCCACCGACCCGCCGCGGCACACCCAGGTCCGCCGGGCGATCGGCGCCAAGCTCACCGCCCGGGCCGTGGCGCCCTGGGAGGACCGCATCCGGAAGACCGTCGTGCGCTTCCTCGAACCGGCCCTGGACGGCGGCACGTTCGACCTGGCCGAGCAGGCGCTGCGCCTCCCGGCGATGGTCACCGGCCCGCTCCTCGGCATCCCGGAGCGGGACTGGGACGAACTCGTGCGGCTGACCGCGATGGTGACGGCCCCCTCGGACCCGCACTTCCGGCTCGGCGGCGAGGCCGCGACCCTGGCCATCTCCCACCACGAACTCGTCACCTACGTCACCGAGTGGGTCAGACGGCGGCGGGCGACCGGCGAGGAGGACGGCAGCCTGCTCGACCACCTCATGAGCGTCCGCGCCGGAGACGCGCCGCTCACCGACGAGGAGATCGCCCTCGACGGCTACAGCATCCTGCTGGGCGCCAACGTGACCACTCCGCACACCGTCTCGGGCACCGTGCAGGCGCTCGTCGAACGGCCCGAGCAGTTCGCGAAGGCGCAGGCCGACCCCTCGCTGGTGCCCAACCTGGTCGAGGAAGGGCTGCGCTGGACCTCGGCCGCCTGTAACTTCATGCGTTACGCGGTGAGCGACGTCCGGCTCGACGGGGGCACGATCCCGGCCCGCGGGGCGGTCGTCGCCTGGATCGGATCGGCCAACCGGGACGAGTCCCAGTTCACCGATCCCCACCGCTTCGACATCACGCGGCACAACGCCAAACGCCAGGTCGCCTTCGGTTTCGGGCCGCACTTCTGCGTCGGGGCCCCGCTGGCCCGGCTGACACTGCGCGTCTTCTTCGAGGAACTGCTCCAGCGGTTCGGGTCGATCGCCCTCGACGGCGAGCCGCAGCACCTGCGGTCGTACTTCATCGCCGGGCTGACCCACCTCCCCATCGTCGCCGAGAAACGAATGACGCCATGACCTCCGGCTCCACCACCGCCCCCTCGCCGTGGTTCGTCCGGCCGCCGTCCGACGCCCACCGCGCCCGTCTCTTCTGCTTCCCCTACGCCGGGTCCGGGGCGTCCGCCTTCAGCGCCTGGCCGGCCGCGATCGACGGCACCGAGATCTGCCCCGTGCAGTTCCCCGGCCGCGAGAACCGGTTGGCCGAACCCCACTACGGCACCTACGAGAACCTCGCCGACGCCCTGACCGTGGCCCTCGGTCCCCTGCTCGACCGGCCGTTCGCGTTCTTCGGGCACTGCGCGGGCGCGCTGCCCGCCTTCGAGACCGCCGCCCGGCTCGCCGCACTGGGCCTGCCCGGGCCCGCCCGCCTCTTCGTGTCGGGCCAGCCGGCGCCGCACGACACCGCGAGCGACCGGATGTTCAGCCTGACCGAGGCCGAACTGCGCGCCGAACTGGAGTCGGTCATCCGCGGCCGCGGGATCGCACCCCGGCCGGACATGATCGACCTCGGCATGACCGTACTGCTGCGCGACCTCACCGCCGCCCGGCGGTACCGGCGCACACAGCCCGTCGCGCTGCCCTGCCCGGTGGTCGTACTGCACTGGCGGGACGACCCCGACGTGAGCCCCGACCAGCTCGGTGAGTGGCGCCGGTACGCGGACACCGTCGACCTCCACGTCCTCGACGGCGGCCACCACGACTTCATGAACGCGCCGGACCGACTGCGCGAGGTGCTGACCTCTTGGCGCTGAGGGCGGTGCGGCCGGTGAGCACCGTACGCCGAGAGAACCGGAAGGGATTCGCATGACTGGCGCACCCACCGACATCGCTGTCATCGGGATGTCGTGCCGCTTCCCCGGCGTGCACGACCTGGGGCAGTTCTGGAGCCTCCTGCACGAGGGGAGGTCGACCGTCGGGACCTTCCCCGAGCAGCGGACGGCCGCCTCCGAGCACCCGCCCCACCCGGACGCCGCGACCGTGCACGCGGGTTCGTTCTTCGACGCCGTCGACGGGTTCGACGCGGAGTTCTTCGGAACGGACCCGGCGGAGGCGGCCGCCATGGACCCCGTGCAGCGCCTGGGCCTGGAACTCGCCTGGGAGGCCGTCGAAGACGCCCGTGTCCCGGCGTCCGCGCTCGCGGGCCGCGAGGTCGACGTCCTGGTCGGTGCCGCCTCCTCCGGGTACGACGTGCTGCGCAGGCTGTCCGGCAGCGACCGGGACGACCACTACGCCGCGCTCGGTTCGAGCGGCGCGCTGATCGCCAACCGCATATCCAGCCTGTTCGACGTCCGCGGCATGAGCTTCTGCGCGGACAGCGGCCAGTCCTCCTCCCTCGTGGCGCTGGCCCTGGCCTGTGAACGGATCCGCAGCGGCGCGGTCGACATGGCCATCACGGGCGGCGTGAACCTGATCGTCGACCCGGACGCGGGACTCGGCATGGCGAACCTGGGCGCCCTGTCCCCCGACGGCCGCTGCTTCACCTTCGACGAACGGGCCAGCGGCTTCGTCCGGGGAGAGGGCGGCGGCGTCGCCGTGCTGAAGCGGCTGGACCTCGCCGTCGCCGACGGCGATCACGTCTACGCCGTGATCCGCGGCTGGAGCGTCACCAGCGGCGGCGCGACCTCCCGGATGCCGGACCCCAGCCCCGCCGCACAGGCGGCGACCACGCTGTCCGCCCTGCGCAACGCGGGCGTCCCGTTCGACGAGGTCGACTACGTCGAGGCCCACGGCACCGGCACCCGGCTCGGCGACCCCGCCGAGATATCCGGCCTGCGCCAGGTGTTCCGGGAGACCGGCCGGAGCCGGCCCCTGGTGATCGGCTCGGTGAAGACCAACGTCGGACACCTGGAGCCGGCCGCGGGAATCACCGGCTTCATCAAGGCCGTGCTCTGCGTGGACCGGGCGCACCTGGTCCCCAGCCTGAACTTCCGCTCCCCGAACCCCGCCATCCCCGGCTTCCAGGAGGACTTCGAGGTCCTCGGCACCGCGCGGCCCTGGCCCGACGTGCCGGACCGGCCGCGCCGGGCAGGGGTGTCGGCGTTCGGCATGGGCGGGACGAACGCGCACGTGATCCTGGAGCAGGCGCCCCGGGAGCACACCCGCGACGACCCGCCCGCCGCGGCAGGCGTCCCCGGGGTGGTGCCGTGGGTGCTGTCGGCCCGGTCGGAACCGGCCCTGCGGCAACAGGCGGCGCGACTGCGGGAACTCGTCACCGCCGACCCGTCCCTCTCGGCGGCCGACGTGGGACATTCCCTCGTGTCGACGCGGACGCTGTTCGCACACCGGGCGGTGGTGCTGGGCGGTGACCGTCAGGAGTCGCTGGCCGGTCTGCACGTGGTGGCGACGGGCGGCAGCGCGGCCCGGGTGGTCCGCGGGGCGGCCGAGGAACAGGCGGGCCCGGTGGTCTTCGTGTTCCCCGGCCAGGGCTCGCAGTGGACGGGCATGGGAAGACGGCTGTACGCCGAGTCGGAGGTCTTCGCGCGCGGCATCGACGCGTGCGCGCGGGCCCTGGACCCATGGGTGGACTGGTCCCTGGTGGACCTCGTGACCGGCGCCGAGTCGGCACCGTCGCTGGAAAGCGGCGACGACGTCGTCCAGCCCGCGTTGTTCGCGATGATGGTCTCCCTCGCACGGGTGTGGCGTTCCCTGGGAGTCGTCCCCGACGCGGTCGTGGGCCACTCGCAGGGAGAGATCGCCGCCGCCTGCGTCGCGGGCGCGCTCCCGCTGGAGGACGCCGCCCGCATCGTCGCCCTGCGCAGCCGGGCACTGACCCGGCTGGCCGGCCTGGGCGGACTGAACGCGGTGTCCGCGCCCCTCGCATGGGTCGAGGAACGGCTGGAGCGGTGGCCCGGACGACTCTGCGTCGGCGCGGTCAACGGACCGGGCTCCGTGGTGATCTCCGGGGACCTGGAGGCACTGGAGGAGTTCGCCACGGCGGCGGCCGCCGACGGCGTGCGGGTACGCCGGGTCAGGATCGAGTACGCGTCCCACTCCCACCAGGTCGAACGCATCCGTGACCAGGTCCTGGAGGCCGCCGCTGACCTCTCCCCGAAGGAGTCGGCGGTCGCGTTCCACTCCACCGTCACCGGCGGACCGCTCGACACCCGCAGCCTCGACGGCTCCTACTGGTACGACAACCTGCGCTCGCGAGTGCGTTTCGGCGACGTGATCGCACAGTTGATGCGCACGCGCGGTGGGGTGTTCGTGGAGGTCAGTCCGCACCCGGTGCTCGCGGTGGCGATGGCGGAGACCGCCGACGCCCTGGCGGCCTCACCGGTGGTGACGGGCACCCTGCACAAGGACGACGGGAGTGCGGGCGACCTCCTCACCTCGCTGGCCGAACTGCACGTGCGGGGGGTGCCGGTGCAGTGGGACGAGGCGTTCGCGGCCGGCCGGCCCCGCCGGATCGGCCTGCCGTTCTACGCGTTCCAGCGGCAGCGGTACTGGCTGGCGGCACCCGACGGCACCCGCACCCCGAACGCCGCCCCCTTCCCGAGGGGAGCCGGACCGGACTCGCACCGGCCCGCCCCCGCCGACTCCGGCGCCGCCGACCTGGACTCGCCGTCAGCGGTCCTCGACCTCGTGTGTGCCGAGACCGCGGCGGTCCTGAGCATGACGGACACGAAGCTGACGGGCGCCGATCTCGCGGCGAGGTCGGCCGAGACCTTCAAGGACCTCGGCTTCGACTCCTCGATGGCCGTCCGGCTCCGCAACCGGCTCACCGCGGCCGCCGGCGTACGGCTCCCGGCGACCGTCGCGTTCTCCCACCCCACTCCGCAACGGCTCGGCAGCCACATCTTCTCCCTCCTCGCGCCGGAGACACCCGACGCGCCGGAGACGAGCGACGCCCCGGAGACGGCGGAGGAGACGAGAACGGAAAGCCGGAGTGATGACGAATTATACGAATTGATCGACCGCGGATACGTGTAGCACCACCCGCTCGTCCGAGGAACCACCGTTGGGGGAGGCCCTGGTGAAAGACGTCGACAAGCTCCGGTCCTACTTGCGACGCGCAGTCGACGACGCGCAGGCCCTGCGCGAGCGGGTGCGCGAGCTGGAGGAGTCCGCCCGCGAACCCATCGCCATCGTGGGCATGGCCTGCCGCTATCCGGGAGACGTCCGCGCTCCCGAGGATCTGTGGCGTCTCGTCACCGAAGGCGTCGACGCCATCACCGACTTCCCCACCGACCGCGGCTGGGACACCGACAAGCTCCTCGATCCCGACCCGGACCGACCCGGTGCCTCCTACGTCGCCAAGGGCGGATTCCTGTCCGACGCGGCCGGATTCGATCCCGCGTTCTTCGGGATCAGCCCCCGTGAGGCCACGGCGATGGACCCCCAGCAGCGGCTGTTGCTGCAGACCTCCTGGGAGGCGTTCGAACGCGCCGGCATCGACCCGAGCGTGCTGCGCGGCAGCAGCACCGGCGTGTTCGTCGGCGCCATGACCCAGGACTACGGCCCCGACCTGCACGACGGCGCCGCCGGGTTCGACGGATACCTCCTGACGGGCAACACCGCGAGCGTCGCCTCCGGCCGTATCGCCTACACCTTCGGGTTCGAAGGGCCCGCGGTGACCGTGGACACCGCCTGCTCCTCCTCACTGGTCTCGATGCACATGGCCGCCCAGGCGCTGCGCAACGGCGAGTGCTCGCTCGCCCTGGCCGGCGGCGCCGCCGTCATGGCCACCCCGGGCATGTTCGTGGAGTTCAGCCGGCAGCGCGGCCTCGCGGCGGACGGACGGTGCAAGGCGTTCTCCGAGGCGGCGGACGGCACGGCCTGGGCGGAGGGTGTCGGCCTGCTGCTGCTGGAGCGTCTCTCCGACGCGCGCCGGAACGGCCACCGGGTGCTGGCGGTCGTACGGGGCTCGGCGGTCAACCAGGACGGCGCCTCCAACGGCCTGACCGCCCCCAACGGCCTCTCCCAGGAGGCCGTCATACGCCAGGCCCTGGCGGGCGCGGGCCTGACGGCACAGGACGTCGACGTCGTCGAAGCCCACGGAACCGGGACGAGACTGGGCGACCCGATCGAGGCCGAGGCACTGCTGGCCACGTACGGCCAGGACCGGCCGGAGGACCGGCCGCTGTGGCTGGGCTCGCTGAAGTCCAACATCGG
>NZ_JBNCNM010000042.1:0-28659 GCF_049846985.1 Streptomyces sp. DT190 | reverse complement strand
GTATCAACATATCTGGCGTTGACTTTTGGCACGCTGTTGAGTTCTCAAGGAACGGTCGCTTCCTTTGTACTCACCCTTTCGGGCTTTCCTCCGGGCGCTTCCCTTCGGTCTTGCGTTTCCGACTCTATCAGATCTTTTCTCGACCCGATTTCCTCGGCGCTTTCCAGGTTTCCGCTTTTCGCGGTTTCCTTTCCGGCGGTTCCGACTTTATCAGAAGTTCTGAGCCGGATTTCCCGCCCCGGCCGGGCATGGTTCCCGGTGCCTGAGTTGGCTCGGGTGCCCCGTCGGGAGGAGTTGTAAACCTACTGGAGCGGGGCGCCCCGATGCAAATCGAGGCGCCCCACTCCCAGTTGGTACTGGCTCAGACCCGACGGGCCGTCAGACCTCCACCACCACGGGCAGGATCATCGGCCGGCGCCGGTACGTGTCCGAGACCCACTTGCCCAGCGTGCGGCGGATGAGCTGCTGCAGCTGGTGGGGTTCGACGACGCCGTCCTGCGCCGAGCGTTCGAGTACCTCGGTGATCCGGGGGGCCACGTCACCGAAGGCGGAGTCCTCGATGCCGGAGCCGCGGGCCTGGATGTGCGGGCCACCGGTGATCTTCCCGGTGGACGAGTCGATGACCACGAAGACCGAGATGATGCCCTCGTCGCCGAGGATCTTCCGGTCCTTGAGGGCCGGCTCGCCGACGTCGCCGACCGAGAGGCCGTCCACGTAGACGTAACCCGCCTGGACCTTGCCGGAGATCTTCGCCTTGCCCTTGATGAGGTCGACCGCGACGCCGTCCTCCGCGATGACGATGCGGTCGTGCGGGACGCCGGTCAGGGCGCCCAGTTCGGCGTTGGCGCGCAGGTGGCGCCACTCGCCGTGCACCGGCATCAGGTTCTTGGGGCGGCAGATGTTGTAGAAGTACAGCAGCTCGCCGGCGGAGGCGTGGCCGGAGACGTGGACCTTGGCGTTGCCCTTGTGGACCACGTTGGCGCCCCAGCGGGTGAGGCCGTTGATCACGCGGTAGACCGCGTTCTCGTTGCCGGGGATCAGGGACGACGCCAGGATCACCGTGTCGCCCTGGACGATGCGGATCTGGTGGTCGCGGTTGGCCATCCGGGACAGGGCGGCCATCGGTTCGCCCTGGGAGCCCGTGCAGACCAGGACCACCTCGCTGTCGGGGAGGTCGTCGAGCGTCTTGACGTCCACGACCAGGCCCGGCGGGACCTTCAGGTAGCCCAGGTCCCGGGCGATGCCCATGTTGCGGACCATGGAACGGCCGACGAAGGCGACCCGGCGGCCGTACTCGTGGGCCGCGTCCAGGATCTGCTGGATGCGGTGCACATGGCTGGCGAAGCTCGCGACGATGATCCGCTTGCGGGCGCCGGCGAAGACCTGCCGCAAGACGTTGGAGATCTCCCGCTCGGGCGGGACGAACCCCGGAACCTCGGCGTTCGTCGAGTCCGAGAGGAGCAGGTCGATGCCCTCCTCGCTCAGGCGGGCGAACGCGTGCAGGTCCGTGAGCCGGCTGTCCAGCGGGAGCTGGTCCATCTTGAAGTCGCCGGTGTGGACGACCATGCCCGCGGGGGTGCGGATGGCCACGGCCAGCGCGTCCGGGATGGAGTGGTTGACCGCGACGAACTCGCAGTCGAACGGGCCGATGCGCTCACGGTGCCCCTCCGCCACCTCGAGGGTGTACGGGCGGATGCGGTGCTCCTGGAGCTTGGCCTCGATGAGGGCGAGGGTCAGCTTGGAGCCGATCAGCGGGATGTCCGGCTTCTCGCGCAGGAGGTAGGGGACGCCGCCGATGTGGTCCTCGTGGCCGTGCGTGAGGACGATGCCCTCGATGTCGTCGAGGCGGTCCCTGATGGACGAGAAGTCCGGCAGGATGAGGTCGATTCCGGGCTGCTCCTCCTCGGGGAAGAGCACTCCGCAGTCGACGATCAGCAGGCGGCCTCCGTACTCGAAGACCGTCATGTTGCGGCCGATCTCGCCGAGGCCGCCGAGCGGGGTGACCCGCAGGCCGCCTTCGGGGAGCGGCGGGGGCGGGCTGAGTTCGGGGTGCGGATGACTCAAAAGACTCTCCTCACCACACGCGCCACGTACCGGTGGGGCACGTGGCGCGCATGACGTTCGTGCAGAAGCAGTTGTCGATGTGGGGTGGTGCGGGCACCGGTGGCCCGCTTATTCAGTTGTGAAGCACATGCGCGGGGGTCCGCGCGAAGTCTGATGTCAGAGCTGTACCCCGCCGGCGGCAAGATCGATCTTGAGTTGCTCGATCTCCTCGGGCGCGCACTCGACCATGGGGGCGCGCAGGGGTCCGGAGGGCAGGCCCTTGAGGGTGAGCGCCGCCTTGGTGGTCATCACGCCCTGCGTGCGGAACATGCCCGTGTAGACGGGGAGCAGCTTCTGGTGGATCTCGGTGGCCTTCTGGACGTCACCCGAGGTGTACGCCTCGACCAGGGCCCGCAGCTCGGGGGTGACCACGTGGCCGACGACGGAGACGAAGCCGACCGCGCCGACGGAGAGCAGGGGCAGGTTCAGCATGTCGTCGCCGGAGTACCAGGCGAGGCCGGAGCGGGCGATGGCCCAGCTGGCGCGGCCGAGGTCGCCCTTGGCGTCCTTGTTGGCGACGATCCGCGGGTGCTCGGCGAGGCGGACGAGCGTCTCCGTGTTGATCGGGACGCCGCTGCGGCCGGGGATGTCGTAGAGCATGACCGGCAGGCCGGTCGCGTCGGCGACGGCCGTGAAGTGCCGGTAGAGGCCCTCCTGCGGGGGCTTGTTGTAGTACGGCGTCACGACGAGCAGGCCGTGGGCGCCGGTGCGCTCCGCCGCGCGGGCGAGTTCGATGCTGTGGTGGGTGTCGTTGGTGCCGACTCCGGCCACGACGTGGGCACGGTCGCCGACGGCTTCCAGGACGGCCCGTACGAGATCCGCTTTCTCCGCGTCGCTGGTGGTCGGGGACTCGCCGGTGGTGCCGTTGATGATCAGGCCGTCGTTGCCTGCGTCCACCAGGTGGGTGGCGAGCCGCTGCGCGCCGTCGAGGTCGAGTGCGCCGTCCGCCGTGAAGGGCGTGACCATGGCGGTGAGGACCCGCCCGAAGGGGGTCTGCGGAGTCGAGGTCGGAGCCATGGGTTACACGCTACTCGTTGCTCAGGAGCGGGTCTGCCCTAGGGGCAGGCGACAAGTCGTGACAAAGGTGGAGCCCGGCACTGCTTGCTCGGGGGTTCAAGCAGTGCCGGACCCGTTTGATCAGGCTAGATGAACTTCTCGAAATGCCGCAATACGGACACTTCGCACGGCTGAACCGTACAACTGTGCCTGACCGGGGAAGCGGACGGCGTCACGGCGCCACGCGACCGTTGGCGTTGAAGGCGGCGTAGGTGAGCGGCATGAGCCGGGCCCACTCGGCCTCCATCTTCTCGCCGACCATCTCGATCTCGCGCTGCGGGAAGGACGGCACCTTCGCGAGCTCGTGCTGGGTGCGCAGACCGAGGAAGTGCATCAGCGACCGGGCGTTGCACGTGGCGTACATCGAGGAGTACAGGCCGACGGGCAGGACCGCGCGGGCGACCTCACGGGCGACGCCGGCGGCGAGCATCTCCTGGTAGGCCTCGTACGCCTGACGGTAGGAGTCCTCCATGACCCGGCCGACGAGCTCCTGCTGGGCCTGGGTGCCCTCCACGAAGACGTACTTGCCCGGGCGGCCCTCCTGGACGAGCTTGCGGGACTCGTCGGGGACGTAGAAGACCGGCTGGAGCTCGCGGTAGCGGCCGCTCTCCTCGTTGTACGACCAGCCGACGCGGTGCCGCATGAACTCGCGGAAGACGAAGATCGGGGCGCTGATGAGGAAGGTCATCGAGTTGTGCTCGAAGGGGCTGCCGTGCCGGTCCCGCATCAGGTAGTTGATCAGGCCCTTGGAGCGCTCGGGGTCCTTCTTCAGCTCGTCCAGGGACTGCTCGCCGAGGGTCGAGACGCGGGCGGCGAAGAGGACGTCCGCGTCGGACGCGGTGTGCTTGACCAGCTCGACGGTGACATCGCTGCGGTAGCTGGGCTTGAGGTCGTCGGCGGGGGTGTCGGTCACGGTTGGCGGGGCCTTCCATCTCGTCGTGTGGCGACGCCACTCTACGGCTCGGCCAAAGGGGCGCGATCGGGGGCGTGCCGCGATGAAGTCGGTGAAACAGGGCACCTCTGAGGGAGTTCGTTCGTCTCTACAGACGAAAGTGATCCGTTCCACCCTTGAAGGGAGACGCACCCCTGATGTCCGGTCGGCGTGAACCCGTACCGTTTGCCTTCGTCGCCGAGGCCGACAGGTTCCGCAGCAATGTCACTCCCCCACCGCCCGAGCGGCCGTCCGTCGGCCAGATGGCCGGTCGATGGCTCATGGGGCTCACCATCGTGGCGGGACTCGTGGGGTCCCTGGTCATCGGGACGCCCGCGCTGTCGCCCGACCATTCCGCCCAGCAGCCTCAGCAGTCGCAGGCGTCCGAGAGGCGCTGAACCGCCCCGGACCGGCGGTGACTCCTATGGCCCCCCGCCAGTGGTGACCGGGGACACAGATCGGTAGCCTCACCGGGCACAGCCCACGCCCGGATCGAGTGAGGACCCGCCGTGCCCCTGCCCTTCCTGACGGCCGACCGCGTTTTCGAGGCGGCGGACGACGTTCCGTTGCCGTACGACGACCGTGACCACTGGCGGCGGCCGTACCGGCCCGGGCCCTGGCGGGTGGCGGCGGCGGCGCTCGCGCTGCTGCTCGCCTCGTTCGTGCTGTTCGCGGCCGTCATCATCGCGGCGACGGCCGAACCGGCCTCCGCCGGGCTGGTCTTCGGCCTCGCGCTGCTCGTCATCGCCGGCGCGTTGCGGCTGCTGCGTGTGGGCGTGTGGGTGAGCGCGCGCGGGCTGCGCCAGGTGGCCTTCCTGACGACGCGTACGGCGCCCTGGGAGCAGGTCGGCTCCGTGCGCACGGTGCAGCAGCCGGTGCGCTGGCTGGGGCTGCCCCGGACCGTGCAGGGCCAGGCGCTGCTGCTGGAGCGGCGGGGGCGGACGGCGGACGGTGCGCCGCTGCTGATGTCCACGCACAACCTGGACTTCCTGGGCCGCACGGAGGCCTTCGACCGGGCGGCCGACTCGGTGGAGGCCTGGGCGGACGAGTACCGCCCGCACTGACCTGCTGCTGACCTGTGGAGGGGGCCGGACCGTATGCACGGTCCGGCCCCCTCCGCATGCGCAGGCCGCTTTTCAGGCCCTCTCGGGCTGTCTGCCGTCGTGCAGGGCGATGGCGCGCTGCATCGCCTTGCGGGCCCGCGGGGTGTCGCGGGCGTCGTGGTAGGCCACGGCGAGGCGGAACCAGGTGCGCCAGTCGTCGGGGGCGGCCTCCGTCTCGGCCTTGCGCCGGGCGAAGACCTCGTCGGCCGAGTCCCGGTCGATGCGGCCGCTGGGGGTGCGCTTCAACTCGTCGACCGGCAGGCCGCCCTCGGCGTCGAGCTCGGCGGCGAGGGCGTTGGCCCTGCGGACGAACTGGGTGTTCTTCCACAGGAACCACAGGCCGATGGCGGGCAGGATCAGCACCGCCACACCGAAGGTGACGGTGAGGGGGGTGCCGGTCTCGATGAGCAGGACGCCGCGGCTGCCGACCAGGACGAAGTAGACGACCAGGACGGCGGCCGTGAGGGCGTAGGTGAGCTTCGCGCGCATGAGGGTCAGGGGCTCAGTTCAGGTCCAGGAAGTGTTCCAGGCCGAAGGTCAGGCCCGGGGTGCTCACCACGCGGCGGGCGCCGAGCAGGATGCCCGGCATGAAGCTGCTGTGGTGGAGCGAGTCGTGCCGGACCGTCAGGGTCTCGCCCTCACCGCCGAGCAGGACCTCCTGGTGGGCGAGGAGTCCGCGCAGCCGGACCGCGTGGACCGGGACGCCGTCGACGTCGGCACCGCGGGCGCCGTCCAGGGCGGTGGCCGTGGCGTCGGGGGCCGGGGCGGTGCCGGCGGCGCGGCGGGCCTCGGCGATGAGCTGCGCGGTGCGCGTGGCGGTGCCGGAGGGGGCGTCCACCTTGTTCGGATGGTGCAGTTCGACGACCTCGACCGACTCGAAGTACGGGGCGGCGAGCTGCGCGAACTTCATGGTGAGGACGGCCCCGATGGAGAAGTTCGGCGCGATGAGCACGCCCGTGGCCGGGGACTTCTCCAGCCAGCCGGTGAGCTGCGCGAGGCGCTCCTCGGTCCAGCCGGTGGTGCCGACGACCGCGTGGATGCCGTGGCCGACGCAGAAGTCGAGGTTGGCCATGACCGAGTCGGGCGTGGTCAGCTCGACCGCGACCTGGGCTCCCGAGTCGGTCAGCGTCTCCAGCTTGTCGCCCCGGCCGAGGGCGGCGACCAACTCCATGTCCTCGGCGGCCTCGACGGCCCGGACCGCTTCGGAGCCGATCCGGCCCTTGGCGCCGAGGACCGCCACGCGCAGCTTGCTCATCTCTTGTGCTTCTTTCACCAGGGGTTCGGTCAGGCGACGGCGTCGTGCAGGCGGGCCGCCTGTTTGTCCTTCAGCGGGCCGATGACCGCCAGGGAGGGCTTGCGTCCCAGGATCTCGCTGGCGACCGCCCGGACGTCGTCCGGGGTGACCGACGCTATCCGCGACAGCATGTCGTCGACGGACATCTGCTCGCCCCAGCACAGCTCGCTCTTGCCGATACGGTTCATCAGCGCGCCGGTGTCCTCCAGGCCGAGGACCGTGGAGCCCTGGAGCTGGCCGATGGCACGTCCGATCTCGTCGTCGGACAGGCCGTGCTCGGCGACGTGGTCGAGTTCGTCGCGGCAGATCTTGAGCACGTCGTGCACCTGGGAGGGCCGGCAGCCGGCGTAGACGCCGAAGAGGCCGCAGTCGGCGAAGCCGGACGTGTACGAGTACACGCTGTAGGCCAGGCCGCGCTTCTCCCGTACCTCCTGGAAGAGGCGGGAGGACATGCCGCCGCCGAGGGCGGTGTTCAGCACGCCGAGGGCCCAGCGGCGCTCGTCGGTGCGGGACAGGCCCGGCATGCCGAGCACGACGTGGGCCTGCTCGGTCCTGCGGTCGACCAGGTCGACGCGGCCGGCCGTGCGCAGGGCCCGCTTGCCGCCGCGCGGGGCGACGGGTTCGGCGGCGAGGTCCTTGAAGGCACCGGCCTTCTCGAAGGCGGCGCGGACCTGCCGTACGACCTTGTTGTGGTCGATGTTGCCTGCGCAGGCGACGACCAGGTGGGTCGGGTCGTAGTGCTTCTTGTAGAAGCGGCGGATGCGGTCGGCGGTGAGGGCGTTGACCGTGTCGACCGTGCCGAGGACCGGGCGGCCGAGGGGGTTGTCGCCGAACATGGTGTGCGCGAACAGGTCGTGCACACAGTCGCCCGGGTCGTCCTCGGTCATGGCGATCTCTTCGAGGATGGCGCCGCGCTCGACGTTGACGTCCTCTTCGAGGATGAGCGAGCCGGTCAGCATGTCGCAGACGACGTCGATGGCGAGCGGCAGGTCGGTGTCGAGCACGCGTGCGTAGTAGCACGTGTACTCCTTCGCCGTGAACGCGTTCATCTCGCCGCCGACGGCGTCGAGGGCGGAGGAGATGTCCAGGGCGGACCTGCGGTTCGTGCCCTTGAAGAGCAGGTGCTCCAGGTAGTGGGTGGCGCCGTTCAGAGCCGGGGTCTCGTCGCGGGAGCCGACGTGCGCCCAGATGCCGAAGGTCGCGGAGCGGACCGAGGGCAGGGTCTCGGTGACGATGCGCAGGCCGCCCGGGAGGGTGGTCTTGCGGACCGTGCCGATGCCGTTCTCGCCCTTGATGAGGGTTTGGGTACGGGCGACGGCCCGCGCCTCCGAGGAGGTGCGGGCCGTCGCCTTGGAGCCACGGGACGTCACTGGTCGGCGTCGTCCTTCTTCTCGTCCGAGCCGTCCTCGCCGTCGATCACGGGGATCAGGGAGAGCTTGCCGCGGGAGTCGATCTCGGCGATCTCGACCTGGACCTTCGCGCCCACGCCGAGGACGTCCTCGACGTTCTCCACGCGCTTGCCGCCGGCCAGCTTGCGGATCTGCGAGATGTGCAGCAGACCGTCCTTGCCGGGCAGCAGGGAGACGAACGCGCCGAAGGTGGTCGTCTTCACGACCGTGCCCAGGTAGCGCTCGCCGACCTCGGGCATCGTCGGGTTGGCGATGCCGTTGATCGTGGCGCGGGCGGCCTCGGCGGCGGGGCCGTCGGCGGCACCGATGTAGATCGTGCCGTCGTCCTCGATCGTGATCTCGGCGCCCGTGTCCTCCTGGATCTGGTTGATCATCTTGCCCTTGGGGCCGATGACCTCGCCGATCTTGTCCACGGGGATCTTGACGGTGATGATCCGCGGGGCGTTCGGGGACATCTCGTCCGGGGTGTCGATCGCTTCCATCATCACGTCGAGGATGTGGAGGCGGGCGTCACGGGCCTGCTTGAGGGCCGCGCCCAGGACGGAGGCGGGGATGCCGTCCAGCTTGGTGTCGAGCTGGAGGGCGGTCACGAACTCCTTGGTGCCGGCGACCTTGAAGTCCATGTCGCCGAAGGCGTCCTCCGCACCGAGGATGTCGGTGAGGGTGACGTAGTGCGTCTCGCCCTCGATCTCCTGGGAGATCAGGCCCATGGCGATGCCGGCGACGGGGGCCTTGAGGGGCACACCGGCGTTCAGCAGCGACATGGTGGAGGCGCAGACCGAGCCCATGGACGTCGAGCCGTTCGAGCTCAGCGCCTCGGAGACCTGGCGGATCGCGTAGGGGAACTCCTCGCGGGTCGGCAGGACCGGGATCAGGGCGCGCTCGGCGAGGGCGCCGTGGCCGATCTCGCGGCGCTTCGGGGAGCCGACGCGGCCGGTCTCGCCGGTGGAGTACGGCGGGAAGTTGTAGTTGTGCATGTAGCGCTTGCGGGTCACCGGGGAGAGGGTGTCCAGCTGCTGCTCCATGCGGAGCATGTTCAGGGTGGTGACGCCCAGGATCTGGGTCTCGCCACGCTCGAACACGGCGGAACCGTGGACCCGCGGGATGGCCTCGACCTCGGCGGCGAGCGTACGGATGTCCGTCAGCCCGCGGCCGTCGATGCGCTTCTTCTCCTTGATCACGCGCTCGCGGACCAGCTGCTTGGTGAGCGAGCGGTACGCGGCGGAGATCTCCTTCTCGCGGCCCTCGAACTCCGGCAGGAGCTTCTCGGCGGCGAGCTGCTTGACGCGGTCCAGCTCGGACTCGCGCTCCTGCTTGCCGGCGATGGTGAGCGCCTGGGCGAGCTCGGGCTTGACGGCCGCGGTCAGCGCCTCCAGGACGTCGTCCTGGTAGTCGAGGAAGATCGGGAACTCGGCGGTCGGCTTGGCGGCCTTCGCGGCGAGGTCGGCCTGGGCCCGGCAGAGCACCTTGATGAAGGGCTTCGCGGCCTCCAGACCGGCGGCGACGACCTCCTCGGTCGGGGCCTCGGCGCCGCCCTTGACCAGCTGGATGGTCTTCTCGGTGGCCTCGGCCTCGACCATCATGATCGCGACGTCGCCGTCCTCCAGGGTGCGGCCCGCGACGACCATGTCGAAGACGGCGTCCTCGAGCTCGGTGTGCGTCGGGAAGGCCACCCACTGGCCGTTGATCAGCGCGACGCGGACGCCGCCGATCGGGCCGGAGAAGGGCAGGCCGGCCAGCTGCGTGGACGCGGAGGCGGCGTTGATCGCCACGACGTCGTACAGGTGGTCGGGGTTGAGCGCCATGATCGTGGCGACGACCTGGATCTCGTTGCGCAGGCCCTTCTTGAAGGACGGGCGCAGCGGGCGGTCGATCAGGCGGCAGGTGAGGATGGCGTCCTCGGAGGGACGGCCCTCACGGCGGAAGAAGCTGCCGGGGATCTTGCCGGCGGCGTACATCCGCTCCTCGACGTCCACCGTGAGGGGGAAGAAGTCGAGCTGGTCCTTGGGGTTCTTGGAAGCGGTGGTGGCCGACAGCACCATGGTGTCGTCGTCCAGGTACGCCACGGCGGAGCCGGCGGCCTGCTTGGCCAGGCGGCCCGTCTCGAAGCGGATGGTGCGGGTGCCGAAGGCGCCGTTGTCGATGACGGCCTCGGCGTAGTGGGTCTCGTTCTCCACTAGCGATCTCTCCGTTTACTTGTCGTCTTTCGTCCCTCGTCTGCCCGTGTGGCAGGGGGACATTCCGGAGATGCGCGCCGTGCTGTGCGGGCCGGTCTTCGATCGAAGCACCCGGGGCTTTCCCACCCCGGGGGCCACTACCGAGGACCGGCGGCGGCTTGGAGCGCCTCTCCTCTTCTTGTCGTGCTGCGTCGTCCGTGTTGCGTTGTGCTACCACACTACAAAGGGGTGGTGACACTCCGCACGTACAGATACCCGCGTACAGCAAAGGGAGCGGCCCCGATTCTGCCGGGAACCGCTCCCTTCACGGCGTCTTACTTGGCGCCCGCCGCACCGCGGCGGATGCCGAGGCGGTCGACCAGCGCACGGAAGCGCTGGATGTCCTTCTTCGCCAGGTACTGGAGAAGGCGGCGACGCTGACCCACGAGGATCAGCAGGCCACGGCGGGAGTGGTGGTCGTGCTTGTGGGTCTTGAGGTGCTCGGTCAGGTCGGAGATCCGACGGGACAGCAGAGCGACCTGGACCTCGGGGGAGCCGGTGTCGCCCTCCTTGGTACCGAACTCGGACATGATCTGCTTCTTCGTAGCGGCGTCGAGCGACACGCGTACTCCTCATTGGTCTGCGATGGCCACCGAGTGCCCCCGGTCTGCGTCTCGGGGGAGCTTCCATGACTCGGAAGGCGGGGATCCGCTGGGCGCGGCCTCCAGAACGACTGGTTCCGGGGGTGCGTACACAAACGGCCGTCGACCAGAGTACCAGGTGGTCGAGGGCCTTTTTGCCCTGCTCCCCGAAGCTCCCGGCCGCGGCGGAGGCGGCCACTAGGGTGGGCGGGCTCGGATCGTTCGTACGTCGGGAAGGGGTCGCTGCGGCATGGCGGAGACGGCTGAGGAGATCAAGGCGCGCAAGGAGCGGGAGCGGGACGAGCTCTACGCCCTCGACATCTCCGGTGTGGAGTGGCACTGCGCGCCCGGCACCGAGGAGCACGAGGAGCGGGTCGAGATCGCGTACCTGCCGGAGGGGGCCGTGGCGATGCGGTCCTCCCTCGATCCGGAGACGGTGCTGCGTTACACGGAGGCGGAGTGGCGGGCCTTCGTGCTGGGAGCGCGGGACGGGGAGTTCGACCTGGAGCCGCGGCAGCGCGACGGAGGGTCCCGGGCCGGGCAGTAGGCGCGCAGGCGCACGACGAGGGGTGAGCCGGTGGACGGCCGCCCCTCGTCGCGTTGTCCGGGGTGGTGACGGCGTCCTGGGCACGCGGGTGCAAGGGGCGGCGGTGAAGGCGGCGGAGGGACAGGGGAGTTCGGGTTCTTCACGTCTATCGCCCCTTTTGTTCATCAACGTGTGTGCTGCGTACGCCACTTCAGGGCACCTTCCGGGCAGGTTGTGACGCGGCGGACAGGTGCTCGGTGGTGGACGGGCCTGCCGTGGCGGGGCTTGTGGTGATTAGGCTGGGACGGGGCGCGGCGCCGGAAACCGTGGAGCGGGCGTCGGTGTCCCAGGGGGAACACGGGGGAGTTTGTGGATCGGACTGCCTCGGACGACCTCGATACGCCTCAAACGACTTCGCACGGCTACGCACGACGTCGGACGACAAGCAAGGGTCGCCCCAGCACGGCATGAGGGTGCTCGACCACACCAGGAGGAACACTGTGAGCAGCGATCGGGACGGGATCCGCGGGGGCTGGGCGACACCCGGCGATGACCAGCCCGACGCGGAGTCCGCGGCCGAGGTGACGGGTGAGTTCACCATCGATTACGCGCCGCCCGCCTGGTACACGCAGAACGCCTCGGGGAGTTCGGGGGCGGCTTCGAGTTCGGGTCCGGGGTCGGGTCCGGCTTCGGCTGCCGGACCGGGGACGGGGGCGGCGTCCGGGGGTGCGGGGGCCGATGCGCCGAAAGGGCCGGTGCCGCCGCTGCCGGGTCTGACTCCGCCGCCGCACGCGAATCCCTCCGGGGGGTACGCGTATCCGCCTGTCTCCTCCGGACCGTCGTCCTCCGGTGTCGGTCCGTCGGCAGGGCCGGCGTCCGTTCCGGCACCGGCGCCCGGGGCGCCGTTCACGCCTCCGGCGCCTGCGCCGGCTCCTGGTGCTCCGTTCACGCCGCCCGCGCCCGCGCCGGGGGCGCCCTTCACACCCCCCGCTCCTGCTCCGGGTAGGCCCTTCACGCCTCCCGCTCCCGCTCCGGGTGCGCCCTTCACGCCTCCCGTGCCTTCGACCGGGGGGCCGTCCGCCGTTCCCAGGCTGCCCACGGGGTTCGAGCCGCAGGGCGCCCGGTCCGAAGGTCAGGCGGAGGAGCCCGCGGCCGATCCGTCCTCTCCCTCGGCTGTGCCGAGCATCCCGGTGGGCGGGCACCAGGCGCAGTGGACGCCGCCGCCCGTGCCTTCCGCGACTCCTTCGCCTTCGGATGTCCCTCCGCCTTCGGAGCCGCCGGCCGCGTCGGCTGTGCCGGCCTCCGACGACTCCGAGTCCCAGTCCGAGTCCGAGTCCGAGTCCGCCAACGGTGACCTGGAGAGCGGTGCCACCATGCGCTTCTCCGCCGTCGCGCTGAAGCGGGAGATCGCGGAGCGGACCGCGGAGGCCGAGGCGCGTCCGGAGCCGGTCGGCGAGGGCCAGGACGTGGAGGACACGGCTCGGGCCGAGGACGCGGAGGAAACAGGGGAAGCGGCGGCTGCCGTGGACGCGCCCGAGGCGGGCGACACGGACGACCGCGTGGACAGTGCCGTTTCCGATGACGCCGAGGCCCATGACGCCGAGGCCGTCGACGCGGAGTCCCGCGAAGCCGAGCCTGCGGTGACTGTCCTGGCGGACGACACCCAGGACGAGGACGCCCCGGTGGCGGAGAGCGACGACTCGACGGCCGAGGAGGCCGAGCCCCAGGACGCCGCGCCGGAGGAGACTCCGTCGGTGGACGCCGCGCCGGTCGATGACGTATCCGCAGACGCCGTTCCCGTGGCAGACGCCGTTCCTGTCGCAGACGCCGTTCCCGTCGCAGACACCGCGCCCCTCGTAGACACCGCCCCCGAAGGTCCCGCCCCCGCGGACGGTGTTCCGATCGACGAGGTCCCGGCCGACGACGCCCCTGTCGCGGACGCACAGCCGGCGGAGCCCGAGCCTGCCGACGCCGTGCCCGCCGGAGCCCGGCTCGACGACGTCGAGCCGTCGGACGCCGTGCCCGCCGAGGAAGTTGCTCCCGAGGACGAGCACCACGACGAGGACAGCGCCCCGCAGGACGCCGTCGTGCCGGAGCCTTCCGACTCCCAGCCCGCGTGGACTCCCCCGGCTCCGCAGGGCGTGCCGCCGCTGCCGCCGTCGTACCAGCCGGCCGCTCCGGCGCCGGCGAGCCAGTGGCCGGTCCCGTCCCAGCAGCACCCGCAACAGCACCCGCAACAGCCCCAGCCCGCTGACGCGCAGCCCCAGCCGCAGCCGACCGCGGCCGAGGGACAGGCGCCGGTGCCGCCCCAGCCGCCCGTGCCGGCCCAGCAGCCGCCGTTCCAGCCGCAGGCGCCGCAGCCCGCGCCCGCCGCGTGGAACCAGCCGGGCGTGCCGACCCCACCCGACCAGTCGCCCGCCCAGCCCGCGCCCCAGCCAGGCGGCTACGGCTTCCCGCACCCGGGAGGCCCCGCCCCGGCCGCGCCGGACCCCCAGGGCGGTTACGGCTTCCCCCAGCCGCCCGCCCGGCAGCCCCAGGCACAGCCCCAGCCCTCCACCCCGGTCCCGGCCCCGGCCCCGGCCCCGAACGCGCAGAACCCGCAGCCCGGCTACGGCTTCCCGCACCCGGGCGTGCCCGCTCCCGCCGGCCCGCAGCCCCAGCCCGTGGCTGAGCCCCAGCCCGCGGCGCAGCCGCAGGCCGCCCAGCAGCCGAACACGCCGCCCGCTGCCGCTCCTGCCCCCGCTCCCCACCCGCAGGACGGCTACGGCTTCCCGCACCCCGGCGCTCCCGCCCCGGCCGCGCCGGACCCCCAGGGCGGCTACGGCTTCCCCCAGCCGCCCGCCCAGCAGCCCCAGGCACAGCCGCAGCCCCACCCCGGCGTGCCGCCGCGGGCCCCGCACCCGCATGCCGCCCAGCAGCCGCCGGAACAGCCAGGCGTGCCGGTTCAGCCCGGACACCCCGGACACCCCGGGCAGCCCCAGGCTCCCGTCGACCCCCGCACCGGCACCGCCTGGCCGCAGCCCATGCAGCACGACCAGCGGCAGCCGACCAACCCCGGGGCCGCGCCGCTCGGTTACACCGCCGCCGTGGAGCTGTCGTCCGACCGGCTGCTCAACAGCAAGAAGCAGAAGGCGAAGAGCAGCCGTCCGGCGGCCGGTGGCGGGCGGTTCAAGATCGGCGGCAAGAAGGAGGAGGCCGAGCGGCAGCGGAAGCTCGACCTGATCCGTACGCCGGTGCTGTCCTGCTACCGCATCGCGGTGATCAGCCTCAAGGGCGGCGTCGGCAAGACGACCACCACCACCGCGCTCGGCTCCACGCTCGCCACCGAGCGGCAGGACAAGATCCTCGCGATCGACGCCAACCCGGACGCGGGCACCCTCGGGCGCCGGGTCCGCCGGGAGACCGGGGCGACCATCCGCGACCTCGTCCAGGCGATCCCGTACCTCAACTCCTACATGGACATCCGGCGGTTCACCTCCCAGGCGCCGTCCGGGCTGGAGATCATCGCCAACGACGTCGACCCGGCCGTGTCCACGACGTTCAACGACGAGGACTACCGGCGCGCGATCGACGTGCTGGGCAAGCAGTACCCGATCATCCTGACCGACTCGGGTACCGGTCTGCTCTACAGCGCCATGCGCGGGGTCCTCGACCTCGCCGACCAGCTGATCATCATCTCGACCCCGTCCGTGGACGGGGCGAGCAGCGCCAGCACCACGCTGGACTGGCTGTCGGCGCACGGGTACGCCGACCTCGTCTCGCGCTCCCTCACCGTCATCTCCGGGGTGCGCGAGACCGGCAAGATGATCAAGGTCGAGGACATCGTGACGCACTTCGAGACGCGCTGCCGCGGTGTCATCGTCGTGCCGTTCGACGAGCACCTCGCCGCCGGCGCCGAGGTCGACCTCGACATGATGCGGCCCAAGGTGCGGGAGGCGTACTTCAATCTCGCGGCGCTGGTCGCCGAGGACTTCGTCCGGCACCAGCAGTCGCACGGGCTGTGGACCTCCGACGGCAACCCGCCGCCGGTCGCCGCCCCGCCGCTGCCGGGCCAGCACGTCCCGGGCCAGCACGTCCCGGGTCAGCCGGTACCGGGACAACCGCCGTACCCCGGACAGCAGCAGCCGGGCCCGTACCCGCAGCAGCCTCAGCACCCCCACCAGCCCCAGCAGCCGGGGCAGCCGTACGCCCAGCCCGGACAGCCTTATCCCCAGCCGGGGCAGCAGCCGTACCCGCAGGCCGCGGGCGGACCGCCCTACCCGCAGGCCGGTCAGCCGGGACAGCCGGTCCCCGGCCAGCCGCCGTACCCCCAGCAGCCCCAGCAGCCCGGGCAGCCGCCGGCCGTCCCTCCGCAGCCCGGCTACGGCTACCCTCAGCAGCCCCAGCCCGGGCAGCCCGGCCCGCAGGGGCAGACCCCGCCGCCCCCGCCCCCGACGCAGTAGTCACCTCACCCGATCGGCCCCTTTCGAGGGGCCGATCCCCGTTCCGGCCCGCGCCGTTCCGACTCGGCGCGGGCCGCCGCGCGTTCCGGGCCCTCCGAGGGGCGAAATCCGTTGCCAGGCCCTGGCCAGGGGCGCGTCAATGGTCTCCACCAATGGGCGCGAAAAGCTCGCCAATTCGTTATTTCCGCAGGCCACAAGGGGTGAATGCGCCGTTGACGGGTGGAGACGGCCGCTGATACACACTCAGCATCCCCTGACAGCTGATCAACCCGTCCTTACCGTCCGAGCGATGACGCGAGGTCCGACCATGGGCACGAACGATCAGACACGCAGCCTCCCGCGCGGCCTCCGGCTCCTCGCCGTGGCCGGGGCGGCCGCGCTCACCCTCACCGCCGGGCTCGCGTCCCCGCTCGACCCGGCGCCCCAGCAGGCCCGGGCGGCCGACGACGGCAAGAAGGTGCTGACCGTCGCGGTCGCCCAGAGCGTGGACTCGCTCAGCCCGTTCCTGGCGGTCCGGCTGCTCAGCACGAGCATCCACCGGCTCATGTACGAGTACCTGACGAACTACGACCCCCAGGACAACCACGCCGTGCCCGGCCTGGCCACCAGGTGGGAGTCGTCGCCGGACAAGCTGACCTGGACGTACACGATCCGCTCGAACTCGAAGTGGTCGGACGGCGAGCAGGCCACCGCCGAGGACGCGGCGTGGACGTTCAACAAGATGATGACGGACGACGGCGCGGCCACCGCGAACGGCAGTTACGTCGGGAACTTCGAGCGGGTGACGGCACCGAGCCCCACCAAGCTGGTCATCGAGCTGAAGAAGCCGCAGGCCACGATGACCGCGCTCGACGTGCCGATCGTGCCGAAGCACGTGTGGGAGAAGGTCTCGGACTTCTCCGAGTTCAACAACGACAAGAGCTTCCCGATCGTGGGGAACGGCCCGTTCGTGCTGACCGGGTACAAGGCCGACAGCTATGTGCGGCTCAAGGCCAACGCGACGTTCTGGCGTGGGGCGCCGAAGTTCGACGAGCTGGTCTTCCGCTACTACAAGGACCAGGACGCGGCCGTCTCGGCGCTGCGCAAGGGCGAGGTGTCCTTCGTCGCCGGGTCGCCGTCCCTGACGCCCGCCCAGGCGGAGTCCCTGGAGGGCGCGGAAAACATCCGGGTCAACGACGCCCCCGGCCGCCGCTTCTACGCCCTGGCCACCAACCCGGGCGCGAAGGCCAAGAACGGCAAGAAGTTCGGTGACGGCCACCCCTCCCTGCTCGACCAGCGGGTGCGCAACGCGCTGTTCATGGCCGTGGACCGCGAGGCCGTGATCGACAAGGTGTTCCGGGGACACGCCGTCGAGGGCGAGGGCTACCTCCCGCCGCGCTTCGAGGACTACTTCTGGAAGCCGTCCGCGAGCCAGAAGCTGGCCTACGACCCGGCGAAGGCGGCCCAGCTGCTCGACCGCGCGGGCTACCGGAAGAACGGTGACGGCAAACGCGTCGGCAAGGACGGCAAGCCGATCACCTACCGCGTCCTGTGCCACGCCACCGACCCCAACGACAAGGCGGTCGGCAAGTACCTCCAGGAGTGGTGGGGCGACCTCGGCATCGGCGTGCGGCTGGAGTGCCTGGACAACGTGACCGACCCGTGGCTGGCCGGAAAGTACGACCTGGCGTTCGACGGCTGGTCGGTCAACCCGGACCCGGACTTCGTGCTGTCGATCCACACCTGCGGCGCGCTCCCGGCGACGCCGGAGGACACGGGCGCGACCGACAACTTCATCTGCGACAAGACCTACGACGAGCTCTACGCCCGCCAGCTCGCCGAGTACGACCCCGCCAAACGGGCGGACATCGTCAAGCAGATGGAGTCGCGGCTGTACGACCTCGGGTACATGAACGTCATGGCGTACCCGAACGCGGTCGAGGCCTACCGGACGGACCAGATCAAGTCGATCACGACCATGCCGGCGAAGGCGGGGAACATCTACGGCCAGGACGGCTACTGGAGCTGGTGGTCGGCGGTCCCGGCGGACTCCGGTGACTCGTCCGGCGGCTCGTCCACGGCCGTCGTGGCCGTCATCGCCACGAGCGCCGTCCTGCTGATCGGCCTGGGCACGGTGGTGGCGGTGCGCCGCCGGGCCAGTGCCGACGACCGGGAGTGAGCGAGCCCTCATGACCGCCGACGCGAGCCCCGCGCTGGTCGAGGACAGGCAGACGGCGGCCGGGCCGCGGGTCCGCGGGCGTTCCGCGTACCCGCGGTACCTGGCCGGCAAGGTGGCCGGTGCGGCCGTGTCGCTGCTGGCCGTCCTCGTCACCAGCTTCTTCCTGTTCCGGCTGATCCCCGGCGACCCGGTGAAGACCATGACCGGCGGCCGCCAGGTATCGGCCGAGCAGCTGGCCGCCTACCGCGAGGAGTTCGGTCTCGACCTGCCGCTGTGGCGGCAGTTCACCGACTACTGCGCCAAGGCCCTCACGGGCGACTTCGGGACGTCGTACCAGTTCCGCACCCCCGTGGTCGACAGGATCACCGAGGCGCTGCCCAACACCCTGCTGCTCACCGGCACGGCCTTCCTCCTCTACACCGCGCTCGGCATCTTCCTGGGCACGCGCTCGGCGTGGCGGCGCGGCGGGCTCGGCGACCGGGTCAACACGGGCCTGGCGCTGACGCTGTACTCCATCCCGTCCTTCTGGCTCGGGCTGCTGCTGATCATCGTGCTGTCGGTGGGGGTCGGCCCGCTGCCGGGCCTGTTCCCGACCGGCGGCATGGAGTCGGGCGGCGAGGAGGGCTTCGCGTACGTCCTCGACGTGGCGCACCATCTGGTGCTGCCGGTGGTGACGCTGGTGGCGGTGGAGTACGGGCAGACGCTGCTCGTGACGCGGTCGGCGCTGCTGGACGAGATGGGCAGCGACTATCTGACGACCGCGCGGGCCAAGGGTCTGCGCGACGACCTCGTACGCCGCCGGCACGCCGTGCCCAACGCGCTGCTGCCGACCGTGACGCTGATCTTCATCAACCTCGGCCGGACGGTGGCGGGCGTGATCCTGGTGGAGACGGTGTTCTCCTGGCCGGGCCTGGGCGGGCTGTTCTACCAGGCGCTGAGCGTGCCCGACCTGCCGCTGGTGCAGGGCCTGTTCTTCGTGTTCGCCGCCGCGGTGATCCTGATGAACACCCTCGCCGACCTGGTGTATCCGCTGCTTGACCCCCGGGTGGCCCGATGACGACGTCGACCGGCACGGCCCCGAGTCCGCGCGCCCTGGCCCGGCAGCGCCGCCGGGCCTCCGTCGCGCGCTTCTGGCGGCAGTACCGCGCGGAACGGGCGGGGCTGTACGGCCTGGCCGTCCTCGCGCTGTGCGGGCTGCTGGCGCTGTTCGCGCCCTTGTTCGTCGGCTCCGACGTGAGCAGCGTGACCGACGCGCCGGGGCAGCCGATGCAGAGCCCGAGCGCCGCGTTCCCGCTCGGCACCGACCAGTTCGGGCGGGACCTGCTGGGCCTGGTGATCTGGGGCTCGCGGGTGTCGCTGCTGGTGGGGCTGCTCGCGGCCGTGCTGTCGGTTTCGATCGGCACCCTGATCGGGGTCACGGCCGGGCACTTCAAGGGCTGGTACGCGACGGTGATGATGCGGGTGACCGACTGGTTCCTGGTGATGCCGACACTGGTGCTGGCGATCGCCCTGGCGACCGTGATGTCCCGCTCGCTGACCACGATCGTCATCGCGATCGGCGTCACCACCTGGCCGACCACGGCCCGCCTGGTGCGCGCGCAGACCCTCGCGGTGGAGACCCGGCCGTACATCGAGCGGGCGACGGCGCTCGGCGGCGGCCACTGGCACATCATGTCCCGGCACGTCGTGCCCAACGTGATGCCGCTGGTGCTCGCCCAGACCACGCTGATCATCTCCTCGGCCATCCTCGCCGAGGCGACGCTGGCCTTCCTCGGTCTCGGCGACCCGACGGTCGTGTCGTGGGGCGGGCTGCTCCAGGACGCCCGTGAGGCGGGCGCGGTCAGCGCCGGGGACTGGTGGTACCTGGTGCCGCCGGGCATCGCCATCGCCGTGGTGGCGCTGGCGTTCACACTGTGCGGACGGGCCGTGGAGTCCGTCCTCAACCCCAGGCTGGGGGTGTCGCGTTGAGTCTGCTCGACGTCAGGAACCTGACGGTGACGTACCCGGGCGGTGCGGCCGCCGTGCGCGGGGTGGACCTGCGCCTGGACGCGGGGCGGAAGCTGGGCCTGGCCGGTGAGTCCGGCTGCGGCAAGTCGACGCTGGCGCTGGCCCTGCTGCGGCTGCTGCCGGCCGGGACGCGCATCACGGGGGAGGTCCTGCTCGACGGCGAGGACGTGCTGACCATGAAGTGGGGCCGGGTGCGGGCGGTCCGCTGGGCCGGCGCCTCGATCGTCTTCCAGGGCGCGATGCACTCGCTGAACGCCGTGCACCGCATCGGCGTCCAGATCGCCGAGCCCGTCCTGCTGCACGGGAAGGCCACGCCGGCCGCGGCGAGGAAGCGGACCGGCGAGCTGCTGGAGCAGGTCGGCCTCCCCGCGGCCCGCGCCGACGCCTACCCGCACGAGCTGTCCGGCGGCCAGCGCCAGCGCGTCATGATCGCCATGGCCCTGGCCTGCGATCCGCGCCTGGTCATCGCCGACGAGCCGACCACCGCGCTCGACGTGATGATCCAGGCCCAGATCCTGCGGCTCATCGAGCAGCTGGTCGCGGAGAAGGACCTGGGTCTGGTGATGATCAGCCACGACCTGGCGGTGCTGGCCGACACCTGCGACCGGCTGGCGGTGATGTACGCGGGCCGGGTCGTCGAGGAGGGCCCGGCGGCCCAGGTGTACGAGGACGCCCGGCACCCGTACGCCCGGGCCCTGTCGGCGGCGTTCCCGCGCATCGGCGATGCGGCGTCCCGGTTCGCTCCGCAGGGGCTCGCGGGCGACCCGCCCGACCCGGCCGCGCTGCCGTCCGGGTGCACGTTCCACCCGCGCTGCCCGGTGGCGCTTCAGGGGTGCGCCGAGCAGGACCCGGCGCTGCGGCAGGCCGGTCCCGGGCGCCGCGCCGCGTGCGTCCTGGTCGGACCGCCGCCGGACGCCTCCCCCGCGGAGCGCCGGGACGCGGAGCAGTGGGAGCCGGATCGGGCCCCCGGGTCCGGTGAGGCGCGGCAGGCCGGGGAACCGGACACCCTGGAGGAAGCGAGGCCCAGCACGCCATGACCCTCTCCCCCACGGCCCCCGAGGTCGCCACGGCGCCCCTGCTGAGCGCCCAGGGCCTGCACGTCACCTTCCCCGGCCGGCACGGCGGTCCCCGGGCCCGCGCGGTGGACGGCGTCGACCTCGACATCCGGCCCGGCGAGATCGTCGCCCTCGTCGGTGAGTCCGGCTGCGGCAAGACGACCCTGGCCCGCAGCCTGCTGGGCCTGGTCGAGCCGACGGCGGGCCGGGTCCTCTTCGACGGCCGGCCCCTGGAGTACTCCGGCCGCTCCCTGAAGGCCTACCGCAAGCGCGTCCAGCTGGTCCTCCAGGACCCGAGCGGCTCCCTCAACCCCCGGCACACCGTGTACGACGCGGTCGCCGAGGGCCTGCGCATCCACGGCTTCGGGGGCGACGAGCGCACAGCGGTCGCCGACGCCCTGGCACGGGCCGGCCTGCGCCCTGCGGAACGTTTCTTCCTGCGCTATCCGCACGAACTGTCCGGCGGGCAGCGCCAGCGGGTCGTCATCGCGGGCGCGCTCGTCCTGGAACCCGAACTTCTCGTCGCCGACGAGCCGGTGGCCTCCCTCGACGCCTCGGTGCGCGGCGAGATTCTCGCCCTGCTGCTCCGGCTGCGCACGGAACTGGGCCTGTCCGCCCTGGTCGTGACGCACGATCTGGGGCTTGCCTGGAACATCGCCGACCGGGTGGCCGTGATGTACCTGGGCCGGATCGTGGAGACGGGGGCGGTGGAGCAGGTCCTGACGGCGCCCCGGCATCCCTACACCCAGGCCCTGCTGTCGGTCCTCCCGGAGGCCCCGGGCGATCCGGTCGTCCTCGGCGGCGAACCCCCGGACCCGTCCCGTGTCCCGCCCGGCTGCCGCTTCCACGCCCGCTGCCAGATCCTGGCGAGCGGCGAGGCGGAGCGGGCGGGCGTGGCGGACGCGTGCAGGGGCCAGGACCTGGCGGTGCTGAGCGGAGGCGGGGAGTCGCAGGCGGCCTGCCACTGGGCGACGTCCCTCAGGGGCGCGGGGAGCTGCGCGACAGGCCCCCACGCACCCGCAGACGGCTCACAAGCGGACTAGGCAGCCTGCTCAGCCGCCACCAGCTCCTTGCACTTCTGCACGTCCCGCCCCATCTGCTCCAGCAGCGCGTCCAGCGTCTCGAACTTCGCCTGCCCCCGCACGAACGCCAAGAAGTCGACCGCGACATGCAACCCGTACAGATCCAGCCCGACCCGGTCGATGGCGTACGCCTCCACCGTCCGCTCGGTCCCCTCGAACTGCGGGTTCGTGCCGACGGAGATCGCGGCGGGCATCGCTTCGCCCTGCGCGTGCAGCCAGCCGGCGTACACGCCGTCGGCCGGGACGGCCGTGTGCGGCAACGTCTCCACGTTGGCGGTGGGGAAGCCCAGTTCGCGTCCGCGCTGGGCGCCCCGGACGACGACGCCCTCCACCCGGTGCGGCCGGCCGAGGATCTCCGCCGCGCCCCGGACGTCGCCCTCGGCGACCAGACGCCGCGTCAGCGTGGAGGAGAACGGCTCGCCGCCGCCCGCCTCACCGGTGACGTACAGGTCGACGACCTCGACTTCGAAGTCGTAGGTCTTGCCCTGCGCGGCGAGGAACTCCACGTTGCCGGCGGCCTTGTGGCCGAAGCGGAAGTTGGGGCCCTCGACGACCGCCCTGGCGTGCAGCTTGTCGACGAGCACCTTGACGACGAAGTCGGCCGGGGACAGCTTCGAGAACTCGGTCGTGAAGGGGAGGATGAGCACCGCGTCCACGCCGAGGCCGGCCATGAGTTCGGCGCGGCGGTGGTGCGGGGCGAGCAGCGGCGGGTGGCTGCCGGGGCGCACCACCTCGCTGGGGTGCGGGTCGAAGGTCACGACGACGGCGGGCACGCCCAGCTCCCGGGCGCGGTCCACGGCATGCCGGATGATCAGCTGGTGTCCGCGGTGGACTCCGTCGTAGGAGCCGATGGTGACGACGCTGCGCCCCCAGTCCTGGGGGATGTCCTCCAAGCCACGCCAGCGCTGCACTGTGCCTGCTCCTTGTCGAAAGCTTCGTCGAACCCGTGTCCGGTCGGTTGTCCGTGGTGACGCGTACGCAGGTCTAAGGGTGCCATGCCGGGTCGCCGCCGCCCGCATCGGCATGGGGCCTGTGACCGGGCGCACGGCACCCCGCGCCGTCAGGCCGGGACGCGGACGCCCGCCAGGTTCTCGATCGTGCGGTGGGAGCTCGGCCCGACCAGGGCCGCCCACTCCTTCGGCGCGTCGGCCAGCCAGCCGGCGACGCGGGCGGCGAAGCCGGGCACGTGCCGGCCGAGGTCGACCAGGGCGCGGTCGAAGCGGCCCGCGCCCTCGGGGGTGCGGCCGAGGAGCAGCCCGATGCGGTGGACGAGGTCGCGCAGGTCGTCACCGCCGTTGCGGGCGGCGGCCTGCAGCAGCGCGTCCAGGACGTCGGTGTCGTGCTCGCGGGCCAGGAGCGCCTCGCGCAGCTCCCGGCGCAGTGGCCGGGAGGCGGGGATGCCCGGTGGCGTGAGGACACCGGCGAGGGCGCAGCGCAGCCGCACGGGTCCTCCTTCCAGCAGCCCGGTGACCAGCGGCAGGAGCACGGCCCGGGCGGCGGGGCCGCGGTCGAGCCGCTGGTCCACGTACGCGGCGATCTGCCCGGCGAGTTCCGGCCGCCGCTGCGCCGCCTGCCGGACCAGCGCGGCGACGGGACGGGCCAGGCCGGGCGGGGTGGCGTCGGCCAGGGCCCGCAGCGCCTCGTCCGCGCCAGGCCGCTCCAGCCGGGCCGCGAAGGCGCCGAGCACCGACTCCGGGTGGGTGGGCAGGGCCCGGGCGAGCGCGTCCGGCGGCAGGTGCGGGTCGCCCGCGGCGAAGTGCTCCAGAGCGCGGGGCAGGTACCGGACCCGGGTGTGCGGGTCGTGGACGAGGAGGGCGAGCGCACTGCCGTGCAGGGCACGGTCGGCGGGGCGGGCCAGCAAGGTGAGGGCGGCGTAGCGCAGCAGGGCGCGGTCGCCCCCGGTGTGCGCGTGGGGGGCGACGCGCAGGCCGTGGGCCATCGCCGCGGCCCGGCGGGCCGGCCGTTCGTCACGCGCCCAGCGGTCGGCGGCCCGGCACAGTGCCGACGGCTCCTCCTCGGCCAGGACGGCGAGCAGTTCGTCGGCCCGCCGGTGCGCGCGGTCGACGAGGACGTCCGTCAGCTCGTCCAGGGCGTGGTGGCGGTGGGTGTGCAGCAGCGCCTGCGCGGCCAGCGCCACGGTCGCGTGCGGGGTGGCGGGCAGCGGCCGCTCGTCGTCGAACCAGCGGACGAGCTGCGGCTGTACGGCGACGGGGTCGGCGGCCAGCAGCCCCGCGACGGCGTCGAGGAAGCGGGGGCCGGCCTCGCACGGCGGTCCGTCGGCGTGCACCAGCCGTCTGAGCAGCGACCACCGCGCGTCCCGGGTCAGCCGCAGGCCGGTCCAGAAGTCCGGCCCGAGCACGTCCGGCACGGGCCGTTCCTGCCGCCGCCAGGCCACGACCCGGTCGGCGAGCAGCCGCAGCACGTCGGTGTACGCCGTCGCGTCCGGCACGGCCGTCAGGGTGCCGGCGAGCAACCGGACGGCCCACCAGGAGTCCGGGTCGGTGTCCAGGGCGTGCACCAGGTCGGCCAGGCGGGAGGCCAGCGGTCCGGTGCCCTGCTGCCGGCCGAGGCAGAGCAGGGCCTGGACGACGGGTCCGATGCGGTGGTGCGGGACGGGGTCCGCCTGCTCGTCCCGGTCGCGGTGGACGAGGGCGTGCAGGGCCTCGTCGAGGTCGAGGTGCAGGCCGTGGAGCCAGTCGGCGAGCTCCTCGTGGGCGAAGCGGTAGCCCGCTCCGGAGGGCACCAGCAGCCCCTCGGCGAGCACGGCCGACGCCCAGCCCGTGCCGCCGCCGAGCCGCTCCGGGGCGGTCCCCCAGGGGAACACGGCGTCGAACGCCTGCCGGTCCAGGTCCCCGAGCCCCGGGCCGAGACTGCGCC
Source organism: Streptomyces sp. DT190 (assembly GCF_049846985.1). Classification (NCBI taxonomy): domain Bacteria; kingdom Bacillati; phylum Actinomycetota; class Actinomycetes; order Kitasatosporales; family Streptomycetaceae; genus Streptomyces; species Streptomyces sp. DT190. The sequence goes on along the minus strand of NZ_JBNCNM010000042.1, from coordinate 3,819 downwards.
GGGCGGCCTCGTGCACCTGCCCGGCGACCTTGGCGGCCAGCCGCCGTACGGCCCTGCCGCCCAGGCCGCTGCCGACGGCCAGCCGCGCGGCGATCCGCAGAGCCGCCAGGTCCAGGTAGGCGGAGAAGACGTCGTCGCGGTCGAGGGCGGTGGGCCGCTGCGGGGCGTCGGCGAGCTCGGCCCGGATCTCGGCGAGCAGCCGGAGGGTGAGGGGGTGCCGGGCGTCGCCGGCCGACAGGACGTCCTCCGGGATCCCCAGGCGCTCGCGGGCCTGACGGGCCTCGGTCGCGGTGAGGTCGCCCACCGGCACGCGGACGGGCCGGTGCAGTGCGTCCGACGCCTCCTCCTCGTACTCCGTCCGGCAGGCCACCACCAGCCGTGCTCCCGTCTCCCGCAGCCACCGCAGCGTCCCGTCCGCCCAGTCGGCGAACCGGGCGGCCAGGGCCCGTGGCATCTCCTCGGGGCCGTCGAGCACCAGCAGCAAGGGGCGTCCGAGGGCGGTCGCGCGACGGGCGAGGCGTTCCGGTGAGAAGTCGCCGAGGCCGGCCGGGAGCGGGGCCCGTGCGGCGGCCACGGCGGGGGCGGCGCGGGTCAGCGCCCGGCGGGCCGCGTCCGCCACCGACGTGTCGTCGTCCCGCAGGTCGCAGCCGCGCAGCCAGAGTGTGGGCCGCCCGTCGCCCGCCCGCCGGGCCGCGAGCGCCGCCAGCTCCGTCGTGCGGCCGCTGCCGGGCGCGCCGACCAGGGCGAGGACGGGATCGGGGCCTGCGGTGAAGGCGTCGAACTGGGCTGCCACGGCGGCCCGTTCGACCGGCGGGGCGAGGCCAGGAGGCTCGGGCGGGCCGTCCAGGCTTCGCGCGACGCCGGTCAGCTCCAGCACTCCGGCCAGGTTGAGGTCGTCGCCGTACGCGGGGACGGTCGCCGCGTTCTCGGCGAGCAGGTCGGCGAGCGGGCCCGCCGCTCCGGGCACCCCCGGGTGCAGGGGCACGGCGAACCCGACGTCGCGGTGGCCGGAGCGGAGCGCGGTGCCGAGGACGGCGACGACGGCGCCGGTCGCGGCGTCCACCACCGGACCGCCGGCCGCTCCCCCGCCCAGCCGCAGCGCGTCCCGCCCCGCCGTGCCGACCGCCAGCTCCAGGGCGGCGTCGATGCGGTGGAATCGGTCCGTGGCCGCGTACGTGACACCGGCCGAGCCCAGGACCCGCGCCTCGCGCCAGCCGCCGGCGGCGATCCGCACATAGGTGCCGGTGCCGGCCCCGTCCCGGGCGGTGACGGGCAGCGGCGGCACACCGAGCCCCTCCGTCCGCACCAGGGCCAGATCCAGGGCGGGCAGCGGCGTGATCGCGTCGGCGGTCACGACCCGGCGGCGGTCCCCCGCCCCGTGCAGCACGAGCCGGGGCAGGCCGTCGACGGCCTCGTGGCTGGTGACGAGCGTGCCGCGGTGGTCGGCGAGGAAGCCGGTGCCCCGCGGGCGGCCCGCCAGGTCGTGGATGCGCACGAGCGCCCCGTCCGGGGCCGCGCCCCGTGCGTGCTCCACTGGTCCGGGGCGGTCCGGTGAGTCCGGTGCGCTGTCGTCCGTCTCCCGGGACCGGTTCCGCGACGTCATCGTCGTGCCTCCCCGCCGTACACCCGTGCCCTCGTGTTCGACGTTAGGCGGGAGATGATCAGCGGGACAGATCGCTTCGCGAAAGCGCCCCCTTCCGCTCCCCCCGTTCACTCCGAGCGCCCGCACGGACGGGTGAACGGACGGGGGCGGCTGGATACACCCTAGGGGTGGGGGAACCGAGGGGGGACCGTGGAGCGGCGGCAGTGGAGGTACCCCGTGACCGCCGCTCCACGGGCGGACCGCCCGCGGCGGGCCGTCAGCCGAAGACGGCCAGGCTCTTCGCCTTGCCCTTCTGCTCCTCGACGAGGGCCAGGAAGCGGCCCTCCGGGTCGAAGACGGCGACCGGGCCGGAGCCCGCGTACTGGTCGGGCATCTCCAGGCGCACGCCGTTGGTGAGCAGCTTGGCCCGGCGGGCGTCGACGTCCCAGCGGGGGAACGCGGCCGCGGCCGCCTCCGCGACGGGCATCACGGTCAGCTCCTGCTGGAGCTGGTCCAGCGTGCGGGCCGCGTCCAGCTTGTAGGGACCGACGCGGGTGCGGCGCAGGGCCGTGAGGTGGCCGCCGACGCCGAGGCCGGCGCCCAGGTCGCGGGCCAGGGCCCGGATGTAGGTGCCCGAGGAGCAGACGACCGACACGACCAGGTCGAGCACGGGCGTGCCGTCCTCGGCGACGGCGTCCCGGACGTCGTACACGCCGAAGGAGGAGACCGTCACGGGCCGGGCCGGGATCTCGAACTCCTCGCCCTCCCTGGCCCGCTTGTAGGAACGCACGCCGTTGATCTTGATGGCGCTGACCTTGGACGGCACCTGCATGATGGCGCCGGTCAGCTCGGCGATGCCGGCGTCGATGGCGTCCCGGGTGACCCCGGAGGCGTCGGTGGAGGAGGTGATGTCCCCCTCGGCGTCGTCCGTGAGGGTGTTCTGCCCGAGCCGGATGGTGCCCAGGTACTCCTTCTCGGTCAGTGCGAGGTGGCCGAGGAGCTTGGTGGCCTTCTCGACGCCGAGGACGAGGACGCCCGTGGCCATCGGGTCGAGGGTGCCGGCGTGCCCGACGCGCCGCGTCCTGGCGATGCCGCGCATCTTGGCGACGACGTCGTGCGAAGTGAAGCCCGACGGCTTGTCGACGATGACGAGGCCGTCGGGCGTGGTGTGCTTCTGGGTCATTCGGCGGTGTCGTCCGTCTCGTCGTCCTCGTCCGGCTTGCGGTACGGGTCGGCGTCACCGGCGTACTTCGCTCCGGCGGAGGCCTCGCGCACCTTCTCGTCGGACTGGCGCGCCTTGTCGAGGAGGTCCTCGATGTTCCGGGCGGTGTCCGGGAGGGCGTCCATGACGAAGGTCAGGGTCGGCGTGAACTTCACACCGGCGGCCCGGCCCACCTCGGAGCGCAGGACGCCCTTGGCGCTCTCCAGGCCGGCGGCGGCCGCCGCGCGCTCCTCGTCGTCCCCGTACACGGTGTAGAAGACGGTCGCCTCCCTGAGGTCACCCGTGACCCGGGTGTCCGTGATGGTGACGTGCGAGCCGAGCCGCGGGTCCTTGATCCCGCGCTGCAGCTTCTGGGCCACCACCTCTCGGATGAGGTCCGCCAGCCTCTTAGCCCGCGCGTTGTCGGCCACTGGTCCGTCTCCCGTTCTTTCCTGTCCGGTTCGTTCTCGGTTCGTCAGTCGTCTTCGCCGTGGAAGCGCCGCCTGACGGACAGCAGCTCCACCTCGGGGCGGGCGGCGACCAGCCGTTCGCACCGGTCGAGTACCTCGCTCAGGTGCCCCGCGTCGCCGGACACCGACGCCAGGCCGATGACCGCCCTGCGATGGAGGTCCATGTGATCCACCTCGGCCGCGCTCACCGCGTACTTGCGCTGGAGCTCGGCGACGATGGGGCGGACGACGGAGCGCTTCTCCTTCAGCGACCGTACGTCGCCGAGAAGCAGGTCGAAGGACAGAGTCCCCACGTACATGTGTGTCCGGATGACCCGCCGGTACGGGATCGATGGCCCTGCGCTGTCGGAACGGCAGGAACACCAGGAACGTTACCGCGAACGGGCCGGGGGCTCGATCGGGTTTACCGGTGCGCACCGGCGCACCAACGGCCGGGGGGGGGGGGGGGGGGGGGGGGGGGGGGGGCGGCGGGGGGGGGGGGGGGGGGGGGGGGGCGGGCGGCGTCGGGGAAGCCGGGGGCGCCGGGCGCGGGGGCGCGGGCGACCGGGTGGGCCGTGGGGCCGGCG
>NZ_JBNCNM010000041.1:0-36330 GCF_049846985.1 Streptomyces sp. DT190 | reverse complement strand
ACGCTGTTGAGTTCTCAAGGAACGGTCGCTTCCTTTGTACTCACCCTCTCGGGCTTTCCTCCGGGCGCTTCCCTTCGTTGTTCCAAACTCTATCAGTGTTTTTCCGGCCCTCTGACCACCGCCCTGCAGGCATGCAGAAGGTGACCCTGAGTTAGGATCTGACAGGTTTGGTGCTGCCGGGCCAGGAGGCGAACTGTGCGTCGCTCAGCCCCAAGCAGGAGTACGACTGTACACGCGGCCGCGGAGCCGGTGCAAATCGATATGCGGTATGGTCTAGACCACTTCTGGGTGCTCGCACGGAACGGGCACTTCAGGTGTCATACGCTGCTGCACAGTGCGCCGTCCGGTACCTGCAGGGACGGCCATATCGATCTCCACCCCTGGGAGGCTTCCCATGACCACCGTGACGTCCCCGCTCGCCGGACGCGCCATCGGACTGGCAGCCGTGCCGGATCCGGTCTTCTCCCAGGCCATGGTCGGCCCGGGCACAGCCATCGACCCCGTACGTGAGCCCTCCGAGGCCGTCTCGCCCGTGGACGGCGTCATCGTCTCCCTGCACCCGCACGCGTTCGTCGTGGTCGACGAGAGCGGACACGGTGTGCTCACCCACCTCGGCATCGACACCGTGCAGCTCAACGGCGAGGGTTTCGAGCTGCTGGTGAACAAGGGCGACACCGTCCGGCGCGGTCAGGGCGTCGTGCGGTGGAACCCTGCCGCGGTCGAGGCCGCCGGCAAGTCCGCTGTCTGCCCGGTCGTGGCGCTGGAAGCCACGGCCGAGGCCCTCTCCGATCTTCGCGACAACGGCGATGTGAAGGCCGGCGACAGTCTCTTCCTCTGGAAGTGACGTCTGTGCCGTCGTATGACGGCGAGTACGACAACCAACGCGGCGGCGGGACCCGCCGCACTATCGGAGACGGGTGAGATGGAGACAACGCTGCGAGGCGTCGGTGTCAGCCACGGTGTGGCGATCGGCGAGGTTCGGCACATGGGAACGGCGGTGCTCGAGCCGCCCGCGAAGCAGATCCCCGCGGAAGAGGCGGAGCGTGAACAGGGGCGCGCCCGCAAGGCCGTGGAGGCTGTGGCCGCCGACCTGACGGCGCGCGGCAACCTCGCGGGAGGCGAAGCCCAGGCGGTGCTCGAGGCGCAGGCCATGATGGCTCAGGACCCCGAGCTGATGGCCGACGTGGAGCGGCGGATCGCCGTGGGCAGCACGGCCGAGCGTGGCGTGTACGACGCCTTCGCCTCGTACCGCGAGCTGCTGGCGGGTGCCGGTGAGTACCTGGCGGGTCGCGTGGCCGACCTCGACGACGTGCGGAATCGTATCGTCGCCCGTCTGCTGGGGGTCCCGATGCCGGGTGTCCCGGACAGCGACGAGCCCTACGTCCTTGTCGCCCGTGACCTCGCGCCCGCCGACACGGCGCTGCTCGACCCGACTCTGGTGCTCGGTTTCGTCACCGAGGAGGGCGGTCCCACGAGCCACAGCGCGATCCTGGCGCGGGCGCTCGGCGTTCCGGCCGTGGTGGCGCTGCCGGGTGCGGGTGAGCTCGCCGAGGGCACGATGATCGCCGTCGACGGCAGCACGGGTGAGATCTTCGTGGAGCCGAGCGACGAGAAGAAGGCGCAGCTCGAGGCCGCGGCCGCCGAGCGGCGGGCGGCGCTCGCGGCTTCGACCGGGCCCGGTGCCACGGCGGACGGTCACAAGGTGCCGCTGCTGGCGAACGTGGGTGGCCCTGCCGACGTGCCGGCCGCCGTCGAGGCCGGTGCCGAGGGTGTCGGTCTCTTCCGCACCGAGTTCCTCTTCCTGGACGACAGCAAGCAGGCGCCGTCGGAGGAGAAGCAGGTCGCGGCGTACCGGCAGGTGCTTGAGGCGTTCCCCGAGGGGCGCGTCGTGGTGCGCGTGCTGGACGCGGGTGCCGACAAGCCGCTCGACTTCCTGACGCCGTCCGACGAACCGAACCCGGCGCTGGGTGTGCGCGGCCTGCGGACCCTGCTGGATCACCCGGACGTCCTGCGTACGCAGCTGACCGCGCTCGCCAAGGCCGCGGAGGGGCTGCCGGTCTACCTCGAGGTCATGGCCCCGATGGTGGCCGACCGTACGGATGCCCGGGCGTTCGCGGACGCGTGCCGTGAGGCGGGGCTGCGGGCGAAGTTCGGCGCGATGGTGGAGATCCCGTCGGCCGCGCTGCGGGCGCGCTCGATCCTGCAGGAGGTCGAGTTCCTGTCGCTGGGGACGAACGACCTCGCGCAGTACACCTTCGCCGCCGACCGTCAGGTGGGTGCGGTCTCGCGGCTGCAGGACCCGTGGCAGCCCGCGCTGCTCGACCTGGTCGCGCTGTCCGCGGAGGCGGCGAAGGCCGAGGGCAAGAGCTGTGGTGTCTGTGGCGAGGCCGCGTCCGACCCGCTGCTCGCGTGCGTGCTGACCGGTCTGGGCGTCACCTCTCTCTCGATGGGTGCGGCGTCGATCCCCTACGTGCGGGCGACGCTCGCCAAGTACACGCTGGCGCAGTGTGAGCGTGCCGCGGCTGCGGCGCGGGCGACGGACAGTGCCGAGGACGCGCGGAGTGCCGCGCAGGCGGTGCTGTCGGGCGAGTAGGTCCGGCTCGGCCGGCCGACGGCTGTCCCGGAGGGGCGCTCCACTGCTGTGGGGCGCCCCTCCGGCGTTTCAGTGGTGGTGTCCCTGCGTGGGTTTCTCCTCCCCGAGGTCGGGCGGCCGGCAGTAGTCGACGTTGGACTCCGGGGAGATGAGGTCTCCGGAGTCGATGTCGGTGCAGTAGGCGTCGAAGACCTCTCCGGCGGTGAGGGGGTCGAGGCCGTGGGAGCGGAGCCGCCAGCCGTAGACGCGGTCGGGGGTGCCGGGGGCGCTGGCGCGGACGACGAGTCCGCCGGGGCTGTCGGTGGCCAGGCCGAGGGCCAGGACCGTGGTGAACTCGAGGGCTTCGGATTCGTCGAGTCGCGGTGCGTCGCCGACGTCGGTGGCGTGGAGTGCGGCGATGAGGGTCTCGGGTGGTCCGGTGACGCTGCAGACGAGGTGCCGGTCGCCGGGTGGGGCCGTGTCGAGGATGCGGGCGAGAAGGGCCGAGGCTCGGGTGAAGGCGGCTCGTCCGATGTCCTCGCCGCAGGTGGCGCACGCGCCCAGGCGGGCGAGGAGGGTGGTCGCGTACTCCCAGGTGGCCTGCCGGACTGCCTCGTCGACCAGGGCGGTGAGGAGGTCGGCCAGCGGCTGGCCTTCGTAAGGGAGGGTCGGGCCGGTCAGTGCGAGGCGTGCCGTGAAGCGGGTGCGACTGGACGGCAGGTCGGGGTCCAGGCTTTCCCGCTTGCAGAAGTCGGCGTACTCCTCGGGGTCGAAGAGGGCGACCGTGGTGTGGCTGCCTTGCAGGGCGCGTGTCCTGAGGAGGCCCTCGACCTGTTCGAGGTAGGTGTCGTGGTCGTGGAAGGTGAAGGTGCGGTAGCGCCGCATGGCCCGGAAGTCGTGCTCGTCGGTGAGCAGGCCGATGGTGCCGGCGATTTCACGGCGAAGGACGCGTCGCATGGTCCGGCTGTCGGTGTGCGCCATGTGTTCCCCCTGTGCACGGTCGATCAATGCTCACTCACAGTAATCGGCGGCACTGACAATCGGGGCCGGTCGCGTGATCGTGCGGGCGGGTAACGAGTGAAGGCGCAGGTCGCGGCGGGTTCCGTCGCGACCTGCGCCTGAAGCCCCGGTGACGGGGAGTGCGGGTCAGGACCGCTTGCGGGCCAGGTCCTCGTAGAAGCTCAGCAGGTCGAGGTTGTCGATGGAGCCCGGGTTGACGGCCTTCTCCAGTGGGGTGCCTTGCAGGAGGCGTTTGACGGGGACCTCGATGCGCTTGCCGGTGAGGGTGTGCGGGACGCCGGGCACTTCGATGATCTCGTCGGGGAGATGGCGCGGCGACAGGTGCTCACGGATGGTCTGTTTGATGCGGTCGAGCAGGTCTTCGTCGAGTGTGGCGCCGGGGGCCAGGTGGACGAAGAGGGGCATCCAGTAGCCACCGTCGGGCTGTTCGATGCCGATGACGAGGGATTCCCTGATCTCCGGGAGCCGTTCGACGGCTTCGTAGATGTCGGCGGATCCCATGCGGACGCCCTGGCGGTTGAGCGTGGAGTCGGAGCGGCCGTGGATGACGACGGATCCGCGTGAGGTGACGGTGATCCAGTCGCCGTGCCGCCATACGCCGGGGTAGGTGTCGAAGTAGCTGTCGTGGTAGCGGCTGCCGTCCGGGTCGTTCCAGAAGTGGATGGGCATGGAGGGCATGGGGTTGGTGACCACCAGCTCGCCGACCTCGTCGGTCAGTGGCTTGCCGCTCGGGTCCCAGGACTGCAGGTCGGTGCCCAGGCAAGGGGCCTGGAGTTCGCCGAGGTGGACGGGCAGGGTCGGTACGGCTCCGGCGAAGCAGGAGCACACGTCCGTGCCGCCGCTGACGGAGGCGATCCACAGGTCGTCGCGGACCTCGTCGTTGAGCCAGCGGAAGCCGTCGGGCGGCAGGGGGGAGCCGGTCGTGGCGACGCACTGGACGGACGAGAGGTCGAAGTCGCGGGAGGGGTGCACGCCGGCCTTGCGGCAGGCCATGACGTAGGCGGCTGAGGTGCCGTAGAGGGTGGCCTTCGTGCGTTCGGCGATGCGCCACTGGGCGCCGGTGTCGGGGTAGCCGGGGCTGCCGTCGTAGAGGACGATCGTGGTGCCGGTGAGCAGGCCGGAGACGAGGAAGTTCCACATCATCCAGCCGGTCGAGGTGTACCAGAAGAAGCGGTCCTCGGGGCCGAGGTCGCAGTGCAGGCCGAGTTGTTTGAGGTGCTCGACCAGGATGCCGCCCTGGGACTGGACGATGGCCTTGGGCAGGCCGGTCGTGCCGGAGGAGTAGAGCACCCACAGGGGGTGGTCGAAGGGCACCTGCTCGAAGACGGGGTCCGTGTCCGCTGAGGTGAGGGACGACCACTCCACGGCGCCCTCGGGTGCGTCGGTGCCCAGGAGGGGGATGTGGACGACGGCCCGCAGGGTGGGCAGTTCGCGGCGGAGTTCGGCGACGATCCCCCGGCGGTCGTGTTCCTTGCCGCCGTAGCGGTAGCCGTCGACGGTGAAGAGCACGACGGGTTCGACCTGCTGGAAGCGGTCGAGGACGCTGCGGGCCCCGAAGTCGGGGGCGCAGGAGGTCCAGACTCCGCCGACGGCCGCTGTGGCGAGGAGGGCGACCACGGCCTGCGGGATGTTGGGCAGGTAGCCGCTGATCCGGTCTCCGGGGCGGACGCCCAGGGCGCGCAGCTCCGCGGCCAGGGAACCGACCTGGCGGCGCAGTTCCGCCCAGGTGACGGGGCGTGGTTCGTGCGTCTCGTCGACGTGGAGGAGGGCCGGTTCGTCGGCGCGGGTGTCTGCGGCGCGCAGGGCGTGTTCGGCGTAGTTGAGGGTCGCTCCGGGGAACCAGCGGGCGCCCGGCATGGCACGGTCGCCCAGCACGCGCGCGTAGGGGGTGGAGAACCGTACGTCGAACCACTGGGTGACGGCTGTCCAGAAGGCCTCCAGGTCGTCGACGGACCAGCGCTGCAGGGCCGCGTATCCGCCGTCGGCGGGGGCTCCGTGGTGCTCGGCGGCCCAGGCCTGGAACCTGGTGATCCGTGCCCGTGCGATGCGCTCGGGGTCTGGCTGCCAGAGCGGCTGAGGACTTTCGGTCGACATGGTCGGCTCCCGGGCTGTGCGCGTCGTGTGCGTCCTCCGCGCACGGGCTGGGGTGTGCGCGTGACGCGGCTGGGACGGACAATGCCATGTGATCGATTTCGACACCAGGGTGCGCCCCACATAGTCCGTGTCGTGAAGATGTGGTCTTGGCACGGGTGAACGGCAGTTGAACGACACGCTCTGGAGCGGCGGTCGGTGGCAGGGTGAGCAGCATGAACGGTCGTGACCTGGTGCGTTCGGTGAAAGCGGTGAGCTCGGTGGGGGCGGCGCAGGGGGTGCGTACCGTACGAGCAGCGTGGCGCAGGCGGCGGGCCGACGCCACCGGACTGCCGGCGCGTGGGGCGGAGCGGGCGCGGGTGCCCGGGCCGGTGCGGGAGGTGGAGCCGGGGCCGGGCGGTGGTGTCGTCCGGTTCAGCCGGTCCGAGCTGCGGATACTCGTCGCGTCGAACGGCGCCGTCTTCTGGGGCTGGGACGGGGCGGAGCCCGAGCCGTCCTACGCGCTGGCCGGCCGGTGTCCCGAGCCGGATCCGCGGGCGGTGCTGGAGCCGGACAAGGACGGCGGCTGGCGTGTGGTGTCGGAGCGGATGACGGTCGTGGTCTCGCGGCACGGCGCGGTCGAGGTGCGGACCCCCGGTGGCGTGACCCTGCGGCGCGATCTGCCGCCGCGGTGGTGGGAGCCGGTCGGCGGCGGCCGGGCACGCTGGATGCAGCGGTCGGAGGTGGCCGCCGACGCGCGGTTCTTCGGACTGGGCGGCCGGGCCTCGGGGCCGCGGCTGCCGGACGGCACCTACCGGCTGTGGAACACCGACCCCGGTCGTGCCTTCGGGCCGGGTGACGACCCGCTGTACGTCACGATGCCGGTGCAGATGGTGGTGGCCGACGGCGGTACGCATCTGGTGTTCCACGACAGCACGTGGGACGGCACGGTGACCCTGCGGGAGGGCGAGGAGGGGGAGGGTTCCGGGCACGACCGGGCCGGGACGAGCGAGCTGCGGATGGACGGCGGTCCTCTGCGCTGCTGGGTGATGGTGGGCACCCCCGCGCGCGTGCTGCTCGCCTGGGCCTCGCTCAGCGGCGCTCCCGCCCTGCCGCCCGCGTGGGCGCTGGGCCATCACCACGCGCGGTGGGGATTCGGCACGGAGCAGGAGGTGCGCCGGATCGTCGCGGGCTACGTGGAGCACGGTCTGCCGCTCGACGCGCTGCACCTCGACATCGACCACCTGGACGCGCATCAGGTGTTCACGGTCGACCAGGACCGCTTCCCGAAGCTGCCCGTGCTGGCCGAGGAGCTCCGGCGGGACGGCATCCGGCTGGTGTCGATCGTCGACCCCGCGGTCAAGGCCCTGCCCGGGAACGCCGTGTACGACGGCGGGACGGCGCAGGACGCGTTCGTGCGGGACGCGGCGGGGCAGGTCGTGGAGGGTGTCGGGTGGCCCGGGGAGGCGGTGTTCCCGGATTTCACGCACGCGCGCGTGCGGGAGTGGTGGGGCGGTCTCTACGAGGAGCGGCTCGCGCAGGGCTTCTCGGGCTTCTGGCACGACATGAACGAGCCCACGTCGTTCGCGGCCTTCGGGGAGTCCACCCTGCCCCGGTCGGCGCGGCACTCCCTGGAGGGACGGGGCGGAGACCATCGTGAGGCGCACAACGTGTACGCGCTGTGCATGGCCAGGGCCGCGTTCGAGGGGGTGCGCGGACTCGATCCCGAGGAGCGGCCGTTTCTGTTCTCGCGCTCGGGGTGGGCCGGGATGCAGCGCTACGGCGGGGCGTGGTCGGGGGACGTGGCCACCGGCTGGCCCGGTCTGCGGGCGTCCCTGGCGCTGGTCCTGGGGCTGGGGCTGTGCGGCGTGCCGTACTCGGGGCCGGACATCGGGGGGTTCGACGGTGATCCGTCACCCGAGCTGTACCTGCGGTGGTTCCAGCTGGGCTCGTTTCTGCCGCTGTTCCGCACCCACGCGAGTCTGCGGGCGGGTCGGAGGGAGCCCTGGGAGTTCGGTCCCGACGTCCTGCGGCACGCGCGCGTGGCCCTGCTGGAACGCCGCCGGCTCCTGCCGTACTTCGTGACGCTGGCGCATCTGGCCCGCCGTACCGGGGCGCCCTATGTGCGGCCGGTGTGGTGGACGGCGCCGGAGGACCGGGCGCTGCGGGACTGCGGGGACGCCTTCCTGCTGGGTGACTGCCTGCTGGTGGCGCCGGTGCTGGACCCGGGAGCCGACCGGCGTGCGGTGCGGCTGCCGCGGGGGCGCTGGTACGACACGGTGACGGAGCGGGCGTACGAGGGGCCGACGCAGGTGCTCGTGGACGCGCCGGTGTCGCGAATCCCGGTGTTCGCGCGCGCGGGTGCCGTTCTTCCCGTGCGAGGGGAGGACGGCGGCCTGGAGCTGGAGGTGTGGGCGCCCGCCCGGGGGCGGACCGGGGGCGGGCTGGTGGTGCCGGACGGGGGCGAGGGCTGGGACGAGCCGGAGATCGAGCGCTACACCGCGCGGTGGATGGGCGCGCGGGTGGTGGTCGAACGCGAGGGTGAGGACGGCGGAGGCGAGCCGCCCCACCCCGTGCGCGTCCGCGGGGCCGGTGAGCGCCGGGCTCAGTAGCGGCCCTCGAACCAGGCCCGTACGGCCACGGTGTGCAGCGGGAAGGCGAGCTCCTCCGGCCTGCGCAGGAGGTGCCAGCCCTCCGTCTCGTCCGTGGCGGCGGAGGCCGGCAGGCCCTCGGCCGGGCGTTCCGGGAGGACGCCGAAGAGCAGCAGGTGCCCGTCGGGCGCGCTCATGGCGTCGGCGAGGCGTACGTCGCGGCTCGCCGCGTCGATGCCGGTCTCCTCCTTGAGCTCGCGTACGACGGCCTGCCGCCAGTCCTCCCGGTCGTCGATGTAGCCGCCGGGCAGGGCGATGCCCCCGCTCGCGGGAGCGACGGTTCGTGTGATGACGACCAGGGCGGTGCCCTTGGTGTCGTACACGGGCTGGAGGGCCACCGCGACCGGGAGCGGGTTGCGGTAGGCCATGGCGCCGCACGCCGGGCAGGTGCGGGGCCAGCCGGAGACGCCCTCTCCGTAGGGCGCGCCGCAGCTCGAACAATGGGAGTCCGGCGCGGAGTTGGTGGTGGAGTGCTGAGTTTCGGACACGCGGCGGACTGTAGCCGATCACGGAGAGGGCCTCGCAGGCAGGCTCAGTGCGGGTGGGTGAGCGACTTCCTGGACACGGGGAAGTCGAAGTAGGTGTCCGGGTAGGGCTCGGGCTTGAAGGTGTAGTGCCACCACTCCTCGGCCAGGTTCACGAACCCCTGGCCTTCCAGGGTGTTCTTGAGCAGCAGCCGGTGGGCGCGCTGTGCGCCCTGGATGCGCGGGTCGAGGGTGTGGGAGAGGGTGTCGAAGCAGTCGAAGCCGGTTCCCATGTCGACCGAGTTGTCGGGGAACCGCTCCTCTTCGGGGGCGAAGCACGGCACGAGGGGCTCCCCGGGGCGGTAGGGCCGGGTCGGCTTCGCGGGGAGCCGGACGACCGTGACGTCCAGGGTGGATCCGCGGCTGTGGCCGGACTTCTCGGCGATGTAGCCGTCGGTGAACAGCCGGGTCTTGTCGACGTTCGGGTAGAACTCCCCCTTCATCGCCTGGTCGTCGAGGTCCTCGGCCCAGCGGACGAAGTGGTCCACCGCGCGCTGCGGCCGGTAGCAGTCGTACACCTTGAGTGTGTAGCCGTGGCGCAGCAGTCTCCGCTGCGCCTTGTGGAGGGCGTCGGCTGCGGGGCGGGTGAGGAGGCAGGTGGGCTGGTCGTAGCCGTCGATGCGTTCGCCGACGAAGTTGTGCGGGGTGAAGTAGCGCATCTCCTGGAGGATCGTCGGGTCCACGCTGCTGAGCGCCACGAAGTCCTGGGGTGCCTTGGGCTCGGTCTTCGCCTGGGCGGTCGCGGTGGGCACGGTCGCGGTCAGCACGGCGGCGAGTGCGGTGAGCAGGCCGCGGGCCACGGTGGTGAGTCGTGTCATGCCTCCTGCGTCTATCAGGACCGGGTCGTGCGGGGGAAGCGCGGTGGGGCACGTCACGGTGGAACTGGTCGTCGCCGACCCGCTGCGGTTGCTCGACATCTGTGCGTGGTTTCTCGCGACCTCGGGTTTCCTACTCTGCGTGATCGCTCCGGAATGCTGCGTGAACGTCTCGTGAACTGGGCTCGGGCGTGCGCCGGTCGCGTCATCCTGCTCCCGTGCACTCCTGGACGGACACTCTCCGCTTCGCCTTCCAGCCGGTGGTCAACCTGACGACCGGCACGGTCGCCGGACTGGAGATACTGGCCCGCCCCGAGACCGGTGACGTCCTCGCCGAGGCCCGCCGGGATCCCGGGCTCGACTGCCGGCTGGCGGTGTCGGCGGTCCGCGCGGCCGTGCGCAAGGAGACCCTGCTGCCGCTGTTCGTGAACGTGTTCGCGGGCACCCTCGCCGACCTCGGTGGACTGCCCTCGCTGCACGACACCGTACGGGAGGCGGGGCGGCTGCCGTGGGAGGTGACGATCGACGTCTGCCCTCCGTACACGCACGTGCCGCAGCCCGCGCTGCTGGAGGCGGTGGCCGCGCTGCGCCGCCAGGGGTTCCGGATCTGCGCGGACGGCGTCGGGGACGGGGACGCGCCCCTGCGGCTGCTCTCCGACCTGGCTCCGCACCTGGTGAAGCTGGACGCGTCGCTGCTGGCGCGGCCGGCGGCGGTGCGGTCGATGCGGACGCTCTGCGACGAGCTGGGGGCGCTGCTGTCCGTCGAGGGCGTGGAGACCGAGGGGCAGTGCGCCGCGGCGCTGGCGGCCGGGGCGCAGCTGGCGCAGGGCGAGCTGTTCGCGCCGCCGGCCCGGCTGCCCGCCGCGGACGTCTACGTCCCGCCCCGCTCCCCCGCCGACCTGTCCGTGCCGCGGCCCGGGCCGTCGGTGCGGGAGTTCGTACGGCCCGCCGCGCTGCTGCCCGCCACGGCGTCGGCGGGGCAGGTGCGGGCGCTGCTGACCGGGTCGCCGGACGTCTCCGGCGTCCTGCTCGTGGACACCGCGGGGGTGCCCGTCCGCTCGGTCCACCGGTCCCGCTTCCTGCTGTCGATGTCGGGGCGCTACGGACACGCCCTGTACGCCGACCGGCCCGCGGCCAAGCTCGGGGACCCGCCGCGGACGGTGGGTGTGGACGCGACCGCCTGGGAGGTCCTGGACGTGGTGGCGGTCGGCGGGCGGGACCGTACCTCGGACGACGTGGCCGTGGTGGACGAGCACGGGCGGTGCGTGGGCGTGGTCCGGCTCGCGGACCTGGTGCGCGCACTGGCCGAGACGCGTGTGGAGGAGGCGGCCGGGCTGAACCCGCTGACGCGGCTGCCCGGCTCCGACGCGATCACCGGCGAGGTGGACCGGCGGATCACGGCGGGGCGGCCGTTCGCCCTGAGCTGGCTGGACGTCGATCACTTCAAGCAGGTCAACGACGGTGCGGGGTTCGCGGCGGGCGACGAGCTGATCCGGGGGGTGGGGCGGGCGCTGGAGCAGGCCGCGACGGGTGATGCGCGCGTGGGGCACATCGGTGGGGACGACTTCCTGGTCCTCGCCGATCCGGAGGGCCTCGATCCGCTGGCCGCCGCCGTACTGGACGCGCCCTGGTCGGCGGGCGGCCGCCCGGTCACGCTGTCGCTGGCGACGGTGCTGTGCGCGCCGGGCAGCGTGACGGATCACCGGCAGGCTGCGGCGTGCCTGGCGCCGCTGAAGAAGGCGGCGAAGGAGTTGCGCGGGGCCAGTTGGGTGCTGGGCCGGGCCGGTGTGCCCGGGCACGAGACCCGCCGGGGGGTGGCGCCGGCGCCTGCGCCGGAACCGGCGGGGTGTGTGGCGGTGGAGCCGGGAGGGCGTTAGGTTGCCGGGCCGCCCTTTCCCGCGGCACGGTATGCCGGAGCCGAGTTGTCGGAGGCGATCGGTCAGAGGCGAGGCGAGCTGTCGGAGGCGAGCAGTGGTGATCGGGCTGCGGGCCGGAGTGACCGTGCCACCCGGCCGTGCCACCGGCCATGCCAGCCGCGCACGGGGTGCCCGGCCCCGTCGGCCTTCCCCCGGTCACCGGTCGTCAGGGCCGGAGTGGCGGTTGTCGGCCCTGCCTGAGTGACCTGAAGGGTGTTCGACGAGGTGGTGCCCGGGCTGGGCGAGGCGGGCGGCCGGAGCCGGGCCACGGCGCCCTCCGTCGGCCAGGGCTCTGGCGTCCATGATGGTTCCCGGCCCCCTCGAACCACGGCCTCCGGCCCCCTCGCACCCCCGCCCGCAAGGGGAAGAAGCCCGTCCGGTTGAGAAGTTGGCAGGTCAGGTAGATCCTGGACACTAACAAGCTGGGTGTCCGGGACGGCCGAGCGGTCGCCGACGGTGAGGTTCGGCACGGGTCGGACACCGAGTGGAGGCCGGACATCATCCGCCATGCCTCGCGCGGCTCATCGGGGCGCGCGGGTCCCACCAGAACTGAACGACGACCCACCGGGCGCCGCCCGGGCCGTGCGACCGGCCCCCGGCCCGGCAGGAGCCCGGCGACCGTCACATGGCCGTCAACCGTTGCGGTCGGCGACCTTGACGCCCTTTGGGTGCCGGTGAACACTTCCGGTGTCAGTCGACATCGCCGTACATACTCGGCGTATCCGGCACTGCGACGCGTGGACGCGTCTGCGCCAAGGCCCCTTCCCCCACGGGCGAGTCGGCTGCGACGGCACGCTCGTCACGGATGCCGGGCGGGGCGCGGGATCTCCCTGCCTTCGGCTGAAGTAGCCATGGGAAACGCACCCTGCACATGAGGCCCGGAGCGGTCCGTTCCGGGTCACGGCCTAGGAGCCGCCATGAGTAACTGGGACATCTTCTTCGGCGAGTTGATCGGTACGGCGATCCTGATCCTGTTCGGCGCCGGAGTGTGCGCGGCCGTCACCCTGAGGTTCTCGAAGGCACGGGCCTCCGGGTGGATCGTGATCGCGTTCGGCTGGGGCTTCGCCGTGCTGGCCGGCGCGTACACCGCCGCTCCCCTCTCCGGAGGACACCTCAACCCGGCCGTCACCTTCGGTCTCGCCGTCGACACCGGCGTGTGGGACAAGGTCTGGGTCTACATCCTGGGGCAGCTGGCCGGAGCCATGATCGGGGCCATCCTGGCGTACCTGGTGTACCTGGCGCAGTTCCAGGCCAACGTGCGCAAGACGGGCACCACCGAGGGCACGGCGGACGAACCCGTTCCGACGCTGGGCATCTTCTCCACGATCCCCGAGATCCGGAACCCGGTGGCCAACCTGATCACCGAGATCCTCGCCACCATCGCGCTGGTGCTGCCCCTGCTGGCCCTCGTCGGCAACAACCGGCACGTGGAGGGCATCGGGATCGGCCAGATCGCCGGGCAGGCCGACGGCATCTACGGGTCCGGGATCGTGATCCTGCTGGTCGCCCTCCTGGTCGTCGGCATCGGTCTGTCCCTGGGTGGTCCCACCGGATACGCCATCAACCCGGCACGTGACCTCGGACCGCGCATCATCCACTCCGTCCTGCCGATCCCGAACAAGGGCACGTCCGACTGGGGCTACGCGTGGATCCCCGTCATCGGCCCGTTGATCGGCGGATTGCTGGGTGGCCTCATCTACAACGCAGCCTTCTGATCGAGCCCGAGGGGTAGTCATGACGGAGAACGCCGAGAAGTACGTTGCAGCCATCGACCAGGGCACCACGTCGAGCCGCTGCATCGTCTTCAACCAGGACGGCGCGATCGTCGCCGTCGACCAGCGCGAGCACCGCCAGATCTTTCCCAAGCCGGGCTGGGTGGAGCACGACGCCACGGAGATCTGGTCCAAGACGCAGGCGGTCGTCGCCGGTGCGCTGGCCAAGGCCGGTCTGCGGGCCGAACAGCTGAGCGCGATGGGGATCACCAACCAGCGCGAGACGACCCTGCTGTGGGACCGCGCGACGGGCAAGCCGGTGCACAACGCCATCGTCTGGCAGGACACGCGGACGGCGTCGCTGTGCAACCAGCTGGGCGGCTCGGACGGGCAGGACCGTTTCCGCGAGCAGACGGGGCTGCCGCTGGCCACGTACTTCTCCGGGCCCAAGGCGGCCTGGCTGCTCGACAACGTGCCCGACCTGCGGGCGCGTGCCGAGCGCGGTGAGATCGCCTTCGGCACCATGGACTCCTGGCTGATCTGGAACCTCACCGGCGGCACGGACGGTGGGCAGCACGTCACCGACGTGACGAACGCCGGACGCACCATGCTGATGAACCTGGAGACCCTGCAGTGGGACTCCTCGATCCTCTCGGCGATGAACATCCCGGAGTCGATGCTGCCCGAGATCCGGTCGTCCGCCGAGGTGTACGGCACCGCGGTCGGCCAGCTCTCCGGGGTGCCGGTCGCTTCGGCGCTCGGCGACCAGCAGGCCGCCGTGTTCGGGCAGGCCTGCTACGACGTGGGCACCGCGAAGAACACGTACGGCACGGGCAGCTTCCTGCTGCTCAACACGGGCAACCGGCCGGTGGTGTCGAAGAGCGGTCTGCTGACGACGATGGGGTACAAGATCGGCACTGAGGCGCCGGTCTACTGCCTGGAGGGGTCGATCGCCATCACGGGCGCGCTGGTGCAGTGGTTCCGCGACCAGCTCGGCATCATCCGCACCGCCGACGAGATCGAGCCCCTGGCCGCGAGCGTGGAGGACAACGGCGGCGCCTACATCGTGCCGGCGTTCTCGGGTCTGTTCGCGCCGTACTGGCGTTCCGACGCGCGCGGTGTCGTCACCGGTCTCACCCGGTACGTCACCAAGGCGCACCTGGCGCGCGCGGTGCTGGAGGCGACGAGCTGGCAGACCCGTGAGGTCGTGGACGCCATGTACCAGGACTCCGGGGTGCACATCACCACCCTGAAGGTCGACGGCGGCATGACGAAGAACAACCTGCTCATGCAGCACCAGGCGGATGTGCTGGACGTCCCGGTGGTGCGGCCCAAGGTCTCCGAGACGACCTGTCTGGGCGCCGCCTACGCGGCCGGCCTGGCCACCGGCGTCTGGAACGACCTGGACGAACTCAAGGCCCACTGGCAGAAGGACGTCGAGTGGACGCCGTCCATGGAGGCGTCGGTCCGGGACCGCGAGTACCACAACTGGCGCAAGGCCGTGGAGAAGAGCTTCGGCTGGGAGGAGGGCGAGGACTGACCGGATCCGTCCCGCGGTGTTGCGTGCCCGTACCCCTGTCGGCGGGGGTACGGGCCCTGCCCGCGTGCGGGTGATGTCAGCGGGCGGGCGGCGTCAGTCGGCCGGCCGCCGTCAGCTGGTCACCGTCTGACGGCGGTCGGCCGCGTACGCCATCGCGTGCTCGACGACGCCGATGAGGGCCTCCTTGACGGACTCGCGGTCACGGGCGTCGCACATCAGGAGCGGAACGCCGTCGTCCAGGTCCAGGGCCTGGCGGACGTCCTCGACGGGGTAACGGGGGGCGCCCTCGAAGCAGTTGATGCCGACGAGGAAGGGGATGGAGCGCCGTTCGAAGTAGTCGATGGCGGCGAAGCAGTCCTCCAGGCGGCGGGTGTCGGCGAGCACGACGGCTCCCAGCGCGCCCTCGGAGAGCTCGTCCCACATGAACCAGAACCGCTCCTGCCCGGGTGTGCCGAAGAGGTACAGCACGAGGTCCTCGCGCAGGGTGATGCGCCCGAAGTCCATGGCCACGGTGGTGGTGTGCTTGCCCTCCACGCCGCTGAGGTCGTCGACCGGGCGTCCGGCCTCGGTGAGCAGTTCCTCGGTGCGCAGCGGCCTGATCTCGCTGACCGCGCCGACGAGCGTGGTCTTGCCCACGCCGAAGCCGCCGGCCACCAGGATCTTGAGCGTGACGGGCTCGACCGGAGGCTTGCCGCGCTCAGAACGCCCGAAGATCATCGGTCTCTTCTCCTGCTTGATGGGGGTCGGGCGACGGCGGGCCGTAGCCTCCGCCGCCGGGGTCGGGGATGCGGCGGCGCGCGACGACGTCGGAGAAGGTGTCGCCGCGGTCGCTCCGGAAGGGCCGGCCAGTCACGTCAGTACCCCGCTCTCGCGCTGCTCACAGCGCCCGCAGGCCGTTGATCACATCGCGCAGAATACTCTCGTCCGGCAGCTCGGCAGGGGGTACGGGCCGGTTCACGTGGACGAACTCCGCGTCCACGAGATCTCCGACGAGGACCCGTACCACCCCGATGGGCAGGTCGAGTTCGGCTGCGAGTTCGGCGACGGACTGCGGGTCCTCACGGCACAGTTCGACGATCTCCACGTGCTCCGGGGAGAGCATGTGGTCCGCTTCCGGGTCGTCCGCGTGCGGCTCCGCGACCACGACCGCGATCAGGTCCAGACGGTGCTGGCCCTGGCTGCTGGTGCGGCCACGTGTCATGGCGTACGGACGGACGACCGGTCCGGCCTCGTCGTCGAACCAGTGGCTTCTTCCCTGACCGTCAGAGCTCATGTCATCCCACTACCCGCCTGCGGGCAGATCGGTGCGCGGAGCGGCGCCCAGATGCACGCCCACCCGCTTCACGAGGAGGGTCATCTCGTAGGCGACCTGGCCGACGTCCGAGTCGGCGTCCGAGAGGACCGCGAGGCAACTGCCGTCGCCGGCCGCCGTCACGAACAGGAAGGCGTCGTCGAGTTCGACGACGGTCTGGCGGACGTTGCCGGCCTCGAAGTGGCGCCCCACGCCCTTGGCGAGGCTGTGGAACCCGGAGGCGACGGCGGCCAGGTGCTCGCTGTCCTCCCTGGTCAGGTCCCTGGACACGCCCGTCGGCAAGCCGTCGCCCGAGAGCACGAGGGCCTTGCGGATGCTCGCGACGCGGTCCACCAGTTCGTCGAGGAGCCAGTTCAGCTCCCCCTTGCCGTTCACGGTGTGGCCGGTCGCCTTCGGTGCGGTCATCGACCGTCCCCCTCTGTCGTTCCCTGTGGTGCTGTGCCGCTGTGGGCGGCGTCGCCCGCGGCGTTCTCCCTACGGCCGCGCTGCCAGCCGCGCTGGAGCGAAGCCATACGGCTGCGTACTTCGTCGGCGTCCCGCTCGGCGGGCTCGGACCGGCCCTCGGTACGCGGGTCCGGTCCCCGTTTCAGCTGGGGTGCCAGGTTGGCCTGCCGGACGCGCCGGGGCAGCGGGGCGGAGCCGCCCTCGGGGGACGGAGCGCCGGCCCCACGGAGTCCGGTTCCGGCTCCGCCGGGCGGGGTGCCGGGGTTGTCCGGGGAGAGTCCGGAGTGGCCGGCGGATCCGCCGGATCCTTCGGCGCCGCTGGAGGCGATCTCCGCGCGGCGGGTCCTGCGGGACAGGGCGGACGACCCGGCGGCGTCACCGGAGGTGCTGCCGGGCGCGCCCGGCGCCGGCCCGCGGTCCTCGTCGCGCCCGGCCGCGCCGATGCCCCGGCCCACGGGTTCCGTCCCACGACGGCGGGCCGGGAGCGGCGGGGGCGTGTCGGGCTGCGTCCCGCCCCGTCGGCCGCCGGACGGGGAATCCTCCGTGCGGCGCCGGGCGGGCAGCGCGGACGCGGTCTCCGAACCGGTGCGGCCCGGGGCTCGGCCGCCCGCGGCGTCCTTGTCGCGCCGGCGCGACGGCAGCGCGGCGGCCGGCCTGGTCTCGGTCCGGCCGGGGTCCGCGATCTCCTCGTCGGCCTTGCCACGCCGGGGGCGCTGCTCGGTGACCGGGCGGCCGTGCGAGCTGACCAGCTTGGGGGTGCGGCGGCGGGGCAGCGGGACCGGGTCACCGGGTTCGCCACCGGTGCCGGCGCGGTCCCGTGCGCCGGGGGCGTCGGCCTCCTGCCGGTGCGGATCGGCGCGGCGGCCGGTGGTCTCGTCCTGGGCGCGGGTGAGGGAGTGGCGGGGGCGGAACAGGCCGCTGTCCTCGCCGTCCTCGTCCTCGATGCCGCCCGGGAAGCCGCCGATGGCGTCCAGGTCGACGGGGGCCTCCAGCTCGACCGGCCCGTCCAGCAGGGAGGCCGGCAGGCCGGGTCGCGGTGCGGGCGCCGTGGACAGGGCGGCGCGGCGGCCGTCCTGCGGCTCGCTCCCGTGCGCCGTCAGCTGGGGACGGTCGAGCCGGAACCCGACGCCGTTCGTGTCCGGCACGTCGTCCGTCAGCAGGGCGTCCGGGATGAAGACGACGGCGGTGGTGCCGCCGTACGGCGAGGGCTGCAGGGAGACCCGGACGTTCTGCCGCTGGGCGAGACGGCTGACCACGAACAGGCCGAGCCGGTCGGTGTCGGACAGCTCGAACTCCGGCGTCTCGGCGAGCCGGAGGTTGGCGTCGAGCAGCGCCTCGGCCGCCATGCCGAGACCGCGGTCGTGGATCTCCAGGGTGAAGCCGTTGGCGACGCGCTCGCCCAGGACCTGGACGGCGGTGTGCGGCGGCGAGAACACCGTGGCGTTCTCCAGGAGTTCGGCCACGAGGTGCGTGAGGTCGGCGACGGCCGGGCCGGTGACGGCGATCCGCGGGAGGCGGCGCACCTCGATGCGCTCGTAGTCCTCGACCTCGGCCACGGCGGCACGCACGACGTCCATGAGCTGGACGGGCTTGCGCCACTGGCGCGAGGGCGCGGCGCCGGAGAGGATCACGAGGCCCTCGGCGTGCCGCCGCATGCGGGTGGTCAGGTGGTCCAGGCGGAACAGGTCCGCGAGTTCCTCGGTGTCCTCCGTGCGGCGCTCCATGGCGTCGAGCAGGGTGAGCTGCTTGTGGAGGAGGACCTGGCTGCGGCGTGCGAGGTTGACGAAGACCTCGGAGACGCCGGCACGCAGTTCGGCCTGTTTGACGGCCGCCTCGACGGCGGCGCGCTGCAGGGTGTTGAGGGCCTGGCCGACCTCGCCCATCTCGTTCTTGTCGTACTCCAGGCGCGGCACTTCGGTCTCGACGTCGACCTGCTCGCCCGCGGAGAGGCGGCGCATCACGCTGGGCAGCCGTACGCCGGACGCCTCGTGTGCCTCCAGGCGCAGCTGCCTGAGGTCGCGGATGAGGGTGCGGCCCACGCGCACGGACAGGAAGAGGGAGACCAGCAGGGCGATCAGGCCGAGGGCGCCGGCGATGACGGCCTTGGCGATGACGCCCACGGCCACGGGGTGGACCCGGTCCTGATAGCGGTCGTTGGCCTGGTCGTTGAGGGTGCCGAGCTCGTCGAGCACGTTGCCGGCGGCGCTGTCCCAGCTCTTGGCGGTGACGCCGCGGGGCGTCCCGGCCCCCGCGTCGAGGGCCGCTTCCTCGGCGACCCGCAGCGGTGCGGAGGAGGCGTTCTTCCAGAAGGTCTGGTAGCGGTCGCGCTCGGCGACGGGCAGCAGTTGGAGGTTGACGTCGTACATCAGCGTGCGCTGGGCGACGAGGTCGGAGATGTCGCGCTCTTCGGAGTGGGTGATGCGGCCGACGATCAGGGCGGAGCCGAGGAGGGCGTCCTCGCGGGAGAGCAGTTCACGGGCCCGGGCCAGATTGACCAGCGCACGGTACTGCTTGTCGAGTTCGACGTTGTCGACCACGTGCAGGTTGGCGAGGAGCACGTAACAGGGGTCGATGAGCCGGTTGTAGAGGTCGAGGGCCTGGGAGCGGTCGACGGTGCCGTCCTCGACGCTGCGGCGCAGCGACTCGATGCCCTCGAAGGCGTCCAGGACCGCGGTCAGCCGTTCGTCGGTGGCCTCGCCCATCGCGTCGCGCACGTCGGGGTTCCTGGCGTTGCGGCGGATGCCGCCCACGGCCTCGTCGGTGGCGCTGCGGCTGCGCCGGAGCGCGGCGAGTCCGTCGGAGGCGCGGGGGTCGGCGAGGTGGACCAGGGTCTGGCGGCGTTCCTCCTGGAGGACGCGGACGGTGTCCTCGATGGGGTAGCCGATCTCCTCCACGACGGTCGACACGTTGAACAGGTCGGCCGCCTCACGCCCCGTGAGCACGGTGGCGAAGGACCAGATCGCGGTCAGGGACACCAGCGGCACGAGAAGCAGCGCCACGATCTTCCGGCGGATGGACTTCCCGCGAAAGCGCATGGCCTCCCCCAGCTCGGCCCCCGGGCTACCGGGGGTACACGTGTGCGTCAACAAACGGCGCGAGCCTACTACCGACGCACAGGGAACTCGAAGACCGGGCCCGAGGCCGAACTTCCGCGCCAGCGGCGAGGCATGCCGAGTTGTCCGGGCATTGCGGGAGTTGTCTCCCCGAAACCGATGGTGACAGGAAGGGGCCATCAGCACGACGGTCCAAGGCGGTTGGCTGGATTTTTTCGCCTCCCGGGAATCTTCGTGACGGGTCGTTCGTCCTTCACTACGGGAAACGGGGGCGGAATCGGCCACAGGAGCCGCATCCTGCACCCGGGCGGCGTAAAACAGCGCAAGCCGGGCAGCCACTGGGGAGCACGGGTCTTCGGAAACGAGCGAGCGGTCTGCTGGCGGTGGGGAGTGACACGGTGATGGGCACGGCGGAGCGGCGCGAAGCGTCCAGGGCTGGCGGGGCGCGGGTAGGCGGGCAGCGGATGTCCGAGGCGACCGATCGCGACGATCCGGCAGCCGGGGCGCGGACCCCGGTACGGGAACCGGTGCAGCCGGTTCCCGGGGCGGACCGCGTTCAGGCGGGGAAACGAGGGCGAGCGGCGGGGCCGGCCGACCCGGCGGACCGGGACAGCCGGGAGCAGCAGTACTACCGGCCCTTGTGGGTCGAGGAGCCGGCGCGGCGGCGCCGGTTGCCGGATCCGGTGCGTACGGCGGCCGTGCGGGCGGTGCTTCTCATAGCCGTGACGCTGATTCAGGCGATGGTGGCCTTCCTGTGCACGATGGCCGGGTCCTGGCTGGCGTTCCCGATGGTGATCAGCAGCGTGGTCAGCACGATCGCGGCCACCTGGGGAGCCCTCGACGTGTGGGTGACCCGCCAGGTCTGGAACCAGCGCCACGGCGTGGTGTCCGTGCCGAGCAGCACGGCTCGGGCGCTGCGGCGTGAGCGGCGCCGGGCCCGGCGTCAGGAGCGGGCCGCGGCGCGGACGCAGGGGCGGATACGCCGGCGGGGCGGGGCCGGGCAGTTGTCCCACTCGTAGGAAGGGCCGGGCGACGGGGCCGGGCCGCCCCGCGTCGCCGTGACCAACCTCCTCGCGGGGCGCACGGCCGTGACAGCCGGCACCGTGCCGTACTTCTGGTCCGACCAGTACGGCGCCCGCATCCAGTTCGCCGGCCGGCGCGGTGACGGCGAGGGACGGCTGTCGTCGGCGCCGGGGAGTGACACGCGGGCCGACCCCCACGCCCGGCCCTTCCCACGAAAGGGGTTCTCGTCGGCCCGGCCGGTGAGGAAGTCCTGGGAGAGCGGCGGCCGGTCGTAGGGCTGGTGCGGTTCGTCGCCGATGACGACGAGTCGCCCGTCGTAGCCCTGGGCGCGCGGTTCCCGGGCGGCGTACAGGCCGGAGAGGGAGGCGCCGACGATGGTCACGGTGCGCATGCGGGGAGCCTCCCGGGGGCGCGGGCGGCACCGGGTGTGCCGGTGGCGGGAGGCCGGCGGGTGAGGCGCTGTGTGCCGCCGGCCGGGGTGGGCGGCGGCGGCCCGGTGTGCGGCTCGCCGGTCCGGCAGCCGGCCTTGATCAGTTCGGCCCGCCGACCCGCTGGGCCTCCTTCGCGGGCGTCTGCCTCCGCGCGCACGCCTCCTCTCACGCGGCCGTTCCCTCCTCCGCCGCGAGGTGGACGTGGATGACGCCGTCGTCGACGGTGACGCGGTGGGTGCGGACGGCGCGACGGGCCGGGAGGCAGGTGGGCATGCCGGTGCGCAGGTCGAACGAGGCGGCGTGCAGCGGGCATTCGATGAGGCAGCCCTCCAGCCAACCCTCGGAGAGGGAGGCGTCCTGGTGGGTGCAGGTGTCGTCGATGGCGTGGAGTTCGCCGTCGTCGGTGTGGAACACGGCGACGGGCCGGGTCGTCTCGATGCGGACGGACTCGCCCTTGGGGAGGTCTTCGAGGCGGCAGACGGGAATCACGGGCCCCCCTCTCGGTCCGGGACGGGGCCGGACCGTTCGGCCAGACTGTAGACAGTGTGTGAAGTGCCGGACCGGGGCGGTGCCGGGCACGCAAGGGTGGTGGTGCGCGTCGTGTGGTGATGCGCGTCGTGTGGTGGTGTGCGTCGTCGGGCTCCGCCGTCGCAGCCGGGCGCAGGTGGGCGCTCGTCCCTTCCGGGATCCTGACGCTTCGGTAACATGACGTTTCACATGGCGCATGAGCAAGCGCTATACGCAACAGAATCCAAGCGGGGCGACCGTGGCGTCAAGGGGTTCCCGCAGATGCGGCCCGAATCGGGCCGGCAGGTGGTGAGAGTTGGCCATGGTTCGCACGCAGAAGCAGTCCTCCCGCGAGGAGCATCCGACGGACGACGGGACGAAGCAGAGCGGCAGGGGCGCGGGGAGCGCCGTCCAGTCGGTGGACCGCGCCGTGAGCGTGCTGGAGATCCTCGCCCGGCACGGCGAGGCGGGCGTCACCGAGATCGCCGACGAGCTGGACGTGCACAAGTCCACGGCGTTCCGTCTGCTCGGCGTCCTGGAGAACCGCGGGCTGGTGGCCCAGGCGAAGGACCGCGGCAAGTACTACCTGGGAGCCGGTGTACTGCGCCTCGCGGGGGCGGCGGCAGTGCGGCTCGACGTCTCCCAGGAGGGTGTTCCGATCTGCCGGGAGCTCGCCGACGAACTGGGCGAGACGGTCAACATCGCGGTGCTGGACGACGACGCGGCGGTCAACATCATGCAGGCCAGGGGCACCGCCTCGGTCACGGCCCAGAACTGGCTCGGCCGCCGCACCCCCCTGCACGCCACTTCCAGCGGCAAGGTGCTGCTCGCCCACCTGCCCCCGACCCTGCGCGAGGGCCTGCTGGCGCGTCCGCTGCACCGCTTCACGGAGCGCACGGTGACGGTCGCCTCCATGCTGCGCGGCGAGTTGGACACCGTGGTGCAGCAGGGATACGCGCTCACCGTGGAGGAACTGGAGATCGGACTGGCCGCCGCGGCATCGCCCGTCCGGGCCCACGACGGCAAGGTCATCGCGTCCCTCAGCGTCTCGGGCCCGGTCTACCGGCTGAGCCCGGAGCGTCTGCCGGAGGTGGCGAAGCGGACCGAGGCGGCGGCGGCCGAGCTGTCCCGGCGCATGGGCTACGGCTTCTGACGTAGTTCGGGCCGATGGCCCGTGACGTGCGGCCCCAGCGCGGGACCAGGCGGGATTCCTGGTCCCGCGCTGTTGTGTGTCGGGCGGGTTTCGCGGTCTCCGCGCCGTTTTCGCAGAGTTGACGTGAACCAGGACCGCGCCTCTTGACGGCCCGTCGACGGCGTTCCCACTATGTTCCCCATCGCGCAACCCATCGTGCAGTGCGCAACAGCAGGGGAGCATGGTCGTGCCACACGAGATCCGTGCCGTCGTCGCTGTCGAGCAGGGCGTACCCGTCGAGGTGCGGAGGATCGTGGTTCCGCTCCGCTCACCGACGGCGAGTTCAGCGACACCGGGCCGTCCCCGCTCTCCGCAGCACCCCGCTCCCCCACCGCCCCACTCCCCACCGCCTTCACACCGTCCCGGCAAGGAGGGGCATGTCCAGCACACCCG
Organism: Streptomyces sp. DT190; assembly: GCF_049846985.1. Taxonomy (NCBI): domain Bacteria; kingdom Bacillati; phylum Actinomycetota; class Actinomycetes; order Kitasatosporales; family Streptomycetaceae; genus Streptomyces; species Streptomyces sp. DT190. Next base: position 13,155 of record NZ_JBNCNM010000041.1, on the reverse strand, counting down.
AGAACAACCCGCGCGTGGTCGTCGTCGGCGCCGGCATCGTCGGCTGTTCCCTCGCCGACGAGCTCACCGCTCGCGGCTGGACCGACGTCACCGTCCTCGAACAGGGGCCCCTGCCCGCCCCCGGCGGCTCCACCTCGCACGCGCCCGGCCTCGTCTTCCAGACCAGCCCGTCGAAGACCCTCACCGCCTTCGCCCGCTACACGGTCGAGAAGTTCGGCTCCCTCGACGTCGACGGCGTCCCCTGCTTCCACCGCGTGGGCGGCCTGGAACTGGCCACCACCCCCGAGCGTCTCGCCGAGTTGCACCGCAGGGCCGGGTACGCCGCCTCCTGGGGCGTGCGCGGCGAGGTCGTCGGCCCCGCACGGTGCAAGGAGCTGTGGCCGCTGATCGACGAGTCGACGGTCCTCGGCGGTTTCCACACCCCGGACGACGGCCTGGCCCGCGCCCTGCTCGCGGCCCGCGCCCAGCTGGCCCGGGCCACCGCGCGGGGCGCCCGGTTCCTGGAACGACACACGGTCACCGGTATCGAGCGGCAGGACGGCCGGGTGACCGCCGTGGTCACCGACCGGGGCACCTTCCCGGCCGACCACGTCGTGTCGGCGGCCGGGTTCTGGGGCCCGGTGATCGGCCGCATGGCCGGGGTCGACGTGCCGCTGCAGCCGCTGGCCCACCAGTACGCCAGAACCGGGCCGCTCCCGGAGCTGCGCGGCGCCACCGCGGAGGCGTCGAAGCCGATCCTCCGCTTCCAGGACCGGGACCTGTACTTCCGCGAGCACACCGACCGCATCGGTATCGGCTCCTACGCGCACCGGCCCCTGCCCGTCGACCCGTTCGCGGTCCCGCCCTACGACGAGGCCCGTGCCCGCAACATGGACATGCCGTCCTCGTACCCGTTCACCGCGGAGGACTGGGCTCCCTCCTGGGCCGACTGCCGGCAGCTGATGCCCGCCCTGCGGGACGCCGAGATCGAGTCCGGCTTCAACGGCGTCTTCTCCTTCACCCCGGACGGCATGCCGGTGCTCGGCGAGTCGCGGGGGCTGCGCGGCTTCTGGCTGGCCGAGGCCGTCTGGGTCACGCACTCCGCGGGCGTCGCCCGGGCCGTCGCCGAGTGGATGGTGGACGGGCGGCCCTCGCTCGACCTGCACGAGTGCGACCTCACGCGGTTCGAGGAGGCGCAGCGCTCCCCGTCGTACGTCCGGGAGCGCGGGGCGCAGCAGTTCGTCGAGGTGTACGACGTCATCCATCCGCTCCAGCCGATGGAACGGCCGCGTCCGCTGCGGGTCAGCCCGTTCCACGCGCGGCAGCAGCAGCTCGGCGCGTACTTCCTGGAGGGCGGGGGCTGGGAACGTCCGCACTGGTACGAGGCGAACGCCCCGCTCCTGGACGCCCTCGGCCCGCTGCCCGAGCGGGACGCCTGGTCGGCCCGCCACTGGTCCCCGGTCGCTGCGGCCGAGGCGAAGGCCACCCGCGAGGGCGTCGCCCTCTACGACATGACGCCCCTGCGCCGGCTCGAAGTCACCGGCCCCGGGGCTCTCGCCTTCCTCGACCGCATGACCACCAACAACCTCCGCAAGAAGCCCGGCGCGGTCACCTACACGCTGCTGCTCGACGACTCCGGCGGCATCCGCTCCGACCTCACCGTGGCCCGGCTGGCGCCCGACCGCTTCCAGGTCGGCGCCAACTCCCCCGCCGACCTCGACCGGCTCCTGCGCCACGCCCCCGCCGACGTGGTGATCCGGGACATCACCTCCGGCACCTGCTGCGTCGGCGTCTGGGGCCCGCTCGCCCGGGACCTCGTCCAGCCGCTCACCCCGGACGACTTCTCGCACGAGGCGTTCGGCTACTTCCGGGCGAGGGAGACGTACGTCGGGCACGTCCCGGTGACCGCGCTGCGGCTGAGCTACGTGGGCGAGCTCGGCTGGGAGCTGTACACCACGGCCGACCTGGGGCTGAGGCTCTGGGACACGCTGTGGGAGGCCGGCCGGGACCTGGGCGTGGTCGCCGCGGGTCGCTCGGCGTTCAACTCCCTGCGTCTGGAGAAGGGTTACCGCGCCTGGGGCGTCGACATGACCGACGAGCACGACCCGTTCGAGGCGGGCGTCGGCTTCGCCGTGCGCATGGACAAGGAGGACTTCGTCGGCCGGGCCGCCCTGCGGAACCGCCCGGAACCCACCCGCAGGCTCACCCCCCTCCTGCTCGACGACCCGGCCACCGTCGTCCTGGGCAAGGAACCGGTCCACGTCGGCGGGGCACCCGCCGGCTACGTCACCAGCGCGTCGTACGGCTACACGCTGGGCCGCTGCGTCGCCTACGCCTGGCTGCCGGCCGGGCTCGCCGGCGGCACGGGCGTGCACATCGAGTACTTCGGCGAGAAGGTCCCGGCCACGGTCGCCGACGAGCCGCTGTTCGATCCGAAGATGACCCGTATCCGCCGGTAGGAGGCGTTCCCTCGTGACGACGACCCCGACCACCCCGAGCCTGATCGCCACCCTCCCCGGCCGCTACTACACCGACCCGGACGTGTTCCGGCAGGAGCAGGAGCGCGTCTTCGAGTCGCTGTGGTTCTGCGCGGTCCGCAGCTCCGACCTGGACCGCCCGGGCACTTTCCGCACCGTGCAGGTCGGACGCGAGAGCGTCATCGTCATCCGCACCCGCGCGGGCGGACTGCGCGCCTTCCTCAACGTCTGCCGGCACCGCGGGGCCCGGCTGTGCACGGAGGGGTCCGGCGAGGTCCGCCGCACGCTCCAATGCCCGTACCACGCGTGGACGTACGACCTCGACGGGAAGTTGATCGCCGCACCCAACCTGATCAAGATGCCCGACATCGACCGTGCCGCCTACGGGTTGATCAACGTCGATCTGCGCGAGTGGCTCGGCTACGCGTGGGTGTGCCTGGCGGACGAACCGCCGTCCTTCGAGGACACGGTCGTGCACGCCGCCGTCGAGCGGCTCGGCGACGCCGCCGCGATCGAGCACTACGGCACGGACAACCTCGCGCTCGGCAAACGCATCACCTATGACGTGAAGGCGAACTGGAAACTGATCGTCGAGAACTTCATGGAGTGCTACCACTGCGCGACGATCCACCCCGAACTCACCGAGGTGCTGCCCGAGTTCGCCGACGGCTACGCCGCCCAGTACTACGTGGGGCACGGCGCCGAGTTCGGCGAGACGGTCAAGGGCTTCACGGTCGACGGCAGCGAGGGCTTCGGCCGGCTCCCCGCGGTGAGCGCCGAGCAGGACCGCCGCTACTACGCCATCACGGTCAAGCCGACCGTGTTCGTCAACCTCGTCCCGGACCACGTCATCGTGCACCGGATGTTCCCGCTCGCCGAGGACCGCACGGCCGTCGAGTGCGACTGGCTGTACGCGCCGGAGGTGGTGGCGTCCGGGGCCGACGTGTCGAAGTCCGTCGAGCTGTTCCACCGGGTGAACGCCCAGGACTTCGCGGCCTGTGAGAGGACGCAGCCGGCGATGGCCTCCCGCGCCTACCGCGAGGGCGGTGTGCTGGTCCCCAACGAGCACCACATCGGGATCTTCCACGAGTGGCTCCTCGATCGGCTGGGAAGCGAGCACGCCGGGCCTGCTCATCGGCGGTGAATTCCGGGACCGCGGCGACCTGCCGCTGCACGTCGCACACCTGCTGCGGGGCATCTGGCGCAACACCCGCCCCACCCACCAGGGTTGGTTCGACTGACCGGACTCCCCGAGGGGACACCCATTGAGGAACCGCCCATGAGACCATCCGCGCAGTCCACCGACACCCAGGGCAACGACGACGCCGAACTGACCGAGTTCGGCTACAGACCCGAGCTGAAACGCACCCTCGGCACCTTCCACACCTTCGCCGCCGGCATCAGCTACATCTCCATCCTGACGGGGACGTTCCAGCTGTTCTACTTCGGCTACGGCAGCGGCGGCCCCGCCTACTGGTGGTCGTGGCCGATGGTCTTCGCGGGCCAGTTCATGGTCGCGCTGTGCTTCGCGGAGCTCGCCGCCCGCTACCCCGTGGCCGGTTCCGTCTACAACTGGTCGAAGAAGATCGGCAATCCGCATCTCGGCTGGCTGGCCGGCTGGATGATGCTGATCGCCTCCATCGTGTCCATAGCGGCCGTGGCACTGGCCTACCAGTTGACGCTGCCGCAGATCTCGTCGTTCTTCCAGTTCGTGGGGGACGGCACCGGTACCTACGACGTGGCGACCAACGCGGTCATCCTGGCCGCGGTGCTGATCCTGTTCACGACCCTCGTGAACGCCTTCGGCGTCAAGCTGATGGCCCGGATCAACACGGCGGGCGTGTTCATCGAGTTGATCGCCACCGTCGTCCTGATCGTCCTGTTCGCCGTCCACCTCACGCGCGGCCCCCAGGTCGTCATGGAGACGCACGGCACCGGCGCCGGCTACGGCAACGGGTACCTGGGCGCCTTCCTGGTGGCCTCGCTGGCGTCGGCGTACGTCATGTACGGCTTCGACACCGCCGCCTCGCTCGGCGAGGAGTCCCTGAATCCGACCCGCAACGCGCCCCGCGCCATCATCCGGGCGATCGTCGCGTCCTTCGTCCTCGGCGGGTTGATCCTGTTGCTCGCGTTGATGAGCGTGTCCACTCTGAACGGCGAGAAGCTGTCCACCGACGGTCTGCAGTACATCGTGCTGGACGTACTGGGCCCGACGGCCGGCAAGGCGATGCTGTGGTGCGTGCTGATCGCGGTGACCGTGTGCGCGCTGGCGGTGCACACGGCGGCGGTCCGGCTGGCGTTCGCGATGGCACGCGACAACAACCTGCCGGCGTCCGCGTAGCTCGCCAGGTGCCATCCGCGGTTCCGGACGCCCGTCCTGCCGACCGTGATCATCGGGATCCTGGCGCTGGCGATCCTGGTGGTCAACATCCGTCAGCCGCAGATCTTCACCGTCGTCACCAGCATCGGCATCATCATGATCTACCTCGCCTACCTGGGCGTCACGGTGCCGCTGCTGGTCGCCCGGCTGCGCGGGACGTGGCAGCCCGCGGGCGAGGGCCGCTTCTCGCTGGGCCGCTGGGGCCTGCCGGTCAACATCCTGGCCGTGCTGTGGGGCGCGGCCATGACGCTCAACCTCATCTGGCCGCGGGCCGCCGTCTACAACGCCACGGAGCCCTACCACTGGTACCTGCGCTGGGGCGCGGTGCTGTTCGTCGCCGTCATCGCGGGCGGCGGTTTCGCCTACTACTGGTTCGTGCAGCGGCACCGCACCGGCGTGCTCGCCGAGCACCGCTCGCAGGGCCCGGCCGCCGCTCCCCTCGCCGCACCGGCGGCCGACTGAGGACAGGAGGCAGACCATGACCACGCGTACGCACGAGTCCGACCACGTCGGTCCGCATGAGTTCGACTACGTCGTCGGCGGCGGCACGGCGGGCAACGTGGTGGCCGCCCGCCTCTCCGAGGACCCGGCCGTCACGGTGTGCGTGCTGGAGGCCGGCACGGCTACCCCACGTCGGAGAACGCGTTCTGCCTCACTCCCGACGTGACACGGGCCAGGTCGCGGGGGACGGTGCGGCTGCGGACGCGGGACTTCCGGGACAAGCCGAAGGTCGATCCGCGGTACTTCACGCACGAACACGACGAGCGGGTGATGACGTACGGGCTGAAGCTCGCACGGCGGATCGCCGGGCAGCCGGCGCTCAGCGGCTGGGCGGGCACGGACCTGGCCCCCGGGCCCGGGGTGCGGACGGACGGCGAACTGCTCGACTACATCCGCTCGACGCACAACACCGTGTACCACCCGTCCTGCACGGTGAAGATGGGCGCGGACGACGATCCGTCGGCTCCCCTGGACGCGAGACTGCGGGTGAAAGGGGTGCAGGGGCTGCGGGTCGCGGACGGATCGGTCATGCCCCGACCTCGTCCCCGTCAACCCCTGCATCACCACGATGGTGATCGGCGAGAGGTGCGCCGATCTCCTGTGGGAGGACGCCTGACCTAGGGCGTCGCGGGCGCCGGGCGCTTGTACATCCTGGTCGCCGTGATCTCGCTGTGGACCGCCTCCCCCGCCTGGGGCTGCTGCGGCAGGCCCGGGCGGAGGTGCTCCTCGACGCTGATGTACTTCAGGCCCGCCCTGAGGTCGGCGTCGTTGCGCATCCGGATGACCAGGGGGAACTCGGCCAGCGCGGTGGTGTCGAACAGGCCCGTGGTGTACAGCAGCTGGACACCGAGGGCGTCCGACACCGCCCGCTGGAGCTCCAGCAGATACGTCGCGTTGGCGCGGCCGATGGGGTTGTCGAGGAACAACGTGCCCGCGTGGCGGTGCTTGTCGCGGCCCCGGTCGTTCGAACGCAGCGCGGCCATCGTGCAGTACAGGGCGATGGCGGCGGTGAGCAGCTGGCCACCGGAGAAGACGTCGCCCATCTGCCCGACGGGCACGCGCTCGGCGCGCAGCACCGCGTCGGGCTTGAGGATCTCGACGGCGACGCCCTTCGGCTGGAGGGCGGCTCCGACGCCCCGCAGCAGCAGGGACATGCCGTCGCGCCGCAGGTCGGAGTTCTTCTTCACGGCCGCGCGGGTCGCCTCGTCGATGACCTCGCCGAGCCGCTCGGTGAGCGTGGCCTGGTCGGGTTCCTCGAAGCGGATGCGCAGGAACTCCTGTCCGGACCATTCGCCGAGGCCCTCGGGCAGGCGGGAGAGCCGCTGGGCGGAGCGCAGGGTGGCCAGGGACGACTCCACCAGGCCGCGCAGCCGGTCCACGATCGAGTCGCGGTTGCGCTCCAGCTGCTCCAGCTCGTCGGTGAGGACGCGCAGGCGGGGCGCGAAGGCGTCCGCCCACTTCTGGGCGTGCTCGGGCAGCGCGGACGCGGGCAGTTCGCGGATCTGCTGCCGGGCCGGGGTGCGGACCTGCTCGTAGCGCGTGGAGTTGGCGTGCCGGACGAGGATGTCGCCGGCCTCACGGACCGCGCTCTCGGCGGCGGACAGGTCGGCGGCACAGCCGCGCAGCGACCGGCGGGCCTCGGCGGCGGACTGCCGGGCCTCCTCCGGGCTGCCCGGGTACGGCTCCGTCTCCTCCTGCTCCTCCTCGGTGACGTGCTCGCGCAGCAGGTCGCGGAGCATCGCGGCGATCTCGTCGAAGCCGCCGGCCGCGTCCTCGGCGGCGCGGTGGGCGTCGAGGAGTTCGGCGTGCGCCTCGCGGGCCTGGTTGAGCGCCTCGGTGTGGGAGGCGAGTTCGGCCGTGGCGGTGCGCAGCAGGGTCTGGGCGTGCTCGGCGTCGCGCGGCCGGCGCTCCTCGGGCAGCTCGGTGTGGGCCTCGCCGTCCTCGGGCGCGAGCCGTTCGGCCTCGCCGCGCAGCCGCCCGAGCTGCTCGCTCGCGGTCGACATACGGGTCTCCAGGAGCTGCACCAGCTCCTCGGCCCGGGCGGCGGCGGCCTGGCGGCTGGGGCCGTCGGAGCCGTCGGGGGATTCGAGGAGCTGCTCGGCGCGCGTGCGGACCTTGTTGCTGAGGCGGTCCAGCTCCGCGCGGGCCGCGCTCTCGTCGCTCTCCGCGCGGGCCTGCTCGGCGCGCAGGTCGGCGCCCACGCCGACCTTCTCGTACACCTGCGACGCCGCCCGGTAGGCCTCGCGCAGCGCGGGCAGGGACGCCTTCGGGGAGCCGGTGTCGTCCTCGGGCAGGTCGTCGGGGGCGCCGGCGATCTCGGAGCGCTCGGCGCGCAGGGCGCGGGCGGTCCGGCGGGCGTCGTCGGCGGCGCGCTGGGCGGCGCGCCGGTCCTCGTCCGCGGCGCGGGCCCGCTCCAGGCAGGCCTGGGCGGCCGCCTCGGACTCGGCCGCCTCGTCGGCGAGTTCGCGCAGCTTGACCTGCCAGCCGGCCCGTTCGCGCAGCCGGAAGGCGAGGCCGGCGAGGGCGTCGGCGGAGCGGCGGGCCTTCTGGGCGGCCTCCTGCCGTTCGTCCCGGACGCGGGCGGCCTCGGCGGCGGCTTCGTCGGCCTCGGCCCGCACGGTGCGCGCCTCGCTCAGTTCCGCCTCGGACTCCTCGGCGAACGCGCGCGCGTCGTGCGCCGCCTGCGCCAGTTCGGCCAGCCGGCCGGCGGGGCAGCCGGTGCGCCAGGAGGAGAGCCGGGCCGCCAGTTCGCGGTCCTTGCCGAGCCGGGCGGCGAGCGCGCGGATCTCGGCGTCCCGCTCGGCGGCGCGGGCGCGCAGCGCCTGGCGCTCCTCGTCGGCGGCGTGTTCGTCGTGCATGGCCGGGTTGGGCGGTACGAGGAACACGCCGCCGTCGTCGGTGTCCGGGGCGGGCGTCGGGGCGAGCAGGGCGGCGGCCGTGCCGACGGCCACCGCGGAGCGGGGCAGCAGCGCCGCGTCGCCCAGTGCCTCCCGGGCACGGGCGTGCGAGTCGGGGTCGGTGATGATCACGCCGTCGACGAGTTCGGGCCGGGCGGCCAGCACGCGCGCGTGGTCGGCCGGGTCGACGGCCTGGGCGAGGTAGCGCCAGCCGGGCAGGGCCGGGATGCCGTGCTCGCCGAGGAACTCGACCGTGGCCAGCACGTCCGGGCCGGGCGGCAGCAGCCCGCCGTCCCCGAGCGCGCCGAGGATGCGGGCGTCGTCGGCGGCGGCCGTGCGCAGGTCGAACAGCTGGCGTTCGGCGGAGGAGACGGCCTCGTCGAGGAGCGCGCGCAGGTCGTCGGCGCTGCGGTCGAGCTCCTCGGGGCCGAGCCCGTGCTCTGCCGGGGCGGGCGCGGCCGGCTGTGCGCCGTCCGTGCCGTGGCGGGGCTGCGGGATGCCCGGGCGCGCCGCGGGGGCCAGGCCGAGCAGCTCCGCCAGCCGCTCCTCGCCCGCCAGCGCCTCGGCGGTGCGGCGCTCGGCCTGGTGGGCCCGCTCCGCTGCCGTGGCCGCGTCGGCGGCGCGGGCCGCGGTGAGTTCGGCGCGGGACTCGGCGGCGGCGGCCTCGCGCGCGTGCTCCGTGGCGCGGCGGGAGGCCTCGCGGGCGGAGTCCCAGGCCGCCACGGCGGTCTTCTCGGCGTCGCTGGCGGCGAGGGCCGCGCGGGCCGGGTCGGCGTCGGGCGCGCTGTCGTCGAGCCAGCCGGCCCGGACGGCCTCGGCGGTCTCCTGCTCGACCTCGGCGAGGCGCTGCTTGAGGTGGCCGATCTCGCTGCGGGCCCGCTGCGCCTGGGTGGCGGCCGCGGTGGAATCCCGGTAGGCGGCGTCGCTGACCTCCTGGAGGGCGGCGGAGCGCTCCTCTTCCTCGTTGGCCTGCTGCTCGGCCTTCTGGGCTGCCGCGTGCAGGGCCCGGACCAGGTCGACGGCGGCCCTGGAGCGGGCGGCCAGCGCCGGGGCGGCGTCCCGTTCCGCCTCCTGGATCGCGGCGGACACGCGGGCGACGCGGTCGGCGGCGGCGCGGTGGCGCAGCACGGCCTCGGCGGCCTGCCAGGCCGCGTACAGCGTGCGGGCGTCGGCCAGTTCGCGCTTCTGCGCGGCGGCGGTCTTCTCCGCGGCCGCGAGTGCCAGGGAGGCGTGCCGGTAGGCGAGTTCGGCGGAGATCAGCGCGCTGCGCTCGCGGGCGGCCTCGGCGTGCGTGACGGCGTACGCGGCGGCGGTGACCCGCTGGGCGAGGTCGGCGGCCCGCACGCGCTCCTGCACGCCGCGCGCGGACAGCCGGCGGGCGAGGGTGCGGGTGCGGCGCTCGGCCGCGGTGTGGACCTCCCGCGCGCGCGAGCGGGCCTCGGCGGCCTCGACGATGCGTCCGAGCAGGTCGACGGAGCCGGCGGTGAAGTCGCGTTCGGCCATCAGCTCGGCGCGCCGGCCCAGTTTGTTGCCGAAGCCGCTGACCAGGTCGGCGAGCCCGTCGGTGTCGCGGGTGTCGGTGACGGCGCGCAGCAGCAGGTCGGTGAAGTCGGCGTCCTTCTTGACCGCGAAGAGACCGGCGGCCTCACCCTCGTCGGCGTTCATCTCGCGCTGGTAGCGGAAGAGTTCGGGGTCGAGGCCGAGGTCGCCCAGGTGCTCGATCCAGCGGTCGTGGATCTCCTCCCAGTGCACCTCCAGGTGCGGGTACGTCCGGCCCGCCTCGGTGAGGGCGTCGCGGAAGCCCTTCATGGTGCGGCGCCGCCCGCGCGCCCCCGACTGCCCCTCGACGGGGGGCCGTACGGCGGTGGACTCGGCGACGGGGAGGTTGTCGAGGCTCAGTCCGGGGCCGGGCCGGAAGGAGTACCAGGCCTCGGCGAACTTGCGCGGGTCGTTGGAGACCTGCCGTCCGCGCCATTCGCTGACCTTGCCGACGACGACGCACTCGCCGTCAGCACGTGCTGCCACTCCAGCGCGACGTGCCCGCAGTCGTCGGCGAGGAGGAACTTGCGCAGCACGCCGGAGCTGGCGCCGCCGAGGGTGTTGCGGTGGCCCGGCAGCATCACGGAGAAGATCAGCTTGAGCAGGACGGACTTGCCGCCGCCGTTCTCCAGGAAGAGCACGCCGGCGGGGGCGGGGCGGCGGGGCGGGCCGACCGGCTCCTCCTCGAAGAACTCCGCCTGTGTGGGCGCGGGGTCGGGCACGAGGTCGCCCACGCCCCGCAGGTCGAGCACGGTGTCGGCGTAGCGCGCACCGGCGGGCCCGATGGAGTAGAGGCGGACGCGGGACAGCTCGTACATGGCGGACTCTCGTAAGGCTTCGTCAGGTGGGGGGAGTTCAGGAGGAGTGGAAGGGCAGCCCGGCGTCGGCGACCAGGTCCAGGTCGTCGCTCTCCTCGGGCGGCAGCAGGGTCGGGGTGCCGTCGGTGACCGGGACGACGCCCAGTTCCAGCAGCTCGGCCATGGCGGCGCTGCCGGCCATGTCCCGGATCTGGAGCTGGTAGCGGGCGGTGGTGCGGTACGTGCCGCCGTTGTCGTCGCCGGTGCGCTGCAGGAAGCCGGAGTCGGTGAGGAAGGCGACGGCCTTGGCGACGATGCCGGTGGTCGAACCGGCGAGCCGGCGCGCGTCCTTGGTGGCGCCGGTGGCGCTGCGCCGCACCCAGATCCGCCAGGCGGCCTCCAGGCCGGGCGCGTCGGTGGCCGGGTCGGTGTTCTCGCCCTGCTCGGCGGCCCGTTCCTCCAGGCGCCGGCAGGCCTGGCGGACGAAGGCGTCGACGCCGTTGACCGTGACGCGGCCGATGTAGCCGTCGTCGGCGAGGTCCTCGGGGCGGGGGAACGCCAGGGCGGCGACGGCCAGATGGGCCAGTCCGTGCAGGAACCGGTCGCCGCCGTCGGCGGAGGTGCGACGCGCGTAGTCGCCCATGCGGACGGCGAACACCGAGTCCTCGGCCGCGGTCACGGCCATGCCAGCGCGCGGGGAGACCTCCAGCACGATCAGGCCGAGACCGGTCGCCACGGCGTCGGCGAGCCGCGCGAACGGCGGGTCCTCGCGGTAGCGCCGCAGCAGGTCCGCGTACTCCTGGTCGCGGGCGGGCTGCAGCTTGGGCTGCAGCCCGAAGGACACGAGCCGCGCCGCGTCGGCGGCGTCGGCCGGGGTGACGGCGGCGGTGGCCGCGGGGGCCGTCGCCTCCGGCTCACTCCACTCGACGTGCTCGCTCACGGTCGGGACTCCTTGTGCCACTCGTACTGACTCATGCTGCTTCCGTCCGGTCCGCCGCCATCCCCGCCGCGTCCAGCAGCGCGGTACCGACGATCAGGTCGGCGCCGCCGAACTCCGGGTCGTCCAGCTCCGTCCCGTCGTCCACGGCGAACAGCAGCTTCTGCTCCCCCTGCCGGTACGCCGTACCGACCGGCGGGCTCGCGGCGTGCACCGCCAGCAGCGCCACCAGGTACGGCAGCTCGGGGTCCTTGCGGCGGGCCTGGGCCAGCAGCCCCGACAACCGCCGCGGCGCGTCCGCCGGCAGGTCGAGCAGCTCCTGCGCGGCCGCCATCTGCTCCTCGCTGAAGCGGCTGTCGTCCGGCGTGGCGATGAGGTCGGGCTCGGGCATCTCGGCGCCCAGGTGCTCCCGCTCCACCGGCGGCGTCAGCAGTATGTCGACCAGGTCCGCGACCCGGACGGACACCGGTGTGCGCAGCCCCGTGCCGCGTCCGAAGAACGCGTCCGTGACCCGCACGGCCTGCTCCAGGGGCAGTGGCAGGACCGGTGCGAGGAGATGGCCGTACAGGTCCGTGCCCGACACGCTCGTCGGCGTCGCGAAGGCCTGCCGGTCCTGCTCGGCGCGGAACAGCGGCCCGGCCTCCAGCAGGCGGGACTGCAGCTGCGTGTGGCGCCGGATGCAGTCCTTCACGATGTCGACCAGCTCGGCGGCGCGGCGCTTGTGCTCCGGCTCCTCGGACTCGTCGCGCGCCTTGCGGATGTTCGTGAGGATCGCGTTCTCGTGCCGGTAGCGGTCGGCCACGTGCTCCAGGGCCTCGGCGATCATGTCGGGCACCGCGCTGAGCCAGTCGACCGCGCGGACGTTGCGCCGGGTGGCGTCGAGGGCCCTGCGCAGGGTCTCCGAGTACTGCACGGTCCGGTAGCGGGCCTGCTCGGCCGCGAGCTGGGCGTCGGCGAGCCGGCCGCGGCTGATCAGCACCTCCAGCTTGACCTCGGCGGCGATCTGCGCGCTGGTGACGTCGGTGTCGAGGGCGCCGACGAGGACGTTGACCGCCTCGTCCGTCGTCCGCAGGTACACCGTGCCGCCGGGGCCGGGGACCTCCTCGATCAGCTTGAAGTCGTAGTCGCGGCGCACGTAGGTGCCGTCCGCCGCGAACGTGCCGTACACGGCGCGGAAGCCGCGGTCGACGCTGCCGACGTTGATCAGGTTCTCCAGGACCCAGCGGGCCACCCGCTCGTGCTCGGCGGCGGGGCGCTGCGGGGCCTGGGCGGCGATGCGCGGGACGAGACGGGCGACGATCTGGTCGTGGTCCGCGCCCGTGTCGAAGTCCATGTTCAGGGTGACGAGGTCGATGGCCGCGAGGGCGACCTCCGCCATGCCGTACACCGAGTACTCGCCGGCGAGGTTGGCCTTGCGCGCGTCGAGGTCGTGCAGCGGCGCGGTGCAGGCGAGCGCGCGCAGGCGCCGCGCCAGGCCCTCGTCGGCGGCCGGCCCCGGGGCGGGGCGCGGCCCCGCGCTGAGCTGGGGCGGAACGCTGTCCGTCGATGCAGGCGAAGTCACGGTGCACAGACTAGGTGTATTGATCACGAGCGTTGTTAACGCTTGCCGGGCTTGATCATGGCGAAGACCTCCGATGTGGTGGAGCTG
>NZ_JBNCNM010000040.1:0-36537 GCF_049846985.1 Streptomyces sp. DT190 | reverse complement strand
GGGGGGTGGGGGGGGCGCCGGGGGGGGGGGGGGGGGGGGGGGGGGGGGGGGGGGGGGGGGGGGCCCCCGGGGGGGGGGGGGGGCCCCCCCCCCCCCCCCGCCCGGAGCGCCCTGTGGCGCTCCGGGCATGGCGGAGGCGTGAACGCCGGGGCCAGTACCAGCAGGCCTCGTCGGTGGGCCTGGGGAGACCGGAGGCGGGGTGTTGGGCGGAGGGGGGTGGAAGGGGGTGTGGGGGGAGGAGGGGCGGCTGCTGCGAGCGTGGCTGGGTGCGGAGGACGGGGGCGGTCGGCGGCGTTCGGTGGCGGGCTGTCCGGCTCCGGGTGGTGGGAGCTGTCCGGAGCGCTTGGGAGTGCGGTGGCCGGGCTGTCCGGTTAGCCGATTGAGCTGCAGAAACCTCCTCTTGATCGCACGTGTGACCGAATGCGCAAGAGGAGGTCAGCTTTCCCGCTGTGGGCGTTTCCGGAGAGGCGTGTCATTACTGTGAAGACAAACCGGCATGCTGTTGGCCATGCCACGAGGAACGCCAGAACCCCTGAGGGATCGAGCTACAGCACCTGTCGTCGAGCGTGTGAGGAAGCGTCACCGGCAGGCCGGCGATCGCGACCTGGAGCTGTTCCCCGCGCCGGAGGACATCTTCGGCGTCCTGGTCTATCTCCGGGAACGGGAAGAGGTCATGGAGCGGCCGGTGCACCGCCTGGAGTCTCTGAGGAAGCGGACGAAGGAAGAAGAGCAGCAACTTGCCGACGCCCGGGTAGCCCTGCGGGAGAACAACCTCGACCGTCTCCGGCTGATCCGGCGGCTGCGCGAGCTGGTCGACGTCCAGGAGGTCGCTGTGCTCGAGGCTTGCTTCCGAAACGGGCTCAAGGGCCGGGAGATGGGCGTCATTCTGGGCATCGAGTCCCGCGGGGGTGCTGCCCTTCGACTGCAGCGACTGCTCCTGGCCATCCAGACGAAGTGGGAGCTGCGCACTCCCCGCCTGGCGAAAGCGCGGGCGGCTCAGGAAGCGGAAGAGACCCGGCGGGTCACCTCGGGGCACGCTCGAGTCCGCCAGGCCGCGCTCAATCTGTTGTCTGTGCGGTCGTCGTTCCTTGAAGTTGAGGACTTGGATGAGTGGTGGGACGACCTCGCTTGGCACCTCGATGGCAACGACGAGACACCTTCGGAGCAGGCGAGCACGGCCGCCCATCTCCGCCAAGTGGTCAGGGACATCCGCGCCCAGGCAGCACTGGAAGGGGTGCCGCCGGCCTCCGACGAGGTTGCGTTGCGGCATCTCGCGGAGGCCGAGGCGGCGGCGCGGCGGACCTGAGGTGCCGTGCAGTCTGCGTAGGTGGCGTGGGAGACACTCGCTGTCTCCCACGGGAGACAGTTGTCCGACAAGGAAGAGACCGCGATGAGGGGATGGATACCCGTATCCGGAGCGCACCGGATACGGCGGCGGAGTAGTCGTTGCGAGGGAGGTCGCCCGGATATGCTCGCGCGGCTGGGCTGGATACCCGCTGCCAATGACGGATTGCCGGAGTAGCTGGAACGCCACACTGTCTCCCGCGGGGGACGGTTGTCCTGGGCCGACCCGGTTGCGCCTGGATACCGAGTCTGGCTGCTTGCGGTTCGGTTGGCGGGCGGCAGTTGGCAGCGATGGCAAGGGCATAGCCACCCGCGGCGGCGACTGGCAGGTGTTGTCGGATGAGCTGACAGGCGGTTTCCTGCCATGCAGTGGCGCCGGATGCAATGCGGGCACCCATGGGTATCCAGTCGCGGCAGTTCCATCCATGAGGGAGGAACACCGACAGGGGCGCCTCGGGACCCTTGGCAACGCTGATGCTTCGGGTAGGGGCGTCGCCGCATTTGCCACGCCGGACGTTGACAGCTGTGCCGACCGTGGATGGTGGCGGGGCCCGCCGGGTTGGCAGATATCCCGTTGTCAACCGTCAACGGTGGTTTGCCACCCGTGTCGACTGTCGGCAGACGTGACGCATGCTCGGGTGCTGGTATCCAGGAGTTTGTGCGACTAAGTGATGCTTGCGGATGGAAGTGACCATTTCAGGCCGGTTATTGCCACCCGTAGTCGGATCGGTTCGCGCGGCAACCCACGCCGGGCTGCGGCTGACAGCTACCTTGGGGGCGGGCTGTCCAGGCTGGTTTCAGCGCCGCTGGTGCACTAAAACTCACAAGCAGCGCTGTACCGGTTCCAGACGCCGGGCCGCTGTCCGGCAAGATAGAGCCCGTCAGGGGAGACGCGAGCGCGCTCTCGTCGCCCCTGAAACGCACAGCGCCCGCCGGGGAGGCATTTCCCCAACGGGCGCAAGGTGCTCGACCCTCAACCGTCTGCAAGGAGCAAGAGTCGTGAAGACCAACGATAGCCACCTCACGAGGGGTGGCAACGCATGACCAGCGAGACTTTGAAAGACGTGACCGCCGAAGGCGCGACCGCCATTCCCGCTCAGCACGAGGGCCATGATGAGGAGGGGGAGGCGACTGACGCTGGCGGTGCGTACGTGCCGCCGGAGCAGGAGCCGGACGTTGTCACTGTGGCCGGCTTCAAGGGAGGCGTGGGTAAGAGCCGCACCGCCAAGGAGCTGGCCTGGCTCCTGGACGGCGTTCTCACCGACTTCGAGTGGGACTGGGGCGGGGTGACCCGTGGATGGGGCTACTTCGAAGAGGCCAGGCTCAAATCGCCTCTCATTCGGGCATTCCAGACTGGCGAGACGCCTAAGCCCCTGTCCGGTCGAGGCCGGAAGCCGGACCTCATTCCTGGCCACACCGACTTCGAGCGCAACCAGCCGCGGTCCGAGGCGGTGGCCGAGTCGTTGCTGCAGTGGTCGCGTGACCTGAAGCGGCGCCTGGTGGTCGACACCCACCCGGGCGGAAGTGAGTCCACCTACGGGGCGATGGCGGCTGCTCGTGTGACCGTCGTACCGGCTGTGCTGGGAAATGAGGAGCTCCGTGCCTTGGAGGGCCTTCTGAAGAACCTGCCGGACTACCCTCTCCTGCTCATCCCGTACAAGGTCGGGCGGAGCCCTGCCGCTTGGCTGCTCGACGAGCTTGAGCGCCTCGCAGAGGAGAACAAGGCTGAGATCGGTCCTGCCGTGGGTGACTACTACTGGATCCCGCAGCGTCGGCTTCGGGTGCCCATCTGTGCGAGCCCGGTGTCCAAGCGGACGGCGCCGTTCGTCGAGGAGATGAAGGCTGTCGCGGAGGCGGTGGAGAAGTATGGCCGATGAATCGTCGACGCAGCCGCAGGCCGGCATGGCTGCGCTGCGAGCCCGTAAGGGCACCAAGAAGACGGCTGCTGCAGCCCAAGGCACCAAGAAGGTGGCCGAGGCCCCCGTTGAGACGGCACGACGGACTCCGCCGCCGCCGAAGTTTCCGAAGGCATCTGCCGCAGAAGGCTCCAGCGATGCAGGGGATGCTGGCGTTGCCCCGGCGGAGCAGAACGGCGGACGCTCCGTCGCCCAGGCGGCGGCGGAGCAGCCGGTCAGCGTGCCGGCTGCTGATTCTGAGGTGACGAACGTCGAAGGCGCAGATACCGGGCGTCAGCGGGTCACGACCTCGGGGCCGGAGGAAGCGCCCGCACAGGAGCAGATGGAGCACAGCCCCGGCGACGAAGGGGCGGCAGTGGCGACTGCTGCCCCGGCGGCGGAGGGGGCGGCGCTGCCGGTCGACAAGCCGGACGCCGGGGATACCTCTACTCAGGGCGGAGGTTCCCCGAGTTCCCCCGACATCCCCGTGCAAGCGCGGACTCCAGAAGCGGAGCAGGCGCCCAAGAGCTCGGACGGCGATCGTGTGGCTGCCGTCCAGGAGGAGGCTGCTGCTGTCCCGCCTCGGGCAGAGGCAGCCCAGCCGGCTGCGGCGGAGTCTGTGACCGGGCATCAGGCGGCAGACGAAGCGGCAGCTGATGGCACCCGAAGTGACAGCGGGGAGGTCCCCGGCGCCGCGCTCGAACGTCGCTCGGCGCAGGCCCCTGTCACCGTCACGAGCCAGTGGGACCGGCATGTTCCCCCGCCGGTCAACGAGGGGTTCCCTCGAGCTGAGGAGATCCTGAACCAGCGGTTCATCACCAGGGAGGCACTGAACGCATCGGTGCCTGCCGAGCTGCAGATCCCTCACCGGCTGCAGCTGCTCAAGGTCGTGTCCCGGATAAACCACATCCCGCCGGCTGACCTGGTCGCTGTGGCCGTGGACTGGTTCCTTCGAGGTGGCAAGGCTTCGGCCGACGACATGCTGCCGCCGTGGAACCGATACACGGGGCACGGCACCCCTGAGGACATCCGTCCGGCTGAAGTGGTGCTCAACGAGCGGTTCATCACGCGTGAATCTCTCAAGTCACAGGTGCCGAGGGACCTGCAACTGAACCATCGGCTGGCCATGTACCGAGTCCTGAACCGGCTGGAAAAGATGCCCCCTGCTGACATCGTCGCGGTTGCCCTTGACCGGTGGCTGAGGGTCATGCGGTTCTGACCAGCTCTTATGGAAGGACGAATGCCCGCCACCTGCCCAGGTGGCGGGCATTCGTCGCTAGGTAGTACTAGGCTTTCATCCGTCCGAACGCCTAGAATTATAGCCGTTTCCATAGCCGTATCCCTAGGTGTCCCTACGTGGAAGGAAAGAAGTGCCGCGCAGAGTATCCCTGGCCCGCAAAGCCCAGGAGCTGGCCGACGCCCTGAAAGCTCAGGAAGAGCGCGAGGGCGGTGCAGTCACGGATTTCAGCCCGCATCCCGAGACCGAAGCCCTCCTGATGCGCCGGGGAGTAGATAGGGAGCAGCTGAACTACGCCGTCCCCGAGCAGCTAGAACTGAAGCGCCGCCTCAACGCGTACAACGTCGAACGCGGCGGCCTCGGCGTGGGCAACCTCGTTGCGGCCGTTCTCGACGCCTTCCTGCGAGCGGAGGGCTACGCACCCGACCTGGACCACCACAAGGGCGACAGGTCCGGCAGTCAACTGCCGCCGGACTGAGAAAGCGGACCTCGACTCTGGGCTGAGGAGTCGCCGGATTCGCGGGAACGGGACTGTGGCCGCTCCGCTTCCTACCTTCTGGGTCGTCAGCAACCGAACGACCCAGGAGCAGCGATGACCACCGCGTACACCGAGACGATCAGGGAGACCACCCCGGCAGGCCACCAGCGTGCCGTCGCGTTCGCACTGTCGCAGCTCCTCACCGAGTTCCCGGAGCTGCCGACGCCGCACTGGTCGATCCCGATCCCGCAGCCGGAGGACGACCGGGCGCTGTACGGGTACCTCCAGCGTGAACACGAGACGCTGGAGGCGTTCCAGGCGTACGTGAAGGCGCTGGGCGGCGAGGTCACGAGTTGTGCCCCGGTGGAGATGTACGGACGCCTCGTGCGCACGCACACCGTGGTCGCGCAGTGGAAGGGCGTCCGGATTGACGTCACCGTCACTCTGCCCGCCAGCATCGACGTGCAGGCAGCGCTGTGACTGCCACCGTCGGCGCCGACGACCGGCTGCGGGTGGATCTCGGCCCGCTCGCTCTCGGCCCCAACGATGTGCACGCACTGCTCTGCTACGCCTACGGCGGCCACACGGACTCCCTGCCCGCCGACCTGGCCCAGCAGGAGATCGAAGGCGTCATCCGGGCTGTGCTGATCATGTACGGCCTGACTGGCGCTCTGCGCTGGGAGTCTGGAGTCGAACCCCATCAGGCTGCCCAGGTCTCCTCGTGGGCCTGGCGCTTGATCGAGCGCCGGTTCCCTACGCTGATCTTCACGACCTGACCTCCTGACCAGCCGCGCCCTGCATCCCCCTGCGGGCGCGGCACCGCCGACCGGCCTCCCCTTCAGCCGGTCGATGACTGCCGCCCCGCACCGTGACCCCCTCACGGTGCGGGGCGGCAGGTCGTTCGGGCGCTCGACCGCGGCCTCCATCGTGAGCCCTGCTGTCCGCACCATCCGAAAACCGTGCTGAGCCGGCACTTGAGTCTTGCTACCCGCCGTCGGCCAGTACCTCATACGGCAACTCGCCACCTCTGGGGAGGACACCGACGCGGTGCTTACCTGTCACCGCGACAGGCCAGCGACGACGGTGAACCTGCCGCTGTCTCCCCGCACACCGCCCTACATCAAGGACTCCAGGAGCCCACCCATGGCCAGCGTCAACGAAACCGTTCGTCAGCTCATCGAGCGCTACCCCTGCGGCTACCCGCACCGCACGGAAGCTCTGCATCAGATCCTCGTAGTGCTCGGCGCCGGGTACGAGTGGCGTGATGGCCAAGTCGTCAGCCGGTTCCTCCCCGACGATGACACGTGCGCCCGCATGCACCGGGACTTCCAGTACTCGGCTGAGCGGGTAGCCGAGTTGACGGAGTTCGGCATCGAGGTGAGGGAACAGTTCATCACCGGGCAGTGCCCGAACGAGGACCTCCGCAGCCGAGCAGACGAGCTGGCCCAGAAGACGGGGAAGCTGCTGCACGGCCCGTACCAGCCGCATCCGACTCTGCTCTTCCTGGACGTTCCGGCAAATGCCAATGCGGACTGGGCCGCTGCTGCGGCAGAGATCGCAGCGGTGGTTGGCCCTCTGTGGGCTGCCGGAGCTGACCTGGAGCTGGACCCGTATGAGCGGACGGATTATGTCTTGAAGGAGAGGGACAAAGCCCTCCGTCGCCTGGAGGCGGTCTACGGCCCCGAGGTCATCAACGCCGTCTCGTAGACGCGTGGTTGGCCGCAGGTGAGTGGCGAGCCCCGGATCCCACGGATCTCGGGCGCCCGCCACTCAGCCGTTGCGCGCCTGCCGTCAACGCAGGGATTGGCAGCGGTGGTCCGGGCGCCTTGGGGGCCCTCTTGGCGTGCAGCGATCTGCGAGTAGTGCTCAGAGCCACCGGCCGCGCAACGTGCGGGGTCTGTCCGGCCCTGGAAGTGCTGGACGAGGCGGAACGGGGGGCCGGCGGAGAGCGCGTAGCCCCGATGGCTCAGATGCGGGCGTCAGTCACGCTACCCAGCGATCAGCTAAGGGGGAGCTGTGACCAGGCAGTGGTAGAGGATTCGCCGCGAGTGCTGACTTGCGGCCGGCCGCTTCTAGCTTTCGGGACGTCAGGCCACGGCGACCGGTCCGTGGCCCCGTTCGAAGGAGTACTGCGCGTGCAGAGTCTGCTGAACGATCCGGCATACGGGCACAAGCTGCGTCAGGCGTACGGCGAGGTCAGCCGGGTCTCTTCCCGTCTGTGGCTGGACCTGTGGCCCGGCGATTCCGTGCCGCGAGACACGCCTCAGAGTCGGATCATGCTCGGTGCCGTGCCGGAGGAAGAGGTCCGCATTCCGGCAGTCTCCGAGACCACTGACGTGAAGGCCGACGACCTCGTGGTCGTCATCGATACGGCGGGGTCCTCCCACGCCGCCTACGACATCCTGGGAGTCCTCACCGGCCGAGAAGTGATGGGCCTTGATCACGTCACCCTCAAGGTGGCGCGGGTCGTTTCCACTGCAGCCAAGACCATCTCCGTCGTCACGGTCCCGACGCCCGCCGATGGCTGGGAGTGTGACCTGACCAACTTCGCTGACCGGGCCTACGACTCCGTCCCCACGACGCTCACGCTGAAGACCAAGACCCGTCGTATCGGCCGTCTCGGGACCGTGGAGGAGATCCGGCAGCGGATCAGGGAGCATGCCCTGTTCGACGAGTGGAAGCAGGAGTACGAGAACGCCAAGGACGTCCAGCGGGGTGCGCAGGAAGCGGCCCTGAAGCGACAGGCCGACGAAGCGCGGCGGCAGGAGGCGCTCCTGAAGATCGGTGACATCGTCAACCGGGCCCTCGGCTTTGACCTGTTCTGCCTGAACACCCAGGGGCAGGTCGTGTTCTCGTACTACAACCACTTCCTGCAGGACGCGGCTAACCTGCGCGTGCATATGGCGGGACTGCACGCGCTGGGCAAGTTCACCGACGACGAGTACGACCTCGTTCGAGACCAGCTGGCCATCGCCGGCCTGCTTCCCACGCGGCAGTAACAGCACCAACCCTCTCAGCGGCTCCACCGGTCTGGTCCCAACGGTCCGGTGGAGCCGCTTTTGTGGGCTGCACCGGGGAGCGCCCGCGCGTCCTTCAGGTGACCGGCGCTGTCCACGCCGGCAGCACCGCGGTGCTGCCAGCCGGCTGCCGGGAGTGGATACGAGCCGATCGCCTAGTCGGCAGAATCGCGAGAGCTGGGGTCGTGCGTCCCGCAGGGCTACCTTCACTCCTGTTGGGCCGCCCGGACGGACCGGGCGGAGCAGATCCCAGCACATTCTCCTGGTCCTCTTCCGCCCGGACTTGGACCAGGCCCCGAACGCGGCGGTGCGAACCAGCCAGCGTGCGCCCTCCCCCCCGGCGCCGCTCGGCCCTTCGCACCGCCGCTCCGACGTTCCTGCCGCCAGGCGTACGTGATGCGAGCGTCGATGATTGGCTCTCCCAGGGGCGCGCGGCCGCGTTCGCCTGTCGCGGCCAGGATCCGCAATCCCTCGAGCTACCTCAGGTGGGGAAGACTGTTGCTGGACGTACAGCTAGGTGCCGCACGACGCGTCGACGGCCGCGGGAAACCCCAGGCGCCGCCTCGTACAGAGGAAACCGCCAGTTCAGAGGCCCTGCACCACCTTGCTCGAAACCCCTGGTCATATGGCTTCCGAGGCTCGAACGCCCCACTTCTACGGTGACGAAGCCGCCTCCGCCCGTGCCCGACAGGCTTCGCGCGACCTGCGGCTTTCCAGGCCGACGTACCTACCTTCCACCTCGTCACGGCGCCTACCGAGGCGCTCCGAACCGGAAGGAACACCATGAACGTCCCCAACTCCGCTCGCGTCCAGGCTGGCCAGCTCGCTTCGAAGATCGTCAGCGAGCTGTGGCCTCACGCCGACGACCTCAAGCCCACCTGGGCCCGACGCCACCCGGACGACAGGCCCCTGCAGAAGGACCGGCTCACCCAGGTCACCTCGGTATCCGAGGTAGAGGTCGATGACCTGGTGCTGATCTACGACGAGACCAGCCGTACTCTGTTCGACCTCCTGGGGATGTGGACCGCTCGTGAGGCCGTCTTCTGCCGGGAAGCTGTCATAGCCCGGGTGACGTCCAAGACGGCACGCACGCTGACCGTCGTCGAGTGCACCAAGCCCACGGGCTACTGGAGCTCGTGCGTCATCTCCCGCTTCGGCACGCCCCGCAAGGACGCAGCCGAGCGGACGCTGAGGCTGAACACCACCCGTCGGCAGATCGGGCGCCTGGGCGCGGTGACCGACCTGCGAGAGCGCATCGCCGAGCACCCGCAGTTCGAGCAGTGGAAGGCTTCCCACGCCGCCGCCAAGATTGAAGCGGACGAGGAGAGGGCGGCCTGGAAAGCAGAGCACGAGCGGCGTGCGGAGCAGGTGCGCCCGCAGCGTGAAGCGGTCCGCAGCCTGAACGAGGCTGCCGGTGAGGAGCTGGTCGGATGGTACGAGCCTTGGGGAGGCCCCAAGGTCAACGAGTGGTTCGCCGGTGAAGGGCGCTTGAGGACGTACCTGGCAGGCCTGAACGCCATCGGAACCATTGGGGACGACGTGTACGCCGAGGCCTTGCTGCATGTCGAGGTACTGGGCTACTGAGCCAGGAGTTCGGAGGACGCCCGCAGTGCGCAGCCTGGGGCTACGGTCCCCGCGCACTGCGTCAACCGGCGTTCGAAGAGTTCACCCCGACGTGCCGGACGCCGGCGCCGGCGTCCGGCACATGTTGGAAGCGAAGCGGGGTTACCGTACCCCCAGGCAGTCCAACGCCTGCCTGGCACGCCCGTCAGCGCCCATGCCGTCCGGGTGCGGCCGCAAGGAGTCCCGGCCCGGCCGGGGGATGTCTCTGACCCAGCGTTGTATCCGTTGGATCGACTTTGCCTTCGTCGGCGGCATGGGAGCCGGGAAAGCCAAGGACATGCCTCAGCGCAACCGTAAAGTCCAGAGGGCCGCGCGGCAGCAACTAGTGAACGGCCAAGGCCTCTCGTACACCGATGCACGCGCTCAAGTTCGGCGCGGCACGAGAGTGACCAGGCTGGCCACGGCCGGGACCATCCTCGCTGATGGTGTGTGGTCGCGATACGGCCGCTGGATTCACGGCACCGATGACTGGACCCAATGGCGCTTCCGCTGCGGGACGTGCGGCCACGTCCAGTCTCCTGCTGACAACGCCAGCACCGGGGGGCTGTGCCCTGAGCTGATGATGTGGCAATGCGCGGCCGGCAGGACGCCGGCCTGTCCGCCCGCCGGCGAGAGCCCTCACTACTACCAGGTGTTCAGCTATCACGGACATGCCCGCGTGTTCCTCTTCGACTTCGCGGGTGACCGGCTGGAGTACCCGCCGCTGACGGACGCAGACGACGAGATCGTCGAAGTGCCGGGAGTGACGGCACCGGCGCGCGGATCGAGCCCGTGGGAGAGCCGCGCGCGGTAACCGACCTTCCCCAGACCGAGGGTGCGCCGAGCTCGGCGCACCCTCTCGTTTGCTGTCCTCCTTACCGCGGCGTGCCGCCCCGCGGTGGCCATGTGCCACCTGGTATCCGGCGTGCGTGGGCCGCCGGCTCTCGCGTAGTGGTGAGCAGGATTCGCCAGCAGTCGGCCGGGCGCTGCCGCACATCTACCTTCAGCACCGCACCCGCCCCCATCACTGGAATCGAGTCCGATGCTGCCGAAGCTCTACGAGCCCCACGAGCCCTACGACGACGAGGAGCCGTGCGAGGACTGCCAGGCGCCGGTGGGGATGCCGTGCACCCCGACCTGCCCCAACGGGATGAGCCCGTACGAGCGTCCCTACTAGCCGCGCCCACGGAGCGATCGTGTCCCGACCTCTGCTTTTCATCGACATCGATGGAGTTTTGAACCCGTTCAAATCTGGCCCCGCCTCTGAGGACCACGGGTTCGTACGTCACTACCTGCGCCCCACCTGCTGGATCGACCAGCACCCGCACCTGCGCCCCCGCGACGTCCCCCACGTACCGGTGTGGCTGCACCCGGACCACGGAGAGGAACTCCTCGACCTTCCGTATGAGCTGATCTGGGCCACAACATGGGAGGACGAGGCGAACACGTACGTCAGCCCGCGGATCGGCCTGCCCGAGCTACCCGTCGTCACCTGGAGCACCCGAGGCGGGTACGGCCCGGACGGCACATACTTCAAGACCGCCGACGTCATCCGTCACGCCGCTGGCCGCCCGTTCGTCTGGCTCGATGACCAGCTCAGCGCAGCCGACCGAGCCTACGTCCAGCAGCACCACACCGGGGCGGCGCTGCTGTACGACATAGACCCCGCCGTCGGACTGGACCTGGACGACTTCGAGGCGCTCGCCCAGTGGGCCGACACGTTGACCGAGCCCACCGCGCCGACCGGGGCAGTCCGATGAGCCGCTGGCGCTACCGACGGCTACCGCGCGACGCCTTATGACGGCGGTCGACCCGGGAGCAGATGTCCGCCACTGGCAACGCCCTTGGCCCAGGCCGTGATCGTCGCGGCCTGGGCCGGAGTACGCCGGGAACATGGAGCGCGTTCCCACGTCTCGCGGGAGATGGGATCGGTGCCTCCCGCGCACCTAACTTCCGCCGTGCCAGTCACCACGAACTGAACGCACGAGGAGATCGGGATGACGAAGAGCGACACTGCTGCGCTCCTTCACAGTGGCCGCGGCGCGCGTGGACTTCTCCACGCCCTGCCCCTGGGATACGAGAACAACAGCGGGCATTGGACGCGCTCGCCGGCACTGTGCGGGGCTCTTGTCGAGATGCCCCCCGTCCCGGCGCAGGTCCGTTTCGGATTCGGCTGGTCGGCGGCGATGTGGCAGAGGAGCGGCCACCTGCGCACCTACGGCAGCCACCGCCCGCTCGCGGACTTCCACAGCCGCCGTCTGCGCCGCCTCGCTCATACGCGGTCGATCGACACGCACGTGTGCCGCAAGTGTCGTAAGGAGATTCACCGGATGACGCACCCTCGTTGGACGGGCAACCTGAAGCCGTTGGCGGCCTAAGCGTCGGCAATCCCTGACAGGGTATCGCCGCTCGCGCCGCCCCCACCCGCGCCGAGCGGGGAGTGCTTGGGCCTCCCTGGTGCCCGTCACCGCCCCCGCCATGGTCAAACCCGGTACGTCAACGTTCGAGACGTGCCGGGTGTTCGTGTGCACGGTCAGTGCCAGCGGATCAACGCTTCCAGGTGGTCATCGGAGCCGCCAAGAGGCGGCGTGCGACCTCGACAGGCTGAGCGCTGAACGAGTAGGTGACGCGGCCAATCGCTGTCCGCTCCGGCGCACCCCCGCCTGCGGCTGCGAGCTGGGGCTTTCCGCTCCTCGTCTGCCTCGGCTTCGGTCACCGCATAGCGGCAGATTCGCGAGAAATCGAGCCAGACCGCTGTAAAACCTAACTTCTGTCGTGCCAGCCGCCACGGGCTGACCGCACGAAGGAGAGAAGCGATGACCGAGACCGCCACGCAGACCACGCAGACGGCCACCATCGACACCCTGGCCACCGCCCTGCAGAACGCCCTCGGCAGCAGCTGGACGATCACCGCGCGCTTCGACCACATCCTTGCCACCACCCCGCTGTGCGACCGCATCAACATCACGCCGCTGGCCTACAGCTACACCGACATCTCCTGGACGCTCGTGCCGGTCCGCCGCACCATCCCCGCCCAGACCGTGCGGGAGACCCCGGACGCCGACCTGACCGCCGACGTGGCGACCGCGCTTCGCAGCCTGTCGTACCGGCACCACGCCCTGCCGACCGCCTGACACGCCCCCCCCCCGCGCCCGCCGCCGGGCCGTACCCGGCGGCGGGCGGAGACCCCGCGACTCTCGACCGAACGGAAGCAGTAAGTGACCAGTCAGCACGCCCTCGTTCACCTGGACCCGCAGCCGGACGCTACCGCGAGCGACCTCGCCAACGAGGCCGAAGACACCCTCTGGGACCTGCCTGGCGGCTGGGAACGGGTGCTGGTCACCCACCCCGAGAACCAATACGCCGGGACCTTCCCTCTGCGGAACGGAGCCGACCCGAACCACCCGCAGCTCATACGCGTCAGCGGCGGCACCACCACCCGTTACGCGGGCGGCCCGGTCGGCCTTCTCGACCTGCACGCGTGCCGTACTCGGGCCGCTGATCGTGCCGCGCGCCTGCACGACACCTGGACCCAGGCCGTAGCCACCATGCCGCCGGTCAGGCCGCTCGCCGACTACCTTTCTGACGCCAAGGACTCCGTGTACGCCGGGCTCGCTTTCAGGGAGCAGCCGCACATCAAGGTCGCCGTCAGTCTGGCGGAAGCGCGGCTTTCCTGGGCTGATCAGGAGGCCCTGGCCGCGTTGGACCGGGATGCGTTCGTGGAGCGTGCCCGCGTCCAGGCCGTCACAGGGAACAGCCTGCTTCAGCTCGACGGGACGTGGCTTGTCAGCCCGACCTGGGCGGACCCCCAGGCTCCCGAGACGGCGGCCGCCGAGTACCACCAGCGCGTCAACGCCTACCTCGACAACCTGCCCGCGGACCACGTGATCGTCGGAGCCGACTTCATCCGCTGACCAGCAGGGACCGCGCGGACCCCTTCCGGTACTGACCGAAAGAGGGGCCCGCGCGGTATCTGTTGGCCAGCGTTCCTGTCCGCCGGCTACAGGCTCGCGACGGCACGGCCGCCGGCGGACCCGGCCTCAACTCGCGCGAGCGCGGGGCGCGCCATGCAGACCGCTAACGTCCGCTGCGCCAACACATCCACCCCTCACCCGCTAGGAACCCCCGTGATCCACTCCAAGGCGTCGGACGCTGCCGCGGCTCTCACCCACCAGGTCTGGCTGGACCTCTGGCCGACGGCACCCACGCCGGGCATCAGCCGTGTCACGTCAGCGCAGCAGCTCCAGGACGACGACCTCATCGTGACCCTCGGCGCTGGACCGGATGCGGCCACGCTGACGGACCTCAGCGCGCGCGACGCCGTGCGCGAAGCCGGCACCCGAGTGTGGCGAGTGGTCTCCACCGGCGCCAAGACGGTACGAGTCCGCCCGGTCGCAGTGCCTGACGGGACCTGGAACGGGACGCCCGATCTGGCCCGGCTCGGTGAACCGTGGGTGAAGGACGCACCCTCCAGGCAGTTCTACATCCCCGCTGCGAAGCGCCAGATCGGCCGGCTCGGACCGATGGATGCCCTGCGGGAGCAGATCACCGGCCACCACCTCTTCGGGGAGTGGGAACGGACCTACGAGGCGGCCGAAGCGGAGGAGAACGAGGAGCGGGCCGCTGCGAACGCGATATGGGACGGGATCGTGGCGCGGCGCGAGGCCCGTCGTGCGCTGGTCGAGCGGCTGAACAAGATCGCAGGGGACCAGCTCGTGTACTGGGCCGACTTCGGCGGCAGCGACGGCGCCGGTTCCCTGAGCGGCTGGCTGGCCTCGAAGGGCCGACTGCGCACTTACCTCCTGGGCCTCCAGGCGGCGAGCCTGATCACCGAGGAGCAGTTCGAGGAAGCCGAGAAGTGCATGGCCTTGCTCGAACAGTGACAGACCGGGCGGCGGGCGGCTGGACTGCCCGCCCGGGCGGTCCGCAAGTGTCCGCGTCGGCGGGCCTGCGCCGCAGGTAGCGAGCAGGCTCCGGCACCTCATCTCGCCGGACCGCGCATCGTTCCCCGTGTCGCTCGTAGCTTCTGACCCACACCAAGATCACCAATCAGGAGCACCGCGATGCCGCTCGACGTGACCGGCCCTGCCAGATGGAAGCGCGAGGTCCACTACCGCCGTTACCTGAGCAACAGCGGCAGTGTCATCCCCATCTGTGTGCAGGACTTCGACTACCCCGACTACGACCCCAGCCGCTTCGTGGACCTTGCCGACTTCCCCACCGAGCAGGAGGCCGCTTTCACCCCCCTTCGCCCGGAGGACGTGATCGACACCGCAGCGACCACCCCTGATGATCACGTTGCCGCAGGTCAGGCAGTGTGCCTCCTGGCAGCCATCGGCAGTCACTGGAGCGCGACATGAGCACTTGGTTCCTCAGCCCTGAGCAGCGCCCCGCTCCGCAGCCCCCGCACCCGCTGGACGCGCTGGCCGACACCCTGCACAAGGTTCTGGCCCCGCAGGGCTGGGAAGTGTGGTCATTCCTCAACGACATCGAGGTGACGTGCCCGCATGGCCCACGGTTCACCGTCGCCATGGACAACGCCGAGGGCGTCAGAAGGTGGACGCTGACGCCCTCGGCGGAGCCGGCCGGCTCCGCCGTCCTGACAGACCTCGCCGGCCTGCACAGTGCCAACTACGTGAGCAGCGCTCTGGGCTTTCTCTGCTCTCGGCACACCGACGACGTTGCCACCGTCGCGCCGCAGGGATAGGTAGACGGCGGCCGCCGACGCCGTGAACAGGACCGGCTCTCGTTGTCCGAACGCGGCTGGGTCTGAGCCCAACGGGCAGGAGCGATTCGCCAGCAGTCGTGACACCGACACCTTCTTGCCTACGGTCCCGGACACGTTCCCCGTTCCCAGGCAAGGACCTGCCATGACCTTCCCTCTCAGTCCCGGCGCCACCATCAGCCGGTCCGACCTTCACCAGCTTGTCGGCGGTCGACCCCACGGCCGCATCAGCCCGAGCAAGACGACGCCCAACATCTGCCTTTTCACGTCGCCAGGAGCCCACGACAGTCAGCACGACGGCTGGACCGGGGATCGCTACCACTTCCAGGGGGAAGGACAGGGAGATCGGGAACAGGTGATCAAGAACGGCAACCGCGCTCTCGCCGACCACGCGCAGAACGAGGGCCGCACCCTGCGGCTGTTCTCCACGGTGCCCGGCCCCTCAGTCCGCTACCTCGGCGCCTACCGGCTCGACAGCGACGTCCCCTATGTGCGGACGTCACTGCCGGTCATCGGCGTCCCGGACCAGCCTCACCGCACCGGCTACGTCTTCCGGCTCGCGCCCGAGGACGGAACTCCTCCACCCAGCGGTGTCTTCACCGTGGACCCGCTCAGCCATCACACGATCGTCCAGGAGCGTGACCTCGACGTTCCCTTCCGCCCCCGGCCGGGCGACGAACGGGGACGTGAGCGCACGTTCATGGAGGACGTCGCGGAGCAGCTGCTCCGCAGTTACAGCTCCCACCTGCGGTCGATGGGCCATGACGTCCGCCGTCACACGGTCACTCCGGCCCTGGAGCTCATCCCCCTGCCCGTCGACCTGGTTGATCACAGCACCAACGAGATCGTCGCGTGCGCGGGGAGCGTCGCCCGGACGTATGTACGCGCAGCCTTCGGTGAACTCCTCGACATGCGCCGGTTCTTCAGCCCAACCCCGCGTCGAGTCATGCTCCTTCCGTCCCGCCCGCGCCCCGACCTTGCCGACCTGTGCGGCCGGAACGACATCACCGTGGTCTGGCCGAGTCCGGGCGGATTCGAGAGGGCAGAACCGGACGCTCTCGTCCGTAACTAGGCTCCGCGCCGACCTGAGCACTGCGCCCCATCGCATTGCCCAGGTCGGCGCGCAGCGGCGTCGATCCCCGGATCGGCTGGCCCGGCGCACACGATGTGGGAGGCCGGCGCGTCCTGGTCAGCAACCCAGCCTGTCCGGTCCGGACGCTGCCCTCGAGGGCAGCGTCCCGGCGCCTCCCGGATCCGGCGTCCGCGCATTTCGCGGGCACGTGATCAGCCGCTGTCTGACTCCTACCGTGCGCAGCATCGCCGAACGCCGACGAGCCCACCGAAGACGAAGGAGCCGACATGGCCTGCCTGACCCTCTGCTACAGCGCCCCGTGGACCGGGCTTTCGGCAGCGCTGACGGGTGCCCTGATCGCTGCTGGGGCCACCAGCAGCGCAAGCGACGGCAGGCCCACCTCCTTCTACGACTACGAGTGCGTGCTGAACGACCTGGCTGCCATCCAGGGGCACTACGAGACGACCAAGGACCCCGTCACCCTCTCCGCCATCGAGGAAGACGTCGCCGACCTGCTCGCCGAACAGGCCGACATCATCACCGCCTTGGCGGCGTACCTCTGAACCGCAGCGACACAGCGCTGAGACCGCGAACCGAAAGCTCTGCACCTATGCCCGACACCCTCACACGTCCCCACGGGGCCCCCATCGACTGGCCCGAGTTCCCTGCCGTTCCTCCGCTGGTCACCGACCATCCGCTTCCGCCTGAGCGGTGGCCCACCCTCGCCTTGTCGTGGCGGCTGGTCACCGCGCACGTGCTCAACCCCGACCGCGGTGACGTCATCAGCGCGTGGCTCACCCAGCCTGGCGCTCCCGGGCCGCTGGCTGTCGCCTACCGGCACCGTTTCAACCACTCCCATCCGTACGGGTGGGCATGCGGCGTCCACGTGTTCAGCGTGCCGGTCCGCAACGGGAACCGCGCCGACGCCCGCCTGTCCTACGACTGCACACGAAGCGGCATCGCGCGCACTCCAGAGGAAGCCCGGGCCCGGGCGCTGCTCCACGTCGCCGAGCTGCACAAGGACGCGGCTGTGCCCTACGTCGCCCGCTCACTGAGGGCCGGACGCTTCTACTGCTGACGACCCGGTGCCGGTCCCGGCATCTGGTTGAGCGCTGGCCCCCTGCCGGGACCGGGGCCACCCCCCGGTCCCGGGAGTGTGCCTCATGGCCCGCATGGGTGGAGGCCCAGCCGCCGGCCGCGTGCTCACCGGGCGGCTCCATGAAGCGGACATGAATCCTGTCCACCATGCGCCCGCGCCCTCACCTCGGCCCGCCCCCTGCCAAACAGGCCCGCGGCCGCAGCCCCGGCCCTGCTCCCTCAGTCGGTTTCGCGGCAGCTCGGCACGTGCCTGGCGAGCTCGTAACTTCCTCACTGCCAGCTCGCACCGGCCAACCGAGTCACCAACCCCTTCCAGGAGCGGACCAATGAAGCGCAGCCTTCGCCGTCGCATCGAACGGACGATCAACCAGTCGTGGAAGACCACTGACCGAAGTGATCGTGGCACGGTCGGAGTGGCGCTCATCTTCCCGCCCAACGCATTCGCTGACGCACCGACCTGGACGCCCGGTCCCGGCTTCCGGGCGCTGAACAACGAAGGAGCGACCAACACCGCGTTCGTCCGCGACAACGGGGACGGCACGGAGACCGTCGTCGTCGGTGGCATCGGTCCCGCCCAGCGCCCGGGTATGGACGGCGGCCCCTGGACGGAAGAGGAGGTATGGACGGTCACCGCCCCGGTCGACGACTTCGACGGTTGCGGGCTGGGCAACAACACCCAGGGCATCACCTGGATGCTCGACCGGCCCCGCGCGGTCATCCACCGCGAGCGGTACGCAACCCACCCTCTGGCGACAGTCGAGGCGTACTGGGAGAGCTTCAAGGAGGTCTGGGGGTTCCTGCCCTCCGGTGAGCTGCGCTGGTACGGAGGGTGGCCGTTCGGCGAGGGCCGGGAATGGGCCTACCTGGTCTGCCGTCCCGTGTGGGCGTCGGAAGAGGAGAACGAGGTCGCGCTCCTGGAGGACGTCGTCACACTGGCCCGCCTGTTCAGCGCGGAGGTCCGCGTCTACCCGTACGACCTCCAGAAGCGTGAGATAGCCGGGCCTCTCGGCAGCTCGCGCTGGGAAACTTACCTCTCGGACGTGACGCGTCGCCTGCGGAAGTGACCCGCACTGGCCGCACTGGCTCCGGGCGTACCGAGGTACGCCCGGAGCCTCCGCCATTCACAGTGCCGCACGGGTCGGAGGCTCGGTGACTCACCTCCCGCCGGTCGACCTGTCCAGACATCGACGCCCGCGGCACAAGGCACAGGCCGGCTTCTCAAACGCCCAGACTCGCGCCCGGTCGATCACTGCGAGAGCTCATGGTGCAGTGCAGCCATCACACCAGCCCTTACGGAACGGACCACTCGGCTATGCACACCACGTTCTCTGCGCCCGGCTCGTCTACCACGCTGACGACCTCGGCGGCCGACAACATCCTGCGCCGCATGAACCTCGACGACACGGTGCGCAGCCTCCCGGCCGACCAGTTCGTCAGCCGTCTGCTGTCGGCCATGACCGTCGCATCCGCAGACCGAAGCGCCAAGGGCGCGGTGCGGCTCTCTGCGATGCGGCGTCTGCACACGCTGGTAAGCCGCACGCAGGGCACCGGCCAGCCGATCACCTGGAGCTGACAGCCGGCAGACCGGGGGCCGTCGGGCGACGGCCCCCGGTCTGCCGTCTCGCTCTCCCGAGCGCCCTCTGGGTAGCCCTGATCTCTATGAGGAGCCCCCACACCATGCCTTCGCAGCCCGCTCCACTCGACACAGATGCCCTTCTTGCCGCAGTAGAGCATGACGCCGAGCAGGTCCGGCAGGCTCGGACACGTCTTGCTCTGGCCAGCCTCGGCCTCATCACCGCCCGCATCCGCGCTGACCATCCCGCAGCTCGATACCTTCAGCTGGGCTTCACCGTCAGCATGAAGACCTACACGGGCCGGACAGAGGCGGGGCGGATCTGGCTGCAGGAATCCGAGCAGGCAGGCCGCTGGCGGGCGTGTCTGGACGACGACGCCCGATCGGATCTCGAAGGCTGGTGCACTCACCTCGGCCAGGACGTCGAGGAACTGCTGCCGATGCTCTGGGTGCAGGACCGAACAACCGGGCTGCAAGTCGTCGATCTGGATGCCGTGGTGGCCGCCCTGTCGTGACGACGCGGCGCCGGGCGCCGGCGGGCAAGCTCCCGCCGGCGCCCGGCGTCTTTGTGCAACTGCCGAGCGGTCCGTACAGGGACCCACTCCGCCCTCGCCGCCTGTCCTGCCTTGGCATCCGCGGGTGCGACACTCGGCGCCGGCCGCTTCTACAGGGGCGGTCGGGCTGGGGTCGCTTGAGCGAAAATCACGGGGTTCCGTCCATTCGGAAACCCCGGTAAGCACGGTGGTTACATACAGGCAGTGCACACCGTTCAAGCTGCCCATCCGTACTCGGTGCTGACGCGTCTTGGCGTTGCCGCCCGCGCGCTGAGCCAACTTGGTCACCTTGCGTCGGGCCAGTCTGATCACGACCGGGCAGCGAGACAGCTGTCACTGCGTTCCGGCCGAGCTGCCTTTCACGCCCGCCCACCGGGCCACCGCGTGGCGAAGGCCAGCAGAGGACAGGCCGACCGGGGCGGAGCGGTGCGCCAACAGGGTCGGATAGGTCCGGCCGGGGCTTGCCGCTGCTGAGGCTCGGGCGGCGTAGATCATCAGGGCGCAGAGGTGCGCTGGCCATCCCGCTGGTTGGGTCGTTACGGTAAGGCCAGCAGGAAGCGCTCCGTCATGGCCTGATCGAGCGTCGTAGAGGATTGACGTCGGTATCGAGAGCGCTCTGGGTACCGGCGTCAGCCATGTCTGAGCCCCGGCTGGTCATGGTCCGCTACTCCTTGGTCATGGCTGCCCAGCGAGAAAGGGCGCGCCCTCCTCGCCGAAGGGGTGCCCACCGAGAGCGGGGCCACCGTATTGAGGAGTGGCGCACCCCATGCGCCCAAGGGCTGGTGCTGTCCGGCGGCCGGCCTGGAACCAACCCGCTGTTGCGGGCCCCGCTTGAACGGGGCCCGCAACAGCGGGTTGGTTCCACGATCAGACCTGGCCTCCCAGAGCCAGCGCCTTGACGGTCACACCGAAGACGTTCGAGGCCACATCGGTCACCGTCGGCACGTCCTCCGGCCGGGGGCACTGACCCACGATGACCGATGCCGCGAACATCACGCCCGCCGTCTTGGCCACCGTCGAGGCGAGCAGCAGCTCACGCATCTGGGGAACCCACACCCCAGTACCACCGTCCTCACGGTCCTTGGCATCCTTCGTGCGCAGGTTCTCCGCGAGCCGTATGAACTTCGCCGGAACGCCCAGAGCCTTGGCCGCGTCGAGATCGGTGGTGACCTCCACCGGGACCGCGAAGCGGGACACCAGGGCGTCATCGAGCTGCCGCACTCCGATGCCCTCGGGGTTGTAGCCGCACAGCGCATAGAACCCCGGCGCTGCCGTCACCACCGGCGCGTCCGGCTTGTCATCAAGGCTGAGCGTCCCGCGCCCGTCGAGAACCGAGTACAGCACGGCCAGAACCTCAGACGGGATACGGGTGATCTCGTCGACGAACAGCGGACGCCCCTCCTGCATCGCACGGGTCAGCGGGCCGTCGGACCACTTGAACGTGCCATCGTTCTGCGGCAGGTAGGAGCCCACGAAGTGGGAGACGGTCATGTCACCGTGACCGTTGATCGTGATCAGGTCCCGGCCGAAAGCAGCCTCCGCCAGCGCGGACTTGCCGGTACCGGGCAGGCCGTACAGCCGCACCGGGATACCGGCCGTGCGCAGGTGCTTGAGCAGCGCCACGTCGTGGTGGCCGCCCAGGTCACGCGGCCGGTAGATCTGGCCGTTGGGCCGGTAGTACTCCCGCTCACCCTTGATCATGGCGTCCCGCTGGTCGGCAACCTGAGCACGGGGGGCCGCCGTGGCAGGCTGCGCAGCCTGGGAGAGCTGACGCTTCACGAACATCTGCGCGAGGGTGCGCGGCTCATCGGCGCGAACGTGGGCACCGGACGGGCTCTTCGACTCCACCTCGAAGTACTCGATGGTCTTTCGGGGGTCCTTGGAGTCTTCCTCGCTCAGGCCCGAGTCCTCGATGACGATCGGCTGAATCAGAATGTTGGTGTAGTTCTTGCGGCCGTGCTTGTCGGCCCACTTGCTCCGGAGCGCCCCCCAGGCGAGCTTGGCCAGCTCGTTCGGGTTCCTCGTGCCGGTTTCACCGTAGGCACCGGCCCGCCGGTACACCGGCTTGGTGTGCCCAGCGCTCGCCGTGTGGCAGTAGCCGTTGGACGTCGCAACGGCGACGTACGTCTTCTGCTGCGCGCTGGTGAGGTCCTGGACCTTGAAACCGAGAAGGAACATGGGGATCTCCGGGTGTCTCGTTCGGGAAGGGATCTTGCGATGCCCTGAACTTATGAGAACCCCGGCAAACGCCCAACTTCGGTCTGTCCGGCGCAAGTTGGGTCCTTTCGGACGCTCGTTGTAAGCCCGTCAACGACCTGTCGACTTCCGAGCTTCAGCGGCTTTGGGCAGCTCAGCGGGCTATGAGTCACGCGTCGTTCTTCAGGCACGATCCACGATCCATGTCGGTGGCCAGACGCCACCGACGGCAGCCGGCGGGAGGGTTCCGGCGAGCTCGCGGCGGTGCTGTCCGCGGCGCATCCCAGGCGCCACAAGGCCTTTTCCACCTTCAGATTCTTGGATTCGCGGCGAGTCGTTCCGAGGCCGTGGGCGGTGGCCCAATCAGGGCGCAACGAACCGCCGACTGAAAGGCCCCGCGATGACCGCCCGCACCACAGCGCCCGTGACCTCCCCCTGGGACGACGTGACGCACCCGGCATGGCTTGGCCTGTCGGCTCGTACCGGAGACTGGCTCTCGACCGTCTCGGAACGTGACGACGTGATCGCGGTCGTTCACCCCGGCGCTCCGGAGAGCAAGTACGCCGAGTTCTACCCGGCGCTCGCCGAGGGCCGCTTCGCCCCGGACCAGCTCCTTGAGGGCCAGCCGAACCCGGCGCTGATCGACCCGAACGCGTGGGCCGACCGCTGTGCACACCCGGCGTTCGCCGGTGCCATCGCCCACGAGGCCGCACACGCCAAGCACACCAAGTTCGCTCCCACCCGGCAGCACAGCGCGTCGGCCGTGCGCTGGGCCACGATCCTGGAAGAGCCCCGCATCGAGCACCGGCTGATTCAGGACCGGCCGGGCGACCGTGCGTGGCTGCGGGCCTCAACCCGCCACGTTCTTCTGACCGGTGTCAGCGGCGGGCACGATGACAAGTCGGTGCCGGGCGCAGTGCACCAGGCAGTGCTCATCCTGGGCCGCGCGGCCGGTGGGGTGCTGGACGACGATGAGGTGCAGCCGGTCACCGATCAGGTGACGGGAATCCTCGGTGACGCTGTGATGGCGGAGCTGAACGGCATCTTCCGCGAGCTGTTCGACCTGGACGACGACGACCAGGACGGGCTTCTCGCCCTGGGAGCACGAGTTGCCCGCCTCGCGCAGGACGACGCAGACGACGACCAGCAGAACGGCGAAGAGGGCGGCAGCGGCCAGGGCCAGGGCGGAGAGGGCCAGGGAGGGCAGGGCACCGGCTCCCCGTCGGGAGGCACTGGGCAGGGAGGCTCGGGCGACGCCGAGGACGGGCAGAACGATAGCGATCCGATCACCGTCATGATGCCGTGCGGCGCAGTCACCTGGGGTGACCCCTCCCAGGCCGAGAACGGCAGCGGCGGCAGTGACGGCGACGGCGACGCCGACCAGCAGAGCACCCCGTCTGTGGCTGAGCGCGTTGTCGACCAGATCGCTCGCGCCGCTGTGGAATCGGCGCACGCGAAGATCGCGGTTACCCTCCCGAAGCGGCCGGACTACAGCGGCCACCAGGCTGCGCAGAAGGCTGCGCAGAACGTGTTTACCGGCGGCGGCGTCGGCTTCCGGCAGATCAGGGTTCAGCAGGTTAAGCCCGACGAGAGCCAGCAGCGCCAGGCCCGCGCGCTGCTCAACGCTCTGGGCAAGGCCCAGTACCGGGATGTGAACCGCACGACACGCGCCGTCAGCGCCCCGCCCGGACGCATGGTCATGCGGGAGGTCGTACGCCGCGAGGCGCAGATCCGGGCTCGCACGGAGGTGTCGGCCCTGCCGTGGCAGCGCACCTCTCGCCGTCAGGAGGAGAACCCGCCTCTCACGGTCGGCATCAGCCTGGACGTGTCGGGCTCGATGGGCCCCTGGATCGGGCCGGTTGCCTCGACCGGATGGGCTCTTGCCCACGCCGTGGCGTCTCCGCGTCTGGCGGGCACCGTCGCCTCCGTCGCCTGGAACGGGTACAACCGCTCCGAGATAGCCACAGCCCTGATCAAGCCGGGTAAGCGGCCCCTCACCGTCCCCGTGCCGGTCATGGGCGGCGGCTCTGACGGCTGCGGCCAGTCCCTCTACGCGCTGGACGGTGCGCTGAACCTCACCGGCAAGTCCGGCGCGCGTGTCGCGGTGGTCATCACCGATGGGGACCTGCCCAACACGCCGGATGTGCAGCGGGCGGCCGACCACCTCACCCGCGCGGGCGTGCTGCTGCTGTGGCTGAGCGTCAAGGACGGCGGCTGGGCTCCCAACGGCGCTCACGTCGAGTACCTGAGCGACCCCACGAACTTCGGGCCCATCGTGGGCCGTGCGCTCGCCCGCGCGCTGACCAACGCCTGACCACCCCGAGGGGGCCGCCCGAGCGGCCCCCTCCCCTTCTTTCCGCATTCCTCCAGCCAGTCAGCCGGCGCGGGCTGCGCTGTCCGCTGCGGACGCGACAGTCGGCGGACGGACGCCACGAACAGGAGTAGCCACCGTGACCCCACCCAAGGACCCAGATGCTCCCCGCACTCATGCCCGGCGCCGCCCCGGACTCCTGCGGGGTCAGGGCCGGCACCTGATGAACGCCGGCTACCTCAGCTTCATCGTGTTCGGCGTAGGCGCCCTGACGCTCACGGACTGGGTGCGCGGAGCCGACGGGTGGATCTGGCTGCCCGCCGTGGTGCCCGTGACCTTCGTGATCGTCGGAGCAGCGGTCCAGACCCGCGACGAGCACACCGGCTGACGGCGGCGGACAGGCGCCTTGAGCAGCGCCCGGCCTGTCCTGACACAGGCCGGTGACCAGCTCCAGCCCGCCCTCCGCCGCCCGGCATTCGCGACCAGATGAGCTTCTACCGCCGCGTTCGTAGCTTTCGGCCACGGTCCCGCCTCCGGGCGGCTCCGTGGACCCCGCCGCCAACGACCAGGTAGAGCCATGCCGAACTCTCACGCACGAGCGCTGCGCACCCACGACATCAACGAGGTCTTCGTTCAGGAGCTGAAGGCCCGCGAGGACCAGCTCCGCTCGAACCACGTCTGGATCGCTCCCGTTCTCGACCAGCTCTCCGGTGGCCGCGTGGTCACCCCGCCGCGTCACGTTCCGGCTCGCTTCACCCTTGCGGACCAGGCCGACCTGATCGACGAGGCCTCTCACGTCGGCATCTACCGGATGTGGGCCCGGCGCGGCCGGGTGACGTTCGATGTGAACGAGCACCTGGCCGCCGAGCTGTATCGGTCGACGTACAAGGAGCTGCCCGGCAGGATCTTCGACCACCTGCCTTACATCAATCCGCTGGTCGTCCTCCCGGACCCGTGGCCGATCCGCTACCAGAAGTCGGACGGGCTGGTGAGAGGCTTCTTCGTCCACGGGTACAACCAGATGCCCGAGCGGCAGACGTACACCGACGAAGACATCGAGGGCCTCGGTCTGCTCTTCGTCATCGACCTGCTCGACGACGACACCGGAGAGGTGCGGGACCAGACGTACATACGCCTCCACATCCCCACCGGGCTGCGGCAGTTCACCCTGAAGCAGGCGGTCGGCTTCGCCGCAGCGCGAGCGGAAGCCCGATGGGCGCGCACCCCTGAAGAGAAGCCGGTCCTTGCCCTGTTCGAGGCCCTGCTGAAGCCCGCTCTCAGCATCTTGGTGTACCTGTGCTGCGACAACCGGGACGTCGTCGAACCTCCCGTCGTCAAGCCCACCCGCAAGAAGCGCAAGAGGCCTGCGCCGCGCGACCGGGATCCCTTCTTCGTGGAGGTGGGCTGGCGCGTGGGTCCCCGCCTCCACGCGGCCAGGCGTGCTGCTGGAAGGGTTACGGAAGGCGACGGTGTGCCCTCCGGAGTGCAGCGAGCGCCGCACCAGCGGGCCGGGCACTTCCACCGCTACTGGACCGGCCCGAAGCGGACTCAGGAGGTCACGATGTTCGTCGAACCGCACTGGGTCAACTTCCATCTGCTGCCAGAAGACGTAGACCCGATCACCACGGTCGTCCCGGTGGACCCGCAGCGGCACGATCCGCTCCGCAGGCGCGGTCTGCGGAGCCACACCGGGAAACCGCCGAAGGCGTTCGCGTACGCGGCGTGACCGGCTTACGCCGCCAGCCCCGGGGTTCCTCCCGGGGCTGGCGGCTGTCGAGGACCTGATCTGAGGCGGCTGGCCTGTCCGCCCCACCTCCTCATGCCGTCCCTGCACCCCGCTGGCTCCGCGAGCCGGCGGTGCCCGGGCAAAGGGCCAGCCAGTCGTACCGATCGGAAGGTGAGAACCGCCCGGAACGGCGCCCCGTCCGCAGGCTGCGGACGGGGCGCCTTCTGTGATCGCAGGCGCTGATTCGCCGTGCCGTGCGCACCGGAGGTCCTCCTCGTACCTTCGCTCCCGCCCCGAGGCCGGCCGCGCAGATCGCGGTGCCCGAGGGTCCTGAACCCATTCAATCCGCCCTGGAGCCTTGACCATGTCTGTGCCGACACATACGCCCCGCACGGTCGGCGTGCCTGGCATCGGCACGCTGACCGTCCTCGACACCGTTCTGCCCCACGGGCGGGTCCAGTTCAAGGTCACCGGACCGCACATCAAGGGCACCTTCATCGTGGCCCCGGAGGCCAAGCGAGGTGGCACCGTGCTGCCCACGACGGTCCAGGTGCAGTACGGCGACGGACTCGAGCTGCAGACGTACTACACACCGCGGCCCGACGAGCCCGTCGTCTACCGGGTCGGCGTCCATGGCCACACCGCCGGGCTCGACCCGGATGCCATCCCGACGCGCTACTTCCTGGGCCCGTACGCCGTGGCCTCCGGCCGGACGTTCCTCACCGAGCGACTGCCGGACGGCACCCGTCGACGCACCGAGGCCGTGGTCCGTTGCCTCCTGGAGCTGTGGCGCGACCGCGACGATGTCGCCGAGCTGAAGCTGGCGGCCGCGGTCGCCCGAGCAGACGAGCACGCAAGGTACGAGGAGCAGCAGGCCGACCAGCTCGAGGCCGAGATCCAGAAGGTAACCGCCCAGCGGGTCTCGGCCCGCCGAACGGTCAACCAGCTCACAGGCATCCTGCGCCGGCGGTCAGCCGCTGTCCTTCCGGCCGACCCGACCCCGGTGAAGGTGCCGTTCTTCGACCGTCACGGTCACCAGATGGGCATTCTGACCGTACGGGAGGCCCCCGCCCCGGCCGGCATACGGCCTGGCA
This sequence comes from Streptomyces sp. DT190, assembly GCF_049846985.1. Lineage (NCBI taxonomy): Bacteria > Bacillati > Actinomycetota > Actinomycetes > Kitasatosporales > Streptomycetaceae > Streptomyces > Streptomyces sp. DT190. The sequence goes on along the minus strand of NZ_JBNCNM010000040.1, from coordinate 9,615 downwards.
GCGTGGTCTACAACGTCCAGGGCGCCAGAGTCGCCGGATCGTTCACCGTGGAGCGCTACCGGTACAGCAGCACCCCCTGGCCCGAAGGGATCAACGTTACGTACGGCGTCCCGACCAGCCGCTACGGCCATGAAGCACGCGACGAACCGACCATCAACACCATTCGACTGAGCGGCGGGTGGAGCAGCAGCGGCGACACGGGACGCATCACCCTCACCACCCCCGACCGGCTGCCGGCCCGCATACGCCTCTCTCCCACCACCGGCTGCTCCGCGCCGGTGGCCACCGAACGACGGGCGTCCGGTGTGCTGCGGGCACTCGCGTTGCGGTACCTCGCGCGGCCGGACGCGGAGGCCCTGCACCTGGCCGCCGCCAAGGACCGCGCCCCGGCGCTCCTCACTGCCACGCGGCAGAAGCTGAAGGAACTGCGCGTACAGCAGCAGAAGCTGACCCGGAAGGCCGCCGAGCACCGCAAGCGCGCCGCGCAGTACCGCGAGCTCCTCGCACCTCCCCGCACACTGCCGGATATCCAGTCGGACCCGTCAAGTGTCCTCGGCTGGGAGGGAGAGGGCGGCGCCGTGCTCGTCGTGCCCGCCCCGCGGCCCGCACCGGTAGCGCCGAAGCGGGCCGAGCCTGTCGAGCGGCTCGTCGACGTGGCGCAGAAAGCTGTAAGGCTGGCCAGCGCGGCGGCTGACGCCGCAGAACGCGCTGTTGCCCGCAGCCGCGGGAGGGACACCGCGCACCTGGACGCGGCCATGTGGGCTGCACACGCCGAGTTCCTGGACGCGCAGAGGTATGCCCAGTGGGTGGCTCAGGACGCTGGGGCGGTGACAGCGTCGACCCTCCGGAACTACGTGAACAGCGCCATCGCGGCGGCCGAGCGGGCGCAGAAGGCCGCCGGGACGGCTTCCACCGCCTCCGAGCTGGCTGAGCTCATCGCCGAGCCGTGGACTCAGGCCATGGCAGACGAGGAAGCTCGCCGGGAACGCGAGCGCCGGGAAGAGGAAGCGCGGTATGAAGCGGAGGAACGCAAGCGCACGGGTATGGATGCCGACAACCGGCACCGGCTGACCATGGCCCGCTACATCGCGGAGAAGCATGTGCCAAAACTCGGCTGGTCCAAGGGCATGGTGTCCGTGATGGAGCAGGCGGCAACCGGGCAGCTGTACCGCCGAGACGGCTCTGCGTGGAACGGCCGGCGCCGTGTGAGCCGGGAGCGGACACTCATGCTGGCGCGGGCGGGGTACCTGTCGGTCGGACGGGGGCAGGACCGGAGGATCCGTGTGACGCCGATGGGCGACACCGCGCTCTTCCTGGTCCGGCTGCACTCCGAAGGCATCCACCCCGACGACAAGACTGCATACGAGGCGCGTTACGTGGTCGCCCGGCGTTTGCGCCGGAACAAGGAAGACACGAAGACGATCGCCAGGAAGCTGCCCCAGATCGACCAGTGGACGCTGCGCCGGTGCGTCCGGCCGGTGACCATCGCCGAGCAGGAGGCGCGCGCGGCGGAGCTCGCCGAGCAGACGTGGGCAGACGAAGGCGGAACTCTCCCAGGATGTTGAACGCCCGCGGCCACGACTCGACAGGCCCGCGGGCCGCCCTCGGCGATCAGTGACGATCGACACCAGCCGTACGGCAAGGGTGCTGACCCCTGGGGAAACCAGACGCAGATCATCGTCCCCAGACGACTCCCGCCGGCCCGGGCGGGGAGCCCGCGCGCTCGACTGAAGCGCGCTGTCCGGCAGTACCTGACACCGACTCGCAGCTGCGGACATGTGCTGCCGGGTATCCGGAAGGGGACTTTCGCGGCGCCGACGGGTCGTCCGCCGAGGCTGCCTACCTTCAGCTCCACAAGACAGCGGCTGATCAAGAGCAGCCCGGACCGAAGGAGCGCCACATGAGCACGGCGACGCTGCAGCCCACTGACGAGGTCGTCATCTCCACCGTGCGGACCCCGGACCTTACCCGCCCGCACCACGTGCTCCCCATCGGTCAGCAGCACATCGACGACCAGGCCCCCATGGGCCGGTGCACCGTGTGCGACACCATCGGCGAGTGGAACGCACTCGTCGACCTGGCGCCTTCCGCGTACGGCTGCCCCGGCCGTCCGCCCTACGGCGCCTGAGGCACCGTCGGAGCGCGGTCCACGTGGACCGCGCTCCACAGGCATGCCCTCCGCTGTCCGCTCGTTTCTGAACCATGGGCACCTGCCTCCCCGCCGCCTGGCACCCGGCCGGGAAGCCCACGGCCCAGCAAGGGCTTCGGCTCGGAACACCTCGCCCCGCTCACCCGCCCTTCAAGCGGCTCTCCCCGGTTTCGCGCGCGCTGAGGAGATCGGGCCATGCGGTGCGAATCTCCACCTCGTCAACGCGACCCGACCCCGGAGGACACATCATGCGTTCGAAGCTCGCCCTGATCCTGGCACTCGGTCTCCTGTGGGCGGCGCTCCCGAGCCTGGGCATGGTCCTCTTCAGCATCGTCTGCTCCGTGATCAGCGCCGTGCTGGTCGTCGTAGCGCTGGTCAAGGCTCACCTGGCCCTTATCTGCTGCATCGGCGCGGTTGCTGTGCTGGCCCGCACGAACCCCACCGCCATTCCCAGGGCGACCCGCTGGCTGGCCCGCGCCATTGCCGACTCCGTCGCGGCCGTCATGCCGCAGAAGACCGACAAGGCCTGACAGCGCCGGGCCCGGCAGGGACGGGATGTCGTCCCTGCCGGGCCCGGGACACCGCCGCTTCCCGATCGAACGGCCCGGCCGAAGGAGAGATGTTGCAGGTCACCGCTACGGTCACGATGACCGATGTCACGCAATACATGATCGTTTCCGGCGCTCCCGCGTACGTGGTGATGGACGGCGCCGACGTGGCATACATCCTCGACCCGGAGGCGGTCGTCATCGAGTACCGCGCACGGCCGGGCGAGGCGGCCTACATGCCGTTCAAAGCCGCCGTGACCGGCTATCGCCTCGGCCCGGAAGGCCGCATCGGTGACGTTCGGGCGTCCGGCTGGCAGATGCTGGGAACCTATGAGCCCGACGAGACGCCGCAGTGGCTGCGAGATCTGGCTGAGCGGCACAGGCCCAGGCACAGCGACCTCTAGACATGGGGCGGCCGCGTGGCGCCGCTCGGCGTCAGTCCGCCCACACGATGCGGAGGATGATCACGAAACGCTGCTTGGCCTGCGCATTCCGCTCCGGATCATGGACCTGGTAGGGGATCACCAAGGAGCCCTCCGCCGCCACCCGGTCCCACTCAGGCCGGCTCGGCGAACGAGTCGACCCTGCCCGGTACGGATCCGCGATGATCCGTCGGATCATCGCGTCGACGGCATCCTGCGGCGTCGGGGCGGCCGGGTGATTGGTCAGCTCCTCGTACTGGGCGCGGGCCTGCTTGGACGGGGCCCACGGCCACGTTCCCGGCGGCTGTGAAGAACGGCCGTCGTTCTCGCTCACTGGCCACTCGCCAGCGACCACGGCTCCGCGAGGTCCAGGTCGCCAGCCATGCCGGCGTCGCTGTCCGAATCCAGCTGCGCATCACGAGCGGTCACCGCCCGAGCCCACCACTTGTCTCTGAAGGCAGCGACGCGCGTGAGGTCCTCCAGGTCGAGGCCGTCGCGTTCGGTCTCGAACGCCGCCACCTGGTCGGCAGGCAGAGCCTCCCGGATTCCGCGCAGCGTCTTGCGGGGGTGCCGCGGTGCCGGCTCTACAGGCTGCGCAGTCATGGAGACCCTCCTTGTCCGGGCGGTGGATCGGTTCACTCCCCGCCAGCAGGCGCGCCTTCGAGGATATGGCCCGCTGGCCCACCCCTTCCAGCGAACGCCACCAGCCGCCCGAATTCGCCAGCTTTCCGAGGATGCGCCCTCTGACGTCTAGCTTCGGTGGCGTCAACCCCGACCAGCCCCACCGACCACTGGGAGCACGCCACCCACATGACCCTCACGATCTACGCCCCCGCCCTCCCCTGCGGCCGGTTTCCCGCTCAGTGCACGAACGACGGCGCCACCGAGCACGCCGCCCACGACTGGAATCTTCCCGGTGCCACCCACGCCGGGTGGCACTGCTACGGCTACAGCACCACCCCCAGCGGCACTCGTGTCGGCTGGGCCGGCGGCACCGAGGAGCCCGGCGGCGCCATGGACCTTTGCCAGAACAACCCCGCCACGCCTGCCGCCAGCTGACGCGGGAGCCCACTACGGGAAGGGAGCTCATGAACGCACTGACCGGCGACGCCCTCCTCGTCCTCGCCTCTGCAACCCATGTCACCGAGCTGGGAGACACCTCCGCGCAGGACGCGTACATCCAAGACCGCCTTGGTCTGCCGACCGCCATGTACTGGAGCGTCCTCCAGGACGTGCTGGACGACCCTTCGGCCACGCAGCATGCCCCGGCAACGATCACAGCCCTGCGGGAACGACACGGACGACACGCGTACCCCACCCCGTGATGACCGTGCTGGTGGTCTGCCTCGCGAAGCAGACCACCAGCACGGTCCGCCGCTGCTGACCGGTTCGCTTCGCAGCATGTCGCTGAGGCACCAAGCAGGACCCCGCCGACCGGAGCGCCCTGATTCGCGTGGGGGCGCTCCCTGAAAGTGGCTGCTCCTAACCTCACCGACGTCCGTTTGCCCAGAGGGAAAGGCCTTCTCGGTTGAACACCATCACCTCCGCAGCATCCTCTGCCGATCCCGTCACTGTCCGCCTCATCCACGCCTCAGGGCACTGGAGCTTGGAGATCTACGACGATCAGCGCACCCGTTTCACCGTCTGCAGCAGGGACGAGGCTTCGCCCGAGCCACCGACCGACACGGCAGCGACGCTGCTGCTGAACACACACAGCGTGCTGGTCCCCGACGGCGCCGTCTGGGCGCACCGGGCACCAGGCATCTTGGAGGTCCGTGCACGCCGGATCTGAAGCGAGCGCGCCCGGGAGCCCTGGCAGAAGCCTGGCTCCCCGGTGGGCTCGCAGGTGCTGCCCGTTTCGCTGACCGCGGGACCTGTCCGGGCCTTCCCCAAGCTGAAGGAGCGGTCGGCGCCCGGGCCTATGCGGATCCGCCTGCCCGTGCGGCGCCGAATTCGCCGCAGCGGCCACCGCGGGGGTGCCCTCTGGTCAGCTCTGGGCACAGGACAGCCCTCCCCGCATCGGAAGAAGCCTTCGATGAGTACAGCCGCACCAGCAGCCGTCCCGCCCATGCCCGCATCAGTCACGCCGGCTGCCGAGCTCGACGACACGTCCATCACGGACGAGATCGCTGCTCTCCTCCAGTGGGACCGACGGCACCTCCTGGCCACCGGTGAAGGACCCCACATACCCCGCGGTGAACCGAGCCGCATCGCCGTCTGCGCTCTCGTCGGTCGACTCAGGGAGCTCGAGCGAGTTCAGAAGCAGCGCGCGGACGACGCCGCGCGGGCGGCGTTCCAGAACCAGGAGATCCAGCGCAAGGCTGACAACCAGGCCCGTGCGAAGTTCGGACCTCTCATCCGCAGCAGCAACGGCTCCTACACGTACGTGGTATCAGCGGACGGCCTCGGTGAGCTCGGCATCGTCAGCCGGCGTGGCGGAGGCAGGAAGTGGCGGTACCAGCGGGCGGGCACCGGTTCTTCCGGCCCGGAGTACGACACACGCCGCGAAGCCGCCGGAGACCTCGTGTGGCTCGGAGACCTTGCCGCTGAATCCGCTGCACGTCAGCAACAGCAGGACGCCGCGCGCACTGCAGTGCCCGAAGGATGGACATGGGGCGACTGGGACGATCTCGGCGAGGACGACATCATCCGTACTCCGATGTACGGACGGGCCGAAGACGGAACGCTGTACCCGCGAGCGTGGCGTCCGGCCGCGGAGGTGCTGGCCGTTACCCGGCTGGGTAACGGCTGCGTAGTCGTGTCCCTGGCCGGCCCCGGGGGCTCGTACGCCGATCCGCTGTTCGTCAGCAGCCAGGACATGAAGGACGTCGGATTCCTCTGGCCCGCCGGTCGTACCCGGCCGGAACCGCGGCCTTACCGCCGCAAGCTCCGGATCCGGATGGCCGACATCGCCGACGACATCGCGACTGTCCAGCGCCGGCTCGGCCCTACGCCCGAGATTCGGAGCCTGGTGGAGTTGGTCGGCCGGCTGGAGCGGGCACGGACGCCCGACCTTTTCGCCGACCTTCGGCGGGTGGAGGCGGGCACTGCGAAGCTCCGGGCACAGGTCAGCGACCACGAACAGTCCTACGAGGTCCAAAGGATCAAGAGCTGGGCGGTAGCCGCCCACATCAAGGCTCAACAGGCCCTCGCAGCGTTCTCCGCAGACCCGGACTTTGCATCGGCGGTGCCGACCGCCTGACTGCCGGAATCCCCGAAAGGTGACTTTCATGCGCTCGAAGCTCGGACTTCTCCTCGCTCTCGGCCTCCTGGCCATCGCCTTCCCCAACGCGACGATGCTGCTCTTCGAGACTCTGTGCATGATCGTCAGTGCTGTGATGATCACGGTCGCGTGGGTGACCGCACACCTGTCGCTCGTGTGCTTCGTCGGCTCCGTGAGCGTGCTCCTCTACTTCTTCCCCGGCACCTTCCGGCGGGCCGCCCAGTGGCTGGGGCGAGCCCTGGCCGATGCCGTGCGCACCGTGTTTCCCCAGCAGACGCAGAGCCCTACCGCCCGATGAAGAGGCCGCGCGGCCGTCAGTGCGACGGCCGCGCGGCTGCCGACGCCAGAAAGCCCTCTACCGTGAGCACCGACCACCCACCCCGACAGACGCTCAAGTCCGCCGCGCTCGCGGCCGCCGCCCGAGGCTGGCGGGTATTCCCACTCCGGCCCGGCACCACCACGCCCGCTGTCCGGAACTGGCAGCAGAAGGCGACCTCCGACACCCACAAGATCAACGCCGCCTGGGACCACGGGCCGTACAACGTCGGACTCGCTCCCTGCCCGTCCGGCCTCCTCGTCCTCGACCTGGTGCCGGCCAACGGGGAACTCCCGCCGCTGCGTCACCGCTCCCCGGGTATCCAGGACGGCGCGGACATCCTGGCCGACCTGACCGACAAAGAGGGAGCGCGGTTCCCCGTCGAGACGTTCTCGGTACTCACGCCCGGACGCGGCCTCCAGCTGTACTTCACCCATCCCCACGGCCGCTGCCCCCAAGCCAGCCTGGGAGCAGACAGCCCGCTGGGCTGGCACGTCGCGATCCGGTCGGCGGACTCGTTCGTTCCTCTGCCGGTCAGCACCACCGCCGAAGGTGCGTACGAGATCGCCCATCCCGGGCGGGTCAGTGCCTGGCCCGACTACCTGGCCCGGAAACTCCCCACCGCTGCCTCGTCCCGTACGTGCCCCGGACGAGCCGCCACGCAGCAGGAAGCTCTACCTATCGGCTGATCAGGCACATCCTCCGGTCTCCCCGGCCCCGGCAGACACCTGCCGGGGCCCTTCTTGTGCCCACAGCCCCCTCAGCCGCCCTGTCCGGCGTCCCACCCGTGAGCGCACACCGCTATGGCGGCCCAACGGGCTGGTTACGACCGCCTCCTGGCCTGTCGGGCAGTCAAATTCGCCGGACCTCTCGTCCTCGCCGGCGCTCTGCGTAGCTTCCGGTCGGCACCCCGCGACCCACCCCGACAGAGAAGGCGACCGCCATGGACACCGACCCGGCAGCAGACGACCACCACGCGGAGACCCGGCAGGCGCTGCGCCGGTGCGGAGACGCCATCGGACTCGAGGCAGCCCGCCAGAACCTTCCGGCAGACCTGTACGTCGCCTTGTTCGGACGCATGCAGGAAGGGCTGCTGCGCGGCATGGTCCACCAGCTCGGAGACGGCGAGCACACCCTCAAGGTCTTCACCGACCTCCCGGGCGACACCCTCGTCATCACCGCACCGACACCCGATCACGACCGTCATCTCGGCCCGGACCTGGCCCGCGCGGCGTTCCTCCTCCTCGCAGCCCACGGCCCGAGCCACTCGGCAGGCATCACCGCCTGCACCGTCCACGCGGACGGACACAGCACCCTCCAGGGATGGGTCGTCCTGGACGGCGTCCCGAAGCCGCTGTCGGCCGACGTACTGCAGACCCTGTGCTCCGTGGGAGGGCAGCTCACCGAAGGCTCGGCGACCGGCGGCCGGATCGACTACGTCAACGCCTTCACGCCGGTCCCCCTGGCCGCAAAGAAGGGGGCCTGAGTGCCTCCCTGCGGCTTCACCCCGCATTGCGGCGACTGCGGGGAAACCGACATCACCCTCAACAGCAACGGCAGGACGACCTGCTGCGACGCCCCCATATGCGAAGGCGCCTCTGACGCCGCCTACCGCAACGACCGGACCACAAGGAAGAACTGACATGCCCGCCCGCTCCAACGACAACGGCAGGTGCACGGAGCCGCGAAGTGTTCACGCTCCCACCCTCGCAGCCGACGCCCGGCCTCTCGTGAAGGGCCGTCACCGCGCCGGTGTCAAGCCCGTGCACGCCAACGGAGAGCCTTGTCCTCACCGGAAGGGCGAGGACTGCCCCGGACGTGAGTACCGGGCCCAGTGCAAGAACGCGGGATGCCACTTCGACAAGCAGTTGGATGCCCGCGTCCAGCTCGAGTTCGTGCGTGACACTAGCGCCTGCCCGACGCGCCCCTCCTCGGCTGACACGGACGCCGCCGGCGCCGCGAACGAAGAGGAGGGCGCAGAACCGGTCGACGAGAAGCCACAGCAGGCGGCGCCGCAACTTCCGCTGCAACCGCAGATCCGTAAGACCGGGCCCGCATCCCAGCCCTACCGACTCACCTGCCCCGAGCAGGGTTGTGGCCGTCTTGGTGACTACGCCACCCGGCGGATGGCATCGGATGCCTTCGGAGAGCACGTCGACCTCGTACATCCTGCACTCACCCCGCTGGACCTGATCCGCAGCGTCGTACAGCTTGAGGGAGACGGCGACGGCCGGTGGACTGTGGGCGACCTGTCCGGTCACCGCTATACGGTGCGGCGCATCGGCGAGAACACCTTCCGGGTCGACGTGGACGGTCGGGCGGTCACCGTCGTGGCCCCCCTGGCGACCCTGGAGCGGGCCCGGCTCTGTATCGCTCAGCTCGCCCGAATCGTCCACGGGCCCCGGGCGGAAGCCGCCCGCATCCAGCTTCTGCGTGAGGAAAGGGCAACGGCGACAAGCTGAGCAGCAGCCGGCTGCTCGGGATTCGCGCGCGCTCCGTAGGCACCCAGCCTCCGGCATACGTTCCCCGGCGTCACCACAGACCGGCCAACGAGCGCCGAGACGGGCGCCGTCCCCAACCGACCGAGAGAAGACCACATCCATGCGCACGATCGACACCAGCGACGAGCTCCTCATCAGCCGCCTGCGCGAACGGCTCACCGACGTTCGCTACTACGGCCTCGACAACGAGTACGCCGGAAAGGCGGTGCTCTCGGGCACGGCCTGGAAGGCTCTGGACGAGCCCGGCGCGCGCCTCGTGGAGGTGAACGCGCTGCTCGGCATTTACAAGATCATCCTCGACGACCACCGCTGGTATCAGCTTCGTCCCGCTGTCGAGTTCGAGCCTCTGCCGCCGGTCGTCCAGGCCGCCTGATCCACGCCGGGCGGGGCCCCCCCGGGGGGCGGGGCCCCCCCGGCGAAAACCCCCCCCCCCCCAGCCCCGGGGGCCCCCCCCCG
>NZ_JBNCNM010000039.1:0-40135 GCF_049846985.1 Streptomyces sp. DT190 | reverse complement strand
GCGGTGGCGGCGGTCAACGGGCCGTCGTCGACGGTGGTGGCCGGTGACGCGGATGCGTTGACGGAACTGCTCGCCCATTGTGAAGGCGAGGGCATCCGTGCGCGCCGGATCCCGGTCGATTACGCCTCGCACACCTGGCATGTGGAGGCGTTGCGGGACCAGTTGCTGGAGTTGCTGGCGCCGGTGCGTGCGCAGCAGGCGCAGGTGGCGTTCTACTCCACGGTCGCCGGTCACGTGGGCGGGCCGCTGGCCGATACGACGATGATGGGTGCCGGGTACTGGTACGAGAACCTGGCCACGACCGTCGATTTCCAGGCCGCGACCCGGTCTCTCCTCGATGACGGGCACACCCTGTTCATCGAGACCAGCCCCCACCCCGTCCTCACCCACCCCTTGCAGGAGACCGCCGAAGGCACCAGCGAGGTCACCGTCACCGGCACTCTCCGCCGCGACGAGGGCGGTCTCCAGCGGTTCTGCGCCTCCTTGGGCGAGGCATGGGTACGCGGGGCGCACGTCGACTGGCCGGCGGTGTTCGCGGGCCGGGGAGCGCGAGTCGTCGACCTGCCGACCTACGCCTTCCAGCACCAGCGGTACTGGCTGCAGACCTCCGGCAGCGAGTGGAGCGTGGTCGCCACCGGCGACGCCACGACCGAGACCGCTGTCCCGGACGGGCACCGGTTCGCCGAGATGTCCCCGGCCGAGGCGGAGCGCGAGCTGACGGAGCTGGTACGAGCCCACGCCGCGACCGTCCTGGGGCAGTCGACACCGGCGGCGGTTCAACCGGACCGCACCTTCAAGGACCTCGGCTTCCAGTCCCTGTCGGCGGTGGAGCTGAGCAACCGTCTGACCGCGGCCACCGGCCTGCGCCTGTCGCCGACGGCGGTGTTCGACCACCCGACGCCGGCCGCGATCGCCCGGCATCTGCGCGGTCAGTTGCTGGGGAAGGCGCCGACCACCGCCGACCCCGTGGCCGCGTCTGCCGCGTCGGACGAGCCCATCGCCGTGGTGAGTATCGGCTGCCGGCTTCCCGGAGGCGTGGGATCACCGGAGGAGCTGTGGGATCTGGTGACGTCCGGCGGTGAGGCGATCTCCGGGTTGCCGACCGACCGTGGCTGGGATGTCGAGGGGCTGTACGACCCGGATCCGGACCAGCCGGGCAAGAGCTACGTCCGCGAGGGCGGCTTCCTCGCCGAGGCGGCCGAGTTCGACGCCGCCTTCTTCGGCATCAGTCCCCGCGAAGCCCTCGCCATGGACCCCCAGCAACGTCTCCTGCTGGAGACAGCCTGGGAGGCGTTCGAGCGCGCGGGCATCCGCCCGGAGTCGATGCACGGAACCCAGACCGGCGTCTTCGTCGGCGCGGTGGCGCTGGAGTACGGGCCGCTGCTCCACGAGGCCGGAGACGGCATGGACGGCCTGATGGTGACCGGCAAGATGAGCAGTGTCATCTCCGGCCGGCTGGCCTACTTCCTCGGGCTTGAGGGCCCGGCGATCACCGTCGACACGGCCTGTTCGTCGTCGCTGGTGGCGTTGCACCAGGCGGCACAGGCGCTGCGCCAGGGTGAGTGCACCCTCGCGGTGGCCGGCGGCGTGTCGGTTATCGCCACCCCGGGCCTGTTCACCGAGTTCAGCAGGCAGCGGGGGCTCGCGGCGGACGGGCGTGTCAAGGCGTTCGCGGCCGCCGCCGACGGTACGAACTGGGGTGAGGGTGCGGGCGTACTGCTCCTGGAGCGCCTCTCCGACGCCCGGCGCAACGGGCACCCCGTGCTCGCCGTCATCCGCGGCTCGGCGGTCAACCAGGACGGCGCCTCCAACGGTCTCGCCGCCCCCAACGGCCCCTCCCAGGAACGCGTCATCCGGCAGGCCCTGGCCAACGCCCGGGTCCGGGCCGCAGAGGTCGATGCCGTCGAGGCCCATGGAACCGGGACGAGACTGGGTGACCCGATCGAGGCCCAGGCGCTGATCGCCACGTACGGCCAGGACCGGCCGGAGGACCGGCCGCTGTGGCTGGGCTCGCTGAAGTCCAACATCGGACATCTCGGTGCCGCGGCGGGTGTCAGCGGTGTCATCAAGATGGTGATGGCCCTGCGGCACGGCACCCTGCCGAAGACGCTGCACGTGGACGAGCCGAGCCCGCACGTCGACTGGACCGCGGGCGCCGTGGAACTGCTGACAGAGGAACGCCCCTGGCCGGACGCCGGCCGCCCGCGTCGCGCCGGGGTCTCTGCCTTCGGTGTCAGCGGCACCAACGTGCACATGGTGCTGGAGCAGGCTCCGGAGGCCGAAGTCGCTGTCGGTGAGCCGGTGGTGGTGACGGACGGGACGTTGCCGTGGGTGGTGTCGGCGAAGTCGCAAGCCGCGCTGGGCGAGCAGGCTCGGCAGTTGCTGGAGCACCTGGACCGGCAGCCGCAGGCAACGCCGGTGGAGGTCGGTCATGCGCTGGCGGTGGGCCGGTCGGTGTTCGATCACCGCGCGGTCGTCATCGGCCGTGAACTGGCCGACTTCAGGGGCGGGTTGGCCGCGCTGGCGGCCGGTGATCCGTCGGCCGTGGTGGTGACCGGGACGGCTCCTGCCCAGGCGGGGAAGACGGTGTTCGTGTTCCCGGGGCAGGGCTCGCAGTGGGTGCGCATGGGTGTGGAGTTGATGCGCACGTCGCCTGTGTTCGCCGAGCATCTGTCGGCGTGTGCGGCGGCGCTGGAGCCGTTCACCGACTGGAACCTGATCGACGTTCTGGGTCAGGTGCCTGGTGCTCCGGGGTTCGATCGGGTGGATGTGGTGCAGCCGGCGTTGTGGGCGGTGATGGTGTCGCTGGCTCGGTTGTGGGAGCACCTCGGTGTCGTTCCGGATGCGGTGGTGGGGCATTCGCAGGGTGAGATCGCTGCTGCGCATGTCGCGGGTGTGCTGTCGCTGGAGGACTCCGCCCGGGTGGTGGCGCTGCGCTCGCAGGCGATCAGCGGGATTGTGGGTCGTGGCGGGATGGTGTCCGTACCGCTGCCGGTGACCGCTGCCTCCACGCTGCTCGGCTCGTGGGCGGGGCGTGTGGCGGTGGCGGCGGTCAATGGGCCGTCGTCGACGGTGGTGGCCGGTGACGCGGATGCGTTGACGGAACTGCTCGCCCATTGTGAGGGCGAGGGCATCCGTGCGCGCCGGATCCCGGTGGATTACGCGTCGCACACCTGGCATGTGGAGGCGTTGCGGGACCAGTTGCTGGAGTTGCTGGCGCCGGTGCGTGCGCAGCAGGCGCAGGTGGCGTTCTACTCCACGGTCGCGGGTCATACCGGTGGGCCACTGGCCGATACGACGGTGATGGGTGCCGGGTACTGGTACGAGAACCTGGCCACGACCGTCGATTTCCAGGCCGCGACCCGGTCTCTCCTCGATGACGGGCACACCCTGTTCATCGAGGCCAGCCCGCATCCGGTGCTGACCCACCCGCTGCAGGAGACCGCCGAGGACATCAGCGAGGTCACCGTCACCGGCACTCTGCGCCGGGACGAGGACACCTGGCAGCGCGTGCTGACCTCGCTGGCCACCGTGCACACCCACACGGGTGCGGACTGGGCCGCGTTCTATCCCGCCGCCCGTCCCACCCATCTCGACCTGCCCACCTACCCCTTCCAGCACCAGCACTACTGGCTGGCGGCCACCGACAACGCCGGCACCGATCCGCACACCCTCGGTCTCAACGCCGCCGACCACGGTCTGCTGGGCGCCGCCGTCGCCCTCGCGGACGGTGACGGGCACCTGTTCACCGGGAGCCTCTCGCTGCGCAGCCACCCGTGGCTGGCCGACCACGCCGTTCACGACACGCCCCTCGTGCCCGGTACGGCCTTCGTCGAACTCGCCCTTCACGTCGGCCAGTCCACCGACACCCCTCACCTGGAGGACCTGACTCTCGAAGCACCCCTGACGCTCCCCGGCACCGGCGGTTTCCACCTGCAAGTGCACGTGACCGCACCCGACGGCGACGGCCGCCGTGCCTTCACCGTCCACTCCCGGCCCGACGACGCCACACCCGACCGGCCCTGGACCCGTCATGCCACCGGCACCCTCAGCCCTCAGCCGTCCGCGCTGCCGGACGCGGCACAGTGGGCGGAGCCGACGGCCTGGCCGCCGACCGGCGCCACACCCCTGCCCGCCGACACCCTCTACGACCTCATCGCCGGCTTCGGCTACCAGTACGGCCCCGCCTTCCAGGGCGTGACCGCCGTCTGGCGCCAGGGCGACACCCTCTACGCCGAGGTGGCCCTCCCCGCCGCCGGCGCCACCGACGCCGACCAGTACGGCATCCACCCGGCCCTCTTCGACGCCGCGCTCCACCCGAGCGTCCTCGCACGTTCCGAGCGGCGCCCGGACGAGGTGCCCCTGCTGTTCGCCTGGTCGCACGTCCGGCTGCACGCCGTCGGCGCGCGGACACTGCGCGTCCGGATCAGCGTCACCGACTCGGGGACGCTGCGTGTCGGCCTCGCCGATCCCGCCGGGCGGCCGGTCGCCGAGGTGGAGTCGCTGGCCATGCGGCCGATCACCGCCGAACAACTGGCGAAGGCGGTCGCGGTGGGCGGGATGGGCGGGAACGAGCACCTGTTCCGCCTGGACTGGGTCCCCATGCCCGTCACCGAGGGCATCGAGGCCGACCGGGTGGCGTTCCTGGGGGCGGACGTCCCCGAGGCGCTGGTCGGTTCGCTGCCCGCTGCGGTCGTGGTCGCCGGTCACACGGAGCCGGCGACGCTGCTGGCGGACGACACCGCGGCCCTCCCGGACCTCGTCGTCGCCACCGGCCTGCTGCGGCGTCCCGGCCCGGCCGGCCGGGCCGAGGACGTCCCCGGCTCGGCGCGTGAAGCCGTGCGGTACGCCTTGGACCTCATCCGGACCTGGGTGGCCGAGGAGCGACTGGCCGGCAGCCGGCTGGTGTTCGTCACCAGACGAGCCGTCGCCGTCCACACGGAGAGCGAGGCCCCCAACCCCGCCGACGCCGCCGTCTGGGGTCTGATCCGCACGGCCCAGACCGAGCACCCGGGCCGTTTCACCGTCATCGACGTCGCGGACGAGAACACCGTCTCCGCCGAGGCGTTCCGCGCGGCCCTGGCCAGCGGCGAGCCGCAGGTGGCCCTCCGCGACGGGGATCGGCAGGCGTACGTCCCCCGGCTCGTCCGCGAGACCCGGATCCCGTCCGTCGACGACACCGCCACCGTGCGGGAGCCGGCCGTGGGCGGCACGGTCCTGATCACCGGTGGCACGGGCACCCTCGGATCGTTGTTCGCCCGGCACTACGCGGGGGCCGGGCAGGCAGGACACCTGCTGCTGGCCGGCCGGCGCGGCCCGGACGCTCCGGGCGCCCGCGAACTGGCCGCCGAACTGGCCGAGTCGGGCGTCAAGGTCACCGTCGCCGCCTGCGACATCGCCGACCGCGACGCTCTCGCCGAGCTGCTCGCGAGCATCCCCGAGGAGCACCCGCTCACCGCCGTCGTGCACAGCGCCGGCGTCCTCGACGACGGCATCGTCACCGCCCTGACGGCGGAGCGCGTTGACAGCGTGTTCCGCCCCAAGGCTGACGCCGCCTGGCACCTGCACGAACTCACGCGCGAGTCGAACCTCACCGAGTTCGTCCTCTTCTCTTCCGTCGCGGGCGTTCTCGGCACACCCGGACAGGGCAACTACGCGGCGGCGAACGTCTTCCTCGACGCGCTGGCCCAGCGCCGACGCGCCGACGGCCTGCCCGCCATGTCGCTGGCCTGGGGCTTCTGGGAACAGCGCAGCGACATGACCGGCCACCTGGACGACGCGGACCTGACCCGCGCGGAGCGCCTCGGAATCCAGGCCATCACGGCGGACGAGGGGCTGGCGCTGTACGAGGCCGCCCGAGCCACCCGCGGTGCCTGCCCGGTCCCCGCCAAGATCGCTCCCGCTCTCCTCCGTCCGCACCTGGAGACCGGCACGGTTCCCCCGGTCCTCCAGGGACTCGTACGCGCTCCCGTCCGCAGGGCCACCGCCGCCACGGCGACCGATGCCACCGGCCTCCGCGACCGCCTGGCCCGCCTGTCCCCGGAGGACGCCGAGGAGACCCTCGCCACGCTCGTCCGCACCGAGGCCGCCGTCGTCCTGGGCCATGCCACGCCCGACACCGTCAACCTCACCCAGGCGTTCAAGGACCTCGGCTTCGACTCGCTGACCGCGGTCGAGTTCCGCAACCGCCTCAACGCCGCCACCGGCCTCCGTCTCCCCGCCAGCCTCGTCTTCGACCACCCCACCCCGCGCCGCCTGGCCACCCACCTCCTCACCACCCTCGCCCCGAACGGCCCCATCCCGGCCGCCGCCCCGGCCACGACGGTCGCCGCGACTGCCATCGACGAGCCCGTCGCCATCGTGGCCATCGGCTGCCGGTACCCGGGCGGTGTGCGGTCGGCGGAGGACCTGTGGTCCCTGGTGGCGAGCGAGTCGGACGCCGTCGCGGAGTTCCCGGCCACCCGTGGCTGGGACGTCGACGGGCTCTACGACCCCGATCCCGACCGCCCCGGCAAGACCTACGTCCGCGAGGGCGGCTTCCTCTACGACGCCGATGCCTTCGACCCCGCGTTCTTCGGGATCAGCCCCCGTGAGGCCCTCGCCATGGACCCCCAGCAGCGTCTCCTGCTGGAGGTCGCCTGGGAGACCATCGAACGCGCCGGCATCGACCCCACCACCCTCCAGGCCACCCCCACCGGCGTCTTCACCGGCGTCATGTACGGCGACTACGGCAGCCGCCTCGACTCCGTACCCGAGGACCTGGAGGGCTACCTGCTCAACGGCAGCGCGGGCAGCGTCGCTTCCGGCCGTGTCGCCTACACGTTCGGGTTCGAGGGCTCGGCGATGACGGTCGACACCGCCTGCTCCTCCTCCCTGGTGGCCATCCACCTGGCCGCACAGGCCCTGCGCAACGGCGAGTGCTCACTGGCCCTGGCCGGCGGCGTCACCGTCATGGCGACGCCCGACGTCTTCACCGAGTTCAGCAAGCAGCGCGGCCTCTCCGCCGACGGACGGTGCAAGTCCTTCGCCGCCTCCGCCGACGGCGCGGGCTGGGCGGAGGGTGTCGGCCTGCTGCTGCTGGAGCGTCTCTCCGACGCGCGCCGGAACGGACACCGGGTGCTGGCGGTCGTACGGGGCTCGGCGGTCAACCAGGACGGCGCCTCCAACGGCCTGACCGCCCCCAACGGACCCGCGCAGGAGCGTGTCATCCGGCAGGCCCTGGCCAACGCCCGGGTCGGGGCCGAAGAGGTCGATGCCGTCGAGGCCCACGGCACCGGAACCACCCTCGGCGACCCCATCGAGGCCCACGCACTGCTGGCCACGTACGGCCAGGACCGGCCGGAGGACCGGCCGCTGTGGCTGGGCTCGCTGAAGTCCAACATCGGCCACACGCAGGCCGCGGCGGGCGTGGGCGGTGTCATCAAGATGGTGATGGCCATGCGCCATGGCCTGCTGCCGAAGACACTGCACGTGGACGAGCCGACCCCCCATGTCGACTGGACGTCCGGGGCCGTCGAACTGCTGACGGAGACCCGGTCATGGCCGGACACCGGCCACCCGCGCCGCGCCGGCGTGTCCTCGTTCGGTGTCAGCGGCACCAACGCCCACCTCATCCTCGAGCAGGCCCCGGCAACCGAAGTCGCTGTCGGTGAGCCGGTGGTGGTGACGGACGGGACGTTGCCGTGGGTGGTGTCGGCGAAGTCGCAAGCCGCGCTGGGCGAGCAGGCTCGGCAGTTGCTGGAGCACCTGGACCGGCAGCCGCAGGCAACGCCGATCGACATCGGTCACGCGCTGGCGGTGGGCCGGTCGGTGTTCGATCACCGCGCGGTCGTCATCGGCCGTGAACTGGCCGACTTCCGAGGCGGGTTGGCCGCTCTGGCGGCCGGTGATCCGTCGGCCGTGGTGGTGACCGGGACGGCTCCTGCCCAGGCGGGGAAGACGGTGTTCGTGTTCCCCGGGCAGGGCTCGCAGTGGGTGCGCATGGGTGTGGAGTTGATGCGCACGTCGCCGGTGTTCGCCGAGCATGTGTCGGCGTGTGCGGCGGCGCTGGAGCCGTTCACCGGCTGGAACCTGATCGACGTTCTGACGCAGGTGCCTGGTGCTCCGGGGTTCGATCGGGTGGATGTGGTGCAGCCGGCGTTGTGGGCGGTGATGGTGTCGCTGGCGCGGTTGTGGGAGCACCTCGGTGTCGTTCCGGATGCGGTGGTGGGGCATTCGCAGGGTGAGATCGCTGCTGCGCATGTCGCGGGTGTGCTGTCGCTGGAGGACTCCGCCCGGGTGGTGGCGCTGCGCTCGCAGGCGATCAGCGGAATCGCGGGTCGTGGCGGGATGGTGTCGGTGCCGCTGCCGGTGACCGATGCCTCCACGCTGCTCGGCTCGTGGGTGGGGCGTGTGGCGGTGGCGGCGGTCAACGGGCCGTCGTCGACGGTGGTGGCCGGTGACGCGGATGCGTTGACGGAACTGCTCGCCCACTGCGAGGGCGAGGGCATCCGTGCTCGCCGGATCCCGGTCGATTACGCGTCGCACACCTGGCATGTGGAGGCGTTGCGGGACCAGTTGCTGGAGTTGCTGGCGCCTGTCGAGCCCCGTCCGGCCAGGGTGGCGTTCTACTCCACGGTCGCGGGTCATACCGGCGGGCCGCTGGCCGATACGACGGTGATGGGTGCCGGGTACTGGTACGAGAATTTGGCCACGACCGTGGACTTCCAGGCCGCGACCCGGTCTCTCCTCGATGACGGGCACACCCTGTTCATCGAGGCCAGCCCGCATCCGGTGCTGACCCACCCCTTGCAGGAGACCGCCGAAGGCACCAGCGAGGTCACCGTCACCGGCACTCTGCGGCGTGACGAGGACACCTGGCAGCGCGTGCTGACCTCACTGGCCACCGCGCACACCCACACGGGTGCGGACTGGGCCGCGTTCTATCCCGCCGCCCGTCCCACTCATCTCGACCTGCCCACCTACCCCTTCCAGCACCAGCACTACTGGCTGGCGGCCACCGACAACGCCGGTACCGACCGTGCGGGCGGCGTTTCCGCGGACCCGGTCGAGGCCGAGTTCTGGGACGCCGTCGACCGGGAGGACCTGGACGCGCTGGTCAGCACACTCGGACTGGGTGACACCGAAGGCGACGGCGTGAGCATGGCCCTGCCCGCCGTGCTGTCCGCCATGGCGTCGTGGCGGCGGCGCCGACTGGACCGGTCGATGCTGGAGAGCCTGCGCTACCGCCCCGAGTGGAAACCGCTGTCCGGCATCGAGGGCGGGGTGACGCCGGGGCCGGAGGGCAGCGCCTGGCTGGTGGCCGTGCCCGAGGCGGTGGCCCAGGACCCGATGGTGGGGACGGTGCTCGACGCGCTGAGGCAACGCCGGACCCGAGTGGTCCGGTGGGACATCCCGTCCGCCGACCTGCGGGACCGTACCACGCTCGGCCGCCGGCTCACCGCGCTGCTCACCGGGGGAGATGAGCCGAGCCCCGTCACCGGCGTGCTGTCGCTCACCGCGCTCGTCGACGACGGCCTGGACGCCGCGCACGAACCGGTCTCCGACGGGCTCGCGGGCACGGTCGCCCTGGCGCAGGCACTGGACGACGCGGATGTCGACGCCCGGCTGTGGTGCCTGACCCGCGAGGCGGTCGCCACGGGAAGCGCCGACGCCGTCACCAACCCGCTCCAGGCCCAGATCTGGGGCCTCGGCCGCGTGATGGCACTGGAGCGGCCGGAACGGTGGGGCGGGCTCGTGGACATGCCCGCCCGCCCGGACGGGCGCGCCGGGCGGTTGCTGTGCGCGGTCCTCGGCGCCGGTGCCGGGGCGCGTGGTGAGGACGAGGTGGCGGTGCGCACCTCCGGGGCGTTCGGCCGACGGCTGGCGCGGGCGCCGCTGGGTGCCGCACCGGCGAAGGAGTGGCGTCCGCGCGGCACCGTGCTGGTGACGGGAGGCGCGGGTGCGGTCGGATCGCACGTCTGCCGCTGGCTCGCCCGGGCCGGCGCGCCGCACCTGCTGCTGGTCGGCAGGCGCGGCGAGGACACCCCCGGCATCGCGGAGCTGGAGGCGGAGCTGACAGCGCTGGGATCGCGTGTCACCGTGGCCGCGGTCGACGCCGCCGACCGGGACGGGCTGCGGGACCTGCTGGCGTCGCTGCCGGAGGAGTACCCGCTGAGCGCGGTGATCCACGGTGCCGCGGTGCTCGCGGACGGGCTGGTGGAGTCCCTCACGGCGGAGCAGCTGGAACGGGTGCTCAGGCCCAAGGTGGCCGCCGCCACCGTGCTGCACGAACTCACCGCCGACCGCGAGCTTGACGCGTTCGTGCTGTTCTCCTCGGCCGTCGGCGGCATCTGGGGCAGCGGCGGGCAGGGCGGGTACGCCGCGGCGAACGCCTTCCTCGACGCGCTGGCCCGGATGCGACGGGCGGCGGGGCTGCCCGCGACCGCCGTGAACTGGGGGTCCTGGAGCGGCGGCATGGTGAACGGTGAGGTGGAGGAACGCCTGCGCCGCCAGGGGCTGCCGCCGATGGTTCCGCAGACGGCGACGGCGGCGCTGGCCGCGTCGCTGAGCCGCGAGGAGACCCAGGTGATGGTGGCCCGGGTGGAGTGGGCGGACTACGCGCCCGTCTTCACCGCGGTCCGGCCCAGCAGGCTCATCGCCGACCTGCCCGACCTCGCCGTGCCCACCCCGGCGCACCCCGGTGGTCCCGCCGGCGAGGCGGGGGAGGACGACCTGCCGGCCCGGCTGAGGGAACTGCCGGACGGCAAGCTGGACGACGCCCTGCTGGAGACCGTCCGAGCGCATGCCGCGGCGGTCGTCGGCCTGAGCGGGCCGGACGCGATCGGTCCCGAACGGGCGTTCAGCCTCGTCGGGTTCGACTCGCTGACCTCCGTCGAACTGCGGAACCGGCTGCGGCGCGCGACCGGGCTGCAGCTCCCCGCCACGCTGCTGTTCGACTGCCCGACACCGGCCGCCGTCGCGCGGTACCTGCGCGAGGAGCTCTTCCCGCAGCGGACACCCGACGCCGCTGACGGCGAGACGTACCCGACGAGCGGCGCGGCACTCGGAGCGGAGAGCGGCGACGGGCCGTCGCTGGACGAGATGGATGTGGACGACCTGGTGCGCATGGCCATGAAGAACGAGGTTCCTGACGAGATGCGGAGGTCATGATGGCCCAGTCGAACGAAGCCGTCGTCGAGGCGTTGCGGGCATCTCTCAAGGAGACGGAACACCTGCGCCGGGCGAACGCCGAGCTGTCCGCGGCAGCCCACGAGCCGATCGCGATCGTGGGCATGAGCTGCCGCTACCCGGGCGGGGTTCGCTCACCGGAGGACCTGTGGGAGCTGGTCGCCGCCGGGCGCGACGCCATCTCCGGGTTCCCGGACAACCGCGGCTGGGACCTGGAGAACCTGTACGCGCCGCAGCCGGGCCCGCACGGCACGTCGTACGTCCGCGAGGGCGGCTTCCTGTACGACGCGGACGAGTTCGACCCGGCCTTCTTCGAGATCAGCCCGCGCGAGGCGACGGCGATCGAACCGCAGCAGCGCCTCCTGCTGCAGTCCTCGTGGGAGGCGATCGAGCGGGCCGGCATCGACCCGACGACCCTGCGCGGCAGCCGCACCGGGGTCTTCGTGGGGATCGCGCGCCAGGAGTACGGGCCGCCGCTGCACGAGTCGCCGGAAGCCCTCGAGGGCTACCTGATGACGGGCACCTCGGTCGCGGTCGCCTCGGGCCGCGTCTCCTACGTGTGGGGCTTCGAGGGACCGGCCGTCACCGTCGACACGGCGTGCTCGTCGTCGCTGGTGACGCTGCACATGGCGGCCCAGGCGCTGCGCAACGGCGAGTGCACGCTGGCCCTGGCGGGCGGCGTGACGGTCATGACGATGCCCGGCGTGTTCACCGAGTTCAGCCGCCAGCGGGGACTGGCCCCGGACGGCCGGTGCAAGCCCTTCGCGTCCGCCGCCGACGGCACGGCCTGGGGCGAGGGCGTGGGCCTGCTGCTCCTGGAGCGCCTCTCCGACGCGCGCAGGAACGGCCACCGGGTGCTGGCCGTCGTCCGGGGCTCGGCCGTCAACCAGGACGGCGCCTCCAACGGCCTGACCGCCCCCAACGGCCCCTCCCAGCAACGGGTCATCCGCCAGGCCCTGGCGAACGCGCGGCTGACGGCGGACCAGGTGGACGCCGTCGAGGCGCACGGCACGGGCACCAGACTGGGCGACCCGATCGAGGCCCAGGCGCTGCTGGCCACGTACGGCAGGGACCGGCCCGCGGACCGGCCGCTGTGGCTGGGCTCGGTGAAGTCGAACATCGGCCACCCGCAGTGCGCGGCGGGCGCGGCGGGCGTCATCAAGATGGTCATGGCCATGCGCCACGGCACCCTGCCCCGGACGCTGCACGTGGACGAGCCGACGCCGCACGTCGACTGGTCGGCGGGCGCGGTGGAACTCCTCACCCGGGCGCGGCCGTGGCCGGAGACCGACGGCCGGCCGCGGCGGGCCGCGGTGTCGGCGTTCGGCGTGAGCGGCACCAACGCGCACCTGATCCTCGAACAGGCCCCCGAGGAGGAGACGGCCGACGACCATGACGGCCAAGTGCCCGGCGTCGCGCCCGCGTTGGTGCCGTGGATCGTGTCGGCACGGTCGGAGCAGAGCCTGCGG
Organism: Streptomyces sp. DT190; assembly: GCF_049846985.1. Taxonomy (NCBI): domain Bacteria; kingdom Bacillati; phylum Actinomycetota; class Actinomycetes; order Kitasatosporales; family Streptomycetaceae; genus Streptomyces; species Streptomyces sp. DT190. Next base: position 27,497 of record NZ_JBNCNM010000039.1, on the reverse strand, counting down.
GCGCAGGCCGGGAGGCTGCGCGACGCCGCTGCCGCCGACGCGCGCCCGGACGTCGCCGACGTCGGCTGGTCGCTGGTGTCGAGCCGGGCACGGCTCGAACACCGCGCGGTGGTGCTGGGGCGCGACCGGGACGAGTTGCTGAGCGGTCTGGCGGCGCTGCGCGACGGCACGGAGTCCCCCGGCGTGGTGCGGGGTGTCGCGGGGCGGCTCGGCGGCACCGTCCTCATGTTCCCCGGGCAGGGGGCCCGGTGGGTCGGCCTGGCCCGGCAGCTGTACGACGCCTTCCCCGCCTTCGCGCAAGGCGTCGACGAGGTCTGCGAACGCTTCGACACCCACCTGCCCTACGCGCTGAAGCCGCTCCTGCTCGCCGACACGCTCGCGGAGGACCGCGCCCAGCGGACCGACGTCGCACAGCCGGCGCTGTTCGCCCTCCAGGTCGGCCTGCACCGGGTCATCGCGCGGTACTGCCCGCCGCCGGACCACCTGATCGGGCACTCGGTCGGCGAGATCACCGCCGCCCATGTGTCCGGAGCCCTCGGCCTGGACGACGCGACCCGGCTCGTGGCCGTCCGCGGACGGGTCATGCAGACCGTCACCGAGCGCGGCGCCATGCTGGCGGTGCGCGCCCCGGAAGACACCGTGCAAGCCCTGCTCGGCCCGTACGGCCGCCTCGGCGTCGCCGCTGTCAACGGCCCGGAGTCCGTCGTGGTCTCGGGCGACCGCGACCAGGTACGCGAACTCCGGGAGCACCTCCTCGCCGCCGGCACGCAGGCCAAACTCCTGAAGGTGGACCACGCGTTCCACTCCCCGCTCATGGACGAGGTCCTTGGGGAGTTCGCGGCAGCGGTCGGCTCGCTCGCCCCGGGCGGGACGACGGTCCCGGTCGTCTCGACCCTGCTGGGCCGCGAGGCCACAGCGGAGGAACTGACCGACGTGGACCACTGGGTGCGCCACATCCGCGAACCCGTCCGCTTCCACGACGCGGTGGAACACGCCCGTGCCGCCGGGGCCCGCCTCTTCCTCGAAGCGGGCCCGGGATCGGCACTCACGAGCATCACCAGGGAGACCTTCGCCGGCGAGGGCGTCGACGACGCGCTGGTCCTGTCCGCCTCGCGACGGGACCGCGAGCCGGTCGAGGCGCTGACCGGCTCGCTGGCCCACCTGCACGTCCGGGGCGGGACCGTGGACTGGGACGCCCTGTTCGGGACGCGCCGGCGGGTGGACCTGCCGACGTACGCGTTCGAGCGGCAGCGCTACTGGCTGGACCCCTCGGCCGGCAGGAGCACGGCGGACGTGGCCGCCGCCGGTCTCTCGGCCCCCGGACACCCGCTGCTCGGCGCCGCGGTGGAGCACCCCGGCACCGGCGAGGTGGTGTTCACCGGCCTGTGGTCCCTGCGCGCCCACGGCTGGCTGGCCGACCACGCCGTGTTCGGCGCGGTCGTCGTACCGGGAACCGCCTACCTCGACCTGGCGCTGTGGGCGGGCGACGCCGTCGGATGCGCGGCGGTCGAGGAACTGTCCCTGGAAGTGCCCCTGGTCCTTCCCGACTCGGGCGACGTGCGGATACGGGTCGTCGTCGGGGCGCCGGGCGAGACCGGACGCCGCTCCCTCGACGTGTACTCGCGTCCCGGCGACGACCCGGCGGCGGGCGGCTGGACCCGGCACGCCACGGGCAGCCTGTCACCGAGCGCGCCGCAGCCGGCCGTCCGGATCGAGGACGCGCCCTCACTCGCCGTGTGGCCGCCGGCCGGGGCGAGGCAGCTCGCCCTCGACGGGTTCCACGACTCCCTCGCGGACAGCGGCTTCGACTACGGACCGGCCTTCCGCGGGCTGCGCGAGGTGTGGCAGCACGGCGCCGACCTCTACGTGCTGGCCACCCTGCCCGAGACCGAGGACGGCCCGGCCTGCGCCGGGTTCGCGCTGCATCCGGCCCTGCTCGACTCGGTGCTGCATGCGGTCGCGGCCGGCGGTGTCATCGACGTCGCCGACGGCCGGGGCTGGATGCCCTTCTCCTGGGCCGGGGCGGACCTCACGGGGGAGTGCGGTCCGAGCGTGCGGGTCCGGATGACCCCGACGGGCGAAGGCGTCGTGTCCCTGACGATCGCCGACGACAACGGCCGCGCCGTCGGGCACGTGGCGGCCCTGACGTTCCGGCCGGCCGGCCCCGAGCAACTGCGCACGGCACGCGGCGGGACCGAGCGGTCGCTGTACGAACTGCGGTGGCGGCCGGTCCCGTCGAACGAGCGGGCCACCCACCGGGGGACGTGGGGCGTCCTCGGCACGGACGACGGCCTGGCCGCCCGCCTCTCCGGGGCGGACCCCGCCAACGTCCTGTCCTACGCGTCCCTGGACGACGTCCTCACGGGGCAGGCGCCTCAACACCTCGTCCTGTGCCTGGACGACTTCGTCCCCGCCGGCCCCGACCTGCTCACCGAGGTCACCGGCGCCGACACCCGCGTCCTCGACTGCGTCCAGCGGTTCCTCGCCGAGGAGCGGCTCGCCGGATCGACACTGGTGGTCCTCACCCGGCTGGCCCTCGGCACCGACGCCGGGGACAGCGTCGAAAGCCTGCCCGGCGCGTCCGTGTGGGGCCTGATCCGCTCCGCCCAGACGGAACACCCCGGCAGGTTCCGGCTGGTGGACATCGACGACCAGGAGACGTCCTGGGCCCGCTTCCCCGACGTACTCGCCCTCGACGAGGAGCAACTGGCACTGCGCGACGGCGCGTACCTCACGCCCCGCATGGTGCCGGCCTCCCCGGCGGAGCACCGGATCGAGGCACCTCCGGCCGGCCCGCACCGGCTGGGCATCCCGGCGCGGGGCACGCTGGAGAACCTGACCTGGGTACCGTGCCCCGAGGTGGAGGCGCCCCTGACGAGTGGTCAGGTCCGGGTCGCCGTACAGGCCGCGGGACTCAACTTCCGGGACGTCACCATCGCCCTGGGCCTGGTGGAGCGGACGGCCTTCGGCGCCGGGCTCGGCAGCGAGGGCGCCGGAACGGTGCTGGAGGTGGCGGACGACGTCACCGGTCTCGCGCCGGGCGACCGGGTCATGGGCTCGTTCTCCGGCGCCTTCGGACGCGTGGCCGTGACGGACCAGCGCCTGCTCATCGGTGTCCCCGACGGGTGGAGCCACGCGGAGGCGGCATCCGTGCCGAGCGCCTTCCTGACCGCCTATCACGCGCTGTTCCGCCTGATGAAGCTGGAGAAGGGGCAGCGCATCCTCATCCACGCCGCGGCGGGCGGCGTCGGCATGGCCGCCGTCCGGCTGGCCAAGCACGTCGGCGCCGAGGTCTACGCCACCGCCGGCCCGGCCAAGTGGCCCGCCCTGCGCCGGCTGGGACTGGACGACGCGCATCTGGCGTCCTCGCGGGACCTGGAGTTCGCGGACAAGTTCCTGGCCTCCTCCGACGGCCGCGGTGTGGACGTCGTGCTGAACTCCCTCGCCCACCGGTTCGTCGACGCCTCGCTCCGGCTGCTCCCCGAGGGCGGCACCTTCATCGAGATGGGCAAGACCGACGTCCGCGACCCCCACCGGGTGGCGGCCGAACACCCCGGGGTCGACTACCGGGCCTTCGACCTGTACGAGGAAGGACCGGACGCGACACAGGAGATGCTCCGGGCCGTCATGGAACTGTTCGCCGACGGGCGGCTGCACCTGAATCCCGTCTCCGTGCGGAACATCCGCGACGCGCGCACGGCGTTCCGCGAGATGAGCCAGGGCCGCCACGTCGGCAAGCTGGTCCTGGAGGTGGGCGACGCCTTCGGCGGCGGCACCGTGCTCGTCACCGGGGGGACCGGGGGAGTGGGCTCACTGGTGGCCCGGCACCTCGTCACCGGGCACGGTGTGCGCAGCCTGGTGCTGGCCAGCCGTCGCGGCAAGGCGGCTGACGGGGTCCCCGAACTGGTGGCGGACCTGGAGGCGGCGGGGGCCACGGTCGCGGTCGTGGCCTGCGACGTCGCCGACCGGGCCGCCGTGGCGGACCTGCTCACGGGCCTGCCGGCGCGGTACCCGCTGACGGCGGTCGTGCACGCGGCGGGGGTCCTGGCGGACGGCACCGTCGAGTCACTGACGGCGAAGAGCCTCGAACAGGTGCTGCGGGCCAAGGTGGGCGGTGCGGTCCACCTGCACGAACTCACCAGGGGACACACCCTGTCGGCGTTCGTCCAGTTCTCCGCCCTCGCCGGCACGCTTGGCAGCGCGGGACAGGCGAACTACGCCGCGGCGAACACGTTCCTGGACGGTCTGGCGGCGCGGCGCAGGGCGTCCGGCCTGGCCGGCACCTCGCTGTGCTGGGGCTGGTGGGAGCAGAGCAGCGGCATGACCGCGGGCCTGGACCGGGCCGACCTGTCCCGGACGCGGCGCCTGGGCGTCACCGCGATGCCCACACCCGAGGCGCTGGCCCTGTTCGACGCGGCGTGCGCGCTCGGCAGGCCCGTGCTCATCCCGGCCGCCCTCGATCTCTCCGCGCTGCGGAACAGCACCGGCGATGCGGTGCCTCCGCTGCTGCGCGACCTCGTCGACGGCGGCCGTCCACGACGCACCCGGACCAGCGGGACCAGGGACGGCGACCCGCTGGGGCTGCCCGCCGCGCTGGCCGCCCTGCCGGACGACGAGGCGGAGGCAGTCGTACGCGACCGGGTACGCGAGCAGGCCGCCGTCGTGCTCGGGCACCCCACGGGAACGGCCGTCGACGCCGACCAGGCGTTCACGCAGCTGGGGTTCGACTCGCTGACCGCGGTGGAGCTCTGCAACCGGCTGTCCTCCTCGACGGGGCTGCGCCTGCCGTCCACCCTCGTCTTCAGCTACCCGACACCCCGCGAGCTGAGCCGGCACCTGTGCGGTCTGCTGCGTCCCGCACCGGACGCGGTCACCGCCGAGGACGCGGAGATCCGGGAGGTGCTGCGGACCGTCTCGATCGACCGCCTGCGCGGCGCGGGCCTCCTGGAACAGGTCCTGGCCTGCGCCGGCCCGCCCCGCACGGACACCGCCGCACCGCTGCCCGGCCCGGGCACGGACACGGAGGCACTGGCGGCCCTGGACCTGGAAGCACTGGTCGACCTGGCACTGGACGAGAGGGACAAGTGACATGACGAACCCGCCGGATCGCACGACGGAGGACGCGGACCGGGTCCAGCGGGCTCTCCGCACGCTGCTGGAGGAACGCGACCGTCTCCGGCAGGAGAACGACGCCCTGAGAGCCGGCCGCGGTGAGCCGATCGCCGTGGTGGCCATGGCGTGCCGCTACCCGGGCGGGGTGTCCTCGCCCGAGGACCTGTGGGAGGTGGTCCGCAGCGGCCGGGACGTCGTGGACGAGTTCCCGCGGGACCGCGGATGGCGGGACGTCTACGACCCGGACCCCGACGCCGCGGGCAGCGCGTACGTGCGCCACGGAGGGTTCCTGGCGGACGTGGGCGGCTTCGACGCCGGGTTCTTCGGCATCAGTCCGCGTGAGGCACTGGCGACCGACCCGCAGCAGCGCCTGCTGCTGGAGACCTCGTGGGAGGTGTTCGAGCGGGCGCGCATCGTGCCCGCCGAGGTCCGCGGCTCGGACGTCGGGGTCTTCACCGGGATCAGCTCACCCGAGTACGGGGCGCGTTTCCTGGAGGCGGGCGCGCACGAACTGGAGGGCTACCTGCTGCACGGCAGCACCCTGAGCGTCGCCTCCGGCCGGGTGGCGTACGGGATGGGGTTCACCGGGCCGGCGGTGTCGGTGGACACGGCCTGCTCGTCGTCGCTGGTGGCACTGCACCTGGCCGCGCAGTCCCTGCGCTCGGGCGAGTGCTCGCTCGCGCTGGCCGGCGGGGTCTCGGTGATGTCGGCACCCGCGGTCCTCGTGGAGTTCTCCCGGCAGCGCGCGCTGTCGGCCGACGGCCGCTGCAAGGCCTTCTCCGACGGGGCCGACGGGACCGGCTGGGCCGAGGGCGTGGGCGTGCTGCTGCTGGAGCGGCTGTCCGACGCCCGCCGCAACGGCCACCCGGTGCTGGCGGTCCTGCGGGGTTCCGCGGTGAACCAGGACGGGGCCAGCAACGGTCTGACCGCCCCCAACGGCCGTGCCCAGGAGAAAGTGATCAGGAAGGCACTCGCCAACGCCGGGGTCGCGGCCCGCGACGTCGACGTGGTCGAGGCCCATGGCACCGGGACCGCACTGGGCGACCCCATCGAGGCGGGTGCGCTGCTGGCGGCCTACGGGCAGGACCGGGACGAGGGCCGGCCGCTGTGGCTGGGGTCCGTGAAGTCGAACATGGGACACGCCCAGGCCGCCGCCGGGGTCGCCGGGGTGATCAAGACGGTGATGGCCATGCGCCACGGCTTCCTGCCGAGGACCCTGCACGTGACGGCGCCCTCACCGCACGTGGACTGGTCGTCCGGCGCGGTCGAACTGCTGGTGGAGGGCCGCGAGTGGACCCGGGCGGACGGCCCGCGGCGGGCCGGAGTGTCGTCCTTCGGGGTCAGCGGCACCAACGCCCACGTGATCCTGGAGGAGGAACCGCCGTGGGCGCGGCCCGAGCCGGACGACGGCCCCGCCCCGGTCCTCACGGACGGGCCGGTGCCCTGGACGGTGTCGGGCAGGAGCGCGGCCGCACTGGAGGCACAGGCGCGGCGGCTGGCGGACTTCGCGGCCACCGGCACCGAGGCGTCGGCGGCCGACGTGGGACTGTCGCTGACGGCGTCGCGGTCGGCGTTCGAGCACCGGGCGGTCGTGATCGGCGCCGACCGGGAGCGGATGCGGGACCAGCTCGCCGAGCTTGCCGTACGCGGAACGGCCGACATCGACGGCAGGACGGTGTTCGTGTTCCCCGGCCAGGGTGCGCAATGGGAGGGCATGGCGGTGGAGCTGGCCGACTCCTCCCCGGTGTTCGCGGCCCGGCTGGAGGAGTGTGCGCGGGCGGTCGAGGCCCATGTGCCGTGGCGGGTGCTGGATGTGCTGCGGGAGGTGGACGGCGCCCCGTCGCTGCAGCGGATCGAGGTGGTGCAGCCGGTCCTGTTCGCGGTGATGGTGTCCCTGGCGGAGCTGTGGCGGGCGTGTGGCGTGGTGCCGGCGGCGGTGGTGGGGAGTTCCCAGGGGGAGATCGCCGCCGCCTGCGTGTCCGGGGCGCTGTCGCTGCCGGACGCGGCCCGACTGGTGGTGGTGCGGTCGCAGCTGTTCGCCGACGAGCTGGTGGGGCGCGGTGCGGTGGCGTCGGTGGCGCTGGGCCGGGCGGAGGTCGAGGCGCGACTGGCGCCGTTCGGGGAGCGGCTGTCGGTCGCCGGGGTCAACGGCCCCCGGGCGGTGACCGTGGCCGGCGAGGTGGAGGCTCTGGACCAGCTGGTCGCCGCTCTGGAGGCGGAGGGCGTGCGGGCACGGGTGGTGCCGGCGACGGTGGCCTCGCACTGCGCGCAGGTGGACCGGCTGCGCGAGCGGATCGCGGACCTGCTCGGCTTCGTCCGGCCCCGGGCGGGGTCGGTGCCGTTCTACTCCACCGTGACCGGGGGCGTGCTGGACGGGTCGGAGCTGGACGCCGGGTACTGGTTCGACAACTGCCGCCGTCCGGTGTCCTTCGAGCCGGTCGTACGGTCGTTGCTGGCCGACGGCTTCCGGGTCTTCGTGGAGTCCAGCGCGCATCCGGTGCTCACCTGGGGAGTGCTGGAGATCGCCGAGGAGGCGGGCGACGAGGTCGCGGCGGTGGGTTCGCTGCGCCGGGGCCAGGGCGGTCCGGAACGGTTCTGCACCTCCCTCGGCGAGGCGTGGGTGCGGGGAGTGGACGTCGACTGGCCGGCGGTGTTCGCGGGCCGGGGAGCCCGCGTCGTCGACCTGCCGACCTACGCCTTCCAGCACCGGAGTTACTGGCTGAGCGCCTCTCCGCAGACGGCGACGACCGTGGTGGCGCCCGCCACGGAACCGCCCGCGGGGGACGAGCAACTCGTGCCCCTCATGGACAAGCTCGCCACCCTCCCCGCCGGGGACGCGGAGGCGCTCGTGCTGGAGCACGTGCTGGAGAAGGTCGCCGTCGTGCTCGGCCATCCCTCCGCCGCCACCATCGATCCCGACCAGAAATTCGGGGACATGGGATTCGATTCGATGCTCTCCGTGGAATTGAGCAAACGCCTGGCCGCGACGACCGGGATCAAATTGAAGGCGAACGTCGTGCTGCGCCACCCGACACCGAAACTGATCAGCGGACACATCATGTCCTCGATGACCAGCGGTGTCACGCGGTAACTTCCCAGGTCCGGGGCTGTCGGGGCCTCGCGGTACGTCCCGCCGGCGGGACACCGCAAGGTCCGCCGCGGCCCGTCCCACCCCGGTACCGGAATGTCTTGACCGGCTGATCCACCTCCGTGATGGTGGAAGTGATCTGCGAATTCCACCGCTTCCCGGGCTTATGTGTTGAGGGGTTGATCCGTTTGCGTTCATTCGATGCACCGGCCGCACACAAAGGGATGTGGCTGGCGCAGAAAATGACTCCCGACTCACTGAACCACGCGATGATCATGTGGGACGTGGACGGTGAACTGGACCCGGCGGCTATGGAGTCGGCGTTCCGGCAGGTGCTGGACGAGGCGGAGGTCCTGCGCGTCACCTTCGCCGACGACGGCGGCGGACTGCGGCTGACGCCCCGTGAGCTGGGCGACTGGCAGCCGTTCTCCCTGGACGTCAGCGCCGAGGCCGATCCCGGACAGGCGGCCCGCGAGGCCCTCGCCGACGTGGTGCGCAGGCCGTTCGACCTGGAACGGGACCTGCTGCTGCGGCTGGGCGTGGTCAAACTGGCGGCGGCCCGCTCCCTCGTGGTGATCGCCTACCACCACCTCGTGTCGGACGGGTACGGGGCGGCCGGCCTGCTGTCCCGGCGCCTCGCCGAGGTGTACACGGCGCTGGTGCGGAACGAGAAGGCACCGGAACCGACGCACCCGTGGGACGCCGAGTCGTTCGCCACCGCGGCGGCGGAGTACCACGCCTCCCAGAGATCCCTCGACGACACCGAGTTCTGGCACGACTACCTCAAGGAGGCGCCGGCACCCGCGCAGGTCCCGCGCGTCGCCCTGCCCGCGTCGACGGAGTCCGCGCTCGACGAACCGATGAGCGAAGCCGACCGCTGGTCGGAACTGGCCGGCTCCATCGGCATGGTCAGCCGGACACTGACCGTCCCGCGTGCCGAGGCGGACACGTGGACCGAGGCCGCGAAGTCCATGGGCGTGTGGATGTCGTCGCTGCTGACGGCGGCCGCGGCGGCCTACCTCCGGCACCGCTGCGACCGTCCGGAGTTCCTCTTCTCGCTGGCCGTCGGCAACCGGGTCGGGGCGGCCAGCAGGACACCCGGCCTGGCGGTGAACGTGGTTCCCGTACGGGCGCGGGTGCCGCTCGGCGCGACCCTCACCGAGATCGCCGACGCGCTGGGCGACGAGACGTACGAGATCTTCGATCACGCCGCCTGCCACTACTCCGAGATCCAGCGCGCAAGCGGAACCGTCCTGAGCGGCCGCGGCAGCTTCGGCGCCGTCATGAACGTCACCGAGTTCGCGGAGCAGCTCCACTTCGCCGGCCTCCCGGCGCGCTACCTCTGCGCGACGACCGGGACCTTCGACGAACTGTCGATCGCCGTCGGCACCGACGGCAGCCCCGAGAGCGACCTGTGCTTCCGGCTCGACGCCCCCGCGGGCCTGTACTCCCGCGCGGAACTGCGCTTCATCGGCGCCGAACTGATCGACTACATCCGTGCCGTGACGGCCGCCGGCCCGCACGTGCCGGTCGGCGCGCTGGACGTGGTGAGCGGTGCCGAGCGGGACCGGGTGCTGACGGCACCGAACGCCACGGACGCCCCTCTGCCGGGACTGACCGTCCCGGAGCTGTTCGCCCGCCGGGCCGGGCACGCGCCCGAGGCGGTCGCCGTGGTCTGCGGTGACGCGCAGGTCACCTACCGGGAGCTGGACGAGCGGTCGAGCCGCCTGGCCGAGGCCCTGGGGAAGCGGCACATCGGCCCCGAGACGGTCGTCGCGGTCGCGCTGCCCCGGTCGGTGGACCTGGCCGTCGCCCTGCTGGCGGTGGCGAAGGCGGGCGGCGCCTACCTGCCGATCGACCCCGCCCTCCCGGCGGACCGGATCGCGGCGGCGATCGGGGACTCCGCGGCCCGCGCACTGCTCACCGGCCCGACGTCCGCCCCCGCGCTTCCCACCGACCCGGGTGTGCCGGTGCTCCTGGTCGACGACCTCCGCACGGACACCGCCGACGGCGGCGACCGCGCGCAGGCGGGTCCGGTCCGGGTGCGCCCGGACAACCTGCTGGCCGTGGTGCACGGCTCCGCCCCGGCCGGCGCGGTGGCGGTGACGCACCGGAACATGGAGCGGCTCGTCCTGGACCGCACCTGGCGGGACGGCGCCCGCGGCACCGTGCTGTGGCACACACCGCACTCCGGTGACGCGCTCGCCCTCGAACTGTGGGCGCCGCTGCTCAACGGCGGCCGGGTGGTCGTGGCTCCCGCGCACGAACCGGACCCCGACGCGCCGGCCGGGGACGGGGCCGCCGTGTGGCTGTCCCCGGCCCGGTTCTCGCAGCTCGCGGCGGACCGCCCCGAGCGGCTCGCCGGGCTGCGCGCGGTGTGGACCGGCGGTGACCGCGTCTCCGCGACCGCCCTGCGCCGGGTGCGGCGGGCCTGCCCCGAGCTGACGGTCGTGCACGGCCACGGCCCCGCGGAGACCACCGGGTTCGCCGCGTGCCACCGCCCGGCCACGGACGAACCGGCCTACCCGGCGGGCACCGTCGGCCGACCGACGGACCACACGGCCCTCTACGTGCTGGGCCCCGGACTGGCACCGGTCCCCGAGGGCGTGACCGGGGAGCTGTACGCGGCCGGGCCGGGTGTGGCGCGCGGGTGGGCCGGGCGCCCCGGCGGGACCGCGCAGCGGTTCGTGCCCTGCCCGTTCGGTCCGGCCGGCGGGCGCATGTACCGCACCGGGGACCGGGTGCGGTGGGGAGCCGACGGCCGCCTGGAGTACGTGGGCCGGGCCGGCGGCCAGGTGGAGATACGCGGTGTCCTGGTCGAGACCGCCGAGGTCGAGGAGGCGCTGTCCGAGCACCCGGGACTGGCGCGGACGGCCGTGACCGTCGGCCAGGACGAGTCCGGGCAGCGGCGACTGGTGGCCTACGTGGTCCCGGCGGGCGGCGGCGACGGGGAAGCCGGCCCGTCTGTCGAGGAACTGCGCCGGTTCGCCGCCGGACGGCTGCCGGAGTTCATGGTGCCGTCGGTGTTCGTGGTCCTCGACCGCCTCCCGGAGACGGCCGGCGGACGGCTGGACCGGGCGGCACTGCCGCAACCGGCCTTCGACGACGGGCAGTACCGGGCACCGCGCAACCGCACCGAGCGCGTTCTCGCCGAAGCCTTCGCCGACGTGCTCGAGGTGGACCGGGTCGGCATCGACGACGACTTCTTCGACCTCGGCGGCAACTCGCTGCGGGCCATCCGCCTGGTCGGGCTGATCCGCGCGGAGCTGAACCAGGAGGTGTCCATCCGCACGCTGTTCGCGGTACGCACCGTCGCCGGTCTGTCGGACACGTGGAAGGACCTCGCCCAGTCCAGCAGGCCGACGCTGCGCCGGCGGACCAAGGACGGCGAAGTCCTCTGAACGGGGACCTTCCGGCCGGCCGCCCGGCCACCGGAGACGAGGCCATGACGTCACAACCGCAAGCAGACGAGGGGGAGATCGAGGTGGGGCACTCCGGCAGGGACACGGACGTGGTGATCGCGGGGGCCGGGCCGACGGGGCTGATGCTGGCCTGCGAGCTGAGACTGGCCGGCGTCGACGTCACGCTCGTCGAACGGCTGTCGGAGCGGACCGGCGAGTCACGAGCCGGCGGGATGCACTCCCGCACCCTGGAGGTGCTGGACCAGCGCGGGATCGTGGACCGCTTCCTGGCGGCCGGCGAACTGCAGGGCGTGGGCCACTTCTCCGGCCTGCGGCTGGAGTTCGACGAGTCCGAGTCCCGCCACCCCTACCCGCTGATGATCCTGCAGTACACCATCGAGCGGCTTCTGGAGGAGTGGGCCGCCGAACTCGGCGTACGGGTGCGCTGGTCGTCCGAGGTGAACGGGATCAGCCAGGACGACTCCGGCGTGACCGTCGAGCTGGGCTCAGCGGGGACGGCACCGGCGACGCTGCGCGCCCGCTACCTCGTGGGCTGCGACGGCGGCCGCAGCACGGTGCGCAAACTGGCGGGCATCGACTTCCCCGGCACCCCGGCGACGATGACCTCGCTGATCGGCGACGTCGAACTCCCCGACCTGCGCGAGGACTACATCTGGGGACGGCGCTGCCCCGGCGGCGACTACTCGGTGATCGCCTTCGAACCGGGCTGGTACCGGGTGATCACGACCGAGCACGGCCGGGTCCCGGACCGCGACGAACCCACGACCTTCGAGCAGCTCCGGGACTCGCTGATCCGGATCGCGGGCACCGACTACGGCATGAACAGCCCTCGTTGGGTCTCCCGGTTCAGCGACGCCGCACGACAGGCCTCCCGGTACCGGGAGGGCCGCGTACTGCTCGCGGGCGACGCGGCGCACATCCACTTCCCGGCCGGCGGCCAGGGCCTGAACATGGGGGTGCAGGACGCGGTCAACCTCGGCTGGAAACTCGCCTCGGTGGTGCACGGACAGGCCCCCGAAAGCCTGCTCGACACCTACCACGCCGAGCGCCACCCGGTCGGGGAGCGCGTCCTGCACAACACCCGGGCCCAGGCGGCCCTGGCCCGCCCCGGCGCCCACACGGACGCGCTGCGCGACGTGTTCTCCGCGCTCATCGTCTTCGACGACGTCAACCAGTACCTGCGCGGGATGCTCACGGCACTGGACATCCGCTACCCGGCCGACAGCGACCACCTGCTGGCGGGCCGCCGGGTCCCCGACGCCGACCTGAAGACGACCGACGGCGCCACCCGTGTGCACGAACTGCTGCACGCGGCCCGCCCCGTACTGCTCGACCTGCGCGGCAGCGCCGAAGTGGCGGCGGCCGCCCAGGGCTGGACCGACCGTGTCGACCTCGTCGAGGCGCGCAGCGAGGACGACCACTGGCCCGTCCCGGCCGTCGGCGCCGTCCCCGCTCCGGCCGCGCTTCTCATCCGTCCCGACGGACATGTCGCCTGGGCGGCCGCCGCCGGCGGCACGCCCGACACCTCGGCGCTCCGGACCGCCCTGGCCGCCTGGTGCGGCCCGGCGTCGCGGAGCTGAGCCACACCCCCTGGAACCGGGTGTCCCGCTGACAGGACACGCATTTCCGGGACCGGAAGACCACCGATCGGAGATGCGCTCAGTGCATCGCACCTTCATGCCAGCGGGAGAGACCAATGACTGATCGTGAACACGAGATCTACGACGTGGTCGGCATCGGGTTCGGCCCGTCCAACCTGTCACTCGCCATCGCCCTGGAGGAGAGCCGGGCGCACGGCCCGGAGCACGAGGTCAGCGCCCTCTTCCTGGAGCGCCAGTCGTCGTTCGGCTGGCACCGCAACATGCTGTTGCCGTCGGCGACCATGCAGATCTCCTTCCTCAAGGACCTGGTCACCTTCCGCAACCCGACCTCGACCTTCAGCTTCATCGCGTTCCTGCACGCGTCGGGCCGGCTCCCGCAGTTCGTCAACAACCAGGACTTCTTCCCCACGCGTGAGGAGTTCCACCAGTACCTCGAGTGGGCCCAGGCACGGGTGGCCGACCGCATCGCCTACGGCTCGGAGGTGACGTCCATCCACCTGCCACCCGGCACCGACGCGGAGCACGCGGACCGGCTGCGGCTGCACGTCGCGGACGCCGCGGGACGACCCGGCCGTGTGGTCGAGGCCCGCAACGTGGTGATCTCGACGGGCCTCGTCCCGGACATGCCCCTGGGGACCGAACGCGACGAACGGGTGTGGCACAGCTCCGAGTTCCTGGAGAAGTTCCGCCGGATGAACCCCGCGGAACTGCGCCGGGTGGCCGTGGTCGGAGCCGGCCAGAGCGCCGCCGAGATCACCAGGTTCCTGTACGACGAGCTGCCGCACGCCCAGGTGTGCGCGGTCATCCCGTCCTACGGGTACTCCGTCGCGGACGACACGCCCTTCGCCAACCAGATCTTCGACCCCGGAGCGGTCGACGACTACTACTTCGGCACCGACCAGACCCGGGAGGCGTTCTGGCGCTACCACCGCAACACGAACTACTCGGTCGTCGACGACGAGGTGATCAGGGCGCTGTACCGCAGGTCGTACGACGACGAGGTACGCGGCGTCCGGCGCCTGCAGTTCCTCAACCTGACGCGGGTCACCGGCGTGAAGCGCCTGGGCGCCGAGACCCGCGTCTCCCTGCAGGTGGGCCCCGACGCGGAGCTGCGCGAACTGGACTTCGACGCCCTCGTCTGCGCGACCGGCTACCAGACGATGCGGCCCACGGGGCTGCTCGGCGACCTCGACCGGCACTGCCTGCGCGACGAGGCGCACCGCTACCGCGTGGAGCGGGACTACCGCATCTCCACCGAGCCGGAGATGCGCTGTGGCATCTACCTCCAGGGCGGCACCGAGCACACCCACGGCCTGACCTCCTCGCTGCTGTCGAACATCGCCGTGCGCAGCGGTGAGATCGCCGGCTCGATCATCGGCCGGCTCGCCGCCGGCCGGAACGCCGAACGTGCCATCCTGGCCGAGGTGGGTGGCGACGTCCGCTGACGGATGGGATGCCCGTCACCCGTGCGGAAAGGGAAACGCTGATGAACGGTCCGACGGCGGAGCGGTGGCTGCGCCGCTTCCGCGACGACGACGCGTGCGGGACGAAGCTCGTCTGTTTCCCCCATGCCGGGGGCTGGGCGAGCGCCTACCGCACCTGGGCCGCGGGACTGCCGTCGGACACCGGCGTGCTCGCCGTCCGGTACCCGGGCCGGGAGGACCGGTACGGCGATCCGTTCCCGACGGGGCTGGAGGCCCTCGCGGACGACATCGCCGACGCCCTCGTCGAGCTGACGGGGTACAGGGTGGTGCTGTTCGGCCACAGCATGGGGGCCTCGGTGGCGCACGAAGTGGCGCTGCGCCTCCAGAAGCGGGGGTGTCCGCCGGCCGCGCTGTGCGTGTCCGGCAGACGCCCGCCGCACACGCTGGACGCTACGCGGCGCCTCTTCGGCCCGGACGAGCGGATCATCGCGGACATCCTGCGCTTCGACGAGAGCCGCGCCGCGGTCTTCGCGGACCCCGACCTCAGGGAGCTGGTGCTCCCCGCCGTCCGCGCGGACTACCGGCTGGTGGACGGCTACCGCGGCGGCAGCCGCCCCCCGCTGGACTGCCCCGTGTACGGCTACACCGGTGACGCCGACCCCGAGGTGACCCCGGAGCAGATGCGCGACTGGGCCGACATGACACAGGGCACCTTCCGGCTCCGGGTCCTGCCCGGCGGTCACTTCTACCTCATCGGCGAGGAAGCCGCGCTGCTGGCCGACCTCGGTCGCGTACTGGACCGCGTCACACACCGCCCGCACACCGCCATGTGACGGCTGCGGGCGGCGCCGCGCCCCCGGACTCACTCCGTGCCGGAACGTTCCACCACGACATCGCCGAGCACCGTCCGGGCCTGGACGAAGACGACCTCGTCCGCCTCCTCGCGCGCTGCGAGGAGCGAGAGCGCCGTGGCGACCGTGCCCGCGGCGGAGTCGAGCGACAGCCGGGCCTCACTGCTCCCGGCCACCCCGACCCGGACACTGCCGAACGTGGCAGTGGCGCGCACGGACCCGCGCCGCACCTCCTCGACGTCGATGTCACCGTGGACCGTCCGGGCCTCCACGTCGGTGTGCGCCCGGCCGAGCCGGACGGTGCCGCGCTCGGCGTACAGACGGGCGGCGCCGCGCACCTCGTCCACCGTCACATCGCCCTCGCCGCGCGCGTGGACCGTGGTCGTGCCCTCGGCCAGCCCCAGCCGGACGTCGCCGCGGTCCGCCGTGGCCTCGACGGTGCCGACCGCGTGGTCGACGCTGATGCCGCCGAGGGCGGTGTCCAGGTGCAGGCTGCCGGTGCGGTGCAGGCTGATGTGCCCCAGTCCGGTGCTGAGCCGGCACGCGCCCAGCTCTCCCGTCGAGAGGAAGTCCGCCGCCGCAGCCCGGCCGTGCACACTCGATCCGGTGGGTACGGTGATCACCACGACGACCGCGCCGCCGCCGCAGTCCGGCTCCTGGGCGCTCACGAGCAGCCGGCCGTCGGCGAAGTCCACGCGGAGCTGATCGGCGGACCGCACGTCGTCCTGGTCCGCGCTGTCGCGGGGATACGCCTCGACCGTCGTCACCGAGCGGTCGCCGGCGGCGATCCGGACCTGGCCGCAGACCAGGCTGAGCGTCACCTGGACGGGTGAGGGGGTCTCGAACGTCGGCATGGCGGGCCGCCTTCGGGGGGTCTGCGGCCGCCGGCCTGACGGGGGCAGCCCGAAATGACGCGAGCTCACGTTCGGTCGCGGAACATCGGCCGGGGGCGCGCCGCACGCGGCAGCGGGGCGCGGGCCCGTACCGCCTGGCCACCCGGTGGATTCCGGTCCGTCCTCAGCACCTCGGACACCTCGCCCTTCGCCGGCGCGCGTCACGGCGGACCGCGCGCTTCCTGTCGACCGCCCCCGAGCGCTCGCGGTGCGGGCTCAAGCCCTCCAGGCCGCTGACGCCATGTGGTGTCACAGTAGCGCCACTGGGAGGAGCCGGCCCCCGTGAGAGGCCGGGACGCCGTGCGGCAGCGAGCGGAATCAGTCATTCGGGCAGGGCGGGGCAGCCCACGGACCGCTTACGCCGCCAGGCTCCGGGGTGCACCAGCGTTGAGAAGCCGCCAAAATCAACTCGGCCGGAGGCCGCGCGATGGTTCGGCGCCAGAGTGGCGCAGATTGGTGGTGAAGGTGACGCCACTTGGTGTCAGGATGGTGGCAGCGGCTGGGGGCGCTGGTGCGGCACCCGCTGCGCCGGAGGGGAGGGTGCGGCGGTGGGGTAGTGCAGGCGACGGTAGGTGTACGCGGCCGAGACGAGGGCCATGTGGTGGTACCAGCCCGGGAACGAGCGCCCCTCGAAGTCCAGCAGCCCGAAGTCCTGCTCCAGGGAACCGATCGTCTCCGTCGTCCCGGTGTGCAGGGCGGTGATCGAGCCGACCTCCGCGAGGGTGAGATGGGCGAGGCTGGTGATCCACAGCGGACCCGGGGCGCCGAACGGGTCCGTCTCGGTGAGGAGCCGGTAGGGAGGGCCGGGAGCACGCCCCGGCAGGTCGCCCGCCAGATGGACGAGCGACGTCTGGGGTCTGGTGACGCGCCGCTCCTCGCCGGGCGGCGGACCGACGGCCGGCTCCGGGCGCTGCGCGGGGAACAGGGTCCTCGCGTTCACCGGTGCCAGGAGGCCCTCGGCGGCGGGCAGCACCGCGAGGTGCGGTGGGACCGCGACGACGAAGTCACGCTTCCGCTTGGCGAGTCCGTGCAGGAGAAACGCCACGTCGGGCTCGTCGCTCATGTCGGCCAGGACGACGGAGGAAGGGGAGTCCCAGCGGGCCGAGAGCCGGTCGACGAGCCCCAGCGCCGCCGCCCACAGCGGCCGGTACCGCTCGCCGTCCGGTATGCGGGCGTCCCTGCGCCGGTCGGAGTCCTGCGTCCAGGCCGTCGACAGGTGCAGGGACCAGTCCACCGGCAACTGGGCCTCGCCAACCCGCAGGAAGGCGCCCAGTCCCAGCTGGCAGTTGAGCGTGCGGCCCGAGGACAGGTCGAAGTAGCGGTGGACGCCCACCGACCGGTCGCCGCGCTTGGGCAGGACGGCCCGGCCGATGGACCAGACGGGGTCGGGCCGGCGGTCCGCCACCCAGCGGGTGAGCTCCTCCATGACCTCGTCGAAGTCCCACGGACTGAGGCTGACGAACTGGCGCAGCGACTGCGCGACGGACGGGTCACGGGAGATCGCGGTGGCGAGCCGGCGCACCGACTTCTTGCCCGGGGTGGCGAGCAGCCCTTTCAGATAGGCGTGGGCCCACTTGCGTTGATCCGTCCGGCGCAGGCTCTTGAAGATCGTGGCGCTGAAGCGGCCCAGGGGCATGTCCGGACGGGTGGCATAGGTCGCGCGCCGTGGAGCCGACGGGGTGTCTGCTCGAACTGTCTCCATACGCAATAACTCCCCCGAAGTTACTGAGCGTTGTGGAGCAGAAAGTTTAGGCCGGAGCCCAGTGCGGTGTCAGTGCCCGAGGTTGGCCGACTTGTTGGGGTGTCTCGAATGGCGCGAAGTTCCCGCGGCGCTTGACGTCAGGGCCGCGGCCGTACTCCGTCCGCCCCACGGGTGCGCGTCCTGGTGGCAGCGGGGGTAGTCCGTGGCGGGGACGGTGCAACCGGAACCGCTGCCGTCGGCGGATGGCGGGCCTGCTGGGCCGGATCGCAGGAGCCGGTGGGCGGGGTCCGCGATGGACGCGGACACGCGGACCGTGTCCGCGTCCGGATCAGGCCAATCAGTGGACTAGACCACTTGGCGGGGGAGCGCTCGAACTCCGCAAAGTAGTGTTCGATAACACCGGGATTCTTGAACTGCCCTCGATGTCGGGATCTACTCGGAACGGCGGTAGTTGGCCATCCCGGCCTCGACCGGGTAGCGCGTAACGCCCGGTTCATTCCCTCTTCAGTCGCCGGCCGCCGCGAAGCCGCTCGGTCAATACGTGTGTGTCAACGGGGAGACGTGATGACGCAGCAGGTCGAGGAATGCAGAGACTCCGAGGCGACCATGTTCGCCAGGCCTCCGGGAGCCGGACAGAGAACCCGGAGAGCCGGCGGGATGGAGTCGCGGCGCGAACAGGTACTCACCACAAAGGTGGGTCTGTGCATACCCACAGGACTGGCCTTCGAGGAATGGGAGCGGGCCGGGCGTCAGCTTTCCGGGCTGCTCAACTCGTCGTCCTGGTGGCTCGGCGACTGGCTCGTATACGGCAAGGACCACTATGCCGAACGCTATGAACTCGGGATCCGCGCGGCCGGGCTGCAATATCAGACGCTGCGCAACTACGCCTGGGTCTCGCGGCGATTCGAAGTGAATCGCCGGCGGCACGCGCTCAGTTTCCAGCACCATGCCGAGCTGGCGTCGCTGCACGTGGACGAGCAGGAGATCTGGCTCGACCGTGCCGAGCGGATGAAGTGGAGCACCAAGCAACTCCGCACCGCCCTCAGGGCGCAACGCGAGGGCGCTGTGCAGCAGACGGACAGCGGGGCGGCGACGCGCCGGCTGGCCGTGCCCGACAACCGGCTCCAGTGGTGGCACAAGGCGGCCGCACAGGCCGGCACCGAGCTGGAGGACTGGGTGATGGCGACGCTCGACGCCGCCGCCGAGCAGGTGCTGAGGGAGACGGACCAGCGCATCGCTCTCGAATGACCGGTGCGCGGGGGCGCCCCCGGCACGGCACTCCATCCGGAGCCGGGCGGGGCCGCTTCGCCCGGCACAGGGAGGGTGCGGGGGGTCCGCCACGTCGAAGGGCGCGGATCCCGCGCCGTGGCACGGGCTCCTACGGCAGGCGGGTCATCAGGTCCGCGGTCTGCGCGTGCCGGGTGCACCCGCGCTCGGCGAACGACCGCACCACCCGCTCGCGGACCTCGGGACGCTGTTCCTGGCTGAGCTTGAACATTCCCTCGGCCTTGGTCACCCGCACCCGGAAGGCGCCGACGCCCGGGACGATCCGGCGGAAGTACTCGAGGCTTCCGGCCATGTCCCAGCTGTCGCCGAAATCCTTCTCGAAGGCCTGGACCGTCGCCTGGACGACAGCCAGCGTGTCCTCGGTCGACTCGATCCTCTCCACCACTCCGTGTACGTGCACCGACGTGAAGTTCCATGTCGGGGCGGCGGGGGTGACGTCGTAGACGGTGGGCGAGACGTAGGCGTGCGGGCCGGTGAAGGTCAGCAGGATCGTCGTCCCCGTGTCCAGTGCCGCCCAGTGCGGATTGGCCCGGTTCATGTGCCCCAGCAGAGGCATGTCGGCCAGTTCGGCGTCGGGTCGTCCGTCCCATTGCGGATCGGTGATGACCGGAAGATGAGTGGCGAACGGACCGTCGGCGGGAGTCCCATTACTGGCCGCCAGGGCCAGCGGGTTGTCGCGTATCAGATCGAGCATCCACGACACATCCGGCTCTCGATAGTGGCTGGGGACGAACATGCGGCACTCACCCTTCGGGGGATGACGGGAACAGTGGCGACTGTCCTGTTGGCAGGACAGCGGGGCATTCCATCGTGGCGTGCTGCCGTCCCCGGCGCAATGAAGAACAGAACCGGAACCTGGAATGTACGCCGGACCGGGAAAGAGCAATGCCCGGCCCATTGATTCGCGGTGAGTTTCCGTGCGGCCCCCGAAGGATTAGGGGAAATGCGGCGGGTGGTCAACTCCCGCCGGATCGCCCGCTATTTCGGGTCGCGCCGGAACAGCGACCTGGACCAGAGGTAGCCGAGCGCGGCCAGCCCCAGGCACCAGGCGAGGGCGAGCCATCCGTTGTGGCCGATCTCGCTGCCGAGCAGCAGCCCGCGCAGGGTCTCGATGGCCGGCGTGAACGGCTGGTACTCGGCGATCGGCCGGAACCATCCCGGCATCGAGTCGACCGGGACGAAGGCGCTGGAGATGAGCGGAAGGAAGATCAGCGGCATGGCGTTGTTGCTGGCGACCTCGGCGTTCGGACTGGACAGGCCCATGCCGACCGCGAGCCAGGTCAGGGCCAGGGCGAACAGGGCGAGCAGTCCGAACGCCGCGACCCACTCCAGGGCCGTGGCGTCGGTGGAGCGGAAGCCGACGGCCAGGGCGACGGCGCCCACCAGGAGCACGCTCGCCAGACACTGCAGCACGCTGCCGATGACATGCCCGACGAGCACCGATCCGCGGTGGATCGCCATGGTCCGGAAGCGGGCCACGATGCCCTCGGCCATGTCCGTGGCGATGGACACCGCGGTACCGATCGTGGTGCTGCCGATGGTCATCAGCAGCAGGCCCGGCACCAGGTACGCGATGTAGGCGGAGCGGTCGGCGTGACCGTCCCCGATGCCGGCGCTCATCGCGTCGCCGAAGACGTAGACGAACAGCAGGAACAACATGACCGGCGTCAGCAGCAGTTGCAGCGTCAGGGACGGGTAGCGGCGCGCGTGCAGCAGATTGCGCCGCAGCATCGTGGCCGAGTCGCGCAGGGCGAGGGAGGGAACGCTCATCGGACGGACTCCTTGGGCTGGTCCGGCTGCTGGGAGCCGGTGAGGGCGAAGAACACGTCGTCCAGGTCGGGGGTGTGCACGGTCAGTTCGTCCGCCTCGACGCCGACCGCGTTCAGCCAGTCGAGGAGGGCGCCCAGTTCGCGCTGGCTGCCGTCGCTCGGGATCTGCAGCGTCATCGCGTCGTCGTCCCGGGCGACCTCGTTCAGGGCGAGGGCGGCGGACCGGTACGCGGACGGGTCGGAGAACCGCAGCCGCACGTGGCCGCCGGGGATGAGCCGCTTCAGCTGCTCGGGGCTTCCCTCCGCGGCGATCCTGCCGTCGTTGAGCACCGCGACGCGGTCGGCGAGCTGGTCGGCCTCCTCCAGGTACTGCGTGGTGAGGAAGACGGTCACGCCGTCGGAGACCAGTTCGCGGATGATCTGCCACATGTTCTGCCGGGAGCGCGGGTCGAGGCCGGTGGTCGGCTCGTCGAGGAAGATGATCCGCGGGTTGCCGACCAGGGTCATGGCGATGTCCAGGCGGCGCTTCATGCCGCCGGAGTAGGTGGCGGCGGGTTTGCGGGCGGCCTCGGTGAGGTCGAACCGCTCCAGCAGTTCCGCGGTGACCCGGCGCCCTTCCTTCCTGGAGAGGTGGTTCAGGTCCGCCATCAGCAGCATGTTCTCCTCGCCCGTGATCAGCCCGTCGACCGCGGAGAACTGGCCGGTGACGCCGATCGCCGCGCGGACCGCCTGCGGGTCGGCGGCCAGGTCGTGGCCGCCGACGCGGATCTCGCCGGAGCCGGCGCCGGGGCTGATCAGGGTGGAGAGAATCTTCACGGCGGTGGTCTTGCCCGCGCCGTTCGGACCGAGCAGCGCGAACACGGAGCCGGCCGGGACATGGAGATCGATGCCGTCGAGGACGGTCTTGTCGCCGTACGACTTGCGCAGGCCGACGGCGGTGACGGCGGCGTGCGCCTGGGTACCGCCGCCCGTTTGTGATGTGGGCATGACAGTAGAAGCCATGGTGGTCTCCCTTTCGAAGGCCGGGGGTGACGGGGGAGTGGGGGTGAGGGGGCCGGGCGGTCCGAGGCTCAGGCGCGGTGCACGTCGATGTTGCCCCAGCGGGTCCGGGCCCTGACCTCGACGGTCTCCTCGATCTTCTCCGGGGTCTCGGAGGAGGCGAGCGTGTTGCGCACCTGCCCGCGGTCGGAGCTGACGTCGAGCCAGGCGGCGACGCCCTCGCGGATACCGACGTCGATGGCGCCGTAACTGGTCTCCAGCCGAACGGTCCCCGAGGCGACTTCGGCGACCCGCAGGGTGCCGTGCGCGGTGGTGGCGACGAGCGAGCGCTCGGCCCGCGCGATGTCGATGTCGCCGTTGGCGCCACTGACCCGCAGGTCCCCGAGCGCGGCGCCGACGGTCGTGGTGCCGTGGGAGTTCTTCAGCACGGCGGAACCGTCGACGGTGCCGACGCGCAGACTGCCGGAGCTCGTGGTGATCTCGGCCGTCCCGTCGACCCGGTCGACGGTGATCGAGCCGTGCGAGGCGACCAAGTGGAGCGGGCCGGTCGTGTCCAGGCGCACGTCGCCGGAGGAGGTCTTCACCTTGACCTCGCCGAGCCGGCCCTCGCCGAACACCTGGGTCCAGGAGCCGGTCAGGTCGACGCTCGAGCCGGCGGGCAGGTCGACCGTCACGTCGACGGTGCCGGAGCGCCCGACCAGGTTCGCCTTCGGTGTCCTGACGGTCAGGACACCGCCCGCGCAGGTGACCTCGGTCTGGTCGGCGGCCTTCACGTCCTGGCCCCGCTTGGGGTCGCGGGGCCGTACCTCGACTACGGTGTCGGCGCGGTCGGTCGCGGTGAACCGGATGGAACCGGCGTACACGTGGGTGGTGGCCGTGATCGGTTCGGGGGTGTCGAAAGCAGGCATGGCTGTGCCGTCCTCATGGGTCGCAGGATCGTCCCCGCTGGTGGGACGTGAGGGAAGTGGAGGGATACGGACGCGGGTGCGGCTAGCGCACCCAGCCCGTGATGCTCTGTCCGATGGTGCGGGTCCGCTCCGTCGTACGCGGCCGGGCGCCGCCGTCGACCGCCGCCGCCACCGCCCGTACCAGCCACGCGTTGACCGACAGGCCCTCACGGCCGGCGGCCTCCTCGGCCCGCGCCTTGAGATGGGCCGGCAGGCGCAGGTTCACGCGGGCGGTGCCGCCCTCGTCGCCCTCGGCGGGAGCCGGCGCCGTGAGCGGTTCGACGGGAGCGGCCGGCTCCACGGCACCGGTGTCGGCCGGCGGCAGAGTGATCACGAAGTCGGGGTCGAGCCCGCGCAGCCGTACGTCGACCGAACCGGGGGCGAGCTCGCGGGTGATCTCGTCCATCGCGGCGGAGAGCACATTGAGCATGATCAGCCGGGCCGCCGACTCCAGGGGGGCGGTGAGCCTCTCGGCCAGTTCGCGGGCTTCGTCGCCGCCGGCCTCGGCGGCCACCGCCAGTTCGCGGCGGAGGGTGTCGACGTACGGGGTGAGGTTCATGACGCCATAGTGGCACCGAAGTGGCGCTATCGGCAACCCCTCGTGGTGCCGCGCGGCGCAATCGTCGACGGATTGCCGCCCTGACCTGCGTTTATGTGTAAACGACGGCTGGCGCATCGCGGCATGTCGTATCCGTCTCCGCCCGCGTGCTCCGCGCCGGCGGAGGCGAGATGGCACCGTCTGGTGTCACGTGACACATCGCCGTCCCGGCAGTACCGTGAGCGGGTGACTCCCTTATTCGGAGAACTGCCGTCGTCGATCGGCGAGCACGACCGCGACGCGGCCGTGCGGCGCCTGCAGGACGCGTACGCCGAAGGACTCCTCACCCACGAGGAGCTGGACGCCCGCCTGCACCAGGTGCTCACCGCCAAGGCCCGGAGCCAGCTCGTGTCGGCCCTCGCGGCACTTCCGCAGGAGCTGCCGCCCACCACGTCGACGATCGCCGCAGCCAGCGGACGGATCCAGCGCGGCGGTGTGTGGCGCGTGCCCCGGAAGCTGAAGGTCGGGAGCGCGTTCGGACGGGTGCGCCTGGACCTGTCCCGGGCGATCATCGAGCATCCGGTCGTCGACATCCAGCTGCGCCTGGGCACCGGCGGGGCCAGCATCACGGTGCCGCGCGACGCCGTCGTCGACGTCGAAGGCGTACGCACCCAGTGGAAGGACCTGCGCTACAGGGCCCCGCGGCGTTCCCGCCCCGGCGGACCGACGATCCGCATCTCCGGGACCCTGGGGTTCGGGCGGCTGAAAATCCGCCACGCCCGGCGCTGAGGCCCACCGCCCGAGGACGCGCCCCTGTGCGCCTCCCGGCCGTGCCTCCCGGCCGTGCCTCCCGGCCTGGGAGCCCCGAGGGGCGGCCTCGCTGTGCCGCGGAGCAAGGGGGCGGGGCCCGCTACCGTAATCCACCCCGGCGATGTGACATCTCGTGACAGATGAGAGGCTCAGGCGGGTGAGTGAGACACCACCGAACACCCTGCAATACCGCTTCGACGGGCCGGAAGAGGCTCCCGTCCTGATCCTCGGTCCCTCACTGGGTACGACCTGGCACATGTGGGACCGCCAGATCCCCGAGCTGACCAAGCAGTGGCGCGTCTTCCGGTTCGACCTGCCCGGCCACGGCGGTGCGCCCGCGTACCCGGCCGGCTCGGTCACCGACCTCACCACACGGCTGCTGGCCACGCTGGAGGCGCTCGGCGTGCACCGCTTCGGCTACGCGGGCTGCGCGCTCGGCGGCGCCGTCGGCATCGAACTGGCCCTGCGCCACCCCGAGCGGCTCGCCTCCCTCGCCCTGATCGCCGCCTCCCCGCGCTTCGGCACGGCCGACGAGTTCCGGCAGCGCGGCGTGATCGTCCGCACGAACGGCCTCGACCCGATCGCCCGGACCGCGCCGGAGCGCTGGTTCACCAGCGGGTTCGCGGCCGCGCAGCCCGCCATCACCGAGTGGGCGGTGCAGATGGTGCGCACCACCGACCCCGGCTGCTACATCGCCGCCTGCGAGGCGCTCGCCTCCTTCGACGTGCGCACCGAGCTCGGCCGTGTCGGCGTGCCCACCCTGGTGCTCGTCGGCTCGGACGACCAGGTCACCGGTCCCGCCGAGGCCCGCACCCTGGTCGCGGGCATCCCGGACGCCCGCCTCGCGGTCGTGCCCGGCGCCTCGCACCTGGTGCCGGTGGAACAGCCCGCCGCCGTCACCGACCTGCTCGTGCGGCACTTCTCCACCGCCTGGCAGCCCGTCTTCGAGACCTCCACCGGCCAGACCGCCCTGCCGGCCGCCGCCGTCAAACCGGTCCTGTCCCCGGCGCCGCCCCAGCCCCCGCAGACCGGGCCCGTCGCCGAGATCGCCCCGGCCGCCGCACCCCCGCAGGGCCAGGGCCGGCCCGACCCGTACGACGCCGGGATCAAGGTCCGCCGCGAGGTGCTCGGCGACGCGCACGTGGACCGGGCGCTGGCGCAGGCCGACGACTTCTCCGGGGACTTCCAGGAGTTCATCACCCGCTACGCCTGGGGCGAGATCTGGGACCGGCCCGGTCTCGACCGGCGCACCCGCAGCTGTGTCACCCTCACCGCCCTGGTCGCCGGCGGCCACCTGGACGAGCTGGCCTTCCACACCAGAGCCGCCCTGCGCAACGGCCTCACCCCCGGCGAGATCAAGGAGGTGCTGCTGCAGGCGGCCGTCTACTGCGGCGTGCCCGCGGCGAACAGCGCCTTCAAGGTGGCCCAGCAGGTCATCCGCGAGGAGACCACACCCCAGGAGTGAGCCGGCCGCGCACCCCGGAGGCAGGATGGGGACCATGAAGCTCACGAAGAAGTCTCACTCCTGCGTCCGCCTGGAGAAGGACGGCCGGACCCTGGTCCTCGACCCCGGCGGGTTCACGGAGGAGGACGCCGTCCTCGGCGCGGACGCGATCCTCGTCACCCACGAGCACCCCGACCACTTCGACGAGTTCCGGCTGCGCGCGGCCATGGAGGACAACCCGGCCGCCGAGATCTGGACCCTGAGGGCGGTCGCGGAGAAGATCTCGTCCGCCTTCCCCGGCCGCGTCCACACCGTCGGGCACGGCGACACCTTCACGGCCGCCGGCTTCGACGTGCAGGTCCACGGCGAACTCCACGCGGTGATCCACCCGGACATCCCCCGCATCACCAACGTCGGCTACCTCGTCGACGGCGGCAAGGTCTTCCACCCCGGGGACGCCCTCACCGTCCCCGACCACCCGGTCGAGACGCTGATGCTCCCCGTCATGGCCCCCTGGAGCAAGATCTCCGAGGTCATCGACTACGTCCGCGAGGTCCGGCCGCACCGCGCCTACGACATCCACGACGCCCTCCTCACCGACCTGGCCCGCCCGATCTACGACCGTCAGATCGGGCAGCTCGGCGGCGCGGAGCACCTGCGGCTGACACCGGGCGGCTCCGCCGAGGTCTGAGGCCCCCGAAGGGACCGGGCGGTGTTGTCGGACCCTCCGGGTAGGTTGTGAGGCATGCGCATCGCGACCTGGAACGTGAACTCGATCACCGCCCGCCTGCCGAGGCTCCTGGCCTGGCTGGAGAGCAGCGGCACGGACGTGCTGTGCCTCCAGGAGGCCAAGGTCGCCGAGGAGCAGTTCCCCGCGGAGCAGCTGCGCGAGCTGGGCTACGAGTCGGCGGTCCACGCCACCGGCCGGTGGAACGGCGTGGCGGTGCTCTCCCGCGTCGGCCTCGAGGACGTCGTCAAGGGCCTGCCCGGCGACCCGGGCTTCGACGGCTCGGTGGAGCCCCGCGCGATCTCGGCGACCTGCGGCCCGGTCCGCGTCTGGTCGGTCTACGTGCCCAACGGCCGCGAGGTGGACCACCCCCACTACGCCTACAAGCTCCAGTGGTTCGAGGCCCTCAGGGCCGCCGTGGCGGGCGACGCGGCCGGCGGCCGCCCCTTCGCGGTGATGGGGGACTACAACGTGGCGCCGACCGACGACGACGTCTTCGACCCGGCCTTCTTCGAGGGCTCCACCCACGTCACGCCCGCCGAGCGCGCCGCCCTGGCCTCCCTGCGCGAGGCCGGCCTGTCGGACGTGGTCCCGCGGCCCCTGAAGTACGACCACCCGTTCACGTACTGGGACTACCGCCAGCTCTGCTTCCCGAAGAACCGCGGTATGCGCATCGACCTGGTGTACGGCAACGAGCCGTTCGCGCAGGCCGTCAAGGACGCCTACGTCGACCGCGAGGAGCGCAAGGGCAAGGGCGCCTCCGACCACGCCCCGGTCGTGGTCGACCTGGACGTCTAGGCCGGACACGACCTAGGTGTATTGATCACGAGCGTTGTTAACGCTTGCCGGGCTTGATCATGGCGAAGACCTCCGATGTGGTGGA
>NZ_JBNCNM010000038.1:0-53886 GCF_049846985.1 Streptomyces sp. DT190 | reverse complement strand
GCGGGCGCCCTGATCTCGGCCGGGAAGTTCGGCAGGGTCGACAGGTCGTTGCCGAACGACGCGGTCTCCGAGGTGAAGCGGTCACCGGTGAGCTGCATACCGTCGCCCGAGTCCCCCGCGAACCTGATGATCACCCGGTCGAGGCGCCGTACGTCCTTCGCGCCCGCCGCTTTGCGCTGCTCCCCTACGACTGCTCCGTCGGCCTGCTCCGCTGGGCTACTGACCTGGCTGGTCACTGAACTGGACCTCCCTAGAGGCGGCTGTCCCGGACAGGCCTTCCCGCAGGCCTCCCAAAATCAACCCTACGACCGTGAGGGGCGCCTTCCCCGGGTCATTCGCATGTTGGACACGACTTCGAGACGTCCGAACACGCTGAGTCACATCTCGGGAGGCTCACGAGGGCTGGCTCACGAGGGGAGGCTCACGAGGGTTGGCTCACGAGGGGCGGCTCACGAGGGGCGGCTCACGAGGGTTGGCTCACGAGGGTTGGCTCACGAATTGAGGTAGGTCAGCACGGCCAGCACCCGGCGGTGGTCGCCCTCGCTCGGGGACAGCCCCAGCTTGAGGAAGATGTTGCTGACGTGCTTCTCGACCGCCCCGTCGCTCACCACCAGCTGCCGCGCGATCGCCGAGTTCGTCCGCCCCTCGGCCATCAGCCCCAGCACCTCCCGCTCACGCGGGGTGAGCCCGGCCAGCACGTCCTGCTTGCGGCTGCGGCCGAGCAGCTGCGCGACGACCTCCGGGTCCAGGGCCGTACCGCCCCCGGCCACCCGCACCACCGCGTCCACGAACTCCCGGACCTCCGCCACCCGGTCCTTCAGCAGGTAGCCCACACCCCGGCTGGAGCCCGCGAGCAGCTCCGTCGCGTACCGCTCCTCCACGTACTGCGACAGCACCAGCACACCGAGCCCCGGGTGCGCCTTGCGCAGCTGCACCGCGGCCCGGACCCCCTCGTCGGTGTGCGTCGGCGGCATCCGCACGTCGGCCACGACCACGTCGGGCAGCTCGCCCTGCGCGTCCAGCTCCGTGATGGTCTTGATCAGCGCCTCGCCGTCACCGACGCCGGCGACGACGTCGTGCCCCCGGTCGGTCAGCAGCCGGGTCAGGCCCTCCCTGAGCAGCACGGAATCCTCGGCGATGACCACCCGCACCCTGTCCTCCACGATGTTCGGCCCCCCACAGCCAGACGCCGCCCGTCCGCGGCCCCCAACGGCTCCGCGCCCACCCGTGCGACAGGCCCCAGCATTTCAGGCCCGGGGGGTGCGTGGGGGAGGGACCGGCTTCTCGGCTCACTGATTCGGGTGGCGCGGGGGACGGAGAGGCGGACGGAGGGGGGACGCACGGGGCGGGTGGGGCGGTCGGACGGGAGCGGACAGGGCGGACACGCAGGCCGGGGAGGGCGGCGCCCTCCCCGGCCGGTCACGGCGTGGCCGGGGGCCGGGCCCCCGCGCGGATCACCTCACGTGCTCCCCGCGCCACGGCAGCTCGGCCGTGACCCGGGTCGGGCCGCCCGCCGGCGAGTCGACCACCAGGATCCCGTCCACCGCGTCGAGCCGCTCCGCCAGGCCCGCGAGCCCGGAACCCGGGGACACCTCGGCCCCGCCCACGCCGTTGTCCACGACCTGCAGCATCAGCCGGTTCCCGGTCCGCCAGACCTCCACGCCCGCCCAAGTCGCCCGCGCGTGCTTGCTGATGTTCTGCAGCAGCTCCGACACCGTGAAGTACGCGATCCCCTCGATCGCGGGCGCCGGCCGCTGCGCCAGGTCGACCTCGACCCGCACCGGGACCGTGCACCGCGAGGCCACCGAGGACAGGGCCGCGTCCAGACCGCGGTCGGTGAGCACCGCCGGGTGGATGCCCCGGGCCAGGTCCCGCAGCTCCTGCAGCGCCGTCTTCACCTCGCCGTGCGCCTCGTCCACCATCCGCTGCGCCTCCTGCGGATCCTCCTGCAGCTTCTCCTTCGCCAGGCCCAGGTCCATGGCCAGCGCCACCAGGCGGGCCTGCGCCCCGTCGTGCAGGTCCCGCTCGATGCGCCGCAGGTCCGCCGCCGCCGTGTCGACCACGACCCCCCGGTCCGACTCCAGCTCCACCACCCGCGACGCCAGCCGCGACGGCCCGAGCAGCCCGTGCACCAGCAGCCGGTCCACCATCGTCAGCGCCCGCACGATCCACGGCGTGGCGATCGTGAAGAGCAGGCCCACCAGCGCCGTCACCGTGATCTCGAAGGCGTTGTCCAGGTAGATCCGGTGCGTCTCGTCCCCGTACAGCTGCATCCCGTCCTGTCCGGCGTACGTGGGGAACACCCAGAACCACAGCGGGTACGTCAGCAGCGCCCAGCCCAGCACCCACACGTTCACGGCGACCACGAACGAGAACACCGCCCAGGGCAGGTGCAGCACCGAGTACAGCAGCGCCCGCCACGAGGCGCCGCTCTTGAGCACGGCGCCCATCCACGCCATGGCGCCCCGCCGCTTCACCCGCAGCGGCTCCGGGTCGGCCACGTCCAGGTCCAGCAGCGCCCTGGCCCGCACCCGCTCCAGCGCCCCGATGCCGCGGCACCCGGCGAGCGCCCCCGCCAGCACCGGTATGCCGAGGAACGTCACCAGCAGGCCCGCCCCGAGCGACACCATCGTGACCGCGTAGGTGAACAGCAGGACGCTGATCGGCAGGCTCAGCAGCACGTAACCGAGCTCGCGCCAGGTGCGGCCCTCCACCGGCGCGCGCAGCGCGGCGGGCAGCCGGTGCCGACGTTCGGTGCTCCCGGGGAACGAGGACCCGCTGTCGAGTCCGTATCCCTGTCCGTACTCCGTGGCCATGGGCGTCGTCCTTCTCCTCGTCCTGGCGGCTGTGCTCTCGTACCTCCACCCTGCTCCGTCGCAGGTCGGCGGACCATGGAGTCCGTCGGCGTCTTGGACGGGGGGTTTTCCCCACCTCCGGTGCGCGCCGGGCGCGGGCACCGGCCCGGCACCGGGTGTGAGCGCCGGGGGCTGGGTGTGAGCGCCGGGGGCTGGGCGTGAGCGCCGGGGGTTGGGGCGGCGGTCGCCGGGGCGGCGGTGCCCGGCGCTGGCGCCGGTGGCCGGTGGCCGGTTGCCGAACGTCGCCTGCGGTGCCGGGCGCCGCGTGCGGTGCCGGGCGCCGCGTGCGGTGCCGGGTGTCACGTGCGGTGCCGGGCGCCGCGTGCGGTGCCGGGCGGTGGCGCCGGGCGGGCCGTGAGGCGCCTGGCGCCAGGGGGCCGTGTCGTGCGCTAGCGCCGGGTGCCGGGGGCGGAGTCGTCCGTGCGGTCGCGCCAGGGCAGTTCCGCCGTGACCGTCGTCGGGCCGCCGTCGGGGGACTCCAGGACGAACAGGCCGTCGACGGCGTCCAACCGGTCGGCCAGCCCCTTCATCCCCGTACCGCCGTCGAGACTGGCGCCCCCGCGGCCGTCGTCCCACACCTGGATGAGCAGCCGGTCGTCCGTCCGCCACACCTCCACCGACGCCGACCTCGCCCGGCTGTGCTTGCTGACGTTCTGCAGCAGCTCCGAGACGGTGAAGTAGGCGATGCCCTCGATCGCCGCGGCCGGCCGGGCGGGCAGGTCGACCGCCACCTTGACCGGGACCGTGCACCGCGAGGCCACCGACGACAGTGCCGCGTCCAGGCCCCGGTCGGTCAGGACCGCCGGGTGGATGCCCCGGGCCAGGTCGCGCAGCTCCTGCAGCGCCAGCTTCACCTCGCCGTGCGCCTCCTCGACCATCGCCGCCGCCGCGTCCGGGTCCTCCAGCACCTTCTCCTTGGCCAGGCCCAGACCCATCGCCAGGTTGACCAGCCGCGCCTGCGCCCCGTCGTGCAGATCCCGCTCGATGCGCCGCAGGTCCGCCGCGGCCGTGTCGACCACCACGCCCCGGTCCGACTCCAGTTCGGCGATGCGCCGCTCCAGCTCGTCGGAGGGCGACAACAGCCCCCGCACCATCGCCCGGTCCACGTTGGTCAGGCCCCGCGCGACGAACGGCAGCACCGGCCACAGCACGAACAGCGAGACCGTCGTGAAGGCGAAGGTGAACACCCCCCACGGCAGCCGCACGAACTCGTACAGCACCGTGCGCCAGCCCACCGGGTCCTTCAGCTGCATCCACAACCGCTGGAAGAAACCACCTCCGCCGCGCAGCCGCAGCCGGCTCGGCTCGTCCACCCGCACCCCGAGCAGCGCCCTGGCCCTCGCCCGCTCCATCCTGCCCAGCTGCCGCGCCCCCATGAGCCCGGCCGCCAGCAGCGGGAACCCGACGACCGTCAGGGTCAGCCCGAAGCCGGTGAACAGCACCGTCACGACATAGGTGAAGCCGACCAGCGCGACCGGAAGGTTCGCCAGGAGGTGCGCGATCTCCTTCCAGGTGTGCCGGTCGTAGGCGAGGCGGGGCGGGGGCGGACGGTCGTCCCGCCCGGCCGCCGTCGTGGCCCCGGCCGCGCCGGGGGACGGGATGCGTTCGGTCATGTGCGTAAGCGTGCCCGGCGGCGGACCGCCGCGCCATGAGGTGGACCGCCAGGATTGACTGAGGAAAACCCCACCCCCGCATGCCGGGGTGTGACGGGCTGCTTACCCTGCCTTTATCAGGGCCTAGACTCCCGTGCGTACAGATCGTCGAACAGCGGCGTCCGTGTTTCCGGCCGGACCGGGACGCCGCGGTCTCGTCGCAGATCCAGTCCGAGTTTCAGGGAGCGAGGGACGGACGTGCCGGAACCGACCGTCGTCACCACGACCGTCGTCGCGGCGGACTACTTCCAGTCCTACTCGGTCGTCGGACTGCTCGCCGTCGTCGGCGTGCTGTTCGTCGCCGTCGCCTTCGGGGCCGGCCGCCTGCTGCGGCCCGTGGTGCCCACACCGGAGAAACTGCTGACGTACGAGTGCGGCGTCGACCCCGTCGGCGAGGGCTGGGCCCACACCCAGGTCCGCTACTACGTCTACGCGTTCCTCTACGTGATCTTCGCCGTCGACTCGATCTTCCTGTTCCCCTGGGCCACCGTCTTCGCCGCCCCCGGTTACGGCGCGACGACCCTGGTGGAGATGTTCATCTTCCTCGGCTTCCTGGCCGTGGGCCTGCTCTACGCCTACAAGAAGGGCGTCCTGGCATGGACGTGACCCCCGAGCCCGTGTCGCTGCCCGAGCCCGTGTCGCTGCCCGAGCCGAAGCGGCTCGGCGCCCTCGCGCGCCTCGCGCCCGAGCCGATGAAGGTGATCCTCAACTGGGGCCGCCGCTACTCGCTGTGGGTCTTCAACTTCGGACTCGCCTGCTGCGCGATCGAGTTCATCGCCGCGTCCATGGCCCGCCACGACTTCATCCGCCTCGGCGTCATCCCCTTCGCGCCGGGTCCCCGCCAGGCCGACCTGATGGTGGTCTCCGGCACGGTCACGGACAAGATGGCCCCGGCCGTCAAGCGCCTCTACGAGCAGATGCCCGAACCGAAGTACGTCATCTCCTTCGGCGCGTGCAGCAACTGCGGCGGTCCCTACTGGGATTCCTACTCCGTCACCAAGGGCGTCGACCAGATCATCCCCGTCGACGTCTACGTCCCCGGCTGCCCGCCCCGGCCCGAGGCGCTGCTCCAGGGCATCCTCAAGCTCCAGGAGAAGATCGCCCGGGAGTCGCTGGGGGAGCGCTACGGCACCGGCCCGGGCCGCCCTTCCGCGGCGGCCCTGCAGAGCGGCCTGGTCCGGCCGCCGGCCCCCGCCCCCGGCACCGGCCAGGCCCCGGGGTCCGACTCGACGTCCGGGGAGGGACGATGACCGCGGTCGGCTGGCTCCCCGCCGACGCCGGGGAACTCTTCGGCCCGGACGCCACCGCCGAGGAGTCCTACGAGGTCCTCACGGTCGACGTACCGCCGGCCGCCTGGATCGCGGCCCTGGAGACCGCCCGCGACCGGCTCGGCTGCACCTACTTCGACTGGCTGAGCGCGGTCGACGAACCGGGCACCGGCTTCCACGTCTCGGCGCACGTCGCCGCCCTGTCCCCGGTCCGCCGCCTCCTGCTGCGCACGACGGTCCCGCACGACGCCCCCGTCCTGCCGTCGGCGATCGGCGTCTACGCGGGCGCCGCCTGGCACGAACGCGAGACCCACGAGATGTTCGGCGTCACCTTCGAGGGCCACCCGGCACTGGACCACCTGCTCCTGCCGGAGAACTTCGAGGGCCACCCCCTGCGCAAGGACTTCGTCCTCGCCGCCCGCGTCGCCAAGGCCTGGCCCGGCGCGAAGGAACCGGGCGAGCCGGAACACGGCGGCCCCAAGCGCCGCCAGATGCTCCCGCCCGGCGTCCCCGACCCCAACGAATGGGGCCCTCTGAAGGGCCAACTCCCTCCGTCCCCCGCCCGCCCGGCCCGCGGCGCGGCCCGCCCGGCGGGCGAACGCCCACCCCGCGGCACGACACCCCGCGCCGCGGGCGAGCGCCCGGTACGCCGCACCCGTTCGGCCTCGGAGGGCTCGGCGAGTCAGACTCCGGCCGCGTCGTCCGTGGCGGGGGAGGGCGGTGCGTCTTCCCGGGCTGCGGGAGAGGCCGCCACGGCTCCTGCGGCCGGCCCGCGTCGTACGCGTTCGGCGTCGGAGGGCTCGGCGAGTCAGACTCCGGCCGCGTCGTCCGTGGCGGGGGAGGGCGGTGCGTCTTCCCGGGCTGCGGGAGAGGCCGCCACGGCTCCTGCGGCCGGCCCGCGCCGCACGCGTTCCGCGGCCGAAGGCTCCGCGAGCCAGACCGCGCCCGGTGGACCGGCCACTCCGGCTCCGGCCAGTCCGCGCCGGACCCGCAGCGCCGCGGAAGGGTCTGCCAGCCAGACGCCGGACGGCCCCGACGCCCCGACGGCGGAGACCGAGTCCCCGGCGTCCGCTCCCGGGACCGCGCCCTCGGACCCGTCCTCGCAGCGCACGCGGTCGGGCACGCCCGCCGGGCCTCGCCGGGCGCGCAGCGCCTCCGAGGGCAGTGCGAGCCAGCGGACCGCGTCCGCCCGCGGCGACGGCGAGCCCGGCCGTCCCTCCCGCGCGCCGCGCAGCGCGGACGCCCCGTGGCACCACGCCCGCCCCGCCTTCGACGAACCGGCCCCCCAACCGTCCCCGGAGGCCGCGCCGCTGCCGACCACCCCGGAGCCCACAGGCGACCCTGCGGACCAGCCCGGACAGCGCGCGGAAGCGCCGGAGCCGACGGGACCGGCGCAGCCGACGGAGCCGACGGAGTCCGCGAAGCCGACGGAACTCGCGAAGCCGACGGAGTCCGCGAAGCGCACCGAGCCCTCGGAGGAGCGCAGAGAGCCCGAGGAGTCCGGGGGGCCCAGGGAGTCCGGGGAGTCCTCGGATCTCAGGCTGCCCAGGGAGTCCTCGGATCTCAGGCTGCCCGGGGAGTCCTCGGAACCGACTGAGCCCACCACCCCGAATGGTCCGCAAGACCCGAACGGTCCGCCCGACCCGAACGGTCCGCTCAACCGCAACGGTTCGCCCGACCCGAACGACCCGCCCACCCCGAACGGTCCGTCCGACCAGGACGACCCGAACGCCCCGAACGACCCCGCAGGAGGCCCGCGGTGAACGACGTGCTCGACGTCGCCCTGCGACTCCTGATCATCTTCGTCGTCTTCCTCACCTTCCCCCTGATCATCGGCCAGACCGAGCACAAGGTCATGGCCCACATGCAGGGCCGACTCGGCCCCATGTACGCCGGCGGCTTCCACGGCTGGGCCCAGCTGATCGCCGACGGTGTGAAGTTCGCGCAGAAGGAGGACGTCGTCCCGGCGGGTGCCGACCGCCGCATCTTCCAACTGGCCCCCGCCATCGCCCTCCTGCCCTACCTCCTCGTCCTGCTGGCCATCCCGATCGGCCCCGGCGAAGGAGCCGTCGGGCAGGTCATCGACGCCGGTGTCTTCTTCGTCCTGGCCGTCATGGGCGTCGGCGTCCTCGGCTCGCTGATGGCCGGCTGGGCCTCCGCGAACAAGTTCTCCCTCCTCGGCGGCCTGCGCACCGCCGCCCAGCTCCTCGCCTACGAACTGCCGATGCTGCTGACCGCCGCCTCCGTCGCCATGGCGGCCGGCACCGTCTCGCTCCCCGGCATCCTCGACGCCTTCGAGTGGTGGTGGCTGCCCTGGCAGATCGTCGGCGCGATCGTCTTCTTCGTCGCCGGACTCGCCGAACTCCAGCGTCCGCCCTTCGACATGCCCGTCGCCGACTCGGAGATCATCTTCGGCGCGTACACGGAGTACACCGGCCTCCGTTTCGCCCTGTTCCTCCTCGCCGAGTACGCCGGGATCGTCGTGCTGTGCGGCCTGACCACCGTCCTCTTCCTGGGCGGCTGGCACGGCCCCTGGGGCTCCGACGGCCTCGGCTGGGTCTGGACGCTGCTGAAGACCGCCGTCCTCGCCTTCCTCGTGATCTGGCTGCGCGTCACCTACCCGCGCCTGCGTGAGGACCAGCTCCAGAAGCTCTCCTGGACCCTCCTCGTCCCCCTCTCCCTCGCCCAGATCGCCCTCACCGGCGTCGTCAAGGTGGTGATCCAGTAACCATGGCCCCGATCCCAGGAAGTGGCCTGGCCAAGGGCCTGGCCGTCACCCTCCGCACGATGACGAGGAAGTCCGTCACCGCGCAGTACCCGGACGCCCAGCCCGACCTCCCGCCCCGCACCCGCGGTGTGATCGGCCTGTTCGAGGAGAACTGCACGGTCTGCATGCTGTGCGCCCGCGAGTGCCCGGACTGGTGCATCTACATCGACTCCCACAAGGAGACGGTCCCGCCCGCCGCCCCGGGCGGCCGCGAACGCAGCCGCAACGTCCTCGACCGCTTCGCCATCGACTTCTCCCTGTGCATGTACTGCGGCATCTGCATCGAGGTCTGTCCTTTCGACGCCCTGTTCTGGTCCCCGGAGTTCGAGTACGCCGAGACCGACATCCGCGACCTCACCCACGAGCGCGACAAGCTCCGCGAGTGGATGTGGACGGTCCCGGCCCCGCCGGCCCTCGACCCCGGCGCGGAGGAACCGAAGGAGCTCGTGGCCGCCCGCAAGGCCGCCGAGAAGCTGGCCGCCCAGCAGGCCCCGCCGGCCACCGAGCCCCACGCCGACGAGCAGGCCCGCGCCGCCGAACAGCCCACCCGCCCCCAGGGCGACTCCCGGCAGCAGACCGACCAGCCGAACCCGGACCAGTCGAACCCCGGCCGGCCGAGCGTGCCTCGACCGCAGCCGGACCAGTCGAGCCCCGCCGCCCCCGAGCCGGACCGGTCGAGCCCGGCTCAACCGCAACCGGATCCGAAGCAGGAACCGAAACCCGATCCGCGGCAGGAGCCGAAGCAGGAACCGAAACCCGATCCGCAGCAGGAGCCGAAGCAGGAGGGCCGGGAATGACCCTCGCCGCCACCGCCGGCCTCCTCGCGACGGGCCCGGCCACCGCAGCCGCCGCCGAAACCCACGGCTTCCTCTCCCCGACCGGCGTCGAGATCGCCTTCCTCCTCGTCGGCCTGGTCACCTTCGGCGCCGCGATCGTCACGGTCACCACCCGCCAGCTGGTGCACGCCGCCCTCTGGCTCGTGGTCGCCCTCGGCGGCCTGGCCGTCGAGTACCTCCTGCTCACCGCCGAGTTCATCGCCTGGGTGCAGGTCCTCATCTACGTCGGTTCCGTCGTCGTCCTCCTCCTGTTCGGCCTGATGCTCACCAGGGCCCCCATCGGCCGCTCCCCGGACGCCGATTCCGGCAACCGCTGGGCCGCCCTGACCGTGGGCGTCGCCGCGGCCGCCGCCCTGGTGTGGGTCGTCGTCGACGCCTTCCGCACCACCTGGATCGACCTGGACGGCCCCGCCGCCGGTTCCACCGAGGCCACCGGCGCGAGCCTCTTCCAGAACTGGGTCCTCCCCTTCGAGGCCCTCTCCGTCCTCCTCCTCGCCGCCCTGGTCGGCGCGATCGTCCTCTCCCGCAAGGCGAAGGCCGACACCGCCACCACGCCCGGCGGCGCCCCGGCCGGGAGCACCCCTCCCACCCGGAACGACACGGCCCCGGCCGCCCGGAGCGAGAAGGAAGGGACCCGCTGATGCACCTCGCCTATCCCGCCGTGCTCTCCGCCCTCCTCTTCTGCACGGGCCTGTACGGCGTCCTCGCCCGCCGCAACGCGATCCTGGTCCTCATGTCGGTCGAGCTGATGCTCAACGCCGTCAACCTCAACCTGGTCGCCTTCGACGTCTGGCTCAGCAGGACCGCCGAGGAGACCCTGCACTCCGGCCAGGCCCTGACCCTGTTCACCATCGCCATCGCCGCCGCCGAGATCGGCATCGGCCTGGCGATCGTCCTCGCCGTGTACCGCAACCGCGGCACCTCGGACATCGACAAGCTCCGCGACACCTCCGAACGGCACGACCCCGACGGCCCCGACAGCGACGCCCGCACGGCCGAGCGGTCCGGCGAGGCCCAGAAGGCTGAGGCCACCGCGTGACCACGACCACCCTCGCCGTCCTCGTCCCCCTCCTTCCGTTCCTCGGCGCCGTCGCCGGCCTCCTCCTGGGCCGCACGGCACCCGGGTTCGTCCGCCCGCTCGCCGTCCTGCCGACGCTCAGCGCCCTGGTGCTCGCCGCGGTGGTCGCCGTACGCCAGGGCGGTGACGCCGCCGTCGACGCGGCCACCGAACTCACCCCCACCGGCTCGGTCCCGATCGAGCTGGCCCTGCACATCGACGGCTTCGCCGCCCTCGCCGCCGTCCTGGTCGGCCTGGTCGCCTCCTGCGTGCAGATCTACTCGACGGGCTACCTGCGCGACGACCCGCGCTACCCCTCCTACGCCGCCCTGGTCTCCCTGTTCACCTCCGCGATGCTGCTCGTCGTCTACTCCGGCGACCTGATGGTGCTGCTGGTCGGCTGGGAGGTCATGGGCATCTGCTCCTACTTCCTGGTCGGCCACTACTGGGAGACCCCGGAGGCGCGCGCCGCCTCCCTCAAGGCCTTCCTGGTCACCAAGCTCGGCGACGTCCCCTTCCTGATCGGTCTGTTCGCCCTGGCCACCGACGCCGGCTCGTTCCGCGTCACCCGGATCCTCGGCACCGTCGCGAGCGGCGGGCTCGACCACCCGACGCCGATCGCCCTGCTGCTGCTCGCGGGCGTGGCGGGCAAGTCGGCGCAGTTCCCGCTGCACACCTGGCTCCCCGACGCGATGGCGGGTCCCACCCCCGTCTCCGCGCTGATCCACGCCGCGACGATGGTCGCCGCCGGTGTCTACTTCATCGCCCGTCTCCTCCCCGTCTTCGAGGCCTCGCAGGCCGCGATGGTGGTCATGGCCGTCATGGCCGCCGTCACCATGGCCGGCTCGGCCCTCGCCGCGCTCGCCCAGGACGACATCAAGCGCGTCCTCGCCTACTCGACGATCGGCCAGCTCGGCTACATGACCGGCGCCCTCGCCGTCGGCGACCGCGGGGCCGCCGTCTTCCACCTCCTGTCGCACGGCGCCTTCAAGGCGCTGCTGTTCCTCGCGGCCGGCGTGATCATCCACGCCGCCGGCACCAACTCGCTCGCCGCGATGTCCCGCATGCGGAACCTGCGCGACCGGGTCCCCGACGCCTACTGGACGATGACCGTGGCGCTCCTCGCGCTAGCCGCGATCCCGCCGTTCAGCGGCTTCTTCTCCAAGGAGGCCGTCCTCGGCGTCGCCGAGCACGTGGTCACCGGGCACACCGAGCACGCGCCCGCGGCCGCGGGCTGGATCGTCCTCGTCGCCGGTCTGCTCACGGCCGTCCTCACCGCCGCCTACGCGATGCGCCTGTGGCTGCTCGCCTTCCACGGCCGGGGCGCCGCAGCCCCCGACCACGGCAGGCAGCCGCTGACGATGACCGTGGTGCTGTGGGTGCTGGCCGTGCCCTCCCTGGCCCTCGGCGGATTCGCGTTCCGCGTGCTGCCCGACTGGTTCGACGGCCGGGACCTGGGTCCGACCCCGACCACCTCGGTGCTCGGCACGGGCGTGGCGCTGGTCGGCGGCATCGTCACCTACGCCGCCTGGCGGCACACCACCGCTCTCGCGGCCCGCGTCCCCATGGGCGCGGTCGCGGCCCACCCCGAGGGCGACGCCGCCCGGGTCGAGGCGGAGGCCATCGCCACGCACGAGCCGGCCTACGGCGACATCGCCTACGCACCGGACCCCGCCGACCCCGGACGTCTGCTGCTCGGCCCCCTGCACCGGCACGCGGCCGCCGGCTTCCACCTGGACACCGTGTACTCGGCCCTCTTCGTCCGCCCGGTCCAGGCCGGAGCGAGCCTCGTCCGGTTCCTCGACCGCGAGGTCGTCGAGACCTACGTGCGCGGTGCGGGTGCGCTGCCGCGCTGGCTCGGCACCGCCGTACGGCGTTCCCAGACCGGCAACGTCCAGACCTACGTGAGCGCGCTGCTCGCCGGCACCGTCGTCCTCGCGGTCGCCGTCGTCCTCGTCGCCACGGGAGCGTGAGCAGGCGTGATCGATATCAACGAGTCCGTGATGCAGTTCGTTCTGGCATTCGTCGTCGTCGGCCCGCTCCTCGGCGCCGCCGCGGCTCTCCTGCCGGCCCCGCCCGGGCTGAAGGGGACGTCACCCGAGCAGGCCGTGCTCCGGCACGGCGTCACCGTCACCGGCGCCGTGCTCGTCGCGGCGATCGTCCTCGCGCTCGGCTTCGACCACGACCAGCCGTCGAAGATGCAGGCCAGCACCGACATCAGCTGGATCCCCGCGCTCGACGTACGCATCCACCTCGGCATCGACGGCATCTCCCTCCCCCTTCTGGTCCTGACCGCGCTGCTGACCTTCCTCTGCGCGCTCTACTCGTGCTTCAAGATGCCCGCGGGTCCGACCCCGAAGGCCTTCGTCGCCCTGCTGCTCGTCCTCGAGTCCGGCACGCTGGCGACCTTCGCCGTCCTCGACCTGCTGCTGTTCTTCCTCGCCTTCGAGATGGTCCTCATCCCGATGTACTTCCTCATCGCCCGCTGGGGCGGCGAGGGTCGGAGCCAGGCCGCGTGGCGGTTCATCCTCTACACGCTGCTCGGATCCGTGGTCATGCTGCTCGGCCTGCTCCTGATCGGGCTGGAGGCGGGCACGTTCGACATGATGGCACTCGCCACTGACAACGGCCGGTCGCTGACCACATCGGTGCAGGTCATCGCCGTTCTGGCGATCGGGATCGGGCTCGCCGTGAAGACGCCGATGTGGCCGCTGCACAGCTGGCTGCCCGACGCCCACACCGCGGCCCCGACGGTCGGCTCGGTACTGCTGGCCGGCGTCCTGCTGAAGATGGGTACGTATGGATTCGTCCGGATCCTGCTCCCGATCGCACCGGAGGGCTTCCGCACCTTCGCCCCCTACCTCGCGGCCCTGGCCGTCGTCGGCATCATCTACGGATCGCTGGCCTGCCTGGCCCTGGCCAGGCAGGGCGCGAAGGGCGACCTCAAACGCCTCATCGCCTACTCCTCCGTCGGCCACATGGGCTTCGTGCTGCTCGGCATCTCGACGATGACCCCGACCGGCGTGAACGGCGCCCTGTTCGCCAACATCGCCCACGGCCTCATCACCGGCCTGCTGTTCTTCCTGGTCGGTGCCCTGAAGGACCGCACGGGCACCACCGACCTCGACACCCTCGCCGAGGAGACCGGAGCGGCACTGTACGGCAGGGCCCCGCGCCTCGGCGGCCTCCTGGCCTTCGCCGCGGTCGCCTCGCTCGGTCTGCCGGGACTGGCCGGGTTCTGGGGCGAGATGCTGGCCCTGTTCGGCGCGTTCCGGCCCGCGGAGGGCCTCAGCCGCCCGGCCTTCCTCACCTTCATGGTGATCGGCGCGTTCGGGACGCTGCTGACGGCCGCGTACCTGCTGGTCGTGGTCCGCCGCGTCTGCATGGGCGCCCTGCCCCAGGACGCCCCCCGGCTCACCGACGTCCGCTCGTACGAGTTCGCGGCCTGGACCCCGCTCGTCGTCCTCACCGTCGTCGCGGGCCTGTGGCCCAAGGCCCTCCTCGGCCTGAGCGACCCGGCCGTTCAGCAGCTCCTCGCAGGAGGCACCCGATGAGCTCCCCGGCCCAGCCCCTGGCCGCCTCGCTCGTCCAGTCCGTCGACTGGCTCGCCATCGCGCCGCCCACCATCGCGGCGGTCGTCGCCCTCGCCGTCCTGGTCGCCGACCTGTTCGTCGCCGAGCACCGCAAGGCGCTCCTCGGCTGGACGTCGGTGGCCGGACTGGCCGTCGCCACGCTCATGCTGCTGCCCCTGCTGGACGGCGACCGCAGCACCTTCTGCCTGACCGGCGACGCCGCCGTGTGCAGCTACACGGCCGACCGCTTCACCCTGGTCATCCAGTTCCTGGTCCTGGGCGGCGCCCTCCTCTCCGCCCTCCTGTCGGTCACCGCCCTCAAGGACGCGGGCAAGGTGCTGCCCGAGGGCGAGTACTGGTTCCTGCTGCTGTCCTCAGCGGCCGGCGCCGCCCTCCTGCCCGCCTCCCGGGACCTGGCCACCCTGATCGTCGCACTGGAGGTCGCGTCCCTGCCCGCCTTCGCGCTGGTCGGCCTGAAGTACGGTGACCGGAGGTCCTCCGAGGCGGCCCTGAAGTTCTTCCTGTCCTCGGTCACCGCCACCGCGGTGAGCCTCATGGGCATCAGCTTCCTGTACGCCTCCACGGGCACCCTCCACCTGACCCAGGTCGCCGACCGCATCCAGCAGGTCGACGGCCAGCTCCACACGCTCGCGGACACCGGCGTCGTCCTCACCCTCGTCGGCTTCGCCTTCAAAACCGCCGCCGTGCCCTTCCACTTCTGGGTGCCCGACACCTACGTGGGCGCGCCCCTGCCGATCGCCGCCTACCTGTCGGTCATCGGCAAGGCGGTCGGCTTCAGCGGCCTGATCCTGGTCACCGTCGTGGCCCTCCCGTCCTACGCCGACGTCTGGGGCCCGGCCCTGGCCGTCCTGGCCGCGCTCACCATGACCGTCGGCAACCTCGGAGCCCTCCGCCAGCAGGCCACGCGCGCGTACAGCGCGGTACGCCTGCTCGCCTGGTCGTCCGTCGGCCAGGCCGGCTACCTGCTGGTG
Organism: Streptomyces sp. DT190; assembly: GCF_049846985.1. Lineage (NCBI taxonomy): Bacteria > Bacillati > Actinomycetota > Actinomycetes > Kitasatosporales > Streptomycetaceae > Streptomyces > Streptomyces sp. DT190. The sequence goes on along the minus strand of NZ_JBNCNM010000038.1, from coordinate 38,887 downwards.
CCGATCGCGGCCGCCGCGTACTCCGGGGACGCCGAGAGGTCGATCGGCTCCACCGTCGCCTACGCCCTGATGTACGGCGCCGTGAACCTGGGCGCCTTCGCCGTGGCCGCGCTCGTCGGCCGGGCCAGGCCCCTCAACCGCGTCGCCGACTACCGCGGCCTCTACGCGTCGAGCCCCCTCACCGCGCTGCTCCTGGCGTTCTTCCTGCTCTGCCTCGCCGGACTGCCGCCGGGGATCATCGGCCTCTTCGCCAAGGTCACCGTCTTCTCGGCGGCCGTCGACGCCGGTCTCGGCTGGCTGGCCGTGATCATGGCCGTCAACGTCGTCATCGCGCTGTTCTACTACCTCCAGTGGACGGCCCTGCTCTTCCGCGCCGCCCCCGAGGGCGAGGCCGCCGAGCACCGGGTGCCCGCCCCCGTCACCGCCGCGCTCGCCCTGACCGGCGTCCTCGGCATCGCCCTGTCCGGTGCCCCCCAGCTGGTCCTGCGGTTCACCGACACCGGACTCTTCTGAGCCCGGAGCCGGGCACCTCTCCGGGCCCGGACCGCACACCGGCACGCTTTCGCCACGCGCGTGCGGGGCACTCGGCCCCGCACGCGTGCGTGGCGTGTCCGCGGCCGTCACCCGTACGGTCCACGGCCAGCCCCGCGCGCACAAGGGAACTAGTGCCTCCCGCCTGGCGTTGACCAGTACGGGAGGGTCCACTGGACGTGACACCACGGCACCAGCGGCACCGCAGCACAGAAAGCAAGGGTCCCCCTGCCGCACCACTTGGAGGGCGTACCGTGCACCGCCGGCACAACGGGCTCAGGACAGCAGTCCTCCTCGGAGGACTGTCCGCACTCATCATCGTCATCGGCAGCTTCTTCGGCCGCATGGGGCTCGTGATCGCCGTACTGGTAGCGCTGGCCACCAACGCGTACGCGTACTGGAACAGCGACAAGCTGGCCCTGCGCGCCATGCGCGCCCGCCCGGTGAGCGAGTTCGAGGCGCCGGGGCTCTACCGCATGGTCCGCGAACTCTCCACGCAGGCCCGCCAGCCCATGCCGCGCCTGTACATCTCCCCGACGGAGGCGCCCAACGCCTTCGCCACCGGCCGCAACCCGCGCAACGCCGCCGTGTGCTGTACCGACGGCATCCTGCGCCTCCTCGACGAGCGCGAGCTGCGCGGCGTCATCGGCCACGAGCTCAGCCACGTCTACAACCGCGACATCCTCATCTCGTCGGTCGCCGGCGCCCTCGCCTCGGTGATCATGTTTCTGGTCAACTTCGCCTGGCTGATCCCGATCGGGCGCTCCGACGACGACGACGGCCCCGGCCTGCTCGGCATGCTGCTGATCATGATCCTGGGCCCGCTCGCCGCCTCCGTCATCCAACTGGCCATCAGCCGCTCCCGGGAGTACCAGGCGGACGCCTCCGGCGCCCAGCTCACCGGCGACCCACTCGCCCTGGCCAGCGCCCTGCGCAAGCTCGACCACGGCACGAAGCAGCTCCCGCTGCCGCCCGAGCCGCGCATCGAGACCGCCAGCCACATGATGATCGCGAACCCGTTCCGCCCCGGCCAGGGCCTGTCGAAGATGTTCTCCACACACCCGCCGATGGCGGAACGCATCGCCCGGCTCGAGAAGATGGCAGGTGGGAATCAGTGAAGACCATCCTGAACGTCATATGGCTCGTCTTCAGCGGCTTGTGGCTGTTCCTCGCCTACATGCTGGCGGGCCTGCTCCTGTGCATCACCATCATCGGCATCCCGTTCGGCGTCGCGGCCTTCCGCATCGGCGTCTATGCCCTGTGGCCCTTCGGGTACACGACGGTCGAACGCCGAGACGCGGGCGCGCCGTCCTGCGTCGGCAACGTCCTGTGGCTGGTGCTCGCGGGCTGGTGGCTCGCCCTCGGCCACATCGCCACCGGTATCGCCCTGTGCGTCACGATCATCGGTATCCCGCTGGGCATCGCCAACTTCAAGCTCATCCCCGTCTCGCTGCTCCCGCTGGGCCGCGACATCGTGCGGACGAACGAGCCTTTCGCAGTGCGCTGAGCCGGGCGCGAGGCAGGTTCCACGGCCCGACAGGCCCTCGCATTTCGCCGGTTCTCCACAGGCCCCGGGTTATCCACAGGCCCGCCCGGAATTCGGCGGCGGTCTGCATGATGAACCCATGACCGCGACGACCGAGCATCTGCACCGAAGCGACGACCGGCACCCACAACAGCCGCCGGAGGACACTCACTTCCTCCCCGCGCACCACCACCACGGCACGAGCAGATGGGCCACAAACGCGTGGACCAGGAGCACCCGGCCCACAAGCGCGTGGATCAGGAGCACCCGGCCCACAAGCGCGTGGACCAGGAGCACCCGGCCCACAAGCGCGTGGATCAGGAGCACCCGGCCCACAAGCGCGTGGATCAGGAGCACCCGGCCCACAAGCACGCGGCCCACGAGCACCCTGACCGGCAGCAGCCGGAAGGGCCCGTGAACCGGAACAGAGCCCCGAGCAGGCCCGTGCCGACTAGCTCCGGCCGGCCCTCGCCCGCGCCCACCGCCGCACCCCGTAGGCCGCGACCCCCACCAGCAGCACCCCCGCGCCCACCACGACGGAGACGCCGGGCAGCGAGAACGCCAGGACGACGCATCCCACGAGCCCCACCACCGGCACGACCCGCGCCGCCGGTGCCGGATCCAGCGTCCAGGCCGACGCGTTGGCCACCGCGTAGTACGCCAGCACACCGAAGGAGGAGAACCCGATCGCGCCCCGCACATCCACCGTGGCGGCCAGGACCGCGACCACCGCACCCACCGCCAGCTCCGCCCGGTGCGGCACCTGGAAACGGGGATGCACCACCGCCAGCGTCCCCGGCAGATGCCGGTCCCGGGCCATGGCCAGCGTCGTGCGCGAGACCCCCAGGATCAACGCGAGCAGCGAGCCCAGCGCGGCCACGGCCGCACCCACCCGCACCACCGGCACGAGCCAGGGCAGCCCGGCCGCCCGCACCGCGTCGGCCAGCGGCGCCGTCGCGTCCCCCAGACCGTCCGACCCCAGCACGGAAAGGACCGCCACCGCCACGCACACGTACACCACCAGCGTGATGCCCAGCGCCAGCGGAATCGCGCGCGGGATGGTCCGTGCCGGGTCCCGCACCTCCTCGCCGAGCGTCGCGATCCGGGCGTAGCCGGCGAACGCGAAGAACAGCAGCCCCGCCGCCTGCAGCACGCCGCCCGCCCCGCCCGACGTCCCGATGCCCAGCCGCCCGGCGTCCGCCTCACCCGACACCAGACACCCGGCCACCACGAAAGCGAGGACCGCCAGGACCACCGCCACGATCACCCGCGTCAGCCAGGCGGACTTCTGGATGCCGCCGTAGTTCACCGCGGTCAGCGCCACCACGGCCGCGACCGCCACCGCGTGCGCCTGCTCAGGCCAGACGTAGGTGCCCACGGTGAGCGCCATCGCCGCGCAGGAGGCCGTCTTGCCCACCACGAACGACCAGCCGGCCAGATAGCCCCAGAAGTCCCCGAGCCGCTCACGCCCGTAGACGTACGTGCCACCCGAGGCGGGATAACGGGCGGCGAGACGGGCCGAGGACATGGCGTTGCAGTACGCCACCACGGCGGCGACGGCGAGCCCGATGAGCAGGCCGGAGCCTGCCGCGTGCGCCGCCGGAGCCAGCGCGGCGAAGATCCCGGCTCCCACCATCGAACCGAGTCCGATGACGACGGCGTCCCCCACACCGAGCGTCCGGAGCAATTCGGAACCGGAGGTGCCGGAGGAACGGGAGGCAGTCATGGGTCGCACCCTACTGATCAGCGCAACCGGGGCATGCAGCCAGGACGTCCTCCCCACCAAGGGGATGTGAACGGGCGCGGCAAGGACGACGCATCCGGAAGGTCCGACGACGTACGACGCACGGGCACGGCCTGCGGGGAGCAGGATCACAGGGCCGGGACAGTGCGGGCACAGCCTGAAAGGGCAGGTTCACGGCATGACCATCATCAGCTGGATCATCCTGGGGCTGCTGGCCGGGGCGATCGCGAAGTTCCTGCTGCCGGGGCGCGACCCGGGCGGCCTCATCGGTACCACCCTGATCGGCATCGCGGGCGCGTTCATCGGCGGCTGGATATCGGCCCGCTGGATGGACCACCCGATCACCAAGGACTTCTACGACGGGACCACCTGGGCGGCGGCGATCGGCGGATCGCTCGTCCTGCTGATCGCCTACCGCCTCCTGTTCGGCCACTCGCGCGACTGACCGCGCCGGCGGTCTGCGCCCGCAGACCGTGCCCGCGGACCGCGCCCGCGACCGCGCGCGCAGACCGCGCCCGAGTGCGAGAAGGGCGGGCACCGAACAGGCGCCCGCCCTTCCTCGTGACCCGTGCGGACCGTGTGATCCCTGGAGCCCCGTCCGACCCGTGCAGGCCGTGGAGCCCGGGGACCGAGCGGTCCTACCGGTAGTTCACGAACTGGATGGCGAAGTCGAAGTCCTTGCCCTTCAGCAGGTTGATGACGGCCTGCAGGTCGTCACGGCTCTTGGAGCTGACCCGCAGCTCCTCGCCCTGCACCTGCGCCTTCACGCCCTTGGGGCCCTCGTCGCGGATGGTCTTGGCCACCTTCTTCGCGTTCTCCTGGGAGATGCCCTCCTGGATCGACGCGAAGATCTTGTACTCCTTGCCGGAGAGCTGGGGCTCGCCCGCGTCCAGGGCCTTCAGCGAGATGCCGCGCTTGATCAGCTTGGACTGGAAGACGTCGAGGATGGCCTTGACCCGGTCCTCGGAGTTCGCCTCCATGAGGATCTTCTCGCCGGACCACGCGATCGAGGCGCCCACGCCCTTGAAGTCGTAGCGCTGCGAGATCTCCTTGGCGGCCTGGTTCAGTGCGTTGTCGACCTCCTGCCGCTCGACCTTCGAGACGATGTCGAAACTGGAGTCGGCCATGTCCTGTGGCTCCTTGTATCGGGGTGCGTGTCTGCGTACCGGCGTACGGGGCGGCCTCCGGGCCCGTTCAGGCCCCGGCCGCATCCGGACAAGCCTAGCCACCCCCCGCCCCCGGGGCGGCGATCAATCGGGTGGCGAAGCACCCCTCCACATCAGGTATCGTTTACGTCGTTGCCACGGAGCACCGCCGGAAAAAGCGGCGCTACGAGCAGCAACCCCGGCGGTGTGCCCGAGCGGCCAAAGGGAGCAGACTGTAAATCTGCCGGCTCAGCCTTCCCAGGTTCGAATCCTGGCGCCGCCACACTGGGGAAGACCCCCTCTGATCAGGTTCTTTGCCTGCTCGGAGGGGGTTTTCGTTTGCCCTCCCCGTTCGATTCGTTGTGGACTGGGCATGGACGTGTCTCACCTCGTACCGCCCGAATCCCACCGTTGATCAGTGCGTGTCCCCCAGGCGTCCCCCGGGGGTGAGCATGATCACTCCGGCTCGTTCCACTCCCGCAGGGCCGCATCGATCCGGCTGTTTGCCTGCTCGCGCGTCTCGTCGAGCACCTTGGCGTACACCTTGTGCAGCACGGCGATGCTGTGGCCGGCACGGCGGGCACACTCCATAGCGTCGACTCCGGAGCTGAGCCAGAACGAGACGCCAGCGTGCCGGAGGTCGTAGGGGCGGCGAGCCAGCAACGAGGACGTTTCCGCCTCGCTCAGCACATCCTTCCGAGCCTTCGCCCACACCTCCCCGTAGCCGGTCTCCTGTAACAGGCCATCGCGGTTCGTCCGGAAGAGCCGACCATCGGGGGCCGTTCCGTGCCTGGCGATGTGCTGCCGCAGCAGACGGACGAAGTGCGGCGGGATCGGCACCGGACGGGAGTCGTTCTTGGCGCGGGCCTTGAGGTGGCGCGTCTCATGCGCCGTGCCGTCATCGGTCCAGCTCCGACCGGCCCGGACGACCCCTTGCCGCAGGGTCAGCATCCCCCACCCCGTTTCTGGAAGGTGGCACTGACTCACTCGCAGTCCGGCAGCCTCAGCGGGACGCATGGCCGCGTAGTACAGGCACCCGAAGAATGCTTCCAGGTGCCGCCCACGCGGGCCCTGTTCACGCACACCGGCCAGCAGTGCGCGGACCTGACGTGGGTTGGCCACGCTCTCCGGGTCCACTGCTTCCACCGACTTCGGGGCGGTCCACTTCACGGCCGTGATCGGGTTGACCGGCACCGTGAAGTACTGCTCTTCCACGGCGAGCCCGAGAACGTCACTCAGGCAGGCCCGCTTGCGCTTCGCGGTGCGCGGCGATGCTTCCTTCCCGTCCAACCGCAGGGACAGCGCGTCCAGGGCCAGACGTACGGTCGCAGGGTCCTCCAAGGCGGAGACCGGCATGGAGTGCTTGGAGATCCAGGCGAGGGCGCGGGCCACATCGTCCGGCGGGGTCTCCTCCCAGCGCTTCCGGTTGTACGCCCACCCGTACAGTGCGCGCCGCATCAGCGAGGGGTCGGGCATCCCTGTCTTCGTCTTTACGAGCGCAGGGGTGATGGTCGCCAGAGCATCGGCGTAGTTCTTCCGCGACTTCGCCGGCGCCAGCGCCCACTTGCGGTCGATGTATGTGCGGCTGTGCTCGTACCAAGTGATGGAGCCCTGCTTGGCGCGCAACTCGGATACGGGTAGGCCGGTCTCTTCGTCGAACTGGTCGCCGCGCCGCACGGCCGACATGAGTTCAGAGCGGCGACCCTCGGCCTGCACCTTGAGTGTGTAGCTCTTGGAGTGTTTGCGCTCCCCGACCAGCCAACGCAGGCGGTAGGGCTTCGGGCGATCCTTGCGGACTTCGATGGAGTAGAGGCGAACGTCGTAGGTCAGTGCCATGTGAACTCCAGAAGGGCCCGCCGGAAGCGGGCCCCTCGTGTCTTGGGTGCGGGAGGCGGTCAGGCGGCGTCTTCCATGGACGACCACCACGCGTCAAGGTCGGCGCGGCGGCACCGGAGTTGACCGTTGGGGAGCTTGATGAGCTTGGGTGCCTGGCCACGGGCACGCATGCGGTAGAAGGCCGCGCGGCTCATCTCGATCTCTTCGAGGACTTCGGGGAGCTTGAGCATCTTGGGGCGGGCCAAGCCAGTGACTCCTTCGGAGAGTTCAGCGGGCAAGGGGAGGGGCGGCAGCACGGCCGCGTCTGTCCGAGGTGCGGATTTCTGCGTCACCGCGTCATCTGCGTCATTCAGGGCGCTGACCTGCGTGTTTGAGTGACGCAGGGCGTTTCGGGGTGCGTCACCGGTGACGCAGGCTTCCGTCACCGGTGACGCGGGTGACGCGGGGTGACGCACCCGGCCGCCCGTCTGCGTCACCGCTCTCGCAGCAGGTCACGGGGCGTTTGCCGTCCGTGGGTGACGCGGGTGACGCAGCGTCTCTTTCCTTCGGACAAGAGAGGGGTTGATGTCTGTTGTAGTGCGCGGCTCAGGGCGTGAAGAACGGGCCGCTTCGCGGCGCGACCATCGCAGGGCGGCGCCGCCGCCGAACAGCAAGAGGAGCACGCCGGGGCGGGGTGCTCCTCTTGCTCGTGTCGACGGGCGGTGCTGGCGGTCAGAACGCCGGTTCCTGCTCGTGTGCGGGCGGCGGGGCCGGGGGCCGGGCCATCTCGATGTACCGGGCCGCCTTGGTGCGTCCCCAGTCGATGAGGACGCCCCGGGCGGCGAGGGTGGGCTGAAGGCGCTTGAGGCGGTCTGAGAGCACCTTGCCGGTGGTCGGCCAGCCTTTTGGAAGGGGTCGGCAGTCCTCGCCGCTGTAGAGGCCCGTGAGGGCGTGCAGCCACTCGGCAGACGTCATCCGCTCTTCCGCCCCCGGAGCGATGCCGGCGGCGTGCTTCAGGACGGTCTGCGCCAGCAGATCACCTTCGATCACGTCGTCGTTGAGGTCGTCCAGGCTGGCCCGGTAGGCAGCGAGCGCCCCGAACCCTGTGGCCGCATCGAGCTGCGCGCACAGATGCGCGAAGTCAGCCATCCGCAGATCGGTCGGAATGTCCGCCTCTGCTGCACGAACCTTGGCCGTGAGGTCGAGCAAGGACCCGAGGATCACGGGCAGGGCTTGCGCGTACTCCGCCCACAGTTCCGCCTCGGTCCGCCGGACGCTGGGGCGTTCCAGGCGCAGCGGCAGGAGCCGTTCGGCAAGGTCGGGCCGGATCACCCCCACGTCAATGCCGGTCAGCAGCAAGGGGCGGCGGTAGCGGGCCCGGACGACATCCCCATCGGTGTACAGGGCGCGTTTGACGGTTTCGGCGCCGGTGACGATGCAGCACATCGCGTCGGACAGGTCCGGGGCGAGGTGGGAGAGGTTGTCCAGGGCGGTGACCCATCCGGCGGCCACGGCCGCGATCAGGTTCTCTTCGTCCTTCGGGGCCCGGCGCAGGTCCCCGCTCATGCCCTCGATGATCCGTACGAGCATCCGCCCACCGGTAGACTTTCCCGCGCCCTGGGGGCCGGTGAGGAACGGGGCGGGGACGGGAACGGACGGTCCCAGGCAGCCGATCAGCCACGCGATGGCCAGGCACTCGGTCTCCGCGTTGGCGAAGTTGCACAGCCTGAGCAGGAGATCGATGCCCTTGCCGTTGGTCTCCTTGACCGGCAGGGGCAATTCGCCCGTGAGCTGCGTGCGGCGCCAGCAGACCTCTGCCGGGTCGGGGGTGCGGATGTCCCATCCGGTGGGGTGGATGCGGACCGACTGTCCGTCGTCGCGTCCCAGGTCCAGCCATGTCGCCCCGTCAAATCCCGGGGCGACGCGGATGTGGACGGGCTGTACGTCCTGGCTCAGTGCGAGTGCCTCGATCAAGTCGAGTGCCTCCTTCAAGGCGGTGCCGTTGAAGACGCCGTATCCGTCGCGGAAGAGACCGACCATGAGTTCCTGCCGGTGGCTGCCCGAGGTGCCCTGTGAGCGGATCGGGCGGGCTACGGGGTGGCCGTTCTTCTGCGCGTACACGGTCCCGTCAGCAGTGCGGAAGTACCGGAAGTGCTCTTGCGCGTAGTCCGCGATGACGTCGCGTGCGGGGGTCTTGTCGTCGTCGGACATGGGTCACAGTCCCAACGCGGTGCGGGCGTTGTTCCACGCGTCCGTGCAGTGCCGCAAGGACTCCCCCTTGGTCTGCGCGGCAGCGAACAGCCGCGCGACGTGCGCCTCGGAGAGGCAGCCGCACCGGCCGTGCGTGGACAGCACCGCGAGGAACGTCCGGTACACGGTTGCGTGGATCGCGCTGCGCGCCTCGGTGATGCGATGTTCGGCCATAGCGATGCCGCGTTCCAGGTAAGCGGGCGTGCGGTGCGGGCACTTGCCGGCCCCTGCGGGCAGGGTGCTGACATGCGGCGCCGGCCGGACGGGGGAAGGCCTCTTCACCGCGAGGGCGCGCACGGCGTCCGGCAGGTCGACCAGGTGGCCGGAGCCGGGTCCCAGGTAGCGGGCGTAGGCCATGGACGACTTGATGTCGACACCGGGCCGGATCGCGTTGTGTGAGGTCATGGCGCCCCGGTAGATCCAGTGCTCACCGCGTGTCGTCGCCACCGTGCGGGTGGCCGGCAGGGCGGTGCGGGCCCATGCGATGGCGTCCGCGTTGTCCAGGTCCACGATGGTCAGCCCGGCGGCGCCGGGGTGGTAGGCGACGCAGATGGCCCGCCGCCACGCCGCCGCCCACGGGGCTGAGACGATGACGGCCGGGTCGGTGGTGGCGGCGGCCCACGCGTGGCAGACGTCGGGGCAGTCGCAGGGCCCCGGGATTTTCATGTTCGGCCGGCCGCCGCACGCGTTGCCCGCGCAGGTGGGGCAGTTGCCGAACGGGACCTTGCCCCTCCGCAGGGGCAGCACCGGCACGCCGGCAGCGGCCAGTGCTAGCGCAGTCGGCAAGGGTTCGGGGAGCGGGCCCACGCCGCCGTGCCCTCGCCGGATCAGGGTCGGTTGCGTCATGCTGGGAGACCTCCACAGGTCAAGTGGTTGGCAGGTGGACAAGGGCGGCCCCGGTTCTTTGGCGAGATGCGGGGGCCGCCCTTGGCGTAGCTAGAAGTCGGTGCCGGTCATGTGGGCGATCGGGCCGGGGCAGTAGCTGTCGGGGCAGTCGCAGCCGTTGCACTCGTTGCAGATGTCGCCGGAGCACTCGTCACACAGGAAGTGGCCGGGGCATCCGTAATCGCCGCATTCGTCGCAGTACTCGTCTTCGAACACGCAGTGATCTCCTCTGCTCAGCCGTGGAAGTGGTTGCGCTTGATCACGGCTTTGCGGATGTTGACCGTGGTCCCGCCCTGGTGGCCGCTCGCGCTGAACACCTGGACAGCGATCCAGCCGCCGAAGATGACGGCGGCGAGGATGATGAGCTGGCCGATGAACGCGGTCAGGGCGGCGATGAACGAGGTGAGCAGCAGCAGGCCGCCGCATACCGCGAGGAACCCGACGCCCCCGAGGGCGACGTTCACCGCCGTGCGGGACATGGCCGGCTTGGCGGTGACCGGTTCCGGCTGAGCCGGTGCCACGGCGTAGCCGGTGACGACGCGGCCGTCCGGTAGGACGACGCTCGCCACGGCCGGGATGTGGCCCGGCTGGACGGGGACGACCGGCGCCGCGTGGACGGTAGCGGGGGTGATCGGGGTGGGGTGGTGGACCGCGAGGGGTGCGGTCCGGTGGGTGGTGGGTTCGTTCACGGCCGGGTCTCCTTCAGTTGTCGAGGGCGGACAGGGCGTCGGCGGATGCCTGTACGAGGTTGTGGATGGGCTCGTAGGCGCCGGTTCCGGCGGCGAAGAACCCGAAGAGGAACAGCACGAGTGCGGCGCCGCCGCCGGCGGACTTGGTCTTGACGGCGAAGACGGAGGCGGCGCCGAACAGCAGCACGGCGGAGATGTTGAGGATCATCGGGACCCTTCCGGGGTGTTGGTGCCGGCGCGGTAGATGCGCGCCCAGCGGTTGTAGAGCCAGCGGCCGGTGCGGATGCGCTTGCCGGTGGCGTGGCAGCGGCGGCAGTCCTTGCCGCGCTTGATGCGTCCCTTGCGGTCGGTCTTGAGGGCGTGGCCCATGCCGCGGCAGCGGCGGCAGTCACCGAACGGCGACACCGCACACACACTTCCATAACCGAGGGTGATGGCGAGCAGGCAGGCGATAGCGAGCAGGGCGGGGGTCACATGAGGCCCTTCCTGGCGGGGTTTTGGGGTTTGCGCAGGTGGGCCGCTATCCGCTAGCGGCCTGATCAGAGGCGGTTTGGGGCGCTAGCGGGGCCGCTAACGTTAGCGGGGGGTGCCGCTATCGTTAGCGGTCCCGGAGTGTCAGCCCGCGTCCCGCTTTCCGTCACGCTCCGCGATCGCGGTGGTGATGTGGGCGCGGTCGACACCGCGCCGGTTGACGACCTTGCCGTTCACCCGGCGGCCCACCTGGATCGTGGACACTCCGTGCGGCTTGAGCGCCGCGGCGAGCGCGTCGGGGTCCCATCCGTCGTAGACCTCCGGGCGCAGGTCCGCGAGCCGGGCCACGATGGTTTCCGACCACGCCTTGGCCTCCTTGGCCGGGACGACCGCGAGGATGTCCGCCAGCAGGTCGTAGGCCGCCGCGGTCGGCTCCGGTGCCTCCCCGAGGGCGTGCCCGGCGAGCAGCCCGGCCTTCTCCCGCACACGCCGGGCGCGGCCGGCGATGGCTTCGGCGCCGCCGGCGTCGACGTAGACGGAGCGGACGATACGGGCGTCGGAGCCTTCACCCACGAAGTAGTGGATGCCCTTGTCTCCCCAGGCGAACATGGTCGCCCGCACCCCGCGCTTGTAGGCGGAGGTGCCCAGGACCATGTCGTTCTCCAGCTGGCCCATCACCTTCAGGCACCACCGGGCCGACGCGTTCGCGGAGATGCCGGTGGGCAGCGACTTGGCGTCCGGGCGCTGCGTGGCCAGCAGGACCACGATGCCGGTGGCGGGGCCGCGCTTGACCAGGTCAGTGATGATCTCCTCGAACTCCTTGCCATGCTCGGGGTGTTCAAAGAGGACCTGACACTCATCCACCCCCACCACGATCGGGTGCAGCCCCAACGACCGCTTGTCGGCAAGGGCGCTGGTCACCTTGGACTCGGGGCAGATGTCGCGGGGCAGGGAGCGGATCACCTTCGTGCGACGGCGCAGTTCCTCGCGCAGGGCCCGGAAGTCGTCCAGCGCGTACTGGACCGGCTCGTCGTCGTCGCCGGCGGCATGCCGGAACCCGACCGCGTTACCCACCGGGTCCAGGTCGCCAGTGCCCTTCATGTCGTAGGTGTGCAGCTCAGCACGCGGATCCAGGGCTGCGATCAGCAGCAGCAGACGCAGCAGGAACGTCTTGCCCATCCGCGGGATCGCGCCGATGACGCCCGCGATGTACATGAGCGTCACTTCGGTCCACCGGCCGCGCTGGTCGGTGCCGTAGGCGACCGGCTTGAACAGATCCACCTGCCCGGACTTCAGCAGCGGCCACGCAGGCTGAGACGCCCGGGACATGTCCTGATCCCCGACCCACAGCACCAGATGCCCGGTGTGCTCATCCGGCACCGCCTCGGGCCACACACACCCCAGCGGGCGGCGCAGACCGGACGCGAGACGCTCGCGACGCTCGATGATGTCCGTGACCGTGACGCCGTAGGGCAGGTTGCCTTCCGCACGCCAGCCGGGCCCGTCGCGGGTGATAGGGGCGGTGAACTCGAACCCGTCCCGTCCCTTGCCCTGCGCCTGATTGATCGCGGGAATCCCCAACGCCCCCAGCGCCCGAAGGACGATGTCACTGGTGAGCTTGGTCGCCTTAGGCAGCTCCACCGCCCGGTGCACGACCGGGGCGTCCGCCTTACGGCCGGCGGCCCCCAGGGCGAGGACGACCGCGCTCACGGACACGGCCTGCAGCCAGTCGGGCGCCAGCACGTAGATCGCGAGCGCCAGACCGACACCGGTGAACATCGCGAGCGCGGCGACCAGGGTCCGCAGCCGGACCCGTCCGTCACGCTGCCGCGACAGCTTCAGGTACTCGGCAGCGTCCTCACGCCGCACCGCGGCGAGCCGGACCGGTTCGCCCTCACGGTCGGCCACCCACCGCATCGTGCCCCCGACCACCTTCGCGGCGCCGGCCGGGGCCTGAAGCGCGAGGCGGGCGGCGTAGACCGGGGCACGCAGCGCGTGATAGCCGGCGGCGTGGGCGTAGTGGCGGGCCACCCACGCGGAGGCGGTGCGCAGCTCAGCCACGGACTTGAGCCAGACCGGCACGACCGCGCGGCGGCGGGCGCTGGCGAGCCGACCGAGGTAGCCGGGACCGGTAGCCGCGGGGGCGGGCTGGTCGACCATGACCGGCGTGTCCGGGTCGGCCGGCTCAGACTCTGGGGCGGGGGTGGTGGGGGCCGGTTCGCGGGCCGCGCGGGCCTTGCCCAGGTCGACCACGTCGGCACCGTGCTCGGCGGCCATTTCGGCTTCCAGGCGGTTGAACAGTTCGTGGTCATCGTCGGGATGCTTCACTGAGACTTCCTTCTCTCATGAGGGAGGGCCGGGCCCGACCGGCGCTGTGGAAGGTGAGCGGTCGGGCCCGTGGGAAAGCCTGAGGCGAGGCAAGGGCCGTAACTATCACGACTTCTTGATAGTTCTGGCCAAAGCCCCACTCTGCGGAGCGAATCAGGCAACGTACTGGTTGGGGTAGGCGCACGGCACGCACATGCCGAGCGACACGGGGATGACGTAGCCGGCGTCACGACCGCAGTCGGGGCACCGGCGGCGGGCGGCGTTGGCCTTGGCGAGCGCCGCCCACCGGGCCGGGGTCATCGGCCGCACCGGCTTGGCCAGGTCGACGCGGTAGAGGTAGGCGACCAGTGGGGCCCGGCGGCGGCGCGGCCGTTCGAGCTGCGCGGCCACGTCCTGGCCACCGGGCCGCAGCCCACGGGCACGCAGTTGGCGGCGGGTGGCCAAGCCGTCCGGGGCCAGGCGCCACCGGTAGACCGGCAGCGCAGCCATCAGGCGACGCGCTTCCACGCGGCCCGCAGCCGGACCTCAGAGGCGGAGTGGCCGGCAGCACGGAAGCGGGCGGCCATATCGCGGTAGGACAGGGGCGGCGTCTGGCTGTGCCGGATGTCGTGAACCAGCGTGTCCAGCACGTCATCCGACAGCGCGGGCGCCCCCGATTCGAGCGCCGGCACCGCCTCACTCGGCCCCCACACTGGCAGTTCCCAGCGCGGTGTGACGCCGGGTGTGACGGGGGTCGTCACGCTGGTCAGGACCCTGCCGGTCTCCTCGCCCTTGCGGGCAGTCTCCAGCGTCGACCACGCCCCCGCGAGCCTCTGCGCGGTCTCGGCCTGGACGCGTGCGACGCGGGCGCCAGCTTCCGTCACGGCCGTCAGCCGCGTCTCCTCCGTGGCCGCTTCCGCCCGCAGCCGGGCGCGGGCCACGGCCGCTTCGTCCCGCGCCTCCTGCTGAATGCCCCGGATCGCGTCCAACGCGAGCGGGGTGAGCGCGGTGCGCTCCCACAGGCTGTGCACCATCCATAGGGCCTTGGCCGCGATCGGCAGCCACGCCACAGCCAGCCACGCGCCGGCGGAGTGCTCAGCGGTCAGCGCGTGGGCGACTAGGACGCCGGCGGCGAGGACGCCGAAGAACCAACCAACCGCCGTCACGGCGCGGTTGTGGTCACCTTGCGCGGCGAGGCGGCGTTCGTAGGCGAGGGTGGCCAGCCATCCGCCATCGATGCCAAGACCGACGACCAGAGCGACCGGCCACGGCACCGCCGCCCCCAGCCACATCATCACCACCGCGAGGGTGAGGACCATGGACACCGCCGTCATTCCGACGGCCGGCAGAACAGTCTTCGCGCTCATTCGGCAGCCTCCCGCTCTCGCAGGTCAAGCAGATGGTTGATCTCCCGGTGGTAGAGCTCCTCGGCGACTCGGTCGCCGACCAGGGCGCAAGTCCGGGCCAGCGCCACGTTCGCTTCCAGGGCCCGAACCAGCAGCGTCCGGAAGTCCTTCTCGTCGGCACGGGGGCCGTAGACGATCTCAAGCAGCGTCACAGCGCACCCCCTGCCGTGAGTAGTGCGGCGAGGATGAGCAGCGCCCCGCCGGCACACGTCAGGTCGACCGCGCGACGCAGGGTCGTGAACTTGGCGACCGCGAGCCGGGACAGCCCGGCAATGTCGGCAGCCATGTCCCGCTCCACGGCAGCGGTGATCTCCTCGGCCGTGAGGGTGGCCCACAGCAGGAAGCCGTGCCGGCCGCGCAGGTTGGGCCGGGTCGAGCGCAGCAGCAGACCAGCGGCCGCGACCAACAGCGCCATCCCGAGTCCGCCAGCGATGTAGGCCGGCAGGTTCATCGGCAGATCGCCGGCGACCGTCCACGCGCCCGCCAGGACCGCGCCGACGAACGCCAGCAGTAAGCCGGTCTTGGTGTCGGTCCGCGTGATCTCCGCCTTCACCTCAGCGTGCGCGGTGCTCAGGTTGCGGCCGGTGGCGCTCACGCGGCCCCCCCAGGGACCGTTGCGGCGGTGGTGCGGTTGGCCAGAGCGATACGCGCGGCCAGGGCCCGGCGGCGGGCGCGGCGCAGGCGCCGGTTGTCCAGCTCGGTCGGGATGCGGTCCAGGGTGATGATCTGCGCGTCCAGCAGGTCAACGTCTGCCAGGATGACGGGCATCTCCTGCTCGATCGCGTCCAGCTCCGCGTCCGTCGGCTCCATGAAGTCGGAGAACGCGGTAACAGCGTCCTGAACAGTGACGATGTGGCTCATTGGGTCGTGTTCCTCTCACAGGGTGGAACGGCCCGAACAGCGGCTCCCGGGAGGCACCCCGGGAGCCGCGCGCCGTTGGAGTCGGTTCCGGCTCCCCTCAGCGCTGCTCGTACGAGACGAGCAGCGGAGGCAACCGGCCCGAAGCCGCTAGGGCTGCGGGGAGGTCGAGTCGCGCTGTACCTCACGCGGGAACTCCCGCGTGGCCGCCTACTTGGCCGAGGAGAGGCGGCGTGATCCCCATGCAGTTGTCAAAGAACGCCCAGTCCAGGGACTTACGGCGAACCGCAGTAGCCCTGCCTGGCATAAAGACTGACTCAACGGTGTTGGTGGTGTTGTACCAACAACCGATGCCCTGAGTGTTGCCTCAAGTCGCTACGACCGTCAAGGCAAAGGGCGTATGTTGTTGGCACAAGTCAGCCAACTAGCAAGGAGACACCGTGCGGGAGCAGCGCCCCAGGTACCACCGCATCGCGGATGACCTGCGAGGACAGATCGAGCGGGGTGAGCTGGAGCCGGGTCAGCAGCTCCCAACTGAGTTCGAGCTGGTGGAGCGATACGAAGCGAGTCGCAACACGGTCCGCCTGGCTCTGCGACGCCTGACCGAAGAAGGACTAATCATTGCTGGTCAGGGGCGAGGAAGCTTCGTTCGACGCAGCCTTACGCCAGCTGTCTGGGACTGGTCAGTACTGGAGTCTCGGACCCGGCACCAGTCCAACGATCGCGGGGACCAGTGGGCCAGCATCGTGGCTGAAAGTGGGCGTCAGCCTCGCCAGGAAGTTCGCGTCTCCATCCGCCGCCCGCCGGCTGAAGTCGCAGAACGCCTGGAGCTGGATCCTGAGACCGCGCTGACTGTCGTCCGGGAACGAGTGCGCATAGTGGATCACGACCCGTATGCGCTGGCTGACTCGTACTTCCCGGAGGAGCTAGTCCGAGGCACGCCCTTGATGCTGCCCGAAGACGTGTCAGCACCAGGTGGCGTACTGGCCAGCGTTGGCCTCATTCAGGCTCGCTACCGGGACGAAATTACTGTGCGCATGCCGACTCGTGCTGAGGTCGAGAAGCTGTCCTTGCCCTCCGCTACCCCTGTGGCTGTGCACATGCGCACGGGCTACGACGAGAACAATCGGCCCCTACGAGTAATGATCACGATCCTCCCTGGAGACCGTCATGTCATCAGGTACGACGTTTCGGCAGACTGAGCGCAACTCCCGGGAGCAGGCCAAAGTGAAGGCCCTACAGAGCATCGATCCGACGTTGCCAACCGACCACTATCCGGAACGGGTTTGGTACACGTCCTACGGATCGAACATGCACCTCGATCGACTGGCCGCTTACATCCAAGGCGGTCGCCCACCCGGTGCTGCAAGGGAGTACCCAGGGTGCCGAAACCCGGCGATGCCGGCCCGATCCATCCCTGTTGAACTGACTGGCGCAATGTACTTCGCAACCGAGTCACCCGTGTGGGGAGGAGGGAGGGCGTTCTACGACCCCCAGGCAACCGGGCGAGTGTTGGCCAGGGCGCACCTAGTGACTACAGATCAGTTCTTTGACATCGCTGCCCAAGAGATGTACAGGGCACCGGGCGCAACCCTTGATTTGGTTGACGTGCTGGCAGCGGGCCGTGCGGTGCTAGGTGATGGCCGCTACGAGACACTCGTGTGCGCCGGTCAGGTCGATGAGTTGCCGGTCTTGACCTTCACCGCCCCTTGGGGCGTGCGGGACGTCGAATGGATCCCGCCCTCCGCCGCCTACGTGCGCTTCTTGGCGTCGGGACTATTGACCGCCGGCGCATGGGACGTAGAGGCGGTGGCCTCATACGTAGCAGCGTGCCCCGGCGCCGCAGGGCACTGGACGGAGCAGGCTATCTGCGACCTTCTGAGCTCAACCTGAAAGGCGGCTATCAGAGGTGGCGAGCAGGGGCGCCGGGGCTCTGGGTATCGCTCAGCTACGGAAAACGGAGTCTTCCTGGCCGGGCCAAGCAAGGGTCACACCGACCCGCTGACACAGGTCAACCCACCTTTCCTCCGACGGCGCCCGTTCGACCCACAGAACGGCCGATGCCTCCAGAGCGCGCTCACGAAGCTGATCCTGATAGTCGAGGACTTGCCCAAGACCAGCGCGAAGCTGGCGGGCCTCATTAGCGATTGTCAGCGACTTGACCTCGCAGACGGTCACTCGTCCCGCGGCATCGCGCCATGCCACGTCGAAATCGGGGTCGGATGCGTCCGGGGAAAGCGCTGTGAAGCCGCGCTTCTGTGCTTCCTCGGCCAAGGCGTTCTGGAGTCGCCGGTGCGTCGACAGGTTACGCCCCACAAGATCTGGATCCGGCGTGCTGGGGGCGGCCGACTCCGGCGAGACATTCTCGTCTGGCGCCACGTATGCCTGCCCGATCCCGACGTCAGGGGCGGTGATCGTGGCCTTCACCGGCACGAGGTGGAAGCGAATGACCTTACGTAGAGGACCACCGCCCGTAGCGGGCGCCTCATCCTCGGAGTAGGGATCGTCTGGGTCGAGCGCCCACTCACCGAGATAGCGCACCGTCCCGCGGGCCCCGTCGAACAGACGCAGGCGCTTGCCGGTCTCCTGATGCTCCAGGATGGCCTTGTTGCCGCGGAGCATCTTCTGATCGCCGGTCTGTCCTTCGCCGGTGTAGTGGAAGGTGCCGTCTTCGTTCCAGGTGTCGTAGTAACCGTGCTGATGACCAGAGCTGGCCGCTGTGAAGATGAGGATGTTGTTCGTGGTGCTCGACGGTGAGATCCCGTTCTGGGAGCTCCCTCCGTACTGCTTGTGCAGCTCGACCCGCCGAATCTCGTCCCCAGGCTCCAGGTGCCACTTTGGATCATTGCCCTTGAAGATCTCGATGGCTTCTCGGATGGCTTGCCACTCATCCTCGGCCAGGAGGTGGGGGTTGCCGGCGAAGGGCTGCCTGAGGATGGTCGCCCTTGACATGCGTGGATCGGCTGCAAGTTGGCTCTTGGGCACGCGCAGGTCCAGCCACTCATCAACCTGTAGGGGCACGTAGTGCCTTGTTCCGGGGTCTTCTGCCCAGTAGTCCAGGTCGGGTTGGCCGTACCCCGCGCTACCGGTGAAGTGGCCGTGGGCGATTACGCCGGCGTTCGGTCCGCTCATCCACAGCACGAACTTGTCGCCGGCTGCCACGTCGTTCACGTAGCGCGCGATGGTCCATGACGGCAGAACGTGCCCGTCGCGACGGAAGCCCTCCAGGTCAAACCTCTTCGGATTGCAGTGCAGAAGCCACGCATGCACAGGACCCCCAGGTGTTGGTGCAGTGGGTGAACTTTACGGCGCAGCACTGACAACGAGGCCCGTTTCCCCCTTCGCCGCCCGTTGCGCTGTGGCCGGGTTGACTACGCGGCTCAACCTCCTACTCCTTGGTTAGCTCCCATGCTTCGAGGATAGATTCGGCCTCTCTATGCCTTAGCTCTGCCAGAAGTCCAACCACTGTGCTGACCTGCTCGGAAAGGTGGGCGCTTTCCATACTCGCGAGGAGGGGCGGGATATCAGCTACACCCCTAGAGGTTATGACCTCTTCGAGCAACGCCTCGGTGGTGCTGTCGTCCGCCTGTGAGAGGAGTTCCGCTAGCAATCGCGGGTCACGCCTAATTGCGCACTCGCTTTGGATATGCAAGACCCACGTATCGAGCTCTTCCCCTTTCAATTCATTTATGAGGTTGAGCACGTCTTGAGCGTCGCGGAACCATGCGAACTGCGATAGAGCCCGTTCCACGAGAGCGCTGGCCGATCTGCTTGTGTTCTCATCGAACATCAGGGAGACGAACTGCCGCACCGATTGGACGTCGCGTTCGCCGCCTACGGATCCGGACAGGTCATCTGCTGCAATCTCGTATCCTCTTCGCCAAAGCTCCAATCCGATCTCCCTAATATCTTCGAGAGATGCATGCCGGGCAACGGCCAGCGTCAGCTTGTACAAGCCTGATTCATCACCTTTAGCCGTCAAGCGAAGAAAGTCCCGCAGTAGCTCGTCGAGGTCACGGTTGGCTAGTTCTTGCGATTCACGCTCTCGCTCCTCGGCGAATTGCTTCTCCAATTCCTCCTTCGTTAGGCGCATTCTTCCTCGCGTCGCTTCTCGCTCCGCACTGATCTTCTCCAGTTGCTGCCTTAGCTCGTCCGCGACCGCCTTCGCCTCGGCTGCCGCACGATGGGCTTCCTCCAATTCGGTAGCTTCTCTGGCTTCCCTTCCCGCTTGAGCCCGCTCCTCTGCTTCGGCCAGACGTACCTCAAGCGTTTGGCAGCGTTCTTCGGCTTCCCGACTCGCAGTCTGGGCTTCCCGCAGTTCTTCCTTTAGTTGCTCAACCTCCGCTTTAAGGCGGGCCAACTCTGCAATGTCCCTGTCTTGCGAAAGGGTGAGCGCGGCTGTCAATTTCTCGCGCTCGCGTACTTCGCTCTCCCAGCGCGCGGTTAGCTCGTTCTGTCGAACCTCTAGCTGGGCGATGCGCTGCTCGCGCATCTGAAGCCCTTCCATGAGGACCTGCTCACGGATTGCCGCCTGTTGGACGCGTACGTCCGCTTCTTCGAGTTGGTCTTGCAGTACCTGCACCTCATGTTGCTTTTTATTACTCGTTTCGAGCGCCTTACGGTGCGCCTTCTTTACAAGTTCAAGCACTTCTGGCTGGAGCGGCTTCCGCTGGGCTTTAGTGGCCTCCACAAAAAGCTCAGTTACAAACTCCCAGGGAGGTACTCTCGTTCCATTTAGATAGCGAGATACCGCACCCGGATTCCTGTGCACTCGTGCTGCGTAACGCCGTAGTGAAATGCCAATCGCTCCAAAGACCCCCCGAAGCAGGTCTGCCAGGAGCGCAGAGTCCTCAGGGACGTCGTCTCCAAGTGGCTGGAGGATGAATCGGCTCTCCGACACTTCCTGCTCCCTTAGCGTGACTAGGCGTTGCCGGAGGTTGGCAACGTGTTCCAGTAGCGGCAACACCCCCTGTCGCGCCCAGAGTTGGCGTTCGAGGGGCAATCCGCCCGTCGTCAATCTTAGGGAGCGTGAACGTGTCTGAGCCGGCATTCCCGCAGGGACCCCGGATCCGTGAACAGTTGGAGGTCTTGGCCGCCGTCTCGACGGTGCTCTCCTCGCTTCAGTCGCAGGCGTCACCCACCGGCGCCATGGTGACCCTGCTCGTGATCCTGCTGATCGCGGGCGGGTGGTGACCGAGGGGTAAGACTCACGAGGCAACGGAGCGGCGTCGTGTTCTCGGAGGCGGCACCGCTCCATTTGAGAGCCCGTCGACGCCCGGTCAGCCCGAGTTGACGTTGCCTGGCCGTCGCATCATCGAGCACGAGCCAACTGTTTCTCGTTCCGAGGCGGCGCGATGCGGTCGCGCGGTGTGGGGGCCACCATCGACATGCTGGGATCGACTTCCCCCAGGCGTCCCCCATAAGCGAGTGCAACCATGGAAGACCGCAGGTCAACCCAGCCGGACTGAGCCCGCTGTAAATCTGCCGGCTCAGCCTTCCCAGGTTCGAATCCTGGCGCCGCCACACTGGGGAAGACCCCCTCTCATCTGCGGAGACGTAGACGAGAGGGGGTCTTTCGTTGTGCGCTGCCGTGGGCGCGAGGCGGGTGACGTGTCTCACCCGGCGCCACCGCTCCTCGGCCACCGCTCCTCGGCCACCGCTCCTCGGCCACCGGCCGACCGGCACGGCCCCTAGGGAGCCGGTGTGTACGTGACCGTCGCGTCCGGGCAGGCCTCGGCGAGGCGGGTGAGGGACTCGCGTTCCTCGGTGTCCGCGGTGAGACCCCAGCGCAGCTTCACGGCCGTCCACTCGACGAGGTAGCGGCACGTGGCCTTGGTGTTGGGCGGCAGCCACTGGGCCGGGTCCTGGTCCGCCTTGCTGCGGTGTGCGGCGGCGGAGACGGCCACCAGACTGCGGGGGTCTCCCAGGTCGTTGGCGAAGGCCTCGCGGCGGGCGGCCGTCCACTGGGACGCGCCGGAGTCCCACGCCTCGGCGAGCGGCACCATGTGGTCGACGTCCGTGGCCGCGGCGGAGGTCACCTGGCGGGCGTCGTAGTAGGACGACCAGGTGCCGCCCTTCAGCGCGCAGCCCGGGCCCGTGGCCGGCGGTTCGACCGCCTCGGCGATCAGCACCTCGGCGCGGGTGTCGCAGTCGTCGTCGGGCTGCGCGCCGGCGTTCCAGTAGGTGAACTCGGCGCGCTCGTACCCGTCGCGGGATTCGGCGGCCTGCGGCAGGGCGGCGACTGCTTGGTCCAGCGGCAGGGATTTCGCGGCGTGGGCGGGGCAGGACAGGGCGAAGGTGCAGGCGGTGCCCATCAGGGCGGCAGCACAGGCGCGTGCCAGAGAAGCGATCACGGGCAGCAGGATGGGCGACCCGTCCGGCACCAGGACGGTCGGACGCGCGCGGAGATCACTCGGCAGCCGTATGCAGAAACGATGCCGCGTGGCAACAGCGTCAGTCTGGCGTTGACGCGGGGCGTGGCGCTGTGAGGCGCGGGCCCGCTCCGACCACGACTTCTTCTCCCCGGGCCGCAACTGGCCTGTGGCATGGCCCGATTGTCGGCTTGGTGCACGGTAATAGGGCTGGTCCGGGTAAGTGATCTTTCGGCGGGCAGTGCGGGGCTGCTTCTCGCGCGAAGCGGTCACCGATTGACTGAGGCGGGTCACGCGGCGCGGCAACTGCCGTCGGCGCGGTTCCCGTTCGCGGTTCTGAGGAGCAGCACATGGCGCAGATCACCGGCCCCGCCCCGGTCGGCACCTTCCCTCGTCTGGGCTGGGTGGACGACCTGCTGAACCCCGCCCTGCGGTCGGCCGTGGCCGCGTTGCCGGACAGCGAGAGACGGGTGGCGCGGTACCACCGCGGCTGGTGCGAAGCGGACGGCACACCGGTGGCGGCGGCCGCCCGCTCCGGCAAGACGGTCCGCCCGGCGCTGTCCCTGCTGTCCGCCTCCGCGGTCGGCGGCAGCCCGGATCTCGCGGTACCGGGCGCCGTGGCCGTGGAGTTGGTGCACGACTTCACGCTGCTGCACGACGACGTCATCGACGGGGACGCCCTGCGCCGCCACCGCCCGGCCGCCTGGTCGGTGTTCGGCACCCCGGCGGCCGTCCTGGCCGGCGACGCCCTGCTCGTGTCGGCGCTGCGGGCGCTGGCGGACGTCGACGCGCAACGGGCGGCCGAGGCGGTCCAGGAACTGGTCACGACCCTGCTCGAACTGGTCGAGGGGCAGAGCCGCGACGTGGCGTTCGAGAAGGCGCCGGAGGTGTCGGTGGCCCAGTACCTCGCCATGGCGGAGGGCAAGACCGGTTCGCTGATCGGGTGTTCGTGCGCCCTGGGCGGCATCCTGGCCGGGGCCGACGCCGAACGGGTCAGGGGCCTGCGGGAGTTCGGGCGCCGTCTGGGCGTGGCCTTCCAGTGCGCCGACGACGTCCTGGGCATTTGGGGCCGTACGTCGCGCAGCGGCAAGCCGGTCGGGTCCGATCTCGCGGCACGGAAGAAGTCGCTGCCCGTCGTGGCGGCCCTGAGCGGCGAGGGCGCGGCGGCCGAGCGGCTGCGCGCGCTGTACGCCGCCCCGCACCCCCTCGACGAGCGGGACGTCGCCCTGGCGCGCGAACTCGTGGCGGAGGCCGGTGGCCGCGAGGCCGCCGAGCAGGAGGCCCGCCGCCAGGTGTCGGCCGCGCTGCGAGCGCTGTCCTGGGCCCGGCCCGCCCCCGACGTCTACCGGCAACTCCGGGACATCGCCTGGGCGATGACCCACCGCGAGGCCTGACCACCGGCCCGCTCGGCACGGCCTCGGGGAACGGAGAGGGACAAAAGCCGTGACTTCGGCTCAAGTGGACCGTTGTCTGTGCGGCGGCCTGTGACCGCCGTGTCCCACGCCTTGGCCGACAGCCCTGACCCACCGCCGTTGCCGGACCGGGCGGCGCCGACCGGCGCACCCGCCGCCACGAGCGGAACCGAACGTGACGAAACACAGTGGAGTCGTGCAGCAGACCGAGACCAGCCCAGCGCTGCCGGGGGATCTTCCCGCCGTGGCCGCCTACGGACTGCGGGTGGTCCGCGGCCGCCACACGGTCCTGCAGGACGTCAGCTTCACCGTCCCCCGCGGCTGCATCGTCGGCCTGCTCGGGCCGAGCGGCTGCGGCAAGACGACGCTGCTGCGGTCCGTGGTCGGCGTGCAGCAGAGCACCGCGGGCCACGTCCAGGTCCTCGGATACGCGGCGGGCGCCCCGCAGTTGCGCACGCGCGTCGGCTACGTGACCCAGGCCCCGTCGGTCTACGCGGACCTGACCGTGCTGGAGAACCTGCGCTACTTCGCCGCCGCGCTCGGCATGCGGGGCTGGCGCCGGGAGGACGCCGTGGTCCGGGTGGTGAAGGAGGTCGACCTGGCGTCGTACGCGGACAAGCTGGTCGCCCGGCTGTCGGGCGGCCAGTACTCACGGGTCTCCCTGGCCGTGGCGCTGCTGAACAAGCCGGACCTGCTCGTGATGGACGAACCGACCGTGGGCCTCGACCCCATGGTGCGCCGCGAGTTGTGGCTGGTGTTCCAGCGGCTGGCCGGGGAGGGCACCACCCTGCTGGTCTCCAGCCACGTCATGGACGAGGCCGACCGCTGCGACCGGCTGCTGCTGATGCGCGCCGGGCGGCTGCTGGCCGGCGCCGACCGGGAGACGCTCCTGGAGCACACCGGCTGCGACGACGTGGAAGAGGCGTTCATGCACCTCGTGCAGGCCGCGACGGACGCCGAGGAGCGCGCCCGGCGGCGGGCGGCGGCGCAGAGTCTGCTGCCCACGCTGCCCGGCCTGCTCGACCAGGGCGGCGCCCCCGAGGCGGAACGGGCCTACTTCGCCGCGGACACGGCGCGGTGAGCGGCCTCGGACTGGCGGAACGGCTGCCGTTCTCGCCCACCATCACCGGCGCGACCGCGGTCCGGGTGCTCCAGCAGATCTCCCGCGACAAGGGCAGCACCGCGCTGCTGCTGGGCATCCCGTGCATGCTCATGGTGCTGCTGAAGCTGATGTTCCATGACTCGGAGGCCAGCTTCGAACGGGTCGGGCCGCAGGTCTTCGGCATCTTCCCGGTCATCGTGATGTACCTGGTGGCGTCCGTGTCGACGCTGCGGGAGCGCACCACCGGCACCGCCGAGAGACTGCTGACGATGCCCGTGCGACGGCTGGACATCGTGCTCGGCTACAGCCTCGCCTTCGCCTTCCTGGCCCTGCTCCAGGCGGTCCTGTCCACCCTGCTGTCCGTCGGCCCGCTCGGCCTGGACATCAAGGGCCCCGCGTATCTGCTGATGGTCATCGCCATGCTCGGCGCGCTGCTCGGGCTGGCGCTGGGGCTGCTGGTGAGCGCCTTCGCGCGCAACGAGTTCCAGGCGGTGCAGTTCCTGCCCGCCGGGGTGCTGCCGCAGTTCCTGGTGTGCGGCCTGTTCGTGCCGCGCGACGAGATGCACGGCGCCCTGTCGGCCGTGGCCAAGGCGATGCCGATGACGTACGCCGTCCAGGCCGCCGGCGAGGCCGCCACGCACACCGGGGTGACCGGGCTGTTCGTCCGCGACGCGCTGCTCATCCTGGGGTGCGTGGTCCTGGTCCTGGTGGCCAGCGCGACCACGCTGAAGCGCTGACCGGCCGGCGCGCTCCGGAAACGACCGAGGGCCGCCCCGCGGGGCGGCCCTCGGCGCGGTCGGGGATCCCGTCAGTCGCGCACACCCCAGGAGAAGCCGCCCGAGACGGAGCCGTAGCGCGGGAACTCGAACGGCCCGAAGTGCAGCGGCCGGTCGTGGCCGTGGCCGTGACCGCCGCCCCCGAAGCCCTCGGGGCCGGGGTTGCCGACGGCGGTGGCGGCCGGCTGCGTCGAGGCGGCGGCCACCGCCGCCCCGCTCGCGGTGAGGGCCAGCGCGGCGAGCGACACGACAGCGATGCGGCGAACCCGCAGCGACATGAGGAACCTCCGGAGAGAAAGAGAGAAAAGAAAAAGGGGGAGGAGAAGGGTGGAGAAGGAGGGAGTGAACGAGCGCGTACCAGCCTAGCCAAGATGGTCGTCCGTACCGGCCAGGGAAATGCCCTTTTCCCCCGAAGGAACGGCTGGGCACAACAGCGGAAATAAATATCGGTACGGTGTGCGCCGCAAGCCGCAGACGCAGGACGTAAGACGCAGGACGCAAGACGCGGAGAAAAGAAAAGAGAGAGCAGATGACCGGGATGCGCAGGGCCGCGCTCGCCCTGACAGGCACCCTCCTGGCCGTGACCGGACCGCCCGTGCCGCTTCCACCGCCGTACTACCAGGCACCCCTGTGGCCCCTGCCCG
This sequence comes from Streptomyces sp. DT190, assembly GCF_049846985.1. Classification (NCBI taxonomy): domain Bacteria; kingdom Bacillati; phylum Actinomycetota; class Actinomycetes; order Kitasatosporales; family Streptomycetaceae; genus Streptomyces; species Streptomyces sp. DT190. The sequence continues at coordinate 12,956 of NZ_JBNCNM010000038.1, read as the reverse complement.
CGCCCGGGCCCGCGCCCGTCCAGCCATCGAGGGACGGCGCGCCGTACGCCCCTCCGCAGCGGTCCCGGGACATCGCGGCGACCGAGGTCGTCGCCGCCGTCAACCGGCACCGCGTCCAGGCCGGCTGCCGTCCCGTACGGCTGCGCGCCTCCCTCAACCGGGCCGCCCAGGGGCACAGCGCCGACATGGCACGCCGGCAGCACCTCACGCACACCGGGGGCGACGGCAGCAGCCCCGCCGAGCGGATGCGGGCCGCCGGCTACCGGCCCGGCCACACCGCCGAGAACGTCGCCGCCGGTCCCCGCACACCCGAGGCCGTCGTCCGTACCTGGATCGACAGCCCCGAGCACCGGGCCATCCTCCTGACCTGCCGGTACACCCACGCGGGGGTCGGTGTCGCGTCCGGCGCCGGGGGGCCCTGGTGGACGCTGGACCTGGCCACGGGCGGCTGAGCGGGCCTCAGCCCAGGTCCTCGTCCCACCACCAGGCGACGCCGGGGGCGCCCTCCAGTGGACCCGGGCGGGTGTCGGACGGCTCCTCCGCCCAGGTCAGCGCGGTGTGCTCCATGGCGTCGGGCCACCGGCCCATGCTGAGGTAGCGGGGCACCCGCAGCCCCCACTCGTTGTTGCCGCGGATGCCGTGCCGCAGCCCCTGCAGATAGGCGGCGAGCTCCGGGCCCGCCGTCGGGCGGACGCGGTCGTGCAGCCGCAGGAACCGCAGCAGGACGCGGTCGCGCAACTGGTTGGCTGCCTCCACCGCCTGCTGCAGCGTCAGGTCCCGCTCGTGCATCAGGACGGTGTAGACGTTCTGGTCGGCCTGGTCGCGGGCCCGCTCCTTGGGCAGCGAGTGGCGGTCGTTGTCCAGGGCGGCCACGAGGATGGCCATCTCCTTCAGCGCCAGCACGGCCGGCCGGTACAGCTCACGGTCGGGCACCTCGGCGCCGTTGGCGATCTCCAGCATCGCGAAGGTCGGCTCCCCGCCCGACGACAGCAGCCGCATCGTCAGGAAGTCGTCCAGGCCGGGCATCCGGCCCAGCGCCTGGTTGCCGACCTGCCAGGCCACGCCCGACAGCCAGGCGCGGTGCGCGTGCGTGAACCGGCCCACCTGCGCGGGCGTCCCGAGCGACCGGAGCATCCGCATGATGTCCCGCAGCGCGCAGACGTACCGGTCGCCGCCGGTCGCGGTGCCGTTCTCGCACACCCGCTGCACCTGGCAGGCCAGCGCGTTGAACTGCGCCGGGCGCGTGCTCAGCGGGCCCCGGTCGCAGCGCGCGTCGTCGAAGCCGAAGCCCCAGTACACCCACAGGGCCGTCGCGAGCAGCCGGTCGTCGTCGGCGCCCGGGACGAAACGGGCGAAGAAGTCGGTGCTGTGCGTGGCGACGACCCAGGCCAGTTCCTCCTCGGACGCGCACATGCCGCTGTTCCTGAGCCACTCGTCGGCGCGTTCCTCGATCTGCCGGGCGCGCGGATGGACGTCGGATTCCAGCGGGCAGAAAAGAGGCGGCAGTTCCACCTCGGCAACACGAGATCCCATGCGGAAGATCTTCTGGGACCGGGTGGGGAAGGGGCGGGGAGAACACCCGGTCCCCGGAAAAGACACACAGGCGGTCCAGCTGATAAGCGGAGAGAAAAGGGAGGGAAAACACAAAGGCAGGGAGTCGGGTGCTCCCTGCCACTTCCAAGATATAGCGCACGGGGGGTCTTGCGGCAAGGCCCCGGTGAGGGCGCAGAATCCTCGGCTCCAGCCCGGTGCGGGCGAAAGGACAGGGGATTTTCGTGGTCGATGTGATCATCGTCGGTGGTGGGCCGACCGGCATGATGCTGGCCGGGGAGCTGCGGCTGCACGGCCTGGACGTGGTGGTGCTGGAGCGGCTGGCGGAGCCGACCGGGCAGACGCGTGCGCTCGGTCTGCACGTGCGCAGCATCGAGGTGCTGGACCAGCGCGGTCTGCTGGAGCGTTTCCTGCGCTGCGGGACGCTCCGGGACGCCGGCGGGGCCTTCGCCGGCCTCAGGGCGCCCCGGCCCGACCTGGACACCGCGCACCCGTACGTCCTCGGCATCCCGCAGCCCGTCACCGAGCGCCTGCTGGCCGAGCACGCCGCCGGGTCCGGTGCCCGGATCCGGCGCGGCTGCGAGCTGGTCGGGCTGCACCAGGACGACGACGGGGTGACAGCCGAGCTGTCCGACGGAACGCGGCTGCGCGCGCGCCACCTCGTCGGCTGCGACGGCGGCATCAGCACGGTGCGCCGGCTGCTCGGCGTCGGCTTCCCCGGCGAACCCAGCAGGGTCGAGACGCTGCTGGGCGAGATGGAGCTGACCGCCTCGCCGGAGGAACTGGCGGCCGTCACGGCCGAGGTCCGCAGGACCGAGTTCCGGTTCGGCGCGATGCCCACGGGTGACGGGCTGTACCGCGTCATCGTGCCCGCCGAGGGGGTGGCCGAGGACCGCTCGGCGGCGCCCTCCCTGGAGGAGTTCAGGCAGCAGCTGCGGAGGTTCGCGGGCACCGACTTCGGGATCCACTCACCGCGCTGGCTCTCCCGCTTCGGCGACGCCACCCGGCTGGCCGAGCGCTACCGCACCGGCCGGGTCCTGCTGGCCGGCGACGCGGCGCACATCCACCCGCCGACCGGGGGACAGGGGCTCAACCTCGGTCTCCAGGACGCCTTCAACCTCGGCTGGAAACTGGCCGCCGAGGTCCGCGGCTGGGCGCCGGAGGGCCTGCTGGACAGCTACCACACCGAACGCCACCCGGTGGCCGCCGCCGTGCTGGAGGACACCCGCGCGCAGATGCACCTGCTGACGCCCGAGCCGGGGCCGCGGGCCGTGCGCCGGCTGCTGGCGGAGCTGATGGAGTTCGAGGAGGTGAACCGGTACCTCAGCGAGAAGATCACCGCCGTCTCCGTCCGCTACGACGTCGGCGAGGGCCACCCCCTGCTCGGCCGCCGGCTGCGGGACGTACGGCTGCGGAACGGGCGCCTGTACGAGCTGATGCGCGGCGGCCGCGGGCTGCTCCTCGACCGGACCGGCGGGCGGCTGTCGGTGACGGGCTGGGAGGACCGGGTCGACCACGTTCTCGACGACGGCGCAGAACCGGACGTCCCCGCGGTCCTGCTCCGCCCGGACGGCCATGTGGCGTGGGCGGGCGAGGACCAGCGGGAACTGCTCGCCCGCCTCCCGCGGTGGTTCGGCGCGCCGAACGGCTGAGACCCCGCGCGCTCGTGCCGGTCTCGCCTACCCGGACGGGCGGCCGGTGCGGCGCGCCGCCGGCCCCGAGGACCCGGCCCCGCACGGGAGTTCCGCCCGCGGCGACGGCAGCCTGCCCGACGGCCGGCACCGCGCCCCCGCCTAGGCCTTTGCCGGTTCGCCGGCCGGCGCGTCCACCGGCGTCTGCGCCACCCGCTGCCGCGGGATGAACGAGGCGACCACGGACGCGAGCAGCGCCGCCCCCGCCCCGATCGCCAGCACGACGCGGAACCCGTCCTCGGACGGCAGCACCGCCGGCCCGAAGGGCGTCGTCATCTGCGCCAGGATCACCCCGGCCACGGCGCTGGCCGTCGACGTGCCGATGGACCGCATCAGTGTGTTGAGGCTGTTCGCCGCACCCGTCTCGGAGGCCGGCACCGCGCTCATGATGAGCGCGGGCATCGCACCGTACGTGAAGCCGATACCGGCGCCGATCACACAGGTGACCAGCACGAAGTGCCAGAGCTCGGACATCAGCACGATGTTCAGCCCGTACCCGGCGGCCACCACCAGCGCGCCGGCCATCAGCGTGATCTTCGGGCCCCTGGCCTTGGACAGGGCGGCCGAGAAGGGGGCCGCGGCCATCATGACCAGGCCGGACGGCGCCATCGTCAGCCCGGCGACCAGCAGCGACCTGCCGAGACCGTAGCCGGTCGCCTCAGGCAACTGCAGGAGCTGCGGAATGACCAGGGACATCGCGAACATCGCGAACCCGACGGCGATGGAGGCGAGGTTGGTGACCAGCACCTGACGGCGGGCGGTGGCCCGCAGGTCGACCAGCGGCTCCTTGACCCGCAACTCCCATGCGCCCCACGCCGGCAGTACGACGGCGGCCGCCGCGAAGAGGCCGAGTGTGGCGCCGCTGCCCCAGCCCCAGTCGGCGCCCTTGGAGACGGCCAGCAGCAACGACACCAGCCCGGCCGCCATGCCGACGCCGCCGACCAGGTCGAAACGCCCGCCGGTGCGCACCGGTGACTCCGGCACCACGAGCGGCACCAGCACCAGGGCGACGGCGCCCAGCGCGGCCGAGGTCCAGAACAGGGCGTGCCAGTCGAAGTTGTCCGCGATCAGCGCCGCGGCGGGCAGACCGAGGGCGCCGCCGACTCCGAGGGAGGCGCTCATCAACGCCGTGGCGGAGCCCAGTCGTTCGGCGGGCAGTTCGTCCCGCATGATGCTGATGCCGAGCGGGATCACGCCGGAGGCGAGGCCCTGCAGTGCCCGGCCGGCGATCATCGGGACGAGCGAGTCGCTGAGCGCGGCGGTCACCGACCCGGCCACCAGCATCACCAGACTGACCAGAAGCATCCGGCGCTTGCCGTACATGTCGCCGAGCCGGCCGGTCACCGGGGTCGCGACGGCGGCGGCGAGCAGCGTCGCCGTGACGGCCCAGGCGGTGTCCGACGGCGGCGCGTCCAGCAGGCGGGGGAGCTCCGGGACGATCGGGATCACCAGGGTCTGCATCAGCGAGACCACGATTCCGCCGAAGGCCAGCACCGCGACGACGGCACCGGACCGCGGCGGCGCGGATCTCCCGTCCGCGGCGGGGCGGGTGGGGGCGTGGGACATGGCCGGGCCTCCAGGAAGGCGTGAGGGGGAGCGCGACCGGACCAAGCTAAGCCCCATTGATTGACTTAAGCAACTGCATGCGGGCGTGCGGGCACGTGTGGCACGCGGGCATGCGGTCGGGTCCCGGCAGGCCCGGCAGGGGAGAGGCGTACCGGTGCCGCGCGCGCGGCACACTGACCCCATGTCCACCCGCCGCAGAACGTGCCCCGAGTGCCGCCGCGAGATCGCCGTCGTCGCCGGGCGGTACGCGCGCCACGACCCGCCCGGCGCCCGCGAGCACGGCGAACTCACCTCGTGCCCGGGCTCCCGCCGGCAGGCCCGCCCCGGCCCCGAGCAACCGTCCCTGGACGGCTACACGGTGCCGGACTTCCCGGGCCAGCTGCCGCTGTTCTAGCCGGATGTTCCAGCCGGACCGGCCGAAGCCGCCCCGCGGCGGCCTCAGTTGCCCGCCACCGACTTCACGGCGACCGACACCGGCGCCGACCCGCTGATCAGCTCCAGCGTGAGCCCGGCCGTCGCCGGGGTGTCCACCAACTCCGCGAGCACGGCGGCCACGTCGTCGCGCGGGATCGGCCCGCGGCCCGTGTGCGCCTCCAGGCGGACCAGCCCGGTGCCGGCGTCGTCGGTGAGCTGACCGGGGCGCAGGACCGTCCAGTCCAGGGCGTCCAGGCCGCGCACGTACGCGTCCGCCTCACCCTTGGCGCGCAGGTACACGTCGAAGATCTCGTCGCCCCGGTGCTCCGGGTCGGCGCCCATCGACGACACGATCACGAAGCGCCGCACGCCCGCCCGCACCGCCGCGTCCGCGAAGAGGACCGCCGCGGCCTTGTCGACCGTGTCCTTGCGGGCCGCTCCGCTGCCCGGGCCCGCGCCCGCCGCGAAGACCGCCGCGTCGGCACCCCTGAGCCGCTCCGCGACCTCCGCCACGGACGCCGACTCCAGGTCCAGCACGACCGGTTCGGCACCGGCCTGCCTCAGGTCGTCGGCCTGTTCGGCCTTGCGGATGATCCCCGCCACCTCGTCCCCGCGCGCGGCGAGCAGCCGCTCCAGCCGCAACGCGATCTGACCATGACCACCAGCGATGACAATGCGCATGCCTTCGACCGTACGCCCGGACCGCCCCGTCCGCCGCACGACCCGGGCCGCGCCCCCGGCGCACCCCGCGACCTGGGCGCCTTACGACACCTCGCCCCGCCCCTGCCGCGGCAGCCCCAGCTCCTCCGCCGCGGTCGAACTGCAGTACTCCCGCACCGCGCTGGTCCGCGCCACCACCCGCCCCCGGTGCACGACCACCCGGCTGTACGCCAGCGAGAGCGCCCCCGCCAGCCGGTCCCCGCGCACCGCGAGCAGCTCGGCCGGGAAACCCGCCTCCACCCGCACCTCGGGCAGCCCCAGCACCCTCCGCGCCGAGGAACTCACCGCGTCGTACGCCTCCTCGGGCGACAGCCCGTGACGCGAGGCCAGCAGGAAGGCGGCCTCCAGCGGATCGCCGCGCCCCACCGGGTTGGACACGTCCCGCAGCGCCCCGCTCCCGGCGGCCACCCGCACGCCGGCCGCGCGCAGCAGCCGCACCGGGGCCGTGCCCCGCCGGTCGGCGCCGCCGCAGCCGCCCTGCGGCAGGCACACCACCGCCACCCCGGCCGCGGCGAGCCGGTCCGCCGTCCGCGAGGCCACCTCGCCGGGCAGCCGGCCGAGGTCGCCGCACGGGCCCAGCGTCACCCCGGGGCGCAGTCCGCCCGCCATCGCTGCGAGCCGGGCCAGCCGCGCCGGGTCCCCGGCGTCCATGTGCAGGTCGACGGGACAGCCGTGCTCGGCGGCCACCTCCAGGACCGCCTCCACGTACCCCGCGGGATCCGGGTCGAGGTCGGGCCGGCCGCCCACCACCGCGGCGCCCATCTTCACCGCGTCCCGCAGCACCGCCAGCCCGTCCGCCCCGGCCACCCCGGTCAGCACCCGGGGCATCGCCACCGTCGTCAGCTCCACGAGCCCCCGCAGTGCCCGCCGCGCCTGCAACACCGCCGCCAGCGCGCCCAGCCCCTGCACGTCCCCCACGCGCACGTGCGCCCGCAGCGCCGTGGCCCCGTGCCCGAGCTGGAGCAGCGCGGCCTCGGTCGCCCGGCGCTGGACGTCCTCGGGCTCGGGGGAGGCGGGGCCCTCGCCGTCCGCGGACAGGGCGGTGTCGGCGTGCGCGTGCGGCTCGGCCGGGGCCGGCAGCAGGAGATAGCCCCGCAGGTCGACCCGGGATCCGCACGCGCGCGTGGCGCCCAGGCTGCCGGCCGTGCCGACCGCCTCGATGCGCCCGCCGCCGAGCCGCACGTCCACGGTCCTGCCGTCGGTGAGCCGCGCCCCGCACAGCAGCAACGACGACGAGTCCGCCGGACCCGGCGAGGACGACGGGGGCGGTGGCGGCTGCGGACGGCTGTCGGGCATCGCGCTCCAGGGGCTCGGGCTGTGCACGCGAGGACGCATGATCACTCAGAGTGAGACGAGCCTAGGGCGGCCTCCCGCCCGGAGCGGGGAGGAGCGCAATAGTCGTACCGGTGTGGTCCCCTCGCGTGGAACGGGAGGAAGCCGGGGCTCGGGAGGCACCGGAGCACGGCCGGGAGGGCCGTGCGGGCGGCCCGGGCGGGAGGGCCGAAACGGATTTGGGCGAACGGCGGGCGAGCGTGTAATGTCTTCATCGCTCGCCCCAATAGCTCAGTCGGCAGAGCGTCTCCATGGTAAGGAGAAGGTCAACGGTTCGATTCCGTTTTGGGGCTCTGGTGTGACTGGCTCCCGTCGCAAGACGGGGTCCGGACCACATCAAAGCGGTGTAGCTCAGTCGGTAGAGCAAGCGGCTCATAATCGCTGTGTCACCGGTTCAAGTCCGGTCACCGCTACTCTCAGTAGCCGATTGCGGGGTCGGTCCTTCGATCGGCTACTCTTCTTGCGTTAAATGTCCATCCGTTCGTCTTAGGAGCACTCACGTGGCTGCCACCGACGTCCGCCCGAAGATCACGCTGGCCTGCGTGGAGTGCAAGGAGCGGAACTACATCACCAAGAAGAACCGGCGTAACAACCCGGATCGTCTGGAGATGAAGAAGCACTGCCCGCGTTGCAACGCGCACACCGCGCACCGCGAAACGCGATAAAACAGGCTCGTACACGAGGCCGCTCCCGAGTAATCGGGGGCGGCCTCGCGTCGTTGAGTGACCCAGTACCGGTCAGTAGAGCTACCAGGAGGTGCCGAGCCATGGCGCTCGACCAGTCCTTCGTGGGGCGGACGTACCCGCCCACCGCGCCCTACGAGGTGGGCCGGGAGAAGATCCGTGAGTTCGCCGAGGCGGTCGGGGACGCCAACCCGGCGTACACGGACGCGGAGGCCGCCAAGGCGCTCGGCCACCCCGACGTGATCGCCCCGCCGACCTTCGTGTTCTCCATCACCTTCAAGGCCGCGGGCCAGGTCGTCCAGGACCCGCAGCTCGGCCTGGACTACAGCCGCGTGGTGCACGGTGACCAGAAGTTCGCCTACCGGCGCCCGGTGCGGGCCGGTGACCGGCTCACCGTCACCTCGACCATCGAGTCGATCAAGTCCCTCGCGGGCAACGACATCCTGGACATCCGCGGCGAGGTCCACGACGAGGCCGGCGAGCACGTCGTGACCGCCTGGACCAAGCTCGTGGCCCGCGCGGCCGAGGAGGCGTGAGCGATCCCATGACGGCGAAGATCTCCTGGTCCGACGTCGAGGTCGGCACCGAACTGCCGGCACAGACCTTCCCCGTGACCCGCGCCACCCTCGTCCAGTACGCGGGTGCCTCCGGCGACTTCAACCCGATCCACTGGAACGAGAAGTTCGCCAAGGAGGTCGGCCTGCCGGACGTCATCGCGCACGGCATGTTCACCATGGCCGAGGCGATCCGCGTGGTGACCGACTGGGCGGGCGACCCGGGTGCCGTCGTCGAGTACGGCGTCCGCTTCACCAAGCCCGTCGTCGTCCCGAACGACGACCGGGGCGCCGTGATCGAGGTCGGCGGCAAGGTCGCGGCCAAGCTCGACGACAACACCGTCCGCGTGGACCTGACGGCGACCTGCGCCGGACAGAAGGTGCTGGGCATGTCGCGGGCGGTCGTACGGCTGGCCTGACCCCGGCGGGGTGTGAGTCATGGGGCGTCTCCCGAGGGAGGCGCCCTTCGCGCATGAGGACGCTTGACGCGGTTAGTGATTGAGTACTAACTTTCTTGCATGCCCAGGATGAGTGCGGAGGAGCGACGCGAGAGCGTCATCCGGGCCGCGACGACCGAGTTCGCCCGCGGCGGCTACCACGGCACGTCGACCGAGGCGATCGCGCGGCGCGTCGGGGTCTCGCAGCCGTATCTCTTCCGGCTCTTCCCGGGCAAGAAGGCGATCTTCCTGGCGGCCGCCGAGCGCTGCGTGGAGGACACCATCCGCACCTTCGCCGAGGCCTCCGAGGGGCTCCAGGGCGAAGAGGCGCTGCACGCCATGGGGAACGCGTACACCAAGGTCATCGCGGAGCGGCCCGAGCGGCTCCTGATGCAGATGCAGATGTACGTCGCCGTGCGGGCCGCCGAGGAGGAGGGCGACCACGAGTTCGGCGAGTCGGTGCGGGCCGGCTGGATGCGGCTGTGGGACACCGTCCATCTGCCGCTCGGGGCCGACGTCGACGAGACGACGACCTTCATGGCGTACGGGATGCTGATCAACTGCCTGTTCGCCATGGGCTTCCCGCCCGAGCACCGCGTCTGGGAGGGCCTGTATCCCTCGGCGCGCGTCAAGGGGTCGTTGGAGCACTGACCCGGAAGGGTGCGAAAGCCCTCGCCTTCTTCCTGGCCGCAAAAGTTAGTAATCAATAACTAATCGATCATCGCGAGACACCACACACTCCTGGGGGAGCGATGTCACAGCAGACCGCACGCTGCGGGGGAGCCGCCTGGGCCCTCGTCATCACCAGCGTCGCCGGATTCATGGCGGCCCTCGACAACCTCGTCGTCACCACCGCCCTGCCCTCCATCCGCGAGGACCTCGGCGGTGGCCTGCACGACCTGGAATGGACCGTGAGCGCCTACACGCTCACCTTCGCCGTCCTGCTGATGTTCGGCGCCGCCCTCGGCGACCGCTTCGGCCGCCGCCGGCTCTTCCTCGCCGGTCTGGCCGTCTTCACCGGCGCCTCCGCCGCCGCCGCGATGGCACCCGGCATCGACTCCCTCATCGCCGCCCGCGCGGTCCAGGGCGCCGGCGCGGCCGTGATGATGCCGCTGACCCTCACCCTGCTCACCGCCGCCGTCCCCGCAGCCAAGCGCGGCATGGCGTACGGCATCTGGGGAGCCGTCAACGGACTCGCCGTCGCCTCCGGGCCGCTGGTCGGCGGCACCCTCACCGAACACATCTCCTGGCAGTGGATCTTCTGGCTGAACGTCCCGCTCGGCGTGGCCCTGCTGCCCCTCGCCCGCCTGCGCCTCGCCGAGTCCCACGGCACCGGAGCCCCGCTCGACCTCCCGGGCACCCTGCTGGCCAGCGGCGGCCTCTTCGGCATCGTCTACGGCCTGGTCCGCGGCCCCGTCGACGGCTGGACCGGCGGCCCGGTCCTGCTGGGCCTGTTCACCGGCTCCGCGCTGCTCGTCGCCTTCGTCCTCTACAGCATCCGCGCCAAGAACCCCATGCTCCCCATGCGGCTGTTCCGCTCCCGGGCGTTCTCCGGCATCAACGCGGCGAGCCTGCTGATGTTCCTCGGCATGTTCGGCTCGATCTTCCTGCTCAGCCAGTACATGCAGGGCGTCCTCGGCTACTCGCCCACCGAGGCGGGCCTGAGGATGCTGCCCTGGACCGGCATGCCGATGCTCGTCGCGCCCGTCGCCGGCCTCCTGGCCGACCGCGTCGGAGGCCGCCCGGTCGTCGCCGCGGGCCTCTTCCTGCAGGCCCTGGGCCTCGGCTACATGGCGGTGGTCGCCACGGCCGACGCCTCCTACGGCGCCCAGCTGCCCGCCCTGATCATCAGCGGCATCGGCATGGCCCTGTTCTTCGCCCCGGCCTCCCACCTGGTCATGGCCAGCGTCCGGCCCGAGGAGCAGGGCATCGCCTCCGGTGCGAACAACGCCCTGCGCGAGGTCGGCGGAGCGCTCGGCATCGCCGTCATGGCGTCGATCTTCGCGGCCCAGGGCGGCTACGAGACCGGCCGGACCTTCGTCGACGGCATGCGGCCCGCCCTGGTCACGGGCTCCGCGGTGGTCGCCCTGGCGGGCGTCGCGGCCCTGCTCGTCCCCTCCCGCCGCCGCACCGGCCGGCCTGCCGCCCCGGCCGACGCGGCACCGGTGCTGGAGACGGCCTCCCACTGACCCGAGGACCCGAAGGAGACCCGGCCATGCCCACCCTCCCCTGGACCGTCCCGAACACCCCGCCCCGCGACACCGAGGTGCACGTCTTCGCCTCCCGCTTCGAGACCCGCACCCTGTGGGGAGCGCTGAGGTTCCTCGCCGGCACCCCCGCCGTCTGGCGGCAGGTCCGCCGCAGCCCCGGCGCCTACGGAGCGACCCTGCGGGCCAGGCCCCTGAAACGGACCTTCTGGACCCTGTCCGCCTGGGAGTCGAAGGACGCCCTCCACGCGTTCGCCCGCGCGGGCGCCCACGGACCCACCTCCCGCGGCCTGGCCCCGCAGATGAGGGACGCGGCCTTCACCACCTGGCAGGCCCGCGGCGACGACCTTCCGATCCCCTGGACCGAGGCGCTGCGCCGCCTGCCCTGACCGCCACCACGCGCGCGTGCGGCCCGCGTCCGTCCGACGGGGTCGCACCGACGCGTGCGGGGAACCTCCGATGCCGTCTCGTACTCTTGAGCCCGTGCAGGAACTCCACGACGCCCCCCTCGCCCCGCTGACCACCTTCCGGCTGGGCGGCCCCGCGACCCGGCTGGTCACCGCCACGACGGACGAGGAGGTGACCGCCGTCGTCCGCGAAGCCGACGCGACGGGTACGCCCCTGCTGCTCATCGGCGGCGGCTCGAACCTGGTCGTCGGCGACAAGGGCTTCGACGGCACCGCCCTCGTCATCGCCACGAAGGGCTTCGCCCTCGACGGCACGCGGCTGGAGCTGGCGGCCGGCGAGGTGTGGACCGACGCCGTCGCCCGCACGGTCGAGGCGGGCCTGGCCGGCATCGAGTGCCTGGCCGGCATCCCCGGCTCGGCGGGCGCGACCCCCATCCAGAACGTCGGGGCGTACGGCCAGGAGGTCTCCTCCACGATCACGGAGGTCGTCGCCTACGACCGCCGCAGCGGCGAGACGGTCACCCTCTCCAACGAGGAGTGCGCCTTCTCCTACCGCCACAGCCGCTTCAAGTCCGACCCCGAGCGCTACGTGGTGCTGCGCGTCCGCTTCGCCCTGGAGGACGCGGGCGGCCTCTCCGCACCCCTGCGCTACGCCGAGACGGCCCGGGCCCTCGGGGTGGAGCCCGGCGACCGCGTCCCGCTCGCCGACGCCCGGGAGACGGTGCTCAAGCTGCGGGCCGGCAAGGGCATGCTCCTCGACCCCGAGGACCACGACACCTGGTCGGCCGGGTCCTTCTTCACCAACCCGATCCTCACGGACACGGACTTCGCGGCGTTCCGGGCCCGGGTGCGCGACCGGCTCGGCGACGGGGTGGAGCCACCGGCGTACCCGGCCGGCGAGGGCCGCACCAAGACCTCCGCGGCCTGGCTGATCGACAAGGCCGGCTTCACGAAGGGCTACGGCGACGGCCCGGCCCGCATCTCCACGAAGCACACGCTGGCGCTGACGAACCGGGGCAGCGCGACGACGGAGGATCTCCTCGCCCTGGCCCGTGAGGTGGTGGCCGGCGTCCACGAGGCGTTCGGCATCACGCTGGTGAACGAGCCGGTGACGGTCGGCGTCAGCCTGTAGCCACCGCGGCGGTGGCCGCTGGTGCCGGGTAGGCCCGCAACCCGGCGAAGCGGGGTGCCGCCGCGCCCACCCTCCCCCAAGCTCTCGGCTTCGCTCGAGCAGGGGGGACCCCCATCGCCCCAGGCGGCACGCATGCCCGCGGCCAGGGCGGACCCGCACCCGCCGGACGACGCGAGGGGCCGTGCCGGGGGGTGTCCGCCCGCAGCGGTTGGCGCGTCAACGAACAGTCAGTCGGCACGCAAGTCGATCGCGCCGTTCCGAG
>NZ_JBNCNM010000037.1:0-59256 GCF_049846985.1 Streptomyces sp. DT190 | reverse complement strand
CCAGCCCACAAGTCACCCGATCCAGGACCCCGTTCGAACCAGACCGAGCGCACGACCGGATAGAGAACGGCCAGTCAAGCAGTGGCGCGGCCTGGCCACACGAACCGACAAACTCGCCATCGCCTACCAAGCCGCACTCCACCTCGCCGGCATCCTCATCTGGACCCGACGCTGACCAAAGAGACAGAACCTAGTTCCCCCTCGTCTTCCCGGAGCTTTCTCTGCCCCCGTACACCACGCCCCTGATCACCGTCGTCATCGCAAGCCGCCTGCGCGAAGACCGGCTGGACTACCTGACCGCCATGCACGCCAGCCTCACCCGGCAGTCCGTGCCGTGGGAGGCCGTGATCGCGCTCGACGGTGCTTCGCCCGACCGTCTGCCGGCCCCGCTCGCGCAGGACCCGTGCGTTCGCACGCTGGCGCTGCCCCGTCCGGTCGGCGCCGCCTGCGCCAGGAACCTGGCCCTCGCTCACGTACGCACCCCGTACACCAACTGGGCTGACGACGATGACCTGTTCCCCGACGATGCGATGGCCGTACGGCTGAACACCCTGGAATCCACCGGGGTCGGCTGGTGCGCGGGCTGGAGCGAGGACCAGCACCCCGACGGCTCGACCACCTTGTGGCGCTGCCCCACCCCGCCCGGCCGGCACGAGGCTGGCGACGTGTGGACCTATTGGAAGTCGCCGACGGACACGATCCCCATCGGGCCGACCACGATCCTCGCCCGCACCGACCTCGTGCGCGCCGCGCCGATGGGCGGTCTCGTCCAGGGCGAAGACTACTGCGCGGCCCTCGGCGTAACCGCGCTCGCGCCCGGAATCCTGCTGCCGGTCCCCGTGTACAGATACCGCAAGTGGAACGGGCAGATGACAGCCCAGGTCGGATACGACCAGCTGGAGGCGGCGGCCCGGGAGCACGCCTGGACGTACGGCCGCAGCCTGCGTGCCGTCCTGCGCGGTGGCGAGGACCTGGTCCGTGTCTGAGGCGCAGATCATCCTGTCGCACAGCCGGGATTCGGGCATCGTCGCCATCGCTTCGGGCGAGCAGTGCCCGCGGGCGCACACCGCCCTCGCGGAGAGCGGCTTCCAGCGGGACGACGACGGCGTCTGGCACCTGGCGGCGGACGGCACCCATACCACCGTGGTCGAACTGGTCACGTGCGCCAAGCGGCACCGCGCCAACGTGCACACGAGCAGCCGCCGGTTCATCGGCGACGCCGCCCGCGACCTCGCGCGCCTCCTGCCCGGCCAGTGGCACGCCTCGGTCGAGAGCTATTCGCACCCCGCCTGGCAGGAAGACCTGGTCCCTGGATCTGGGACAGCGGCGAACTCGGCCGCGCCGTCCAGAGTGAGCGGATCCCCTACGCCGCGCTCCTCACCGACATGGTGCAGGGCACCACGCTGCTGTTCATCGAACGTCCCGGCCGTCAACTCGACTACCTGGTGGGGGCCTTCTCGCCCGAGGGGCTCGAAGGGGGCTACGGCGATCCCCACGCCCCACGCAGCATCGTCCTGCCGCCGTTCCCCGGGCGGGCTTCCAAGCCCTCACCGACCTGTACCTCCCCGCCTACGAGCAGGCCGTTTACGCCCGCCAGACGGAGGCCATCGCAGCCGCCCTCGGGGACATCCGCTCCGAGCACGACAGCTGGCGGGCCATGAACGCCTCCGGTCGCTATAGCGACGCCACCCCGCTGAGCGCCGCCGCCCTCGGCGCCGCGACGGAGTTGTTCCTCGACCCCCATCGTCGCCCGGCCCTGCCCGTCACCGCGCCAGCCCGCCCCCTCACTGCGGCCCGACCCGCGCACCGCGGCCCCTGACCCTTCCGCCCCACGCCCCGAGGAGAGCCCCGCCCCCTTGCGACCCGGCACCCACTTCGCCTTCGGCCACGAGGAACACGGCTTCGTGGCCTCCTTCACCGCCGCCCTGCCCGCGCACCTCGCCCACTGGTACCTGGAGCGCGAGCAGTTCGAGCCCGTTCCCGGAGAACCCGGCCTGTACCGGCTCAGCGAGCCCGAGCGCGACGGAGTCCGCCGCACCCGCCAAGCCGTCCACGACCTGCGCCGCCACGGCTACACCGTGCAGGCCGACATCCGCCTCGACCCGTCCCTCTCGGCAGGCCCGCCGCGCCCCGTCCGGCCCAACGGACTCCAGGAGCGCCGCAGCCGGCTCACCCAGGCCGCCGCCGGCCGGACGACGCAGCGCTCCGCACCGCCCACCACCTCCCCGCCAGCGGCCCGGCCGATCCCGCCGAAGCCCACGTACGCTCCGACCGTCCATTTGGCGGCCGCGACCGGCGGGCGGTCACGATGACACCCTCGAGCAGCCCGGCCCCCGACGACCCCTTGCCGACAGCTCCCGAACTGGCAAACCGGGCATGCGACTTCCGCTTGCGGATGGCGGTCATCGACAGCGAGACCGAGGCCGCGCTCGACATGAAACGCGACCGCTACGGCCGTACCGTCCATGCGGGCGCCGCCGCAGCCGCAAGAGCCCACCGTGACAAGGCGGCGGTGGAGGCGTACGCCACCCACCTCGCCCCGCACGCCGAGGCTCTCCTCGATGCCGCCCGACTCGTGCTCGACGAGCTGCCACCCGCCCGGCACCTGACCGGGTGGCGGGCCGTCCTGGACGGCCTGGCTGCCTCCGCCGCCGAACTCCGCCGAGCCCTCGACCGGCCGGCCGCGCCCGGCTCCCCCGCCGAACGCACTCAGCACGCGGCCTTGTGGCCGCACCTCACCGCTTGGGCGGACCACAGCTCTATAGCCAGCAACCTCGCCGACCAACGCGACGGCCAGCACCACAAGGCTCCGCTGACCGACGAGGAGCAGCAGATCTAGAGCGAGAGGGCCCAGACCGCGCAGCGGCGAGGCGAGCTGGAGCTGACCGAGTCGTGGTATGCCGCCGACAGGCAGCCGATCACCCTCGCCTACCTGGTCGAGGACAACGACTCGACGGTGGTCGCCCTGCGCGGCGATCCCGGGATACCAGGCTGGCAAGTGATCGGGCACTACGCCCACGAGTACGAGGCGGGCAAGGCCCTGCCCGCTCCGGTCCCGCCCGGCATCCTGCGCGCGGACGTCTCCCGGTTCAACCGCCCGGCACCGGCCCCGGAGGTGTCCCTGCAGGAACTCATCCGCGACGTCGTCGAAGGCCACACCGCCGGTGACGCCTCGAATGCTCTCCTCGGAACCGTCCAGCGCGGCTACGCCGCCGGCCCGATGGTCCGCCTTCAGGAACTCCTGGAGACGAGCAGCCAGTTCGCCAGCGCTCTGGAGACCGTGCAGGGCCGCCAGATCGCCGCCCGCCTCTCAGCGTTGGGACGGCAGATCGAGTTCCTCACCCGTGAAGTCGAAGAGGCAGCCGAAGACCTCGGAGCGACCGTCGCCGTCCTGCCCCCGCACCGCACCCCCGTGCTACGCGCCCGCCCACGCCCGGCCGTGGACACCACCCCGCCCACGCCACCACCCCGCGCCAGCACGACCGCCCGCCACCGCTAGACCCCGAGAAAGCACCCGTTGTCCCCGACCGCATCCCCGGCCCCGGCACCGCGCATCACCTACGGCGCGGTGCTGGGCAGCCCGTACGTCGCCCGCCTCCTCGGCGGCACCCTCACCGGCCGACTCCCCAACGGCATGGCGCCCGTCGCCATCCTCCTGTGGGCCACCACGAGCGGCAGCAGCATCGCCTTCGGCGGACTGCTCAGCGCCCTGTACGGGCTGTCCTCCTCGGTGGTGCAGCCCGTCAAGGGACGCCTCATGGACCGCCACGGCCAGATGGCGGTGCATCTTCCGGCCGCCGTGCTCAACTCGGCTCTCCTGGTGACCCTTCCGCTGACGGGACCGTACGGCGGACCGGGCCTCGCCACGGCCCTCGTCGTCGCCGCCGGCCTGACCACCCCGTCCCTGGAGGCCGGGCTGCGGGCCCTGTGGACCAGCGTGCTGCCCGACGCCCGCCTTCGACACGCCGCGCTCGCCCTCGACACCGGTACGCAGGGCCTCCTGTACATCGTCGGCCCCCTGCTCGTCGCCGCCCTTGCCTCCGCGTACAACCCAAGCGTCGCGCTCACCGTCACCGCCGTCCTTGGCCTGGTCGGCACCACCGTGGTCGTCCTCGCTCCGCCATCGCGGCGCTGGCGATCGACGCCGTCAGTCGACACCCGGCACGGTCCCGTTGGACGGCTGAACAGCCCCGGCCTGCTGCTCCTGCTCGTCTCGCTCACCGGCATCGGGTTCGCGATCGGGGCCATGAACGTGTGGTCGATCGCCATGGCCGAGCACCACGAACAGGACATGCTCTCGGGCATCATCCCCGCCGCGTTCTCCACCGGCAGCTTCCTGGGCGGCCTCGCCTACGGGCGCCGCACCTGGAGTCGGACCACCGCCGACCGGCTGATCATCGCCAGCACCGCGTTCCTCGCCGGATGGCTCCCTCTCGCGGCCCTGCCTGCGCCCTTCGCGGCCACCGCCGCGGTCGCCGTGCCTGGTGCGTTCCTGACCATCGTGGTCGCCTGCGCCTACGTGACCACCGATGCCCTCGCCCCCGCGGGCCGGACCAGCGAGGCGTATGCGTGGCTGATCCTCTCGATCGGCGTCGGGCAGTCCGCCGGTACCGCCCTGGCCGGACGCCTCGCCGAGCAGACGCTGGCCAGCGCGGCGCTCCCCGCCGTCGGCGCGGCCTTCGCCCTCGCCGTCCTTCTCGCCGCGCGCCGACAGCTCCGCCCCGCCGGGCACCGGCCGCCCGGCCGACACCGCCGCCCACTCCGAGGCCGGCACAAGACGTCCTGATCAGGGCACGCCCCCACCTTCCAACCCCTTTGAGGAGATCGAATTATGGCCGTGCGTACGCACTGGACCGTGGAGCACGCCTGCTCCCACAGCGTGGATCATGACCTGTCCAATCGTCCTGCCGACAAGCGGGCGGGCTTTGCCCGTTGGCTCGCGTCGAAGGACTGCACCGACTGCTGGAAGGCGGCGCGCGACGCCGACTCCGAGTCCAAGGAGGAGTGGCTCGCGACCAAGCGGGCCGAGGAGCAGGAGGCAGCCGTCGTGTGGGCGAAGCAGTTCGACATGCCGCAGTTGGAGGGCCCGGAGAAGGCCCTGGGCTGGGGCGAGCGCTCCCGCCACCAGCTGATGACGGCCGCGCACACCGCGCTCGTCGGCGAGGGCACTTGGGACGAGGCGGACTGGGCTGAGCTGGAGGAGAAGGCCCGCTCCATCACCCGTGCCGGATGGTGGATCGACCAGCGCGACGCCGAAGGCACTGACCTGCTCGAACTCCTCGACGCGGCCAGCGAGGCGGACCGCGGGACGGAGAACCCGTTCCGCTGACGGCGGGGCAACATAGCCGGGAAACGCCGGTTAGCCAAACCGGCGTTCCTCCGGACTATTGATGCTCCCACCCCGCCAGCAATCGCGTGGAAGGAACTCATGTCCCAGCCCCCTCCCACCTCGGCGTTCGCACCGACGACCGACCCGCTCACCCCCGACCGGGACATCACCCACGCCCACTTCCAGGCCGGTGACACCATCGTCGTCCTGAAGGGGGTGGCCGGCGGAGAACTGTGGGGCGACGCGATGCGCGTCGTGGCCCCTTCCTGGCACACCCCGACCGACGAGGACGGGTGGCGGCTGCGTGATGCGACAGGCGGCGTCCAGTCCTACGTCACCGCCCACCCCCGCTACCTCGTGCACCTCTCACGCCGCTGCCCTGACTGCCTGATCTATCTACGGGCCATGGAGGACACCCTCCTCGCACGGTTCGCCGGCCGCGACGAACTGATCGACTGCGGCTGGTACACCACCACCGCCCTGGGCCAACTCGTGCACATCGCCGACATCCGGAGCGGCCGGTGATCCCCCGCCTGCACGAGCGGACCCACCGGCCCCACGACCCGCTCGAAGAGGCGCTGGGGCGGCCGGTCTCACCGAACGAGGGCCTGACGGAGCACACGATCGTCGCCCACTGGCCCGGCCTGGATTGCTTCACCCTGGACGACGAGCAGAGGATCTGGACGTCCGTCCAGTGGGCCGAGCACCTCGAAGACCCCTACCTGGAACATCCGTTCGCCGCCAGCCCCGACGACGACCGGCGGGCGATCCTCCACCTCGACATCCGCCTTCACCCGGACGACCGGGAACTGACCGGACCGGAGTGGGCCGAGGTCGCTCAACGGCTCGCACGAGCCGCCGGCATCGAGATCCCCGGCAAGGAACACGGCTGCCGATGGATCGCCGTCCAGGCCCAGCCCGGCCGCCTCGACCTGATCGCCAACCTAATCCACCTCGACGGCGCGTGGCACGCTCCTCCCGCGGACAAACTGCGGCGCCTGGCACAGGAGACGCGTCGCATCGAACAGGACCTCCACCTGGTCCCTGCCCGATCCGACCCCCCTTCGCGGCCTGCTATCCGCGCGGCGCTCACGGCGTCGGCCCAGCTCGCGACCATCCTCACGCAGCTCGCCGACGAACAGGCCGGCCCTCTGGCCGCGGTACGCGGACTCGTCGAGCACACCTCGCACCGGATCGCCCGCCAGCCGGGAGCAGCCAGCACCGATACGGCACACCGCCTGGAGCTGATCGCCCGCCGCCTCTACGCCATCCAGCAGGACCTGGACACCACCGCAGACCGCCTGGTCCATCCCCGCGCCGTCCCGGCCCCGGACGCCGTCCGGCACAACGCCCACCGATCGCCGTAGGAGAAACGTCTCCTTGCCCCGCACCGACCGCTTCCTGGACATCCGCCGCGACCCCCACTCCGACGAACTCCTTGCCCGTGGCGGCGACTCCGAGGCACACAGCATCCTCCAGCGCGCGGGCTTCGTCGCCGTCGTCCGCGTCCATGAGACGTACCACCGCGCCCCGAGCGGCCTAGCGGAGGACGACGAGTCCCGTCTCGCCACCGACGCCGTGGCCCGCCTGCGGGCGGCCGGCTACCACGTCGACTGCGACGCGGACTTCGACACCGACTCGCGTCCGGCCAGCTACCTGCCGCTGGGGTCCTCCATTGCCCACGTCGCCGAGCGCCTTCGCGAGGCCGCCACTACGGGCGAGGCGGCCGATGCGCTGACTGAGCTGACCGCCGCCCACGACGGCGTCCTCGCCGCGCTGGAGGAAGTCCTCACCGCCACCGCCGACTTCCACGACGGGCTCGGCCAGGCGGCCGACCCCTACATCGCGCGGCGGCTTCGCTACCTCGCCGACGAGCACCTTCGCGTCATCCGTACCGACCTCTCCGAGACCCGCCACCAGCTCGCCGACCGGCATGCCCCGCACCCCGGCCGCAGCACCTGCACCGGGGAAGGCCCGTCAACCGAGCAAGAGCGCTCTGCCGTGTGCGCCTGCCCGCCACCGCGCACCCTACCGGCCCCGCCGCCCCCGATGGCCGCCGGACTGCGCCGCTGACTCCCACCTCGCCCAAGGACACCATGCACGACCACCACACCTCCGAGCGCCTCGCCTCGTACGCCGACGTTCTCGCCGGCGAACTCCCCGACAGTTGGACCAGCTCCCACCTGCCAGCCGACGCCAAGGACGACCTCGCCGAACTCGCCGACCGCATCTGGGACCTGGACCTGGTCGCCGCCTCTCTCGCCGAGCACCCCCTGCAGCAGGCCGCCATCCTGAGCCGACAGGACGGTGCGCAGCTCGTCCTTCTGGACCGGAACGACGAGCGCGACGGCTTCCTCATCGCCGCCGTCGCCCCGCACGCCCTGCCCGACGAGGCGTTCCGCGGCGTTCCCGAGCCCAACGGCATCGCCCTGGCCGATGACCCGTTCCTGAGCGCCGAGCAGGTCACCGGCGACCTGCTCGCCCGCTACGACGCCGCCCTCGCCCAGGTCCGCCACAACGCCCTGGGCGGCATCCAGCCCTCCCAACCGGACCGGGTCGTCCTGACCTGGCAGCCGGACGGCAGCATCGCCACCGCCCCCGCCGACGACCGCGCCAGCGCGGTCCTCATGGCCCACGGCTTCGTCCAGGACCCGCAGAGTGGCATCTACCGCCTGGGTGGTGCCGACACCCAGGCCCAGGCACGCGCCCTGTGCGAGATCGGCCCGCGCCTCGACGCGCTCGGCATCGGCACCGCTCTGCAGCATCCCGCAGGCCGGACCGCGCCCACCACCGCCGCTTCCGTGCCGCCCGTCCCGGCCGGTCCCCGTACGCCAACCACCCGGTCTCGGTGAAGCAGGCGGAGCCCGACTTCTGGGTGCTGGAGTACGTCACCATCACCAAGGACCTCCGCACCGACCTGGTCGTGGCCATCGGCGGCACCGACAAGGCGGCGGGCATCCTCCAGCGAACCGGCGGCTTCCTCTCCGCTCCCGGACCGCGCGGGGACTATCACCGGCTTCCACACGGCCTGCCCGTCGAGCAGCAGCGCCGTAAGGCGACCGCAGCCTCGCACGCCCTGCTCGCCGCCGGGCACAGCGTCCACCTCGACCCCACGCTGAACATGCTGGTCGCACCGGACGGTGAACGTGGGGCCGCCCTGCGCTACCTGGCGGGGCTCGCTGAGCGAGCCGCAGCCGCCACAACCAGCAGCGAGGTGGCCGAGGTCCTGACCGAGGTCGCTGCCCCCGTCCACGGGCTGCTGCCCCTCGCCAGAGAGGTCGTCGTCCGCGCCTGGATCGCCGCCAGCGACTTCCAAGGGGCCGCGCCCGCCGGGGAACCCGATCCCGTCGCACGGCTCGGAAGCACCGCCACCTCCATGAGTGAGGCCGCGCGCGCCATCCTCCACGCCCGCAACCACGTCGCACACCCTGCGCAGCGGCCGGCCACTACCTCACCACCGCCGGGCCACGCTCAGCCCGCGAAATCCCGCCGCCGCTGACCCGGAGAGAACCACATGGCCAACCTGGCCGACGAATACGGCACGGACGTCGAGATCTACATCAAGGCCCTGACGACCACCATCCACGCCGACACCCCAACGGGCGCCCCCGCCCAGCTCCACGACTTGCTGGAACACCTCGGCCTGGAACGCCACGAGTACCCCGCCGACACGCCCATCTACACCTGGCACACCGTGCCCGAACACCTCGACGCCGGCGAGCAGAAGCGGCTGGCAACCGCGCCATCCCCGTCCTGCTCCTGGCCGGGTACGAGGTCAACTGCACGCCTGAAGTCTTCGACGAATCCGCCTACCGGCAGGCCGTGCAGGACCTGCGCACCCGAGCGGGCCGCCCTGCCGTGCGGCAACAGGCACCGATCGGCTCCCCCTCGCCTGCAGCTCCGGCCCGCCGCACCCCGTAAGGCGCCTGCGGTCCCGGCACCGCGCCGGGACCGCCCGCCTCACCACTCGAGACCCGGAGATACCCGTAGCAATCCGCACACCCCCACCGATCAGCAACCGGCTCAAGCCCCGACTCGCCACGGCCCTCTTCCGCCGCTATCTGCGCGCCTCTATTACGACCGGCCCCGACCACACCTCCCCGCTGGCCGGCGCCCGCCCGGAGGCCGCCCTCGCCGAGACGCAGCGCGTCGGGCACCGCCACCACCACTGACCGTCCACCGCCCCGGAGGAGCATGTCCCACTCCACCCCCTACCCGGTGAGACTGGCCGACGAGATCACCCGCCAGCTCGGCCAGCTCGCCGACCACCTCTCTCAGCTCCCCACCCCACAGGCCGCTCAGGTCATCGCCCGCGTGCTCGACCCGGACACCGGAGTCCTCGGCAGCGTCACCCACCTCGTCGCCACCGGCAGCGTGTTCGCCAAGGACCAGGCCGAACGAGGCGCGCTCCCCGCGGAGGTGTGGCTCGCCCTGGGCCGTGCCTCGAACGAACTCGGCGACATCACCCTCGACCTGGACGATCACAGAGACACCCTCCAGCGCGTCGGCGCCCAGCCCGCCACTACGGCGGCGAAGCCCCCGGCACCCGCACCGCTCGTCGTCCGGCGCCGCCGGTGAAGAAGAAGCAGTGGCAGGGCTGGGGACCCGACGAGCAGGCCGAGCAGCACTACCTCGTCCAGCCCCGCGCCCTGGCCGGCGGCGGCGACGTCCGGCACGTCTCGGAGTTCCTGCGCGCCTCCGGCTGGAGGGACAAGTCCAAGACGGGCGGCCCCCTGCGCATGGAAAGCCCGGACCGCACCGTCCGCATCGCCTACGACCCCTACGTCCTCCCCGGCGGATGGACCATCCACGGCCACGCAGACGGAGCGAACGGCGAGTGGTCCGCCCACCTGGGCCGGCAAACGCCGGCGGAGATCGTCGCCGGCCTGACCGACGCCCTCACCCGCCCCCGCTCCGCCCACGCCCCCAACGTCTGGGCCCCCCTGCAGGAGCAGAACTGGCACACGCGCTTCGAGGGCCAGGACTACATGGCGACGAGCCCCGACGGCACCGCGTGGATGCAGTACCGGCAAAGCCCCGACGGGGCGGCGATGTGGTGGACCGGAGCGCAGGACAAGCAGGGCAACGGCTGGACGGCCAACTTCACGCCGAACACCCCGATGCACCTGGTGCAAGCCTTCTCCACCGAACTCGCCAGCCCGGACCCCGTGATGCGCCCGCGTGGACGCGTGCCGCACAGCGCGCAGATCCGTACCTGGTCGGTGTCCGTGAAGCCCTCCCAGCTCCGCGCGTGGCAGCAGGCCCGCATCACGGCCGCCCGCGCCGCCACCTGGGCCCGCAACAGCGCCCGTAGCACCAGGCCGCGCACCAGCGCCCGTCCCTACACCCCGGCCGGCGGCGCACACACCCGCCGCTGACCGCAATAGCCCCGCCCCGAGGAGCCCGATGCCCGCACTCACCCCGGACACCATCCGCACCCTGACCGAAACGCTCGCGGACCTCACCGACTACTTGCGCGAGAACCCCGACCCCGCAGAAGCCCTCGCCCTCGTCGAGCCCCTCCTCGACGAGTACACGGGCCTGCCCGTCCAGTTCGCCGACACGCTGCGCGCCCTCGCCCGCGCCGTTCAGGAGAGCCCTGACGCGCCGCGCACGGCGCAGGGCGACCTTCTGATCACCGAGCTGCGCACGGCCGCGTGGGAACTGGCCGACCAGCACACCCTCCACTACGTGCTGGACGATATCCGTGACCTGTACGGCAGTTCGCCGACGAGCGAGCAGGGGTGCTGCTGGTGCCGCTGAGCGAACGGCAGCTCGCCGCCTTCGCCGACAAGCACGCCGTGCAGATCCCGTACGACACCAGCCCCCGCCACCTCGCCGGCCCCGGAGACGCCCGCCACGTCACCCACGGCCTGGCCGCCGCCGGATGGAACGCCGTCTCCGACCCCCTGAGCGCCGAGATCATCCTGGCAAGCCCTGACCTTCGCCACCGGCTCCAGTTCGACCCGCAGTCCCGCACCTCGGCGTGGTGGCGGCTACGGGCGGAGCCTGTCGGCACCGAGCCGGGCTGGTACGCCGAGTTCGGCGAACTCGTGCCCGCCGAGGTCCTCGCCGCCTTCACCGACGCCCTCACCGCCCCGCCGCCACAGCGGCCGGACCCGTGGCAGCAGGTGACCTCGGCAGGATGGCACCACGAGCCAGAGGGCGCGCGCTCGCCGGACTCCATGTGCCACATCGAACTGCGGCCGTTGAGCGAATTCCACGACCGGTCGTCCTGGCACATCGAGACCCGCGAGCCCGGCCACGGGGAGTTTTCCGGCCCGCGCATCTGGCATGCCTACCTCGACGAGCACACCCCCGCTCACCTGGTCAGCGCGTTCCTCACCGCGCTGACCGACCGCAGCCCGCTCCAGCGCGGCATGTTCGAACGCACCGGCCATTACAGCGCCGTACAGGAGCCCAGCCCGCTGCGCCCGCAGCAGGTGGTCGACGCCCACGCCACGCGCATCAAGCATCTGCGCGCCCAGGCACGCTCAGCCCGCCGCCAGCAGACGAAACCCGCGACGATCCCGGCGCACGCCAGTACCGCGCAGCCGGCCGCTCGCCGCTGACCTGAAGGGGGCCCCTCCCCATCTCCCGAGACCACCACGCACACCGCGACTTCCTGCGCCACCTCGACCACTACGTGCGGGACAGTCAGAAGATCCTCGACGCCTGGGACGCCTACTCCGACGAGCACACCGGCCTCGACGGCTGGCCCTACGACGACCACGCCTACGGCATGCGCAAGAGCCAGCGCGATGCCGACACCGCCGAGGCGTTCGAGCCGCTCCGCTACGGCGCCCGGCACCTGCTGGCAACGGCTGAGACACAGCTGGCACAGCTGCCGGAGAGCACGGTGCAGAGCCGCTGGGTCTACCAGCTGGGCGTCCTGCGCACGGCCCTCGACCGTCTCGAAGAACTGCACGAGCAATGGCTGCTCACCCGCGACGCCCTGCCCGCCACCGCCAAGCCCGGCACCGCCGAATTCGACGATGCCCTCGCCGAACATCACGCCGAATCCTGGAGTTACCTCGACGACTGGGCCACCCACGGCAAAGCGCTCCGGGAGATCAACACCGCAGCCCGCAAGGCCCCTTCATCCCTGGTTCCCGCTCCTGCCCTCGCACCCCTGCGACAAACCGCGGCACGGAAGTGACTAGGGCCCCGACTCCCGAGACCGTCGAGGTTGACTTCATCACCCCGCCCCACCTCGCCGGCGGCGGTGACCTCCCCTGGATCACCCTTTCCCTCGTGCCTGCGGATGGAGCCACGGCAACGACCCCCTGATGCCACGCGTCCTGCCTCCCGCCCCGACCAGAAGGCCCTCCTGCGCCTGGAGCCCGACCCCGACGACCAGTGGAGACCCTGCACCACGTCGCCGAGCCGAACCGGCCGCCTGGTACCCCAGCTTCGGCGCCCGCACGCCCATCGAGCTGATCGCCGCCTTCACCGACCCGGCCCCAGCCGCTGACGCGCTGTGCGACCCGTACGGAGCACTCCGGCAGGCCGGCTGGTCACTGTACGGTGACCAGCCGGCCTCGCTCCCCCTGACAAGACGGCGTACGTCGAGCCGCTGGGAACACCGGCTGATCCGGAAGCCTGGTTCGCCACGGTCACCCTCGGCATGCACCAGAAGGTGTGGCAGGCCCGCTTCCTTGCGCACACTCCGCCACACCTTGTCGCCGCGTTCACCGCCGCGCTCGGCGATCCGACGCCCGTGCACCGCACCGACAGAGGGCGCAGTCTGCCGACCCTCGACCCGAACGTCGTCATCCGCCGGACGACCGACGTGCTCGCCGTGTACGTCGCCGGCGCGCTGGAAGACCGCGCTCACTCCCTCGCTGCCCGGCACAGCACCACGCCGACAGCCTCGATCCCCTCACGGCCAGCGCCGCCCAGGCACGGCCGCAGCCGCTAACCTCCCTCCCCGCCCGGAAGCACATAGCCCTTGCCCCCTTCTTCCTCCAGCAGCAGCACCGACGGATACGACCTCGTCCTGCGCCTCCTCCTCGGCGTACTCGCCGTCGTCGTCCCCCTGTCCCACCTGGCCTGGCTGTCCGGCAACATCACCGCCTACCTCACCGGCACCAGCTGGGCCCCCTATCAGCCGACCAACGCCCTGCTCCACCCCGAGCAGGTCTGGCCCGACGCAGGAGAGACGTCCCTGCTGATCGGTGCCCGCATCGTCCCTGTCCTCCTGCTCCTCGCTCTCGGGGCGGGGGCTGGCGTCCTGTGGGCCCGGCACAAGAACCGAAGCGGCGGCCGGAAGAAGATCAACGACATGGCCAAGGCCCGGGACATCGAGCCGCTGATGGCCAAGGCGATCACCGACAAGGCCCGCTCCCTGCGCCCCAGCCTGAAGGACAACAAGCACATCGACGCGAAGGACACCGGCATCCTTCTCGGCAACCTGCAGGGCAGCCGCCACGAGGTACGGATGGGGTTCGAGGACGTCGCCGTCGCGATCATGGCGCCCCGATCCGGCAAGACCACCTCGCTCGCCATCCCCTCCATGCTCGACGCACCCGGCCCGGTCCTGCTGACGTCGAACAAGGCCGCCGGCGACGCCTTCACCACCACCTACGAGGCAAGGGCCCGGGCGGGGACGGTGTGGACCATGGACCCACAACAGATCGCGCATGCCGCCCGCGAGATGTGGTGGAACCCCCTCGCCAGCGCGAAAACCCTGGACGGGGCGAACCGGCTCGCCGGACACTTCCTTGCAGCCTCGGTGGACGCCTCCCAGCAGGGCGACTTCTGGTCGAAGGCCGGCAGCAACATCTTGTCCCAGCTGCTCCTGGCCGCAGCGCTCGACGAGCGGCCCATCACCGACATCATGCAGTGGCTCGCCTTCCCCGCCGACCGCACTCCGCTGGACATCCTGCGCGACCACGACTTCGCCGCCGTCGCCGCTCAGCTCAAGGGCACCGTCGAAGGCCCCCCGGAAACGAGGGACGGCATCTACGAGACCGCCCGGCAGTACGCCTCCGCACTCCTGAACGCGGAAATCGCCGCGTGGGTGACCCCGCAGAAGGACGTCCCAGAATTCCGGCCGGAGCAGTTCGTCACGTCCACCGACACGCTGTTCCTGCTCAGCAAGGACGGCGGCGGCGGAGCCTCGGCGCTGATCGCCGCGTGCGCGGACTCGGTGATGCGGGCCGCGACCGCGCAGGCCGAACGTGCCGGCGGGCGCCTGGACCCGCCCATGCTGGCGATCCTCGACGAGGCCGCCAACGTGTGCAAGATCAGCGACTTGCCGGACCTGTACTCCCACCTCGGCAGCCGCGGGATCATCCCGATCACGATCCTGCAGTCCTACCGCCAGGGCCAGAAGGTCTGGGGAGACGCGGGCATGGACGCCATGTGGTCCGCCTCGACGGTCAAGGTGATCGGCAGCGGTATTGACGACCCGGACTTCGCGGACAAGCTCAGCCGCTTGATCGGTGACCACGACGTGGAGACCACGTCCACCTCGCACTCAGAGTCCGGAAAGAGCACGTCGGTGTCGATGCGGCAGGAGCGGATCCTGCCCGCCGACGCGATCCGCGCCCTGCCCAAGGGCACCGCCCTCTGCTTCGCCACCGGCATGCGCGCCGCCATGCTCGACCTGCGCCCCTGGTACCTGGAGCCCGGCGCAGGCGAGTTGTCCGCAGCCTCCGCTCGCGCGTCGAAGGCCATCACCGCCCGCGCCGTCGCGAAGCACGTGCCCCAGCAAGGCGAGTACGGCACAGCCGCCTAACCGCACTGCCCCACAGCCCTCGATCGCGCTCACTACCCTCTGATCATCCGGAGCACCATGGCTCTCATCGACCATGCCGACGTCTTCATCGGCTCGACCGACGACGGATGGACCTTCGTCGTCCTCAACCGCCCAATCCGCAACGCCACCCGCATCCTGACCGGGGCGGGATTCACCTCCCGCGAGCACCAGGGCCGCACCCTCTACCTGCTGCCGCCCGAGACTGCCGAGGACGCGCACGAGCGCGCCGGTGTCGCCGCCTACGGGCTCCTGGCCCACACCCACGACCTCGTCGACCTGGCCTGGACGACGCGCCAGCAGAGTACGAGCCCCACCGCCCAGCCCGACGTGACCATCCGCTTCACCGACCGCGTGGTCACCGCGACCGCGGCCACGGAACAGGCCGCCGCCATCCTCGCCCAGCACGGCTTCACGTCCGCGGGAGGGAAGCGGCAGTACACGCTGCCGCCTCAACTCGGTGAATCCGACGCACTCAGCGCCGTTATCGGCGCCGAGGCCCACCTCCACGTCCACGGCATCAGCGTGCGCGTTGCCCTCGGCATCGCCACCTTGCACGACATCCCCCCGGCGCCTTCCCGGCAAGGCGCCCCTCCTGCACCGCCGTCCACCACACAGGCCCAGCGGCGTAGCCGCTGACGATCGTTCTCTCCACACTCGGAGCTGCACCATTCGCACGATCGACTTGCATGCAGAGATCAACCGCCTACGCCAACTCGGCAGCCACTTCCACGACTTGCACAGCGAGGTCCGCTCGCTCGCCCTGCCACCCGGCACCGACGCCCGCCAGCAGCTCACATCGAAGATCACGGCCACGAACGAGCTGGCCCACCGTGCCATGGAGTGCCTCGCCGCCCTCGACGGCAGCCAGTACACCGCTGTACCCGGCAGCCGCCCGGCTCTGGAGGCACTCGCCTCCGTCGTCTACTCCGCCACCGTCGCCTCCTCCGACCTGGCCGCCGCGCTCCTCGAAAACCCGCTGGAAGGTGCCCCGTTCCCCGGTCCGCCGGCCGATGAAGCAGCCGTGCGCAAGGCACGGCACGCTCAGGCCATCCCCGCCATGGCAGAGCACCTCGCGGAGGCCGCCCACCAGCTCGACCTGGCCCACACCGGCTGCGATTACCTCGCCAGCGGTATCACCCGCGACCTGAAGCAGCACGCCGAACAGAATCAGGCTACGGCGGCTCCGAAGATCACGGACAGCCAATACGCCGTCCTGCCTGCGGCGAAGCAGGCCACGGGACGCAGGCGATGACCGGTACCACCCCACCGGGCTCGCCGGCTCATTCCACGCGGCACTGGGATACTCCTCCCTCCGGTCCTGTCGAACCGCCGTTCTCCATACCTGAGCTGTCGGCCATCGCCCGGCGCCTGACCTGGCAGCAGCGCGCTGCCCTGCGGGTTCTCGCCCGGATGCCCAGCCGTGTCCGGCAACGGAGCAACGGTTCGCACTTTGGGGACACCCAGACCTCGTCGCACATCGCGATCACCACGTGGAACGCCCTGGAACGCAAGGGCCTGGCCTACCGCGACCGCACCGCCGACCCCGCGTATGTCATCAGTCAACGCGTGGCACTGACCCACAAGGGACTGGCTGTCCTCAACCACCTCTCCCGCGCCACATACCCCTCCTCGGCGACCCAACTCTGGCCAGCCGCGCCGCCGCTGCATCTCACCGCACGCCCCAGCGCCCCAAACGCCCGCGCACCCCGTGCCCGTCGCCGCTGACGGCCCGCGCACCTCAAGCCCATGCTCGGCATCCGCCCGCCCCGTCCCATGCCCAGCCACAGGCGGGCCGAACCGCCGGCGTCGCCAGCGCGACGTGGGGCGGCACACGGCTGCCCCCTGCTGATCCCCCCCTTCCGGAGTCCCTCTGTGCTCAATCCGCCTCCTGCCACGGAGGTGTTGTCGGTCTCCGCCGCCGACGGCACTCCCCTATCCGTCTACCGCGACATCCCCACCCACCTGCGGTCCGACGGCGCGACGATCGTGCTGGTGCACGGCGCGTCGGTCACCGCGGACCTATGGCGCGTCCACGCCCGGCACCTGACTGGCCTCGGCTTCAGCGTCGTGCGCTACGACCAGCGCGCGCACGGCCGCAGCCCGCGCGGCGATGCACCGCTGACCATCGAGCAGCTCGCCGAGGACCTGCATAAAATCCTGCGCGCCCTCGCCCCCACCGGGCCGCTGGTGCTCGCCGGTCATTCCCTGGGCGCCCTCGTCCTGCAGGAACTCGCCGCCCTGTACCCCCAGCTCCTGCCCCGGATCCGGGGCATGGTGCTGCTGTCGGCCACCGCCCACGGAACGAGCGTTCTGCCCGGCCGCAGCCCGCGTGCCCTGCTTCTGGCCGCCGGACGCGGCCTGTTCGCCCTGGTCTGCACCCACGCGCCCCGGGCCGTGGACCGGGTACGACGCCTGCTGCCCGACGCCCACCGCTACACCCTCGCCCCTCACCCGAGAGCCGAACCGGCCGAGGGGCCGCCGCCGTGCCGCCACGGCGTACGCCACACCCCCACCGCGGATCTCGCCGCGCTCTGGCAGTCCCTGCGCCGCTACCGGGCACGGCACTTGCCCGCGCTGGAGCACCTCGGCGGACGGCTGCTGCTGATGGCCGGCGCGGACGACCGACACATCCCCGCCGCCCTCACCACACATCTGGCCGAGCACCTGCCCGCCGCCCGCCTGGAGATCGTCCCCCGCGCCACGCACGCCCTGCCCATCCGCCACCCCACACTCATCAGCGCCCGCATCGCCCACCTCGCCGCCGGGCCACACCCCCGCCCCCGCCTCGTCAAGGACCTGTCATTTCCGAACTCCCCGCTTTCCGAGCCATTTCACTAGGTGCCGGCATTCAATCCAGCGCCATGCTCGCCCTGTCAGCGGAAGGCATCCTCCCGAAGGCCGACTTCGCCATTTTCGCCGACACAGGCTGGGAACCCCGAGCTGTATATGCCCACCTGGACCGCCTAGAACGCGAAATAGCCGAACCCGCAGGCATACCCATCCTCCGCGTCTCCTCAGGGAACCTCCGCAAGGACGCCCTGAACCCGGAACACCGCTTCGCCTCCATGCCCCTCTACATCCTCAACAAGGATGGCAGACCCGGATGACCCGGCGCCAGTGCACCGTTATCTGCACCATCTCTTCTCGTTGATCGCGGTGACGGTCCCCGAGATCAACGAGGAGAGTGGAAGTGGACCTGCGACACGAACTCATGGAGGGACGGGCGGATATTCCCCGCGTCGGGGCTGTGCTCCCGGCGCGAGGCGTCCATCCGCCGTACATCGTCGTCAACGGGTACGACGACGAGATCAAGCCGGTCACCGCGTACCTGCGGGACCTGGCCCTCAACGACAGCAGTCCGCTGACGGTCCGCAGCTACGGGTACGGGCTGCTGCGCTGGTTCCGGCTGCTGTGGCTGCTCGGTGTGACCTGGGAGAAGGCGACCGAGGCCGAGACGGCTGCTCTGACCGGCTGGCTGCGCTCGGCGGTGAACCCGCAGCGCCGACGGAAATCGGCGGACGGACCGGCCCCGGGCTCGGTGAATCTGCGGACCGGGAAGCCGGTGCTGCGGGCCGGGTACGCACCGCGGACGATCAACCACGCCTTGTCGGTGGTCAGCGGGTTCTACGAGTTCCACGCCCACCAGGGCAACGGTCCGGTCACCAACCCGGTCCCCGTCTCGCCGCAGCGTCGCCGGGCGCTGGCCCACCGCAGCCCGCTGGAGCCCAAGCCGGTGCTCGGCCGGGCCCGGCTGCGGCAGAAGGTCGCCGACCGACCGCCCCGGTCGATCCCCGACCAGCTGTGGGACGAGCTGTTCGAGCGCATGGGCTGCGAGCGCGACCGCGCTCTGCTGGAGTTCTACGTCTCCAGCGGCGCCCGCGCCGAGGAACTGCTCGGCGTCGGCATCGGCGATCTCGACTGGGCGGGCCAGAAGATCTACGTGATCTCCAAGGGCACGCGGGAACGCCAGGCGGTTCCGGCCTCGCCGCAGGCGTTCGTGCGCATGGCCCGCTACCTCGATGAGATCGGCACCCCGCCGACGGACGAGCCGTTGTGGCGGACCCGTCGCGGGGCGGACCGGCCGATGTCCTACTGGGCGATGCGCCGCGTCCTCCAGCGCGCCAACGAGGCACTGGGCACCAACTGGACCCTGCACGACCTGCGGCACACCGCCGCCAACCGGATGGCCAACGGCGGCAAGCTCACCCTGCCCGAGGTCCAGGCCGTCCTGCGCCACGCCAACATCCAGACCACCAGCCGCTACCTGGCGGTCCGCGTCGAGGAGATCTTCGACAAGCTCACCGAGCACTACAACGCCCCGCGCATTGAGCGGAGCTACCCCACCGGCTATGCCGCCGACGACATCGCGGCGGTGTTCGGTGCCTGAGACGCAGCTCCGTACCACCGGCCTCAGCCGCCGCCACGGCCCGGTCGCCGAGGGCCTCCAGTTCCCCAGCCGCTTCGTCGGCGGCCCAATCACACCGGAGCCCGCCGTCGCGGCTACGCCTCCGCGGCCGCATGGAGAGTTTGCAACCGCCTCCGTCTCAGCCCTGTCGCAGGTGGCCGGCTCCTCCTCGATCTGGCCCGACAGGCCCCGCGCCACCCGCCTGAACTGGAAAGACTCCACGCGCGTGCTGCTGGAGTACCTCCTCACCTTCCCCGGGAAGAGGTGGCAGGAGCGATGGGACGCCAGCCCGCTGGGGCAGGGGCAGATCGCTGCGGAAGAGGTGGGATCGCGCCGGACTACGGGCAACGGCGTCGTCGCTGGAATCCGGGCTCTGTACTGCCTGCGAGTCATCCAGCCGACACCGCTCGCCTTCCGGCGCAATCCTCTGCCGAACTACGGGGCGATGTTCATCGCCGCCCAGGAGGATCCGCTCCTGCACGAATACGCCGAGCAGGTGCGCGCCCACCAGTTCCGCCAGGTGCACCGCCGCGACGCGATCAACGAGCTGTGCATGCTGCTGACCATCCAGGGCGTCGCCCTCAGCGATGTCACCCCGGCCGCGTTGCTGCACTTCACCCATGAGAACCGGAAGGCACGTTCCAGCCTGAATCCGGGCAGTCCGGTGTCCAACCGCCTGATCGGCCGGGGCGTCTGGAACGTCCTGCATGCGATGGGGCACTTCCCGCCGTCGACGCCCGAGTCGATGCGGGCTGCCCTGCTGCGCGGACAGCGCAGCATCGAGGAACTCGTCGATCAGTACGAGATCTCCAACCAGGCCGTGCGCGGCCTGCTCATCGACTACTTCGCCCGCCGCAAGGCCGACACCGACTACGCCACCCTCAAGGACCTCATCTGCAAGCTCACCCGCCATTTCTGGAAGAACATCGAAACGATCAACCCGGACCAGAAAGACTTGCGGATCTCGCCGGAGGACTACACGACCTGGCGCCAGATGATCACCGTCAAGGACGACGGCAAGCCCCGCGTCGGCCAGGACAGCATCGTCATCGCACTGCGCAGCTTCTACTACGACCTGCACACCTGGGCCGCCGAAGAACCCGAACGCTGGGCGGTCTGGGTCGCCCCCTGCCCGGTTCCTCCCGCTGAACTGCGCGGCCTCGGCGCCCGGCGCCGGCGCGTCAACGAACGCTCCGCCGACCGCACCCGCCAGCGCCAGCCGCTGCTTCCGCTGCTGGTCAACCACGTCGAGACCCGCTACGACCGGGCCCGCCTGCTGCTGGAACGGGCCGACAAGGCCGCCGAGGACGAGGTGTTTACCCATGAGGGCACCGAGTACCGGCGCGTCATTAGCGAATCTGACCGTAAGTTCCTGCGTCACGGCGACGCGGTCCCCACCCGCGTCCGGGAGGTCGACAGCGGCCGGATCATCCACATCGGCACCGATGAGGAGGCCGCCTTCTGGGAATGGGCCACGGTCGAGACCCTGCGGCACTCAGGCGTGCGCATCGAAGAGCTCTGCGAACTGACCCACCTGAGCATCCGCCAATATCAGCGGGCAGACGGCGAGGTCATCGCGCTCCTGGTCATCGCGCCCTCGAAGACCGACCGCGAGCGCGTCATCCCGATGTCCGCCGAGCTCTTCCACGTCGTCGCCTCGGTCATCCGCCGCCACACCCGCACCGGCCGGCCGATCCCCCTGGTCAGCCGGTTCGACTACCACGACAAGGTGTGGAGCGCACCGATGCCGTTCCTCTTCCAGCGGCAGAACGGCACGACCCCGATGGTCTTCAGCAGCGCGACCTTCCAGGTCATGCTCGCCAGGCTCTGCGAACAGCTTGCCGAGACGCACCACGAATTCCGAGGGCTGAAGTTCACCCCGCACGACTTCCGAAGGATCTTCGCGACGGAACTCGTCAACAGCGGACTGCCAATCCACATCGGCGCCGCCCTGCTGGGCCACCTCAACATCCAAACCACTCGTGGATACGTCGCGGTCTTCGACGAGGACGTCGTCCGCCACTACCAGGAGCACCTCCAGCACCGACGCCATATCCGTCCCCAAGGCGAGTACCGCGACGCGACCAACGAGGAGTGGTCCGAATTCGAGGAACACTTCGACCGGCGCAAGGTCGAACTCGGCTCCTGCGGACGTCCCTACGGCACCCCCTGCCAACACGAACACGCATGCATCCGCTGCCCGGTGCTCCACATCAGCCCGAAGATGCTCGGCCGCCTCGAAGAACTCGAAGCCGACCTCCTCGCCCGCCTACGGCGGGCCGAGGAAGAGAACTGGCTTGGTGAGGTCGAGGGCATCAACCTCACACTCACCTTCCTCCGCGCCAAGCGCGACGAAACCCAACGCCGGACACGACGTCCCGCCGTCGATCTGGGCATCCCGCAGCCTCGGCCCCGCGCGACGGGGAGCAAAGAATGATCACTTCGGCCGGTGGTCCGGCCCCGGACGCATCAACAGCAGATCCTCGCCCCAGGCATCCAGCGTGGGCCCGAGGCCGGCTTTTCGTGTCACGGCCTCGACCCGTCCGAAGAGCTGCCGCTGGAAGTCCAGGTCACCAGTCCCTGAGATCCGTCCGATCGCGTCCAGCAGCATGCCTGTTTCCCATCCCGGCAGGGGGAATCTCTCCAGCTCCCACTCCAGGTACTTGTTATAGGGACGCGGGCGACGATCCAGCGTGAACAACAGCTCCAGGAGGAAGCCCACGCTGTCGGCTGCGTCGAGACGGGCGGCCAGCAGGTAGCCGTCTCGGGCGTTCTTGACTGATCGATACAGAGAGTTGGCATAGGCATCAAGCCAACCAGCCGCCGCCTGAAACGCCTCGTCGCTGTCAAGCTGCCCCTTGGCAGCGACGAGCTTGGCGATCTCGCCGTCGAGCCGGTCGATCACAATGCGGGCGCGGCTGAGGGCATAACGCTCATAGCCGCCGAGCCGACGGAAATCGTCGACCGTGGTGACGACGACATCGACCTCAGCGGAACGGTGACCGTCGAGATCCAAAAGGCCGGTATCCAGCCCCTCTGCCACGATGACGTACACATCGCGGTCGGAATGCTCGGTGGCCATGCCGTCGTGAGCGTGAGAGCCCTTGAGGACGAGTCCGACGACTGCGGGGTCGGTTGCTGCGCGGGCGAGCAACGCCTCATAGGTCAGCTTGGGAATCATGCCGTGATCTCCAGTGAGTTGGACGGACTGCACAGGCCGACCAGCCCTCGCCGCCACACCGACGGGAGAGCGGTCACTCCGTCTGCGACGGCCGCAATGCCGCCGCCCTGAAGATCAACGCACGTTCATAACGTTACCGGCTCCGGCCTACGGCCGCAGCCCCTTTCCAATCCCGGCTGCGGCCACCGGCCTGAGCCGTTGAAACCGAATCAGGAGACTCATTGACGAACTACCTGCGAGGCATAACACGAACGAGTGAAGTGCAGAGAAGCACCGGGGAATACAAAATAAAACCGATCAAGAAGAAAGTCCGGGAACTCCTCGGCTACCCCTATCCGGCACGCGTCCCTAAGGACGTCTTCGTCGAGCATTGGGTCGGCATTTCCACCGATGAATTCCATCGGGCCAAGGACGCCGACGTGCAGTACATGCGCAACCGGCACCCGCTCATCGACATGGGCTGGTCACGATCCGACTGCGTCCGCTACCTGACCTCACTCGGCCTGGCCGACACCCCGAAATCGAGCTGCCTCGGATGCCCATTCCACGGCAACGCCCAGTGGCGCCATATCCGTGACACCTCCCCCGAGGAGTGGGAGGACGTGGTGGAGTTCGACGCGGCCATCCGCAGGGGAAATGCCCGCGCCAACGCCACCGGCAACAGGCTGCTGGGCGAGGCGTTTCTCCACCGCTCCCGCGTCCCGCTCAGCGAAGCCCCGATCGATCACGTCACCGCCGCTGAATGGGCAGCGATGCAGCAGGAACTCACCGACACCGAACCGGACCTTCAGGAGCTGGAGCAGGGCGTCATCGACGGCTGCTCCCCGTGGGCCTGCCGCGGGGAAGCCGCACCCGTACAGGACGACTTCGGACTGGCTTCTTGATCCTGGATTTGTTTGCGGGACCGGGTGGATGGAGCCACGCACTTCACGTCCTCGGCGTACGGGATATCGGGCTGGAATGGGACGAATGGGCCTGCAAGACCCGTGCGGCAGCAGGGCAGTTGACCCTTCGCACGGACGTGGCCCTGTATCCCGTCCGGCCATTCCTCGGACGGACAGTAGGGCTGATCGCGAGCCCGCCCTGCCAGGCGTGGTCGATGGCCGGCAAGCGCCTTGGCCTGGTGGACCAGCCGCTGGTGCACCAGGCGGTCGCGGACCTCGCGGCCGGGCGCGACACCCGCGCCAAGCTGCTCGCCGCCTGCCGGGACGAGCGCAGCCTTCTGGCCGCCGAGCCCATGCGCTACCTGCACGCCCTGAACACAGTGGGCGAACCGGAGTGGGTCGCCATGGAGGAGGTCCCCGACGTTCTGCCGCTGTGGCGGCAGTACGCGGCCGTCCTCCGCTGTTGGGGATTCTCCGTATGGACCGGCATCCTCAACGCCGCCGACTACGGCGTACCGCAGACGAGAAGGCGCGCGATCCTGATCGCCTCCCGAGTCCGTACAGCCGAACCGCCCGCTCCCACCCACGCTCAAGTCGCCGAACCCGAGTCGCTGTTCGGGCCCGGCCGCGCCCGGTGGGTGTCCATGGCCGAGGCCCTCGGCTGGGGCGCCACCGACCGGCCCGTGCCCACCGTGTGCGCCGGCGGCGGACCAGGAGGCGGCCCCGAGCCATTCCCCTCCGGCTCCCGCCAGACACTCGCCAACGCCCGGGAGCGCGGCCTCTGGCGCCCGCCAGGGCCCGCCGCAGCCGTGACACTCGAACCGCAGACTCGTGGAGCAGGTTGGACATCCAGGCACGGCCCCCGCGCCGCCACACCCGCAGATGCCCCGGCCCCCACCTTCACCAGTAAGGCCACGCACTGTAAGTGGTCACTGCGCAGCAACAACCAGGCCAACGCCACGGTCCGCCGCGCGGACGAGCCCGCAGGCACGCTCTTCTTCGGGCACCGCGCCAACGAATGCACCTGGATCGCCGAACCCGTCGGCACCGCACCGGAGACCGAAACCGAGCCCGCGCCGAAGCCGATCCGGATCACCGCACGCGAGGCCGGCATCCTCCAGACCTTCCCCGCCGACTACCCCTGG
The DNA here is from genome assembly GCF_049846985.1 of Streptomyces sp. DT190. Lineage (NCBI taxonomy): Bacteria > Bacillati > Actinomycetota > Actinomycetes > Kitasatosporales > Streptomycetaceae > Streptomyces > Streptomyces sp. DT190. The sequence goes on along the minus strand of NZ_JBNCNM010000037.1, from coordinate 34,549 downwards.
CAGGGCAACAAAGGCCAGCAGTTCTCCCAGATCGGCAACGCCGTGCCCCCGCTCCTCGCCGGCCACCTCCTCGCCCCGCACCTGCGTGTGCCCCTCAACCCCGACGACTTCACCCTGGCCGCCTAATGCCCCGCACCCACGCACCGAACGAGGACGACGGCCTCGACGACCTGCCCGACACGCATCCGCCGCAGCCCGTGTACTACGCCGAGCAGGCCCTCCTCGGCGCGCTCCTCCTCGAACCCCACCGCCTCACCGACATCGCCGGGATCCAGCCCGACTCGTTCTCCAACCACGCGCACGGCGCCCTGTTCGCCGCAATCCGCGCCCTCCCGGCTCCCGACCCGGTCCAGCACGCGCAGGACACCATCTGGCTGAACGCGGTGCTCGCCGCCGCACGCGAGCGCGCCCGCGCACTGAACGCCTCCTACCTGCACACCCTGATCCAGGTCTGCCCCTGGCCCAGACACGCATCGGCGTACGCGCGGATGATCGAGACGGATCACGCCCGACGCACCCTGCGCGCCCACGCCGAGCGCCTTGCGCAGACCGCGACGGACATCTCGCTCCCGCACCCGGTTCCCACCACCCTCGCCGAAGCCGACGCCCTCACTGGCGTCGTGAACGACGTCGCCGCGCGGCTCCCCCCGCACTCCGGTCCGACACAACGTATCCCCGTACCCGCGCCGACCGCGGCCCTCTGCGCCGTCGACGAGGCGGTCGACGAGGAGTGGCTGCTGCTCGCGACCGCGACGGCGCACCCTGCTGACGTCGAGCAGATGCGGTGGCTGACCGCCGCCGATTTCACCCACCCCCTGCCAGCGGGGCTGTGGCAGTGCCTGAATGCTCTGATCCGGCGCAGGGCCCCCGTCGACCCGGTCACGGTCCTGTGGGAGGCCCAGCAGCGCGGCCTCCTCACATCCGGGGTCCGACCGACCGAGCTGCTCGACCTCCTCGGAACACCGGTCGGTTCCCCGCAGTACTGGGGCGAGCTGATCCTCCAACGCTCCGTCCTCGCGACCGCGCACGACGTGGGCCGCCGCATCGAGGCGTTCACCGACGATCCGGCGACCACCCCGCATCAGCTCGTCGTCGGCAGCCGCCGCGCGCTCGCCGACCTGGCCGCCGTGCGCACCCGCTGGCACCACGCCACATCACCAGTACCGAGGGCCAAGACCTCGCACACCAAGGCCACGGCACCGCCCCGAGCCGGCCCGCCGCTGACCACGGCTCCACCCGCCGCGCGTATCTCCCGCTGACCTGAACCCGCCGGTGGCCCGGCCCGAAAGGTCCGGGCCACCGGCAAGAGCGAGCACCCCTTCGTCTCGACGCCTTCGCCGCCCAAAAGCCGAACAGCCTTCTCGTCACCTGGAGCATCTGGGCCGGTCCCACCATCGACCACCCCACCTGGACCGTCACGGCATCCTCCTAATGGCACTTGACGGACCCGTAACTGCCCGCTCACCCGCAGGGTCTGGCAGGCCAGCCCGCAACAGCCCAGGGGAGTCGCAGACGCGCTTCAGGCCGCCCCGCCCCGGAAGCACCGCTGCCCCATATGGAATTCCGGTGATGGCTCAACACAAGGGGGCAGCCCGCCAAGAAGCGGAGCTTCATAGCGCGGGATCGCCGGTTAGCCAAACCGGCGATCCCGCGCATCATTGATGAACCGCCGCCACTACCTGCCCGTACGGCGAGAGACACGACTTCCACAACATCCACAGCGGTCGGTCCCGCACCCGCTCGTGTCACGGACGCACCGGACGGTTACGCCGCTGCGTAGCTGGCACGGAGGAGATCCACAGCTCGCTCCACGTCCCGCATGGACCGCAATTGCACCTCAAGGTCACCCGTGCCGTGGTGGCCCAGTCCCGTCACATCCCGGGTGAAGCCGGGCACGAGGTCGACCTCCTTCGGGTCGGCCTTGAGGTAGACAAGGAGCTTGGTCTTCTGTGGCGGACAGACGCAGGCGAAGTTCCGTGGGCGCTGATACGCCCGGTACTGCTTGCGCTGCACCCGCCTGACGCCGTCCCCGAGGCCGAGCAGAACCTCGTCGACCGCGTCCGCCAACTCCGCCAGCTCCCATCCCTGACCGCGGACTGGCGGCAGCCCGGCCGCGGCGCGGCGAACCCGCTTCTCGGTCAGCCTCCGCCCGGTGCCTGAAGCCACGGTCTCAAGTCCAAGGAGTTCCCTGCCGAAGAACCGGTAGCGAACCAGGTCGATGCTGCGCCGGTGTTCGCGTACCGCGTGGACGTCGTAGCGAGTGAAGTCGCCGGCGACGCAGATCAGCCGGGGTGCGCTCCACGACACGTGGGATGTGGCCGAGGCCCCGAGCCGGTCACGGACCAGGTTCCGGAAAGCATCCTTGTGAGCCATCAGCCGCGACATGTAGTAGAGGCCCTGGCTGATCACCCCGGCATGGGTGCCGCGCTTGTACTCCACGATCACCGGCGCTCCGTTCTCGTCGAGCCCCAGTGAGTCGATCCGTCCGCCGTCGACGCAGTCGATGGCGTACTCGCTCGCCAGGAACCGCGCCCCTAGCATCGTCTGCATGTGCGCCTCGACGAGGCCCTGCACATCCGCCTCGGCTTCAGCAAGACGTGGCGCGACCTCGATCACGCCGTTTGTCGTCGTGTGGAACAGCTTCAGCCCCGACTCCTTCCCTCTACTTGGCTCGAAGATCGATAACGTCAGAACGAGGCACGATTGTTTCCGCCAGGGCTTCGCGCGAGTGAAGATCGTGTGAGAGGTTGCATATGGGGTCCGGGGCGCACCGGCGCACCCTACGGATCGCAGGGAAGTTCACCCAATGTGCTGCCACCCCGCTGTTAACCCGTGGCGCCTTCCTCGCAGCGCTACGAGGCAGGCAGGCTGCCTAACCGGTCAGAGGTATCTCCAGCCCCGGGTCTGCGCGGCAGTGTGCGCAACAGCACTTCGTCGGGCTGCCGCTGACAACCTCGTGCACGGTTGGCACTGGCACGTCGGGGTCTGCAGTGCTGACGGTCTTCACGCTCGAAGGCCGCAGTGGAGAGTAGCGGTCTGCTGGTGTGAAAGCAGTCCGGCGACGGCTCGGACGATGTCGCTCATGTGCTCGCGGCGGCCGAGGCGGGGCAGTCACGGAGCGCCCGGGTCTGCCACCGTCATGCCGAGCTCGGTCTCGGGGAACGGGACTATCGGCTCGTCCCACCCGTGGTTAAACCGGCTCGACGGCGTTCGGACGAGTGGCCTTGTGCCGTGCCCGCCGGACGATGGCGAAGGTAAGCACCATCATGGTGACGATGGCAGCCACCGAAAGAAGAAAGGCCGGCGAGGTGGGGGATGAAGCCGTGGCTCCGGCGACCACATACGCGGCGGTGCCGGGCAGCACGCCGAGCGCAGTCGCGGCCGTGAAGGACCATGGACGCATTCCGGAGAAGGCAGCGGCGAAGTTGACCCCCTGGAACGGGACGCCGGGCACGATGCGGAGCAACAGCACACTGACGAAGCCTTGATCGGTGAGGCGGCGATCGATGGCGGCGAGGATCTTCCCCTTCAGGAGCGGCTGGAGCGCTTCCCGCCCGAGGCTGCGGCCGAGCACGAAGGCCAGCACGGCGCCGAGGGTGGTTCCGATCACAGCCAGCGTAAGCCCCTCGGGGATACCGAAAATGGCCCCGGCGGCGACGTTGAGCACAGGCTTCGGGAAGAAGGCGAGGGTGCTCAACGCGAAAACCACGGCGAAGGCCGGCCCTGCCCAGATACCGGGCACCACGGCTGTGAAGCCTTGGGAGAGCACTCGATCCGGGCTCCACACCAACAGGGAACAGGCAGCAGCCACGAGCAGCACAACGAGCAGCGCGAGTCGGGCTCGAGGCTGCAGTTTCGGCATCTTCTTCAGCTTCCTTGTCCGATGCTGGTCGGCACGGCACATGGTGATGGAGGCGGCCGACCGTTCCGGCCTCGACACGATCTCCTGACTTCGGCGGACTGGTCCTTCACCCCACCTGGCGAGCTTCTTGGAAACAAGGTTACGGCCACCGTTCGCTCGACCTTCGCCCCTGTCGGTCATCATCTCGAACCTGAGTCAATACGCGATGGTGCGCCCGGCCGACAGTCGCGCCTTGGCGGTCAAGGCCGGCCCGCGCCGCTGGCCGACGCACCACATGCGAGTCGTGGCGTCTGCCCGTCCTGGCCCCCGTCCGACTGACAGCCGGTAGATGCCCAGGCAGCGGACGGCCGCACGAGGACGAGTCCGCTCCAACACATCGAACGACTTCAATGCGACGGCGGCCGACACGACCCTCCTCGCAGACGTACCCGCGGGCCAGCAGGCGCAGATACAGGTCAGCTCCTTGGCTCAGCAGGCCGACGCCCAAGCCGTCGCGGCGGACGCCGCGACGAAGAAGACCACAGCGGCGCGCAAGCAGGCAGCCAGGGACGCGGCGGCCAAGAAGGATGCCACAGAGAAAGAGCCCACAGACCCATCCGATGGCGCGTGGCCGGCACCCGGGGCCCGGGGGCGGCGTACGCGTCCCGCAAGACCCCCGTCCCTGACCGTTTGGGTACCCCCGCCGCCTCGCTCAGCTCAGCATGCGGCTGCCCCCGGAGTTCGCCTCCAGAAGTAGCGTCCGCCCGTCGGACAGTATCCCGATAGGGCAATCCGTACGGCTCATGCGAAGCCGAGAGAGACACCAGACGTGAGACGTGCCAACCAGGGCCTGCCCCCCGCTTGGCGTCTGTTGCCCCGGAGCAACGCCCGTCGCGTAACCATTTGCGGAGTGCTGCTTCCGTTTCGCCCATGATGTGCGATTGCCGCAATCCGTACATGGCTTGTTAACGCGCTTGGCCCAGGAAGATGTCGGTCCTGTGCCTCACGGGGCGTTAGGATCACGGCGTGGTTACGAACTGGTCTCCCCCCGGAGTGCAGCGGACACGCCCATGGGCTGCCCTGCTGCACCTCTTCGGGCTGGCCACACTGCTGTTCGGCCTTGTATACGCCCACGGCGTGAGCACCGAGGGCATCGCGGGCCACATCAACGCCACCGCAACAACCACCTCGCAGGGCGTCGCTGGCGGTCAGGCCACAGCCTCGACCTTTGACGCCGAGCAGGCGCTCGAAATCGAACCGTTCGATTCGCACCCCGACGACCATGCTCCCTCTCACCCCGCACAGGAATGCACGCCGGGGCAGCCACAGCAGGGAGTGACCTTCGGTGCCCCCTGCCCCTCTCCGTTGAGTGCGGAACTGCTGCACCCCAAGGCGGACGTCCGACGAGCTGCCCCAGGAAGAGCCGGGGTGACTGTCTCGTCACCCTTGGAGTCCAGAGCATCAACCGTGCTACAGGTCTAGATTCGGCACGCCTCCGACTGGCCAATACCGCGCAGCGAAACGAACGGGCCGCTAATGTCCGTTGTGCGCAACTTTGGCCGGATTGTGGCGCCCGACTTCCCGAACGGCCGCTTGCAGGCTGAACGGTCCGGACGACGGCGCTCGCCCACTGCTCGCCGACCTGTTGCTGTTCTCCCTTGCCCATGATGCCGGGGGAGACGGCTGCCGCACGGAGGACCTGTGCCGAACTACCAGTCCCCCGCACGTCTGGACCAGCCTGCCCCGCCATCGCCGCGCCGGTTGCTGGCCTGGGTGCTGGGCGCCCTACTGCTGGCAGGGCTCTTTCACTGTCCCGCCCTTCCACATGACGGCGACCACGGTCACCAGCCGTCGCTGGTGCTGCCCGGTGGCGTAGCGCCGGACGCCGAATCTGCACTTCAGAATGAGTCCGGGCATTCGCATGGCGCTGCCGCCTGCACCTCCCCCGGCCTGATCCCCCAGATTCACGGCGGGTCGGATTCACCGACCCGCGCCGGAGCGCTGCTTCCTCTCACCGGTGTCTCGGCGGTTGTGGCCGCGGGGCTGTTCGCGCTCAGGTCCCGACCTCGCGGACACCGGATAGCCACCCCGGGCCGCTCGACGCTCACGATCGTCTGTCGGTGGCGCATCTAGACCCTCTCGGTCGCAGCCGTAGTCAACGGCTGCCGCGTGCCGCCCGCGGAGGCGGGGACTGTTCCCTGCCCCGAAGGGCCGCATGCGAGATGAGCGAACATCCGACGCACCTCATCGAACGAGAGCGGACAATGCATTCTCCGACCACTGACATGACACCCCCCACCCGCTCTGCCCTGTCCGGGCTGGTCGGCAACACCCCGCTGTTGCGGGTATCGGAGCCCCTCGCCCCGGCGGGGCGAGGTTTCTGGGCGAAGCTGGAGGGCTTCAACCCCGGCGGTATCAAGGACCGTCCGGGCCTGCACATGGTCGAGCGGGCTCGTTCCCGCGGTGACCTCCGGCCGGGCGCCCGCATCATCGAGTCGACCAGCGGCACGCTCGGCCTGGGGCTAGCCCTGGCCGGCATGGTCTACGGCCACCCCGTCACTCTGGTGACCGATCCGGGCCTGGAAATGTCCATGTCCAAGCTGCTGACGGCGTACGGGGCCCAGGTCAACGTCGTCTCCGAGCCGCATCCCACCGGGGGCTGGCAGCAGGCGCGCCGGGACCGTGTGGCCAAGCTGATGGAGCAGTACCCCGGTTCCTGGTGCCCGGACCAGTACAACAACCCGGACAACACCACCGCCTACACCCCGCTCGCCCTCGAACTGGCCACGGAGCTCGGCCACATCGACGTACTGGTGTGCAGTGTGGGCACCGGCGGGCACTCCGCCGGAGTCTCCCGGGTGCTCCAGCAGCTCTACCCGGGCCTGAAGCTGGTCGGGGTGGACACCATCGGGTCGACGATCTTCGGCCAGCCCGCCCGGCCCCGGCTGATGCGGGGCCTGGGCTCCAGCATCTACCCGCGAAATGTGGCCTACGACAACTTCAGCGAGGTGCACTGGGTCTCCCCGGCCGAGTCGGTGTGGACCTGCCGCCAGCTCGCCGCATCGCACTACGCCACCGGCGGCTGGAGCGTCGGGGCTGTGGCGCTGGTCGCGGGCTGGCTGGCCCGGACCCTGCCTGCGGACGCCCGGATCGCGGCGATCTTCCCTGACGGTCCGCAGCGCTATCTCGGCACCGTCTACGACGACGACTACTGCGCCGCCCACGGCTTGCTCGACTCCCCGCCTGCTCCAGAGCCGGAGGTGATCGGCCGCCTGGACGAGAAGGAGGTCACCCGCTGGACACGGTGTGAGAACGTCGTGGACCCGCTGACGCTGACCGACTCCGAGCCGCACTGCAACGTGGGCGGTCCACTTGAGGCGTCCGACACGGAAGCTGAGTTGTCCGACAACAGCGGTACCCCCGAGAGGCGTGACGACGTCGACGGGGCTGAGGAGGGCAACCGGTGAGGAGCACTCTCGCGCAGGTCCGTTCCTACGAACGCAGCGTCCAGCTGTTGATGGTGAACCAGTTCACCATCAACCTCGGCTTCTACATGCTGATGCCGTACCTGGCCGCGTATCTGGCAGGTCCCGTGGGGCTGGCGGGCTGGCTGGTCGGGCTGATCCTCGGCGTACGCAACTTCAGCCAGCAGGGCATGTTCCTGCTCGGCGGCACGCTGGCCGACCGGCTCGGCTACAAGCCCATGATCATCGCCGGGCTGGTGCTGCGCATCGTCGGCTTCGCCACTCTCGGACTCGTGGAGTCCGTACCCGCCCTGCTGGCCGCTTCGGCGGCGACGGGCCTCGCCGGGGCCCTGTTCAACCCGGCCGTACGAGCCTACGTCGCAGCGGACGCAGGTGAACGCCGGGTTGAGGCGTTCGCGCTGTTCAACGTCTTCTACCAGGCCGGGATCCTGCTCGGTCCGCTGGTGGGCATGCTGCTGACCGGCGTGAGCTTCCGCGTCACGTGCCTTACCGCGGCCGGGATCTTCGCTCTGCTGAGCATCGTCCAGATCCGGGCTCTGCCCGCTCGCCGGGGCGATGACGCGGGGCGCGGACAGGAAAAGGAAAGCGTGCTGTCCCAGTGGCGGGGCATCGTGGCCAACCGGCCGTTCCTGCTGTTCTCGGTTGCCATGATCGGCTTCTACGTCATGCAGTTCCAGGTCTATCTGGCCCTGCCGCTGGAGGTGCGCCGCCTGGGTGGCGAGGGGACTTTCGGCACGGCGGCGGTGGCGGTGCTGTTCGCCGTGTCGGGCCTGAGCACCATCCTCTTCCAGACCAAGGTGACCGCCTGGTGCAAGGCCCGCATGGAACCGGGCCGCGCACTGACCTGGGGGCTACTGACCATGGGGCTGGGCTTTGTTCCGCTGCTGGTGGCCACGGCCATCCCGGTACCAGACGGCGGCGTGGGGCTGTGGCTGCTCGCCGCGGTGCCTCCGTCCCTGTCCGCGCTGCTCCTCGCGATCGGCACGATGATCGCCTACCCCTTCGAGATGGACACCATCGTCCGCCTCTCCGGCAACCGCCTCGTCGCCACCCACTACGGCCTGTACAACACCATCTGCGGCATCGGCATCACCCTCGGCAACCTGCTGACGGGTGCCGCGCTCGACGCCGCACGGGCCGCCGGAATGTCCGCGCTGCCGTGGCTGGCACTGGTCGCACTCGGCCTCGCCTGCGCCGCCGCCCTCTACGGGCTGCACCGCACGGGCCGCCTGGCACAACCAGTGAGCGAGGCGCAGCCAGAGCCCGCGAACGCATAACACGACCTCCTGTGCCGGAGGGGGAGGAAGGATTCTCCTTCCTCCCCCTCCGGCCGGCCACTCCTGCCTGCACGTATATCCGTCGGTCCGCGCAAGACCCCTTCGCCTCCGGCCCGGCGTCCTCCAGAAGACATGAAGGATTGAAAACTCCTGTGAGCCCGAAGCCCGTCGTACTCATCGCCGAACAGCTGTCACCCGCCACCGTCGAAGCCCTGGGCCCCGACTTCGAGATCCGCCATTGCAACGGCCCCGACCGCTCCGAACTTCTGCCCGCCATCGCCGACGTCGACGCGATCCTGATCCGCTCGGCCACCAAGGTCGACGTCGAAGCGATCGCCGCCGCGAAGCGCCTGAAGGTCGTCGCCCGTGCCGGCGTCGGTCTCGACAATGTCGATGTCACCGCAGCCACCCAGGCCGGCGTGATGGTGGTGAACGCGCCCACCTCGAACATCGTCACGGCCGCCGAGCTCGCCTGCGGCCTGATCATCGCCACCGCCCGCAACATCCCGCAGGCCGACGCCGCACTGAAGAACGGCGAGTGGAAGCGCAGCAAGTACACGGGCGTGGAGCTGGGCGAGAAGACTCTCGGCGTCGTCGGCCTCGGCCGCATCGGTGTCCTGGTCGCCCAGCGCATGTCGGCCTTCGGCATGAAGATCGTCGCCTACGACCCCTACGTCCAGCCCGCGCGCGCCGCGCAGATGGGCGCGAAGCTGCTCTCCCTCGACGAGCTACTGGAGGTCTCGGACTTCATCACCGTGCACCTGCCCAAAACCCCTGAGACACTCGGCCTCATCGGCGACGAGGAACTGCACAAGGTCAAGCCGACCGTCCGCATCATCAACGCCGCGCGCGGCGGGATCGTCGACGAGGACGCGCTGTTCTCCGCGGTGAAGGAGGGCCGGGTCGCCGGCGCCGGCCTCGACGTGTACGCGACGGAACCCTGCACCGACTCCCCCCTGTTCCAGTTCGACCAGGTCGTGTGCACCCCGCACCTCGGCGCCTCCACCGACGAGGCCCAGGAGAAGGCGGGCGTCGCCGTCGCCAAGTCCGTCCGCCTCGCGCTTGCCGGTGAGCTGGTGCCGGACGCGGTCAACGTTCAGAGCGGCGCCATCGTCGAGGACGTCCGCCCCGTCCTGCCGCTCGCCGAGAACCTCGGCCGCATCTTTACCGCGCTCGCCGGTGAGGTCGCGGTCCGCCTCGACGTGGAGGTGTACGGCGAGATCACCCAGCACGACGTGAAGGTGCTGGAGCTGTCCGCCCTAAAGGGCGTCTTTGAGGATGTGGTCGAAGAGACCGTCTCCTACGTCAACGCCCCGCTGTTCGCGCAGCAGCGCGGCGTCGAGGTCCGGCTGACCACCAACTCGGCCTCCCCTGACCACCGCACCATGGTGACCGTCCGCGGCACGCTCACTGACGGCGAGGAGATCGCGGTCTCCGGCACCCTGGCGGGCATGAGGCACATCCAGAAAATCGTGTCCGTGGGCAAGCACGGCATCGACCTCCCGGTTGCCGACCACCTGATCTTCCTGCGGTACACGGACCGCCCCGGCGTCATCGGCACCGTCGGAGGCATCCTGGGTCAAGCCGGCATCAACATCGCCGGCATGCAGGTGTCGCGTTCCGTACCGGGCGGTGAGGCGCTCATCGTCCTGAGCGTCGACAGCACCGTTCCTTCGGATGTCCTCAGCGAAATCGCCCAGGAGATCGGCGCCACCGCCGCCCGAGCGGTCAACCTCGGCTGAACCACAGCGCCCGCTGAGCGAGCCACAGTGCCGTTCAGCGGGCGCTGGGCGTCAGCCTCCCGAAGCGCGGTGTTCATCGCCGGCGGCACGATGTGGGGCACCGATAACGGCTCCGGCGTGTGCCCGGGCCGCCGGATCACGCCGGGCCTTGACCAGGCTGGCCACCGTGGTGACGGCCAGCACCCCGCCGATGACCGCCAGCGACAGGGGTGTAGGGATCTCGGGCATCCGATCATCAAGACCGTGTCCCCAGGCAAGCACCAGCTTCACACCGATGAACGCCAGGATCAGGGCCAGCCCACTCGACAAGTACACCAGTCGATCGAGCAGACCGGTCACCAGGAAGAACAACGCGCGCAGGCCCAGCAGGGCGAAGGCGTTCGCCACGAAGACGATGTAAGGCTCCTCCGTCACGCCGAACACGGCAGGAATCGAGTCCAGGGCAAACAGGATGTCCGTGCCCCCGATGGCGATCAACACCACGAACAGCGGCGTGACCACCCGCCGGCCCTCGACGCGGGCGATCAGGCGGCCCTCGATGTAGGTGTCGGTGACCGGCAGCACTCGACGGCAGGTGCGCACCAGCGCGTTGTTCTCCACGTCAGGGTCCTCGTCGCGGTGACGGTAGAGCTGCACCGCCGTCCACAGCAGCAGCAAACCGAAGATCAGGAACATGAAGGAGAACAGAGACAGCAACGCGGCGCCCAGGGCGATGAAGGCCGCTCGCAACACCAGAGCGGCGACGATGCCGAAGGTGAGCACTCGCTGCTGGTGCTCCCGAGGCACCGAAAACGCCGACATGATGATCACGAAGACGAAGAGGTTGTCGACCGACAAACTCTTCTCCACGACATAGCCGGCGAAGTATTCAGCGCCGTATTCCCAGCCCATCTGGGCTGCGAAAACCAGACCGAAGAGCACAGCCACCGCGATGTAGAACACCGACCAGGCGGTCGCTTCCTTGAACCCAACCGCGTGCGGACGCACCGTACCCAGCACCAGGTCCAGGGCCAGCAGCGCCACGATCACACCGATCGTCAGCACCCACCCGACCGCCGTGACCTCCACCCGAACCTCCACATCGCACCGCTCGCCGCCGGTCAGACGTCCGCTGCGGCGCACCAGGGCCGCGCTCGACCTCCGATCATGCCCCAGCTGGAACCGAATTCCCACAGAATCGCGGGAATGTCCGGTACGGCCCTGACCGCAGTCAGGAAACGGCCCGACCGGCCCGGTTGCACAGGCTCTGCGCCGACCAAACCTCAGCCTGCGAGAAAGCCCGGCGGCTGCGCGCAGGCCACCCCGCCTGCCACACCCGCCAAGGGATCGGGGATCCTCGACAGGTGACCCCCTCAGCACCAACGGTCCGGCACACCGCCGTCGCGATCGGCTCGCTCGTCTCCCTCGTCCTGGCCCTGCTGCTGGGCACCGCCACTCCCGCATCCGCACACGCGACCCTGCTGTTCACCAGCCCAGCTGCGGACGCGACGGTGGCCGACTCGCCGGGGTCGCTGGTCCTGGTCTTCGACCAGCCGGTGAGCGTGAGCGGCACCTCCGTCCGCGTCGAACCCGCGGCCCGCCTGGGCACCCCCACGCTCAGCAGTGGCAGCCAAGAGATCACCGTCCCGGTCCGTACCGCGCTGGCCGAGGGCGTGCACACCATCGACTGGCAGGTCACCGCGCGGGACGGCGATGTCATGACCGGCAGCTACCGCTTCGCCGTGGGCCCCCGCACGATCGCCCTCGGCTCCGGCCAGACGACGGCCGCCAAGGACGCCGCGCCCACCACGATCCTGCGCTGGCTGCTCTTCGCAGCCCTCGCGGTTGCGCTCGGTGAGGCGGCGGGCCGTCGCCTCACCGACCCGCCTGCCCGGCGCCCACGCTCCTGGGCCCTGCCCGCCGCCCTCCTCGGCACCGCTGCCGCGCTCGGCCTGTCCGCCCTGCAACTCGGGGACGGCTCCCTCTCCTCCCTCACCAGCGCACGGCCCGGCGTCCTGTCCCTGGTCGGAGTGGCAGGCTTCGGCCTCGCTGCGGTGGCGGGGCTGGTCCGCCGTCGGGCCTGGGCGGTCCTCCCGCTCACCGCAGTCCTGGTCGCCGAGGCGCTGCGCGCCCACCCGCAGGCCGAGCAGTCCGCCGGAGGCCCGCTGCTGATCTTCGTCCACCTCGCAGCGGCCGCCCTGTGGGCCGGAACTCTGCTGTATGTCCTGCGCGCCCTGGTCGCGTGGCGCGGCGAGCGCGCCCCCGGACGCCCCTTGCTGCTTTCCTACGCCCGCCTCGCCGCCTGGCTGTTCGCTGCCGTTGTCGTCACGGGCCTGCCCTCCGCGCTGCTCCTCGTCCCGCTCGACGAGCTGGCAGCCACCACGTACGGGCGGGTCCTGCTGGCCAAGATCGCCCTGGTCGCCGTTGTCGCAGGCGTCGCGCTCACCGCCCGCCGTCGCCTGCGCCGCACCGGGACGGGCTCACCGCAGCGCCCGGCTCGCGCCGAGACCGGCCTGCTCGCTGTCGTGCTGGCGTTGTCCGCCACGCTCACCGTGCTGTCCGTCCCCGCCGACGCCAACCGGTCCCTTCCCTTCGCACCTCCGCTCGACGGCCCGGTCGTACCCGCGGGCACCCGCGCAGGGGAGATCGGCATCAGCGCCCGGGCCGCGGCCGGCCGGCTCGTCATCGACCTCACCGCACCACAGATCAGCGGCGGCGAGAAGCAGGCGTACGGCCTCAAGGCCACGCTCGCCGACCCGCGCGGCACCCGGCGGGCACTGAAGCTCCGGGGCTGTGGCACCGGCTGCTTCTACACCCCGATGACGTGGCAGAAGGGCACCAGCCGCCTCACGCTCACCGCCTCCGCCGGGGACGAATGGGCCGGCGGCCGCGCGGGGCTGTCCGTCACCTGGCCGCCCCGCCCGGAAACAGGCCTCCTGCGCGAGACGGTCGCCGCCATGGAGAAAGTCCCCAGCCTCACCCTGCACGAGCTGGTCACCAGCAACACCGCTCGCGGCCTCGGCGACCTCAGGAAGCTTCCCATCACGGGGAAGGAGTTCCTGGCCTCGGAACCGTACGGCAGCGGCACCGCCCCCGTGATCACCGGACTCCCCGACGAGAACGGTCACCGTCGCCTGGCACTGGCCTACCCAGCCGAGCACACCCAGCTCGACCTCACCCTCGACAAGGACGGCCGGATCCTCCACGAGACCCTGAGCGCCCCCAACCACCTCGTCACCCGCACCTTCGTCTACGCCGAGGCGGACGAGGACGGTCATGACCACTGATCGTCCAGGTGAAGCCGGCTACCCGGTGACGACCGCCTAATATCGCCAGTGATGGAGAGCCGGAGACAGCACACGACCCGCGCAGCGTGGCAGACCACGCGGGCCGCGGGTCTCTGCTCTGCCCTGGCGACGCTGCTCGCCGCGCTGGTGGTGTGCCTGGCGTGCGTGACCGGCAACAGCGGCGCCTCGGGCGCCGCTTCCATGACGACTGTGTCCGCCACAACGATGCTTGCGGACAGCACAGCTCACCATGGCCCGGAAGTCGCCCACCCGGCCGACTGTCCTTCCGATGACGAGTGCTGCGACGCAGCCGCCGACGGCGTACGAGCCGTACTCACTACGCCGACCCAGGCCTGGCCGGCGGTTCTGCCGCGCATGCCGCATCTCCCCCGGCATCCGGACACAGCTCCGGGCTCCGTCCCACGCGCGCCGACCGCACGCGCACCCGATCTCCACGTCTTCCAGGTGCAACGGACCTAGACGGACGTCGGTGCCGTGCGCTCTCGCGCACGGCCGGTCACGTCCGCCCAGCCACCCTGCACCGACCGCCATACGGCGGGGACGAGGAACACACCGTCATGAGCAACTCCAGCAAGAAGACGGCCGCCGCCGCGCGAAGGGCCAAGATAGAGGAGGCGCGCCGGGCCGAGCGAGCCCGCGACCGCCGCAACCGGATCATCACCATCGCCCTCAGCGCGATCATCGTCGGCGGACTGATCGGCTGGGGCGGGTACGCCCTCAACAGCGCCAACGAGAAGGAGGAGCAGCAGTCCGCCGCAGCCAAGAAGCCTGTACGCGGTGAGAAGACCTGGGACGCGAAGAAGCTCGGCCGTAACCACGTCCAGGGCACCGTCGACTACCCGATGAACCCTCCGGTGGGCGGCGATCACAACCAGGCCTGGATGACCTGCGACCGCACCGTGTACACCAAGCCCATAGCCAAGGAGAACGCCGTCCACTCACTGGAGCACGGCGCGGTCTGGGTCACGTACAACGACAAGGCCACCGAGGCCGACATCAAGACGCTGAGCGACAAGGTCTCCAAGACGCCGTACGCCCTGATGAGCCCGGTCAACGACAGGTCCGGAACGATCATGCTGTCGGCCTGGGGCACCCAGCTCACCGTGGAGAAGGCGTCCGACCCCAGGGTCCAGCAGTTCTTCACCAAGTACGTCCAGGGCGCGCAGACCCCCGAGCCGGGTGCCGCCTGCACAGGCGGGCTGACCGCCTGATGAAGCCGTGACGGCACCAGACATCACGACGTAACCGGACCGACGACTGTTCCTGAACACAACCCCAAGTCCATGAACAGAGGACTTGTAATCCTGATCAACGGACCCCGCCGCGCCCACCGCTGCCGCGGTACGCACGAAGGCGCGGCGGCCGCAGCCGCAAACGGTGTGGCCGACGGGCGCGGGCGCACCGTCGGCCACATCGTTCTGTCGACGTGTCAGCTCTTGCCGAGGATCTTGTTCATCTCCTCGATCTCGGCGGTCTGAGCCTTGATCACGTCGTCAGCGAGCTTCGTGGCGGGACCGTACTTGCCCTTGGCCTTCTGCGTCTCGGCCATCTCGACGGCGCCCTCGTGGTGCTTGACCATCATCTCGAGGAACATCTTGTCGAACTCGGCGCCGGAGGCCTTCTTCAGCTTGTCCATGTCCTCGCTGCTCATCATGCCGGGCATGTCGGACGACATGTCGCCCATGTCGTGGCCCTCCATGCCGGACATGTCCGCGGGGACCTCCTCGCCCCACGAGGTGAGCCAGCCGGACATCGTCTTGATCTCCGGGTCCTGCGCCCCCTTGATCTTCGTGGCGAGGTCCTTGACCTCCTGCGACGAGGCCCGGTCGGCGGCCAGGTCGGCCATCTGGACGGCCTGACGGTGGTGCTGGATCATCTCCTTGGCGAAGGAGACGTCCTGCTCGTTGTGGTCGCCGGCCTTGGCGGAGGCGGTCGCGGAGGGGCTGGAGTCGGAGTTCATCGACCCCATGTCGTGACCACCGCCGTTGCCGCCGCAGGCGGCCAAGACGAGCGCGGCCACACCGGCGGTGACGGCGAGTGCGGTACGACGGATGAGCTTGCGGTGTGCAGTCATGCTTGAGCTCCTGGTTTTCAGGTCTGGTGAAGGGCGTGCCACAGCACCTCGCCGCATCCACAAGGGCACGCGGCGACGCGCGGGCCGCTCTATATCCGAAGGAGCTGGAGTTCGGAGAGTGAGGGCGGGGCGCGACCGCCATCGGGACCGCTGCCGGCCGGAGACGTACGCGCATGCACCGACTCGACGCAGGTCACCACATCAGGCAGTAGTACCGGCGCCACAGCAGGAGTCCCGGCAATGGATGCCGAGGCGCAGGTCGGGTCGGCATGATCCGTGTGGCCCGTACAGCCGCCTTCGCCGTGATCGCATCCGCCAGGCACCGACGCCATGACATCCGCGTGCGCGACCACCGCCATCCGCTCGTGTCCGGACGAGGCAGCGATGTTGGGTACCGGCCCGAGACCGTGCATGCCGAGCAGGCCCAGCAACAGACCGCACACGAGCAGCCCGAAGGACCGCACCATCGAGTGCGGTCGCGTGAGCTGTCCGAAGCGTGTCACGGCCTCATCCTATGCATGGATCATGAACGGCTTGCATCCTCGGCTACCACCGGAGTAACACGGAACACGATACCCGCCCAGGGTATGACGACGCCGAAGGGAGAAAGCCGTCGCCGACGTCCCTAGCGGCCGTGTGACCGTGAGGCGATGACGAGGCCGGCTACAAACTCACCAGGCGAGCGTGATGCCCGCCTTCGCGCCGAAGTCCTGACCGAACAGCACGTCTACTATGGCATTGCGTATTCGGTGGCGAAGGGAAGTCAGGCCATGCGGCGGCTGGGAGATCTCGAAGCGGAGATCATGGATCGTCTGTGGACGTGGAAGCGTCCCGCGACGGTGCGCGAGATCGTCGATGACATCAACAAGACCCGCCCGATCGCGTACACCACGGTGATGACCGTCACCAACATCCTGTACACCAAGGGCTGGCTACTGCGGGGCAAGCAGGGCCGAGCGTGGATGTACTCGCCGGTCCGCAGCCGTGAGGCATACGCCGCCGCGCTCATGGAGGACGGTCTGGGGGAAAGCAAGGACCGCCCGGCCGCGCTGGTCCACTTCGTGGAGAACATGTCCGAGGAGGAGCAGGCAGCTCTGCGCAAGGCCCTGCGGAACGCGGGACGCCAGGCGAAGGCGGACTCTTGAACGCGGCGCCCGCCCTGGTCGGCTACACGGCAGCGGTGGGCTTCGCCGCCCCGCACCTGCTCCTGCGCGCCGCCTGGCCGCACCGGGCCCCGGCCCTGGCGGCAGCGGTGTGGCACGCATTGGCAGTGTCGTTCTCGTTCGGGGCCGCGCTCTCCGCGGCAAGTCTGGCCATGCCGGCCGAGCACCTGCACGCGGGCCTGGTGGGCCTGCTGCACGCCTGCGGGCTGAACGTGGGCGCGGGACAGCCGGACGCGGAAACCGCAGGTCGGCTGGCGGTCGGCGTGCCGGCCGCCATCGGGATCGCCCTCGTGGCGAGCTTCGCCTTCCACGTCGTGCGGGCCCGTCGGGCGCGGAGCGAGCACCGGGAAGCCGTCGACCTGGTGGGCCGCCACTCGGCTCGTCTGTGCGCCACCGTCCTGCCCTACGACGTCCCCGCCGCCTACTGCCTGCCGGGCCGTGACCCCCGGATCGTGATCAGCGACGCGGCCGTACGCCGGCTGACACCCGACCAGCTCGGCGCCGTGCTGGAGCACGAGCAGGCCCACATCGCGGGCCGCCACCACCTGGTCCTGGCCGCCGTCGAGGCATTCCACTCGATCTTCCGGTGGTTGCCGCTGGCCCGCCACGCCCGGGAGCAGACGGCGCTGCTCCTGGAGATGATCGCTGACGACCGCGCCCTGCGCTGCCACTCCCACGAGGTGCTGGCCACCGCGATGTACGAGATGGCCACGGCCCGCACTCCGAAGGGCGCCCTGGCGGCGGGCGGCCAGACCACCCTGATCCGCCTGAAGCGTGTCCTCGGCCCGCGCAGGACCGCGCATCCCGCCCTGTGGGGCTCCGTGGCCGCCGCGGCCGCGACAGTGCCGCTCCTGCCGCTGCTGGTCGCCTGCCCGCCAGGGCTCTGACTGCTGCTGGTGAGACCGGTGTGACCGGACCTCACTTGCGATACGTACTACGAAGCTACTAAGTTCTCACCTGCTCGATGAATGCGGCGCTGGGCGCGGGCCACGGCTCGCGCCCAGTGTCGTCGGATCCACGGGAGAGTGCCGAAGCTGACTGTTGTCGGCCGGACGGCCAGAACCCGCCGCTCGGTCCACAGACGTGCAGAGGAGTCAGCCCACGATGGGAACGCACCGTCGGCCGAAACCGCCCAGCCGAGCCCGAATAGCCACCCTCGGCATGGCGGCCGGCGCGGTCAGCCTCCTGCCGACGCAGAGCCAGGCAGCGCCCAAGCCCACGGTGGACGAGGTGCGCAAGCAGGTGGAGCTCCTGTACGAGGAGGCCGAGGGGCCCACCGAGGAGTACAACGGCGTCCGGGAGAAGCACAAGAAGCTCCAGCGCGAGGTCGACAGTGCCCGGGACCGCCTGGCCCGCAAGCAGCAGGAGATCAACGAACTGCGGGAACGCATCGGACCGTTGGCGGCGGAGCAGTATCGCAGCGGCGGTATCGACCCGAGCGTGCAGCTCTTCCTCTCCAGCGACCCGGAGGACTATCTCGACAAGGCCGAAGCGCTCGGCCGTACCAGCGAGCGGCAGGCCGCCGCCCTGCGCGCGTTGCAGAACAAGCAACGGGAACTCACACAGGAACGACAGGCCGCCGCGAAGCAGCTGGAGTCCCTGGCCGAGACGCGCGCGAAGGCCAAGGAGAAGAAGGACGAGGTCCAGGGCAAGCTCGCCAAGGCCCGCAAGCTCCTCAACAGCCTGACCGCCGCCCAGCGCGCCAAGATGGAAGCCGATCAGAAGCGCGAGGACGCCGCAGTGGGCGCCAGCGACGCACCGGCCACCTACAACGGCCCGGCGAGCGGCCGCGCCAAGGCCGCGATCGACTTCGCCTACGCGCAGCTCGGCAAGCCCTACGAGTGGGGTTCCACCGGGCCCAACTCCTTCGACTGCTCGGGCCTGACCGGCTCCGCCTGGCGCGCCGCGGGCGTCTCGCTGCCTCGCACCGTCAAGCAGCAGTACGACGCCGGCCGCAAGGTGGCCAGGGCAGATCTGCAGCCCGGTGACATCATCTACTGGTACAACGACAACCAGCACAACGGCATGTACGTCGGCAACGGCAAGGCTATCCACGCGCCGCGAACAGGCAAGAACGTGGAGATCGTCCCCTTGGACTCCATGCCGTACTTCGCCGCCAGCAGGCCCTGAGCGCCACCACCTCGGAAGTATCGTGAACACACGCCCAGCCGTCCGCTCCCTGCTCGCCATCGCGGGCGCCTCGATCGCCCTTCCGATCCTCGTCGCCTGCGGGGGCGGGTCGTCGGACACGGATGAGTCGTCCGCCGCGTCGACATCGTCGGAGACGCTCTCCCACGTGCACGGGCTGGGCGTCGACCCGGCCGACGGACGCGTGTATGTCGCCACCCACAACGGCCTGTACACGGTCGCCAAGGGACAGAAGCCGAAGCTCGTCGGCGACCGCAAGGACGACTTCATGGGCTTCACCGTGACCGGCGAGAACACCTTCATCGCCAGCGGACACGGCGCCCCGGGCAGCGACCGTCCGGCCAACGTCGGACTGATCGAGACCAAGGATGCCGGTCGCACCTGGTCCACCCGGTCGCTGTCCGGGAAGGCCGACTTCCACTCCCTGGACTCGGCCAAGGGCACCGTCTACGGATACGAGGGCGGCCGCGTCCGGGTCAGCAGCGACCTGAAGAACTGGGACGACCGAGCGACACTGGAGGCCCTTGACCTCGCGGTGAGCCCGACCGGCGACAAGCTGCTGGCCACTACGGCAGAGGGCGTCGTCACCAGTACCGACGGGGGCCGTACCTTCCGCAAGGGCACCGAGAACGTCCAGGCGTTTGTGTCCTGGCCCGCGGAGAAGTCCCTGTTCGGCATCGACACGTCCGGGAAGCTGAGCAGTAGCGCAGACGGCGGCAAGACGTGGAAAGACCTCACGACCGTGCCAGGCGGACAGCCGCAGGCGCTGACCGCAGTCAACGCCGACCGCGTCCTCGCGGCGACGATGACAGGTGTGTACGAGTCGCGCGACGGTGGCAAGACCTTCTCCGAGCTGGCACCCCTTGCTTCCTGACCGTAAGCAGCAGGTCGCTGATCACCGTGTGGCCGGTCATTCACCGGAGTCGGGGCTCTGCTCGGATGCCCCGAACATGGCATCGCCGTTGAGGTAGCGCCTCGGGGAAGTGCCGACGGTTCGCCGGAACGCGGCCAGGAAGGCGCTCGCTGTCGCGTACCCCACCGCGTGTGCGACGCGGGATACGGGCTGCCCCTCGGCGAGGAGAGACAAGGCTGCCCGCAGCCGCACATGCGTGCGCCAGCGATCGAAGTTCATGCCGGTGTCGTGGACGAACAGCCGTGTCATGGTGCGTCGGCTCACTCCGACGGCCCGTGCGTGCGCATCGAGGCCGCGCGGGTCCGAGGGATCGGCGAGGAGTGTGTCGGCCACGGTACGCAGGCGCTCGTCGACGGGATACGGCACGTCGATGGGCATGGCGGGCAGCGGGCGCAGCAGGTCCAGCACGACCGCCTCGGCCCGCAGACGCGCGTCATCGGCAAGGTCGCTACGGGCAAGGTAGGCGATCAGGTGGGCCAGCAGTCCGTCGACGCCGACCGGCGTGGGCTCGACCCAGTCCAGGCCACAGCGGTCCGGTTCGAGATAGAGACTGCACATCACCGCGTCGCGGGTCGCACCGGTCCGGTGGACGACCCCTGCGGGCAACCACAGCGCCCGTGTGGGCGGCAGAACCCAGTACGTGTCGTCGACGGCGACACCCAGCACACCACGTCGAGTCCAGGCCAACTGGTGCTGCGGATGGCTGTGCGGCTCGAACCACTGCCCCGACGACAGCGGGAAGCTGCCAACGACGATTGCGCCTATCCCGGTTGGGGCAGCACACGCGACGGCTTCATCCATGCGTCCCAGCGTATGTCCTCAATGCGATACAGCATGGCCTCGTAGCGCATCGCGGCCAACATGCCCGGTGCATAGCCTCGCCTCATGCCGATCACTCATCCGCGCCAGGGGCGCGGCCATCGCCGTATCAGCGTGCCGGGCAGGCCCTCCACGAGGTGCCCGGCATGACCGCCGCATCGGCCCAGGCCTCGGGCACCAACCGCCGTCTCCCCGCGCTGATCGTGCTGTGCTTCGTGCAGTTCATGCTCGTCCTGGACGACACAGTCGTGAGCGTCGCGCTCCCCAGCATGCAGGGCGATCTCGGCTTCAGCACCGCGGGCCTTGCCTGGGTCGTCAACGCCTACTTCCTCGCCTTCGGCGGACTACTGCTGCTCTTCGGTCGCGCGGCTGATCTGCTGGGCCACCGAAGGGTCTTCCTGGCCGGTGTCGCGCTGTTCGGTGCGGCGAGCCTGGTCTGCGGTCTCGCCCAGGAACCCTGGCAGCTCGTTGCCGGACGGTTCGTCCAGGGTGCGGGCGCGGCCATGGCCAGTCCTGCCGCGCTGGCACTGATCACACTCGTGTTCCCTGGCCCCGAGGAGCGCGCCAAGGCACTCGGCATCTGGGGCGGCATCGCGGGTCTGGGCGGCACGCTGGGCCTGGTGATCTCCGGTGCGCTGACCGGCCTCGCTTCCTGGCGCTGGATCTTCCTCATCAACCTGCCGGTGGCCGTCGTGGCCCTCGTACTGCTCCCGCGCCTGGTCTCCGAGAGCAGGGCACTGCATCAGGCACGTATGGACGTGCCTGGTGCAGTACTGGGCACCGGCGCGCTCGTGTCCCTGGTCTACGGCCTGCTGCATACCGGGGAGTCGGGCTGGGGTCATGCGGCCTCCGTCGTGCCGCTGGTCCTCGCCGTCGTCCTGGCGATCTCGTTCCTCGCGGTCGAGACACGTACCGCCGAGCCCCTCGTGCCGTTGGCGTTCCTGTCCGCACGGATCCGCGCCGTCGCCAACGGTACGACCTTGCTGTTCTCAGCCGCCTTCTATGCGATGGCCTTCCTACTGATGCTGCATCTGCAGACCGTTCTGGACTACGGTCCGCTGACGGCCGGCGTCGCATACCTTCCTTACGGGGGCGGCATCCTCGCCGGCATGTGGCTCTCCTCCCGCGCGGTGCTCAGGCTCGGGGTACGCACGACCCTCGTCACAGGGTTTCTGATCAGCGCAGCCGGACTACTCCTGCTGTCCGGTGTGGCGGCCGGCGACGGCTACGCGTCCGGAGTGCTGCCCGGCATGCTCGTGACGAGTCTTGGCTGCGGACTGAGTCTGCCCGCCCTCGCGGTGGCCGCGCTCACGGGCACCACCGGGGAGAACGCCGGCCTCGGCTCGGCGGTCCTGAGCTCCGTTCAACAAGTCGGCGGCGCGGTGGGGTTGGCGGCGTTGGTTACCCTGGCGGCACGCCGCAGCGACCACTTGGCCGACTCGGTCACCCCGGAGCGGGCCGCGACGGAAGGCTTCTCGTTCGCACTCACCATCGCAGCCGTCCTCCTGGTGCTGGGCGCCGGCCTCATCGCCGCTTTGCTCGGGAAGAAACAGCAAAAGAAACAGCACACGGGGCACGCGGTCGACGCCCGCGAAGCTCCGGCAGACCACGGGTAGCGGGTCGTGCCAGGGGCGTTTCGCCTGCCCGTATCAGGAGGCCGTCAGACCTGCTGCTTGGTCACCTCGGGCCGCGGGCTGCTGCTGGGCGCGGAGCTCATGTTGTTTGCGCCATCCGTAACGGGTCAGGCCTCTCGGCTTGTACACCGACAGCGTGACCGCCACGAGCAGTACCAGGAGGGCAGCGGCGGCGTCGGCCATCAACTGGATCCTCATCCCGTTGAGGTCGCCGCCGGACAGGTTCGTCGTGGCTGCGGCATCGGCAACGTGACCGGCCACCTGCATGTGCACCAATAGAAGAACGGTCGCGACGACAGTGATCGCCAGCTTGAACAGCACCCAGTAATGACGGAACAGGCCCCACGCCGTACCCAGCGCCTGGATGAGCCCGGTGAGCAGCGAGGCGAGGCTCAACGGGACCAGGACAAGCCAGCCGGTCAGTTCCATAGCGAGATAGGCGCCGCGCACCGTCTGGGCGTTCTGACTGGTCAGACCCGCAATCGCGAGGGCGAGGAAGACGACGACGGCGCCGAGCCAGCCGACCGATGAAGTGACGTGCATGGTCAGCGCGAACTTGCGGAGGCGAGGGTTCATGGTCATCGCGATCAGTGGTTGCCCATGTTGCCGCCGAGCGTGTGCATGAGTACAACCGCCACGAGCAGAGCGACACCGACGGCGATGGCGAACGCCTTCGCCCAGCGCGGCATGCCGGGGTGTGCCGTGGGATCGGGCCCGTGACCGGTGGCATCGGGGCGAGAAGGTGGCTCGGCCATGGGCGTGTCCCTCACTGAGTGGATGTCGTGCGGTTCCGTACTCACACTTTACGAGACACTCTGTCTACGGTGTCAATCACTGTGTATCGACAGCGCCACCCCGTACACTGATGCGGTGCCCAAGCTGTGGAACGAGACGATCGATGCACACCGCCGCGCGGTGCGCGACGCGATTCTGAACACCACGGCGGAGCTGGCCGCCGAGCACGGAGTGCGGTCAGTGACGATGTCGCAGATCGCCGAGAAGGCCGGCATCGGCCGGGCCACGCTGTACAAGTACTTCTCCGACGTCGAGGCGATACTGCTCGCCTGGCACGATCGCCAGATCACCGAACACCTGGGTCAGCTGACGGAGGTCCGGGACCAGGCCGATGGCCCCGGCAATCAGCTCGAGGCGGTCCTGAGGGCGTTCGCTCACATCTCACGCCAGTCCGGCGGGCACCACGGCACCGAACTCGGGGTGTTCCTTCACCGGGACGAGCGCGTCATCCAAGCACAGCAGCAGCTCCACGGCATGATTCGGGACCTGCTGACCGAGGGTGCGCAGACCGGTATCTTCCGCGACGATGTCACGCCGGACGAGCTGGCGACATATTGCCTCCACGCACTGACGGCAGCTGCCGCCCTGCCCTCCGAAGCGGCGGCTGACCGGCTCGTCACAGTGACCCTTTCCGGGCTGCAGGACGGCCACGCTGTGCCGGACGACCGTCGACCGACGAGCCGACGCGAGCACCACATTCGACACAGGGGGCACTCAGATCGCTGAGCTCGCCCCATGCCTGGTCGACGTACAGGCAGTAGACGATGCGGCGGCCGTCGCGCTGTTCGGTGACCGGACCTAGTAGCGCTTCGTTACGTCGGGTGATCTCGCCTGGTGTTGGGCACCTTCCTGGTATGAGGTTGGGGAGGTGGAGCGGCTCCGGGGTGAATTATCGGAGTTCGTTGCGGATGTGTTCGCCTCGTTGCCGCGGCGGGATCAGCGGCGGTGGGGCGAGTGTTATCTGCGGGGTCTGATGCTGGACGGCCGACGCAAGTCGATCCAGCCGATGGCCGAGCGGCTGCCGGACGGCAACATGCAGGCCCTGCAGCAGTTCGTGAACCAATCACCGTGGGAGTGGACGCCGGTGCGGCGGCGGATCGCCCAAAGGCTGTGCGAGGCGATCGCACCGCAGGTGTGGGTGGTCGACGATGTGTCGTTTCCCAAGTGCGGCACCGCCTCGGCCGGGGTGGCCCGCCAGTACTGCGGGGCCTTGGGCAAGCGGGCGAACTGCCAGGTCGCGGTCAGCGTGCACGCCGCCACCGACGCCGCCTCCTGCCCGCTGGAGTGGGAGTTGTTCCTGCCCCAGGAATGGGTGCAAGACGACAGGCGGCGACAGCGAGCCGCCATTCCCGAGGAGGTCGGGCATGCGTCCAAAGCCCCACCTCGCTCTGGGCCTGCTAGACCGGCTGGCCGGACAGGGGCTGGCGGTCCGGTGATCGTGGCAGATGCCGGCTATGGCCGCAGCGTCTCTTTCCGGCTCGCGCTGGAGGAACGTGGCTGGTCCTACGTCCTGGCCGTCGACCCCCAGGAGCGCCCGGCCGGCCACCGCCGAGCCGTATCAGCCCGACTACGGCGGCCTGGGACCACCCACACTGCCCCGCTATCGCGACACCGGCCGGCCCCCGCCCGACCTCGTCAACGACACCACAGCGTTCCAGCCGGTCGCGTGGAGGCAGGGCAGCAAAGGAAGGATGACCTCGCGTTTTGCGGTGCTTGAGGTCCGGCCGTCGGGCAAGGAGGCCACTCGCAGCGCGCAGGAGAAGGCCGGAGGGCGCAGCTGCTGGAACAGTGTGCTGCCCCTGCGGACCCTGCTCGTCGAGCAGCCCGAAGACGCTGTCGAACCGACGGGCTACTGGATGACCAACCTGCCAGTCACCACCCCGGTCGCCGACCTGGTGCGGTGGGCGAAGATGCGCTGGCGGATCGAGCACGACTACCGCGAACTCAAGCACGGCCTGGGCCTGGACCACTTCGAAGGCCGCACCTGGCGCGGCTGGCACCACCACGTCACCCTCGTCACCGCCGCCCAGGCCTTCCTCACCCTTAGGCGGCTCGCCCAAAAGCCCAGACGCCAGCCTGGCCCTCTACCAGGTCCTCGACGTTCTTCAGGACCTGTTGAGGTGCTGGACCGGCATCTACACCACCTGCGGCCGACCCCTGCCGACCAGAAGAACCAGAACCTAACGAAGCACTACTAGGATGCGGACTCCGGCGGCACGGTTACGCTTCCCGTCCGGCTTCGGCCCACGGCGGCGTGCAGCCGTGTCGGACGTGCGCCCGATCTGGAGGCGCGCGCCTCCCGCACCCCCGGGCTTCCGCTGACTCAGCAGAGCGAAATCAAGTACTAAATTGCTTAGAACTTCGCGGCTACTGTTGCCCCATGACCGATCCGCACGCCCCGGGGCTGCCCTCAGCGCCGTGCCAGATACCTCTGCATGGCACGGTGCAGGGTCTAACGACCGCTCCTGCGGATCCGGTACGTCGGGCACACCCCGCATGTCGTACACCTCGGCACCCAGCGCGTGCGCGTCCTTGAGCATCCGCCACTGCAGGGCGTTGCTCGGCCGCACCTCGCGGCGGTGGTCCGCGGACGCCCCGGTCTGGTACCAGGCCCGGCGCCCCGTCACGATCATCGTGTGCGCGGCGAGCACCTCCCCGTCGTGCCAGGCCAGGTACAACCGCATGCGGCCGGGCTCTTCCGCGTTGAGCTGATCGTACTGGCGCTGGAAATACTCCAGCGAGCGTCCGAGCCGGAAGCCGTCGCGCTGCTCGGTGAGCTGCAGCAGCCGGCAGAACTCCGGCAGATGGTCGGCCGTACCGACGCAGGGCCTGACGTCGGACTTCAACGCCTTCTTTACGTTCATATCGGCCCGTCTCCTCTCGACGGGGTGAGGATCAGCCAGGCCATGCCACATCTGCTGACATCTTCAAGGCTCTGGCCCGGTGACATGGACCGCGCCCTCGGCCCAGGCGTGCCCGGCCTGCTCCGACGGGTCGATGAGGGCGCCCGGGCCATGCCTGTCTCGATTCCATTCTCGCTCCGCGACACCCAGCTGAGGTATAGACCAGTGGCCCATATCGAGGGGCCGGTGGCCGGCTGCTCACCTCCGAGCAGCGCGGCACCTGGGCGTACCACCGCGTCGAGCCGTCGGTGCTCGCCGCGAGGGGCAAGCTGCTGACCACGGCCGCCCCAACAGCTTGCCCCCCAACCCCGGGTGGTCGTCGGCTTACTCCTCGATCGTCGCTACCACATCGACGCCGGCATGCCGCAGGGTCCGCTGCACGTTGCGGCGGGCGCCGCGGACGATGAGGTCGGCCGGCGCCGGCGCACTCGTCATCGCGCGGAACAAGGCGTAGGCGCACGCGAGGTCAAGCCGTTCAAGGTCGCTCATCTCCAGCACCCAGGCGCCTGCCTGCCTCAGGCGCTGGTCGAGGAGTCGTTCCTCCAGCTCGCGTAGCACGTGTGCGTCCACGACACCCGAGAAGGCCAGGACGGCGCGCTGCCCGTCAGCCTCGGCGATCCTCACCGTCCCGGGCTGCGGCCGCGCGGGGCGTTCGTCTGCCACGGCGACCTCCTCAGTAGCGAGCAGGGTGTGCATCCCATTCTCTCAACGACCACGTCTGCGCGCCGGTGCCCGGACGGCCGGCGCGACAACCGTGAGAGCGA
This sequence comes from Streptomyces sp. DT190, assembly GCF_049846985.1. Lineage (NCBI taxonomy): Bacteria > Bacillati > Actinomycetota > Actinomycetes > Kitasatosporales > Streptomycetaceae > Streptomyces > Streptomyces sp. DT190. Next base: position 7,704 of record NZ_JBNCNM010000037.1, on the reverse strand, counting down.
GCGTCCGGGCGGCGTGCTCTTTCCGCGTCGGCACCCGGGAGCGTCGGCCGGTGGCGCAGCGTGGAACTGGCGGAGCGACGTCGGCCTGCGGCCAGTCCGGGCGCGTCGCCTCAGGTGTCCTAGATGATCGAGCAGACCGTGGCCGGCTCTCCGCACGGCCGGTCGTCGGCGGTCCGGCAGGTCTCCACCAGTGCCTGGCGCAGTGCCAGGAAATCCGCGCGGGCGGCGCGCACCGGCGGGACGGCCACGATGTCGCGAGCGAGGCGACGCCACCGGCGTCGGTGCGGCCCTCATCGAGCGCGCGGCGGCGGGCGGTGGCGACGCCGGGCAGGACGCGGCCGGGGACGTCGTTGGCCAGAAGCCGCGACGGGCGATGCGTCGCCCACGTCACCTCAACGCCGCCGAGGGCCAGGTCGGCTGCGATCTGCCGTCCGCGTCACCGGGTGCGCCTGCGGCGGTGGTGGGGGACAAAACCGCCCGTCCCGATGACCTGCACGAGGACGACCGCCACGACGACGGCCCCGGCGCCCCAGCCCAGCCACTGCGAAGCCGCCAGCAAGGAGTCGCCCAGCACAAGATGCACGACGGCCAGCAGCGCCACGGCTCCGATGACTGCCCGGACGGTCCATCGGCGGGTCGTGCCGCTTGCATGACCAGAGCGTCTCCATTGGCGGAGCGGCATATGACTCCCAGAGCGCCGAAGCCGGGCACGGGGAGGCGCCGCCACATCGAGCGGGCAACCTCGAAGTCGACGACGCGGCGTCGTCCGGACTCGCTATGATCACGCCGTGCTCACGGAACGGACGGCCACAGCCCCGCCGCGAGCCCGTGCGCGGGCTCCGCAGCCCTCCCGTCTGCTGTGGCTCGCGTTGTTGCTGTTCAGCCTGCTGTTCACCCATGGACTACATGGAGAGAGTGCTGCCGGGCACCTCGCTGCGGGCGTCACCGCGTCACTTCCCGTGAATGAAACGGAGCCTCCGGCCGGCGACGAGGACCGTCAGCACGGGGACGGCGAGTTCGCGGAATCCGCGGACAACTGCGCCCCGAGCCAGCCGAACGAGGCCCTCGATGTGCCTCCGCCCGGCAACTCGCCACTCGAAGTGACCGCACTCTGCCGCCTGTTGCCGCACTCCGGCATGAGGACCGGCGTCGCGGACCTGGTCACCGATTTCGTGACCGCAACGTCCGTATTGCGCATTTAGACAGATGGGGTGCGCCCCACCCTGACCGCTGTTCACGAGCGCACGTTCCGGCTCCGTGAAGGGCTTCGCACGTCCTGACCCAGCCAGGCAGCGACGCACCCGCGCCCCTTCGACCACGGCTGAGCGCTGCCGTGGCGCTGCTGCCTGCGATCACCTCCTTCCCGAACTTCGTGTACTACGACTCGCCGAAAGGCCCTGCCTTGTCCCTTGTCACCGATCGCCCCGCACACCCCGCACCTCAGCCGCCCCCGTCAGGCGGCCGAGCGGCCGCTCGCCGCGCTCGCGGACGACGGCGCGCCCGCAAGCCCGCACCGCTCGCGGGCCGTTACATCGGATACGTGCTGTACTTCGTCGGTGCGGGCCTCATCAGCGGCGCCGTGGTCCACCATCCTCTGGATCCGGCCCGCTACACGAAAATCGCCGTCATCGGCGTCCTGGTGTTCCTGGCCGCGACAGTGGTCAACGAGTTTCTTCTCGCCACCGACCGGCCCGCGCTGCGGCGCGCGATCCTCGTCATCGGGGCTTCACTGCTGCTCTCGTTCGGCATCGGCATGCTCAGTGGCGGCCTGCAGCACTTCGAGGACTTCCCGGACCGCGGGGCCGTGCTCGTCCCCCTGGGGATAACGGTCTCCTTCATCGCCTTCGTACTCAAGGACGCCCACTCCTCCTGGCGCCGCATCTTCGGCCCCATGGGGCTGGCCGTCCTCCTCACCGCGGCCGTCAGCTTCTTCGGGCTGCGGGCAGTGGCGGACGGTCTGGGCGAGTCCTCCGGAGAGAGTGGGCACAGCCACGGGGAGGGCACGGAGACGTCCGACGAGCACGCCACCACGGAGGAGCCCCCCGCTTCCGACACCGAATCCGCGGCACCAGAGACGAGCGCGTCAACCGACGCCGAGGCCGGTCACACGGAAGACGGACACAGCCACTGAAACGCGGGGCCGGGCAGCGGCACCTACTAAGAACCTTAGAGCCGCTCGGGTAACCTGGGCGTCGCACACCCCCAACAGCGGGGGCCCGGAGGGGGACATGACCGGACACAGCAACGCCTACATCCCGAGGGGCACCACCAGCACCCTTCACGTCGCTTCGGACGTCAAGGAGGAAGACGGGTTCCTGTCGGGGATCTCCACCATCAGCACACTCGCGATGGCGCTGGCCGCGGCCCTTGCGGTGATCCTTGTAGCAGAGCTGATATGGAGGGAGCGGCGGCAGCGCAGGCGGGAAAAGCGGGTGAGGTCTGCCCCGGAAACCGATCCCCATGGGGGTGACATCTCGCCGTAACCAATCCAACGGCGACTACGGTTAATGTACTAATGAACTTAGCGGAGTGCGGTGCAGGTCTCCGTTGCGCAGCTCCATGCTGCACGCACAGACGTACGACGAGGAGCTGAACGCAAGTGTCACAAGGCAAGTCGGCACGGGCCTTTTTCGCCGCCCTCGGCGCCGCGTTGCTGGCACTTCAGCTCTTCACGCACACGGCTCCCATCGCGGCCGTCCACGAGTCGGGGACGACGACGTCCCAAGGCGAGGCAGCGGACTATGAGGTCTGTGATGCCACGCACTCCTCACCTGAGGAGATGTCCGAGCACTCCCTGACCCGCGATCGCCAGCGAGCCGGCGAGCACAGCTCTGACGGCCCTTCCCGCAGCACCCAGACCACGGACACCAACGCGGTCGCAGCGCCGTCGGCCTCGTCACCGAACAGAAACGCGCACAGCCGGCAGGGACCACCGGCCTCAGACCTCTCACCGGCGGCGATTCAGGTCTTCCGCTGCTGATCCAGCCCACGGGCAAGTGCCATACCGGACGGCTGAAGCCATGCTCCCAGCCGCCTCGCACCCTCGCACGCTCGAAGGCGTTCCGAGGCAGTTCCGCTTGCCCGCCGCAGTGACATACCGCACCTGACGAATCGACGCGCCCTCGCGGCGCGCCCAGGAGGCATCTCACATGCAGCCCTTCATCGACAACGCCCGCTCATTCCGGCAACAGACCGCTGCACGGCCCGAAGAGTTCGCCCGACTCGCCGAAGGCCAAGCCCCACAGGCCCTGTTCATCACCTGCTCCGACTCGCGGGTCATACCGTCCCTGATCACCGGTGCCCGCCCGGGCGAGCTCTTCGAACTCCGCACCGCGGGCAACATCGTGCCCCCGTACACCCTCGCTCGGCCGACCAGTGAGGCCGCCACCATCGAGTACGCGGTGGAGGTACTCGGCGTCAACGACGTGGTTGTCTGTGGCCACTCCCACTGCGGCGCGGTCGGCGCGCTCGTACGCGGCGACGACCTGACCGCCGTACCCGCCGTGCGCGACTGGCTCGCCCATACCGCACCGCGGCCGGGAGACACGACAGCACCGGACGACCCCACCGTCGCGGACGCGGTGCAGTCCCACGTACTGGCGCAGATTCTGAGGCTGCGCTCATACCCGTGCATCGGGCCGCGGCTGGAGGCGGGCGAACTACGCCTGCACGCTTGGTTCTACGAGATCCACACCGGCACCGTGCTGGCCCACCAGCCGCGCACCGACACCTTCGTCGCGCTGTGAGCGCCCACCGGAAGGGCGCCCGTACGACGCCCACGGGCAGCCGGGGGCACGGCCGCCGCCACAGTAACGCGGGATCTTCGGCAGCGACTCTCCGGCAGGACTTCGCCGCCTCGCTCGTCGTCTTCCTCGTCGCCCTGCCGCTGTGCGTGGGCGTCGCCGTCGCCTCCGGCGTCCCGGCCGAACTCGGCCTCGTCACCGGCATCGTGGGCGGCATTGTCACCGGGCTGCTGCCCGGCAGCAGTCTGCAGGTGTCGGGCCCGGCCGCCGGTCTGACCGTGCTGGTCTTCGAAGCCGTACGCGAGTACGGGCTGCCCGGACTCGGCGTCATCGTGCTGGCCACCGGGGTACTCCAACTCCTCATGGGCGGCCTGAAGTTCGGGCGCTACTTCCGGGCCATCTCGGTCGCCGTGGTCGAGGGCATGCTGGCCGGGATCGGGTTGGTGCTGATCGCGGGCCAGCTGTACTCCATGTCGGGGGTCAAGGCTCCGGCCGAGGGCCTGGCCAAGCTCGCCGGGCTGCCGGGGATGTTCACCGACGCGGTGGGGTCGCCCGGTGCGCGGGCCGCGCTCGGCCTCGGTGCGGGCACGATCGCCGTACTCGTGCTGTGGAAGAAGCTGCCGAAGGCGATCCAGGTGGTGCCGGCGCCGCTCGCCGCCGTGGGACTCGCCACGGCCGCTTCGGTGTTCCTCGGCCTGCCGGTGGCCAAGGTGGAGGTGCAGGGACTGCTCGGCGCGATACAGCCGCCGACGCCCGGTTCCTTCGGGGACCTGGTGGACGTCGGGTTGCTCAGCACCGTTCTCGCCTTCACGCTGATCGCGTCGGCGGAGAGCCTGTTCAGCGCGGCCGCGGTGGACCGGCTTCACGAGGGGCCACGCACTCAGCACGACAAGGAACTGATGGCGCAAGGTGCGGGTAACACCGTCTGCGGGCTGCTCGGCGCGCTGCCGATGACCGCGGTCATCGTGCGCAGTGCGGCGAACGTCCAGGCGGGCGCCCGCACCAAAGCATCCCGGGTCCTGCACGGCGTGTGGCTGCTGCTGTTCGCGGCGCTCCTTCTGGCCGCGCTCGGAGTCATTCCGATTCCGGCGCTCGCCGGCATCCTCGTCTACTCGGGTTTCAAGCTGATCCCGGCCAAGGAGGTGAAGGCGCTGTGGCGGGATCACCGCGGTGAGGCAGTGATCCTTGTCGTCACGGCGGCGTCGATCGTCGCGGTCAGCATGTTCGAGGGCGTGCTCATCGGCCTGGCCCTCGCCGTGGTCAAGACTGCGTGGGATGCCTCGCACGTCCGGCTGGAGATCATCGACAAGGGTGCCGGACCCATCCAGGCGCACCTGAAGGGCAACGCCACCTTCCTGCGGCTGCCGAAGATCCTCGACAGTCTGGAGGCGCTGCCCCAGAACCGCCCCGTCGAGGTCAACCTGTCGGGAGTGCACCACCTCGACCACGCCTGCCGCACCGCTCTGGAGAACTGGGCGGCGCGGCACAGCTCGGAGGGCACGGAGCCCGTCAAGGTCACATCGGCCGTCTGACAGACCGACTAGGCCGCGGTGCCGGGCGGATGCGGGTACCGCGGCGCGGTTCGGACTCGCCTCGGTGGACCCTGCGGAAAACTGTGACTTCGCAGGTCCTTGTTTCGCCTCGGTCCGGGCCCGGAAAGCGTCCCTCGTGCCGTGACGTGGTGACGGCACCGGATGGAATGCGTCCCGGTCCGGTGGGCGGCCACAATGAGCTCGTGGACGCATGGTGACAGCGGCCCTCGGCAATGGGACGGCGGGATGGGCGACCTCGTGGAGACGGCGAGAGTACGTGGACGGCGACGGCTGCCCTTCCGGATGATCTGGGAGGAGCGTGACCGGCATCGGTGGGCGGGGCCGCTGGCGGCCGTCGGCCTCGTGTCGGGAGGGCTGCTGGCCGTTGTTGGGCTGCCTCCGGTGGATCTGCACGGCCCGCTGCACTACGCGGGCGTAATGGATCCGCTGTGCGGCGCCACCCGCTGAGTGCAGCGGCGATGCTCGGAGACATCGGCGACGCGTGGCGCTACACCCCGCTCAGCCTCGTCCTCGTCCTGGGAGCCGCCGGAGCGCTGCTGCGTGAGGCGATCGGCCGACTGCGCGGGCGGTGGCCGAACCTCCGGGTCACGCACCGCCGGACCGCGGTCGCGGCCGGCGTCGCCCTCCTCGCCGCGCTGGAGGCCAACCAGCAGGCGCACGCCGATCTGCTGCGCACCGGCCCGGGCACCGCACCGTCCGCCTGGCTGCTGCTGTCCATCACATTGCCGCTGGCCGCGGCCGTGGTGCTCCTGACACTGCTGCTGATCCGACGGGCCGGTCGCCGGCCTCATCCTCCGACCACACCTTTCCGCGCGGGCGCTCGCTCCCGTACGGGTGGTCCACGTGACTGAGACGGCGTCGGCGACCACCGTGCCACCGCTTCCGCGAAACCTTTCAGTCTCCCCACGGAGGGTGTGGCGGTCGCGCACCGTGTGCCGCGGTCGGCCGCGGAAGAGCACGGCGGAGCACTTGGACAACGCCGACGAAGTCGTCGCACTCGGACCGGCACGCGGGGCAGTGGTCGAGGTCGGCCCGGATCGGCACGTCCTCCCCCGGCTCGGCGCCCCGATCGCATACACCCCCAGCCATTCGCGGATCTCGTCGCATCCTGCTGCGGGATTCGGCATGCGCCATCGCCCTCTCGTGTCGCGTCCGGCGCTTCGGGGCGCGGTCAGGTGCGGTGCCGGGGCCAGCGCGGCCCTTGGCGACCGGGGCCTCGGCAGCGGTGACGTTCTGCTGCCGGACCTGGGCGGCCTTCGGCGCGCACGGTTGGGCCCGCAGCACGTTGATCTGTGGTTCCAACTCGGCGGCGGACGAGATACCGGTCTTGTAGCGCCTGTCTCCTGCGGCGCACGAGCTGGCGGCCAGGCCCTTGCCATGGCCGCCACTCATCCGGTCCCTCATGAACATTTTGCCCGGCGGGCAGAGGGCGAGCACGCACAAGCCGCATGGCCACCACGTGCCGGCACGGCTCGACCAGTGGCACCAGCGCAGGCACCGCGACCGATGCAAGCACTACTGTCCGGGCACATGGAGCTCCTCACCTCCATCGACCGCTCAGGCTCCCCGCAAGCTCGTGGGGCATCGTCACGAGGTGGCCTTCCAGATGCGTCTCTCCCGGTTCGTATGTCCGGTGCCGCGGGCCCGCCCTGGGCTCGGAAGCCGTCGCCGGGGTGGACGGGCGGCATCGTCCGGATGCGTCACGACGCCGACGGTCAGGTGAAGAGCGACTCCGCTCTCCGCATGCTTCCGTCAGTCCTGACAGTCAATGAATTTTCTACGATGCACCTAAGTGCCTTGGGGGCCAAGCTACCGCATACCCACTCTCAACACCCAAGAAGTCGTGTCGTGCAGCGCGAGCAGACCGTCCCGGCAAGGCGTCGCCCATTCAAGAGCCCGGGACCCAGAGACCGTCAGCAGCCAGGACCACCGAAGACCGTTCCGTGACTTGCATCACGCCTGCCGACCTCCCCAGAAGCGGAGCTTGGCCACCAACTCCGATCAGTGGTAGTTCGAGGGGCAATTCGGGCGTATCTACGAAGCTCCTTGGTAGCAGACTTGCAAGAGGAGCCTGGAATGACCGTTATGGCGCCAACGAGGAGGGTTCCGCGGCGAATTCCGGGCCCCGGTTGAGCAAGTGTGGCCCACCGCACACTCCTTGAAGATGTGGAGGAGGCCCTGATACCGGTTGTTCTCATGTCCCACACCGCTCACATGCCAAGCCACCGGAAGCCCCGCCGCAACACGTCACACATGGCGGTGCGGGCCAGGGTTGCTGGTGGCGTACTCAGCGCGCTGGCGGTGGCTGGTGCATCTGCCGCCTCGGCGAACGCTGCTGAGCCGGCGACTCAGACGCTCGAACTGCCCACTCTCACGGCCGACCTGGCCGCGCAGGTCTCGCGGTCCGC
>NZ_JBNCNM010000036.1:0-61412 GCF_049846985.1 Streptomyces sp. DT190 | reverse complement strand
AGGTGCAGGATCGGCAGCACGGCTCCGTCGTGCACGGGGTCGAGGAACTTGTTGGAGTGCCAGGACGCGGCCAGCGGCCCGGTCTCGGCCTCGCCGTCGCCGATCACGCAGGCGACCACCAGGCCGGGGTTGTCCAGGGCGGCGCCGTAGGAGTGGGCGAGGGAGTAGCCCAGTTCGCCGCCCTCGTGGATCGAGCCGGGCACCTCCGGGGCGACGTGGCTGGGCACGCCGCCGGGGAAGGAGAACTGGCGCATCAGCAGCTCCATGCCCCGCGCGTCCCGCGTCACGTCCGGGTACCGCTCGCTGTAGCTGCCCTCCAGCCAGGAGTTGGCCAGCACCGACGGCCCGCCGTGGCCGGGGCCCCAGATGCACAGGGCGTCCAGAGCGCGCTGTGCGATGACCCGGTTGAGGTGGGTGTACACGAGGTTCAGCCCCGGTGAGGTGCCCCAGTGCCCCAGCAGCCTGGGCTTGATGTGCTCGGGCCGCAGCGGCTCGGTCAGCAGCGGGTTGGCGAGCAGGTAGATCTGACCGGCCGCCAGGTAGTTGGCGGCCCGCCAGTGGGCGTCCAGGGTGCGCAGTTCCTCGTCGGTCGGTGCGGTGGTGCTCTCCGGGCGCTGGGCCTCGGGCATGGTGACTCCCTGGGTTCTGCGACGGCTCCAGGAGGAGTACCAGTGTGGTCCGGTTCGATGCCCGTCGCCTCCCGGCCGTGCGCCGGCCGGGGCGGGTTCCGTCCGCTCTCAGCCGCCCACGCGTGCGCGCGTGCGCAGCCGCAGATCCCGTGACGACGCCCCGATCCACAGGGTGCGCGGGCCGGTGCCGAGCACCCAGTCGTGGAGCTCCGGGTCCCAGGAGGACAGGGTCCGCCGTTCGACCCGCACGGTGACGCGCCGCTCCTCCCCCGCGCGCAGCACGAGCCGCCGGTATCCGGCCAGCACGCGCACCGGCTGGGCGAGCGCCAGGTCCGGTGACGGGCCGGCGTAGACCTGCGGCACGTCCACGCCCTCGCGCGGGCCGGTGTTGCGGACCGTGAAGGCGACGTCGAGACCGTCGGCCCTCCAGCGCGCGTCGGGGTCCCGGTAGGCGAAGGAGGTGTACGACAGGCCGTGGCCGAAGGGGAACAGCGGACGCACGTCCTCGGCGTCGTACCAGCGGTGGCCGATGTGGACGCCCTCGGTGTAGTGCTCGGTGCCGTCGACGCCGGGGTAGCGGCGGGGGTCGCCGGCGACGGGGTGGTGGTCGTCGTCGGCCGGGAAGGTCTGGGTGAGGCGGCCGCCCGGGTCGCGCTCGCCGTACAGGACGGCGGCGGTGGCGGCGGCCCCCTCCTGGCCCGGGTAGTACATCTGCAGCACGGCGCCGGTGCGCTCCAGCCACGGCATGGAGGTGGCGGAGGAGGTGTTGAGGACGACGGTGGTGCGCGGGTTGGCCGCGGACACGGCTTCGATCAGCCGCTCCTGGTTGCCGGGCAGAGCGACGGAGGTGCGGTCCTGGCCCTCGATGGCGTCCTCGTAGGCGAAGAGGACGACGTCCCGGGCGGCGCGGGCGGCCCGTACGGCCTCCTCCACGTCCCGGGCGCGGGTCTGCGCCGTGCTGCGGCGGAGCCGGAACAGCTGGCCGGTCTCCCCGCCCCGTGCCGTGAGGGACAGCCGGTGGCCGCCCTCGGTGAGCGTCAGGGTCCGGCGGCGTACCGAGAGGCCGTCGTCCGCGTGGGTGAGCAGGCCGCCGGTGAAGTACTCGTTCCAGCCGGGCGTCAGCGGGAAGAGGTCCTCGCCGTCGAGGAGCACCCGGGGGCGCAGCGGGGGCGTGCCCGAGTAGTGCAGCACGAGGGTCCAGGTCTCGGTCGCGGCGACGGTGAACGTGCCCTCGTAGGTCCAGGTGCGGCCGGCCTCGACCCGCCGCGCCTCGGTGTCGAGGGCGGGGTCGAGCGCGCCGGCCGGGAAGGGCTTGCCGAAGACGTCCTCGCCGAGCGCGTGGACCACCCGTGCGGCGCGCGGGCGGAGGGCGTCCAGCGGGCTGTCGGCGTGCTCGGGCACCACATGGGCGCTGCCGCCGCCGCTGACCAGAGGCCGGGCGCCGGTCGGGCCGATCACCGCGACGCTGCCGCCGGGGGTCAGGGGCAGGGTGCCGTGCGCGTTGCGCAGCAGGGTGGCGCCCGCCTCGGCGACCTCGCGGGCGACGGACGCCCCGGCCGCGGCGTCCCGGTCCGGGCGGTGCGGGGCGGTGCCGTCGAGCAGCCCGAAGCGGTCCATGACGGACAGGACGCGGCGGACGGCCCGGTCGACGTGGGCCTCGGGCACGCCCCCGTCGCGCACGGCCGAGGTGAGGGGCGCGCCGAAGTGGGTACCGTCGGGCATCTCCATGTCGAGGCCCGCCGCGAGGGCCTCGCGCGTGCTGTGCGCGGCGGACCAGTCCGTCATCACGAAGCCGGTGAAGCCCCACCGCTCCCGCAGCACGCCGGTGAGCAGGGCCTCGTTCTCGCAGGCGAAGGTGCCGTTGACCTTGTTGTAGGCGCCCATCACCGCCCCGGCCCCGGCGGCGACGGCCGCTTCGAAGCCGCGCAGCTCGGTCTCGTGCAGGGTTCGCTCGTCCACGCGCACGTCGACCGACATGCGGTCGCGCTCCTGGTTGTTCAGCGCGAAGTGCTTGACCGTCGCGATGAGTCCCTCGCTCTGGACGCCCTCGATCTCGGCGGCGACCAGGTGGGACGTGAGCAGCGGATCCTCGCTGAAGGTCTCGAAGTTGCGGCCGGCGTACGGGGTGCGGATGAGGTTGACCATCGGGGACAGCAGGACGTCCTGGCCGAGGGCGCGGCCCTCGCGTCCGATGACCCGGCCGTAGCGCCGGGCCAGTTCCGGGTCGAAGGCGGCGGCCAGCATCACCGGAGCCGGCAGGGCCGTGGCGTGCCGGGTGACACGGACACCGGCCGGGCCGTCGGCGAGCCGCAGGGACGGGATGCCGAGCCGCGCGACCCCGGGCACGTAGCCGGCCTGGCCGAGCGGCCGAGGGTCGGTGGCGCCGTGCAGCAGGGAGACCTTCTCCTCCAGGGTGAGCCGGGCGAGCAGCCCTTCGACCCGGGCGTTCCGGTCCGGGGCGTGGGCCGCGTGTCCGTCCGGGGCGTGGGCTGCGTGTCCCCGGCCCTGCCGCGCGTGGGCCGCAAGTCCTTCCCGGGCGTGAGCACGGGAGGGCGCCGCCGCGGTGACGGCGATCGCGCCGCCGAGCAGGCGCAGGGCGGAACGCCGGGGAAATCGGGGGGCGGTGTCGGTCATGCACCGCACTATGAGCCAGCCGAAGCCCGAGGCCCCCGGGACACCACGGGCGGACCGGGTGAACCCGGGGCCGCCCTGGTGGACGCGGCCACGCGCAGGTGTACCTGCGGCCCCCCGTCCCCTACGGCAGCAGCGCCTCCGGGACACCCCGGGCGGACCGGGTGAACCCGGGGCCCCCCGGGTGGACACGGCCACGCGGGGGTGTACCTACACCCCCCGTGGCGCGGGTGACCCCGCGGCCCCCGTCCCCTACGAGAGCAGCGGCACCTCGATCGACGTCACCGTGTCGGTGACCGGCTCGCGGACCGCCGGGCCGGGCGGTGGCCCGGACTCGCGGGTGGACGGCCCCGGTTCGGCCTCGTGGCAGCGGTCCGCCTCTCGTACGGGGCCGGCGCGGCCCGGACGGCTGCCCGGGCGGGGCGCCGTCGTGCGGCTGCCGCTCCCCCTCGGCCCACCGGCCCCGGGGCGGCTCGCCGGTGGAGACCCGTTCTCGCGCGCCCAGCCAGGCGCCGCGTTGCCGGTGTCGCCGAACGTGCGGCGCGCGACCGCGGGCGCCGACGGTTCCGCGGAGTCCCGGCAGGACCCCGGAAACACCGCCGTCCGCGGCCCGTTCACCGACCCTGTCCCGGACGGCCGCGAGCAGGCGCGGACGCAGGAACCCGGCGCCGGGCCCGGCGAGTTCGCGGCGGAACGCGGCGGCCGCCGCCACGGCCGCCGCATCCTCCGCCGAGGCGAGACGGCCGACGGCGTACGTGTGGACGGGCCGCCGGTGCAGGGGGGTCGGCGCCCGGTCAGCCGTTGGGGCGCAGGGTCCACACCACGGTCATCTCGCCGGTCACGGCGCCGTCGGCGCGCTGGATGGCGACGGTCACCGGGAACTCCGGCCGCTCACCGGCGTCGAGTTCCGCGACGACCTCGGCCGCCGGACGGCCGAGGGTGGCCGTGGCGGTGACGGCGCCCATCGCCAGCTTCTTGTAGGAGATCTCGGCGCTGACGGCGAGCGGCACGGCGCGCGAGAGCTGGTCGCCGAACGCGGCCAGCACGATCGCGCCGCTCGCGGACTCGCCGAGCGTGAACATCGCACCGGCGTGCGGGCCTCCCACGTGGTTGTGGTACTCGCCCTGGTCCGGCAGGGACACCACCGCTCGCTCCGGCGTGGTCTCCAGGAACTGGAGGTTCAGGGTGCGGGCCATGGGCACCGTGGCGGCGAGCATCTCGCCGATGGACATCTGGTCTGCGCTCATGCCCGAATGTTACTCACGAGTAGATGCGACTGACCAGGCCGGTGTGACGACCGCCGCACCGGCTCCTGCGCAGCCGTCCGCGCCGCCCCGCCGCCGGGTTGCTACGGCACCGTCCACAGGCGGTGACCGAATCGTGTCCTGGGCGCGGCTAGTGTTGCTGCCCATGTGGCCAGGACAGCAGCCGCCCGGGGGCGAGCAGAACCCGCAAGCGAACAACCCCTACCAGCAGCCGGGGTACCAGCAGCCGAATCCGTACCAGCAGCCGGGCTATCAGCAGCCCGGCCCCTACGGGCAGCAGCCCCAGTGGGGCACTCCCGCACCGGCCGGTGCGCCGCAGCCCCCGCAGGGCGGCGGTGGCGGCAACCGGACGAAGCTGGTCGCGATCATCGCGGCCACGGCCGTGGTCGTGGCCGCCGGAGTCACCGGCTTCCTGGTGCTGGGCGGCGACTCGGACGACACGGCGGACGGGAAGACGGACAAGAAGCCCACCCCGACCGCCACCAAGGAGTCCGAGACGGAGCCGAGCGCCTCCGCCTCCGACGACAACCCGCGCGGCGGCCCGGGCGAGAAGGCGACCGTCCCGGGCTGGAAGGTCGTGGTCAACACGCGCTTCGGCACCAAGTTCGACGTCCCGGCCGACTGGGAGATCGAATCCCAGGGGACCAGCGTGGGCTTCGAGTGGGAGAAGAAGGACGGTGAGCTGGACCGCACCACGGTCACCGCTCCGGCCTATCTGAAGTCCAAGTGGTGCACGAGCGACGACAACAAGGACGGCCGCGAGGAGGACACCGCCCTCGCCACCGCCGGCACCCGCGGCGAGAACGGCGCGAAGAACGCGGACATGGCGGCCGAGACGCGCGTGCCGTGGTGGATCTTCGGCGGTTACACCCAGCCCGACAAGAAGAGCGTCAAGTACACCAAGCCCAAGCCGTACACCACCAAGTCGGGCATCAAGGGCAGTGTCGCCACGGCGCACTCGGAGAACACGCCGCAGAACGGCAAGTGCGACAGCGAGGGCAAGGCGATCACCTTCGCCTTCAAGAACGGCGCGGGCGACTTCGTCACCTGGAACCTGTACGGCGCCAAGGGCGTCAAGGACGAGCTGCCCGAGGCGACCGTGCAGAAGATCCTGAGCACCGTGCGCCTCACGGAGGAGCCGCCCACCGAGTCGTGACGGGCGCGGGCCGCGTACACGCCGTTTGGCAAGTCGGCCCCGCCCCGACGATAGTCACGGGGTGCCGATCACGACCTCCCGCAGACCCGCCTGGGCGGGCCGCAACTACTCCCTGCTGACCGCGGCCGCGGTCGTCACCAACCTGGGCAGCAGCGGCGCTCTCGTCGCGGCGGCCTTCGCCGTCCTCGAGGCGGGCGGCGACGGCGGCGACGTCGGCCTGGTGGCGGCGGCGCGGACCTTGCCGCTGGTGCTCTTCCTGCTGATCGGCGGCGCCGTGGCCGACCGGTTGCCCCGGCACCACGTGATGGTCGCGGCCAACGCCCTGAACTGCCTCTCCCAGGGCGTGTTCGCCGCTCTCGTGCTGACCGGCGATCCGGTGCTGTGGCAGATGATGCTGCTGGCCGCCCTCGGCGGCACCGGCCAGGCGTTCTTCGGCCCGGCCGCCGAGGGCATGCTGATGTCCTCGGTCCAGGGCGAGCAGGCGGGCCGCGCCTTCGCGGTGTTCCGGATGGCGATGTCGGGCGCGGGCCTGGGCGGTGCCGCGCTGGGCGGTGCCATGGTCGCCGCGATGGGTCCCGGCTGGGTGCTGGCCGCCGATGCGGCGGCCTTCGCCGTCGCCGGGGCGCTGCGCGCCTTCCTGGACGTCGGCCACATACCGCCCCGGGCCCCGGGCGGCGGCCTGCTGGCCGATCTGCGCGAGGGCTGGCAGGAGTTCGCCGGCCGGCCCTGGCTGTGGGGGATCGTGGTGCAGTTCTCCATCGCCAACGCGGTCGTCGCCGCCGCCGACGCCGTCTACGGCCCCCTCGTCGCCCGCGACCACCTCGGCGGAGCGGGCCCCTGGGGTCTCGCCCTCGGCGCGTTCGGCGCGGGCACCGTCGCCGGCGCCCTGCTGATGACCCGCTGGAAGCCGCGCCGTCTGCTCCTGGCCGGCACCCTCTGTGTCTTCCCCCTGGCCCTGCCCTCGGCCGCGCTCGCCGTCCCGGTGCCGCTCGGCGTCCTGTGCGCGGTGATGTTCGTGGCGGGCGCGACGGTGGAGGTGTTCGGCGTCTCCTGGATGACGGCCCTGCACCAGGAGATCCCCGAGGCGAAGCTCTCCCGCGTCACGGCCTACGACTGGTTCGGCTCCGTGGCGTTCGTGCCGCTCGCGACGGCGGCGGCCGGCCCGGCGGAGGACGCCTTCGGCCGCACGGCGGCGCTGTGGGGCTGTGCCGGGCTGGTCGTCCTGGTCACGGCGGCGGTGCTGTGCGTCCCGGACGTGCGCAACCTGCGCCGCCGCACCACACCGGTGGCCAAGGGCGCCGCCGAGCGTCCCTCAGCCGATGCCGAACGCCCCGTCGGGGGGCTCGGGTGAGGGCACCGCGTCCTCGTCGCGCACCGGCCGCGCCCCGCCGATGAACCGGCGCAGCCCGGCCCCGTGCACGACCCGGGCCGGGAAGGCGTCGGCGGCCGTGAGCCGGTTCAGGGCCGCGACGTCGACGGCCCGGTGCCCGGCCACGAGCACGGCGTTGCCGAACCGGCGCCCCCGCAGCACCCCCGGCTCGGCGATCAGCACCAGCTCCTCGAACACGGTCGCCAGCGTGGCGAGTTGGGACCGCAGGAACGGGAAGGGCGCGGCGTCGGGAAGGTTGGCGAGGTACACCCCGCTCTCCCGCAGCACCCGCGCGGCCTGTTCCACGTAGGCGACGGAGGTGAGGTGGGCGGGCACCCGGGAGCCGCCGAAGACGTCGGCGACGACGACGTCGGCGGACCCGGCGGCCGCGTCCTGCACCCAGGCCCGGGCGTCCGCCGCGTGCAGCGCGACCCGGGCGTCCGGGGGCAGCGGCAGCTGTCCGGTCACCAGTTCCAGCAGCCCGCGGTCCGCCTCGACGACGTGCTGCCGTGACCCCGGCCGTGTGACGGCGACGTACCGCGGCAGCGTCAGCGCCCCGCCCCCGAGGTGCACCACGTCCAGCGCACGCCCGGGCTCGGCCACGACGTCCAGCACGTGCCCGAGCCGCCGCGCGTACTCGAACTCCAGGTGCGTGGGGTCGTCCAGGTCGACGTAGGACTGCGGCGCCCCGTCGACGGTCAGCAGCCAGGCCCGCTCCCGGTCGACGTCGGGCATGAGCTTGGCGAACCCGTGGTCGACGGGCCGGGCGACGGGGATGGCTTCCTTCACCCCTCCATTGTGCGTGGGGGCGGCGCCGCCGAGGGGCGCGGGGAGCTGCGCGACCGGCCCGCGCCGGCCGGCAGCCCCCCGGCACCTCAATGCACCACGGTCACGGTGCCGGCCCCCACCGTCCGCCCGCCCTCACGGACGGCGAACCCGAGCCCCGCCTCCAGCGGCACGTCCCGTCCCAGTTCCACGGTCATGACGACGGTGTCGCCGGGCCGCGCGACGGCGACCTCGCCGA
Organism: Streptomyces sp. DT190; assembly: GCF_049846985.1. Taxonomy (NCBI): domain Bacteria; kingdom Bacillati; phylum Actinomycetota; class Actinomycetes; order Kitasatosporales; family Streptomycetaceae; genus Streptomyces; species Streptomyces sp. DT190. The sequence goes on along the minus strand of NZ_JBNCNM010000036.1, from coordinate 53,338 downwards.
GGTCGACGACCCCGACCACGTCCGCGGTCCGGATGTAGAACTGCGGCCGGTACCCGCTGGAGACGGCCGTGGTGCGCCCGCCCTCCCGCGCGGACAGCACGTACACCCGCGCGGTGAAGCGTCGCCGGGGCGCCACGCTCCCCGGCGCGGCCACCACGTGGCCCCGCCGGACGGCGTCCCGGGGAACGCCCCGCAGCAGCACCGCCACGTTGTCCCCGGCCTGCGCCTCCTCCATCGGCTTGCCGAAGGTCTCCAGCCCGGTCACCACAGTCTCGACGCCGGCCCCGAGCACCTCGACCCGGTCCCCGACCCGCACCACGCCGCGCTCCACCGCCCCGGTCACGACGGTTCCCCGCCCGGTGATGGTCAGCACGTTCTCCACCGGCAGCAGGAACGGCGCGTCCAGGTACCGCTCGGGGATCGGCACGTACGTGTCCACCGCGTCGAGCAGCGCCTCGATGGACGCCGTCCACCGCGGGTCGCCCTGCAGCGCCTTCAGTCCGGAGACGCGCACGACGGGCACCGAGTCGCCGCCGTAGCCGTGCGCCGTGAGCAGGTCGCGCACCTCCAGCTCGACCAGGTCGGTGAGCTCCTCGTCGCCGGCGTCGGCCTTGTTGAGCGCGACGACGATGTGGTCGACGCCCACCTGCCGGGCGAGCAGGACGTGTTCGGCGGTCTGCGGCATGATCCCGTCGAGCGCGGAGACGACCAGGATCGCCCCGTCCAGCTGGGCGGCGCCGGTGACCATGTTCTTGACGTAGTCGGCGTGGCCCGGCATGTCCACGTGCGCGTAGTGCCGGGTGTCGGTCTCGTACTCGACGTGCGCGATGTTGATGGTGATGCCGCGCGCCGCCTCCTCGGGCGCCCGGTCGATCCGGTCGAACGGCACGAAGGCGCCGGTGCCCCGGTCGGCGAGGACCTTGGTGATGGCGGCGGTCAGGGTGGTCTTGCCGTGGTCGACGTGACCCATGGTGCCGATGTTGAGATGCGGTTTCGTGCGGACGTAGGCCGTCTTGGGCATGGCTGTACCTCGAAGCGTGGTGGCGTGGGAAAGAACCGGGACCCCGGGGACCTGCCCGACCCTCCCCTTGCGGGGTCCGCCGGACGAGCCGGAGAGGGTCAGCTTCGGGCGCCGTCCGCGACGGCCGTGAGGACGACGACGGCAGCCTTCGGGGCATCCGTGACCACGGATGCTGCGAGGGTGAAGGCGTGCCGGAACATGACGTCGATCATCGCCGACGCCCCATCGCGCGTCGAATGGTTTTCGCCCGGTCCGCGCAGAGGGGTGCGACCGGTTCCTGTGACGCTCGTGAGACGAACCATACGGCGATCACACACATTTGTCGGTTAGTGTCACCGGATGCTCGATGCCACCACCCGCTCTGGGGGCACCGCCACGGCCTCTCCCCGGGCCACCACCGCGGAGCTCGCCGTCGCCGCTTCCCCGGCAACGACCGCCTCGCCCGCCGTCTCCTCCGGTTTCGCCGCCCGCTGCACGAGAGTGCTGCTCTCCCCGTGGTCGCGGCTGTCCCTGCTCGTCGCCCTGCTCGCCGCCGCCGCCTGCACGATGCTGCTGTTCGAACCACAGCGGCTGCTGACGCAGGGCTGGCCGCCCCAGTTGAGCGGTGCCGCCGCGGCGCTGGTCTTCGCGGTGGCGTACGGGGTGTGCACCGTGGCGTTCGTGCCGAGGCCGCTGCTGAACCTCGCGGGGGGTGCCCTGTTCGGTTCGCAGGTCGGCCTCGGCGTGGCTTTGGGGGGCACCGTGCTGGGCGCCGGGATCGCCTTCTGCCTGGGCCGGGCGCTGGGCCAGGACGCGCTGCGGCCGCTGCTGCGGGGACGCTGGCTCAAGGCGGCGGACGGCCAGCTCAGCCGGCACGGCTTCCGTTCGATGCTGGCGGTCCGGCTGTTCCCGGGCGTGCCGTTCTGGGCCGCGAACTACTGCGCCTCCGTCTCACGCATGGGCCTGCTGCCCTTCCTGCTGGCCACGGCGCTCGGATCCATCCCGAACACCGCCGCCTACGTGGTCGCCGGCGCCCGTGCCTCGACGCCGACGTCCCCCGCCTTCCTGATCGCCCTGGCCTGCATCGCCCTGCCGGCGCTCGCGGGCGTGGTGGTGGCCTGGCGCAAGCGGCACCAGCTGCGCCGTCTCTGACGGGCCGTCACGGCCCGTCGCGTCAGACCCGTTCCAGCACCATGGCGTTGGCGAGTCCGCCCGCCTCGCACATGGTCTGCAGCGCGTACCGGGCGCCGCGTTCGCGCATCGCGTGCACCAGCGTCGTCGTCAGCCGGGTGCCGCTCGCGCCCAGCGGATGGCCGAGCGCGATGGCGCCGCCGTGCACGTTGACCCGGTCGAGGGCGGCGCCGGTCTCCTGCTGCCAGGCCAGGACGACGCTGGAGAACGCCTCGTTGACCTCGAACAGGTCGATGTCGTCGAGGCTCAGCGACGCCCGGCGCAGCACCTTCTCGGTCGCCGGGATCACGCCCGTGAGCATCAGCAGCGGGTCGGAGCCGGTGACGGCGAAGCTGTGCAGCCGGGCCAGCGGGCGCAGCCCGAGCCGGGCGGCGGTCTCGCTCGACGTGATGAGCACCGCCGAGGCGCCGTCGTTGATCGGGCTGGCGTTGCCCGCCGTGACGTTCCACTCGATCTGCGGGAACCGTTCGGCGAAGCCGGGGTCGTGGTAGGCGGGCCTGAGCCCGGCGAGGACCTCCGGGGTGCTGTCCGGGCGGACGCACTCGTCGCGCGTGACACCCTCCAGGGGCGCCACCTCGGCCTCGAAGAGGCCCGCTTCCCAGGCGGCGGCGGCCTTGTGGTGCGAGGAGACGGCGAAGGCGTCCATCTGCTCGCGTCCGATCGACCACTTGGCCGCGATGAGCTCGGCGCTGATGCCCTGCGGGACGAGTCCCTCGGGGTAGCGCGCGGCGACCCCGGGCCCGAAGGGGTCCTTGCCCGGCGGCACGTTCGACCACATCGGCACCCGGCTCATCGACTCGACCCCGCAGGCCACGACGAGGTCGTAGGCGCCCGAGAGGACGCCCTGCGCCGCGAAGTGCACGGCCTGCTGGGAGGAGCCGCACTGCCGGTCGACGGTGGTGGCGGGCACGGACTCCGGGAAGCCGGCGGACAGGACGGCGTAGCGAGTGGTGTTCATGGCCTGCTCGCCCACCTGGTCGACGGTGCCGCCCACGACGTCGTCGATCAGCGCCGGGTCGACACCGGACCGCTCGACGAGGGTGCGCAGGGTGTGGGCGAGCAGTTCCACGGGGTGGACGTGGGCGAGGGCGCCGTTGGGCTTGCCCTTGCCGATCGGGGTGCGTACGGCTTCGACGATCACTGCGTCACGCATGTGCGGGCCTCCACGGCTACTGGTGAGTAGGAAAACCGAACTCACGGTATCCCGCAGGGTTGGAAAATCCAACCCTCTCGTAGACTGGGCCGCATGCCCGCCCGCAGAGATCCGCGCCCCTGCTCCATCGCCGACACCCTGGCGCTGGTCGGCGAGAAGTACTCGCTGCTCGTCCTGCGGGAGGTGTGCCTGGGCAACGGCCGCTTCGACCAGCTGGTGCGCAACATCGGCGCGCCGCGCGACATCCTCGCCACCCGGCTGCGCCGGCTCGTGGACGCCGGGATCCTCGCCAAGCACCTCTACAGCGAGCGCCCGCAGCGCTTCGAGTACCGGCCGACCCGGGCCGGGCTCGAGCTGGAGCCGGTGCTGATGACCCTCATGGCGTGGGGCGACCGCCACCTGCGGGCCGACGGCGATCGCCCGATGGTCATCGAGCACTCCTGCGGCCGGGCCCTCGCCCCGGTCGTCACCTGCCGGGCCTGCGGCGACGAGGTGCGCCACGAGGACCTCACGGCCCGCCCGCAGGCTCCCGGCTGGACGGTGACCGGCCCGACGGCGGCCTGATCCGCACCGCTGCCGGGCCGCTTCCAAACCCCTGTGTCCGGGCGGCCTTCCGGGGGCGCTACGCTTCCCCCTCGGCACACATGATCCCCCGTTCCTCGCGACGGCGGCCCGGTGTGCCCGTCGTCCGTCCCACGATCGGCACTTGGACTCCGCTACCTCATGTCTTGGTTCGAATCACTCATCCTCGGACTCGTCCAGGGGCTGACCGAGTTCCTCCCCGTCTCCTCCAGCGCGCACCTGCGCCTGACGGCGGCCTTCTCGGGCTGGGAGGACCCGGGTGCGGCCTTCACGGCGATCACGCAGATCGGCACCGAGGCCGCCGTGCTGATCTACTTCCGCAAGGACATCGGGCGGATCATCTCGGCGTGGACCCGCTCCCTCACGAACAAGGCGCTGCGCAGCGACCCCGACGCGCGGATGGGCTGGCTCGTGATCGTCGGCTCCATCCCGATCGGCGTGCTCGGCGTGACGCTGAAGGACCAGATCGAGGGCCCCTTCCGCGACCTGCGCATCACCGCGACGATGCTGATCGGCATGGGCATCGTCCTGGGCGTCGCCGACCGGCTCGCGGCCCGCGACGAGAGCGGCGGCAAGCACCGCGCGCCCAAGCAGCGCAAGGCCCTGGAGGACCTGGGTGTGCGCGACGGCCTGATCTACGGCCTGTGCCAGGCCATGGCGCTGGTCCCGGGCGTCTCCCGCTCCGGCGCGACCATCAGCGGCGGCCTGTTCATGGGGTACCGGCGCGAGGCCGCGGCCCGCTACTCCTTCCTGCTCGCCATCCCCGCGGTGCTCGCCTCGGGCCTGTTCGAGCTGAAGGACGCGACGGAGAGCGGCCACGTCTCGTGGGGGCCGACGATCTTCGCCACGGTGATCGCCTTCGGCGTCGGGTACGCGGTGATCGCCTGGTTCATGAAGTTCATCTCCACCAAGAGCTTCATGCCGTTCGTCTGGTACCGCATCGCACTCGGCATCGTCATCATCGCCCTGGTCAGCACGGGTGCGATCAGCCCGCACGCGGGTGAGCCGGCGCACTGAACCGGCGCACTGTGACCCCCGTCTCGTGACCAAGCGCATAGCGATCCGGTAGCCGTCCGGTAGCGGGCTGTCAGTGGCTGGCCCTAGGCTTGTCCGCATGTCCCCCGATTTCGTGACCCCTGGTTCCGTGCGGTCCGCTGCCGAGGTCAACGAGGAGATCCGTGCGCTGTGGCGGCGCACGGGCGGCACTCTGTCGGCCGAGGAGCGAGCGGCGTACGAGCTGCTCGTCGTCGAGTGGGCGGCCGCGATCCGCGGAGCCGTCGTCAAGGCGGCCTGACCGGCCCTCGCCGTCCCGTCCCCCAGGACTCCCGCCCGCCGGGCTCCCGTCCTTCAGCTCCTCGTCCTTCAGGCGCCCAGCCGCGCCAGCACCTCGTCCTCGACCGGATACGGCCGCTCCTCGGGCAACAGCCCGGCGGCCGCCGTGAGTTCACCGGCCCGCACCAGCGCACGGATCTCCGCCGCGAGCGGAGTGACGTCCTCGATCCCCACGATCCACTCGTCCGCGTACCGCGCGGCGGCCTCCCCCGCGAGCCCCAGCTGGAGCGACCGGTACGGCAGCGGCCGCAGCCGCAGGTCCCGCTCCGGATCCCACTGCACCCGCGCCGGCGCCCGCTTCAACTGCCGCTGCCAGGCGGCCCGGTCGCCGTGCAGGGCGGGCACATGGTGGGACAGGCAGGCGTGGCGAAGCGCCCAGAGGAAGCCCTCCCGCCGGATCTCGATCGCCAGGACCGTCTCCTGGCCCTCCTTGGTGCCCCAGCCGCAGCGGTACATCATCCACAGGAACGACGGCTTGACCCAGGTCATGCGGTCGCGCTTCCACGACGACGGGAAGCGGCCCGCACGGGCCGCCGGGCCGCCGATCTCCGGGCGGTAGGCCTGGTAGACGGTGAGCGTGGTGCCGGTGTGGCGGGCACGTATCCGGAATCGCGGTTCGTTCTGATCGTTCACGAGGGACAGGCTCGCCGCCTCGGCCCCCGGCGGCCACCGAATTTCGCGCACGGCCCCTGGCCCCTCGTCCGCCATGCCCACCACTGAGCCGATGTCCCGGCGTGCGGAGTCCGCCGCCGTGCGGGACCGGCCGGCCGTCGACGGGCTGATCACCGACTACGCGGTGGCGATGCGGCAGCACCTGATCGTCGACCGGCGCCTGCGCTTCGGGACCTGGGAGCAGGACCGCGCTGCTGCGCACGGAGGAGGGCCGGCGGCTGGGCGAGGTGGTCGTACGGGAGAAGTGGCGGCGCCTTCCCGAGCGGCACGCGGCACCTGTGGTCGACTGATCCGGCCTCCGCTGTCCTAGATCGTCCGCCGGGCGCACACTGGAGGCACCTGCGGGGTAGGAGGCGCCTATGAAGACGCTCGGCCACTGGCTCGCCTCCCCCTGGCGGCGCTCGGCCGCGGCCACGGTCGCGGGCGCCCTGCCGGTCCTCGCCTTCCCCGGCCCCGCGCTGTGGTGGTGGGCCTGTGTGGCGCTGGTCCCCTGGCTCCTGCTGCTGCGCACCGCGCCGACCGCGAAGCGGGCCGTCCGCGACGGCTGGTGCGGCGGCTTCGGCTTCATGCTGGCCATGCACCACTGGCTGCTGCCGAGCCTGCACGTGTTCACGTTCGTCCTCGCCGCCCTGCTCGGCGCCCTGTGGGCCCCCTGGGGCTGGCTGGTGCGCCGCCTGCTGGGCGGGATCCCCTCGCCGACCCGGGTCGCGGTGGCGCTCCTGGTGCTGCCCTCGGGCTGGCTGGCGGCCGAGCTGGTCCGCTCCTGGCAGGGGCTCGGCGGGCCCTGGGGCATGCTCGGCAGCAGTCAGTGGCAGGTCGGGCCCGCGCTGCGGCTCGCCTCGGTCGGCGGGGTGTGGCTGCTGAGCTACCTGCTGGTCGCCCTGAACGTGGCCGTCGCCGTGCTCGTCGCGGTCCGGAGGGCCCGGGTGCCGGCCGTGGCCGGGCTCGTCGCCACGGCCGCCGCCGCCTCCGCCGCCTGGGCCTTCGCGCCCCGCCCCGCCGTCGACGGGCAGGTGCGGATCGCCGTCGTCCAGCCGGGCGTCATCGGCGGGCCCGACAGCGGCGACCGCCGCTTCGACCGCGAGGAACAGCTCACCCGCGGGCTCGCCGGGCGGGGTGTCGACCTGATCGTGTGGGGCGAGAGCAGCGTCGGCTTCGACCTGGGCGACCGGCCCGACCTCGCGCGGCGGCTCGCGGATCTCTCCCGCGCGACGGGCGCCGACATCCTGGTCAACGTGGACGCCCGGCGCTCCGACAAACCCGGCATCTACAAGAGCTCCGTCCTCGTCGGACCGGAGGGCCTGACCGGGCAGCGCTACGACAAGATGCGTCTGGTGCCCTTCGGCGAGTACATCCCGGCCCGCTCCCTCCTCGGCTGGGCCACCTCGGTCGGCAAGGCCGCCGGGGAGGACCGGCGGCGCGGCACGCAGCCGGTGGTGATGGACGTGGGCGACGGGCTGCGCGCCGGGCCGATGGTCTGCTTCGAGACGGCGTTCCCGGACATGACCCGCCACCTCACCCGGGAGGGCGCCGACGTGCTGATCGGGCAGTCGGCGACGTCGACGTTCCAGCAGAGCTGGGCGCCGGCCCAGCACGCCTCGCTGGCCGCGCTGCGCGCCGCCGAGACCGGCCGTCCCATGGTGCACGCGACCCTCACGGGCGTCTCGGCGGTCTACGGCCCGCAGGGGCAGCGCGTCGGGGAACGGCTCGGCACGGACGCCTCCGCGAGCCAGGTCTACGAGGTCCCGCTCGCGCACGGCACCACGCCCTACGTCCGGTACGGCGACTGGGCCGTGCACGCCGCCCTGCTGCTCCTCGTCGCGTGGGCGGCGGGCGAGGGCGGCCGGACGCTGCGGCTCAGGCGGTCCGCTCCTGAACCGCGCGTACCACCCGTTCGCACAGCTCATGGGTCTCCAGCGCGTCCCGGGCGCTGAGCACCCGGCCGGCCCGGACCGCGTCCAGGAACGCCAGCACCGCCTGCTCGATCCCGCGCTGCCGGGCGACCGGCACCCAGTCGCCGCGCCGCCGCACGGTCGGCTGCCCCTTGTGGTCGACCACCTCGGCGAGGTTGACCACCTGCCGCTTGGTGTCCTGCCCGGACACCTCCAGGATCTCCTCGGCGGAGCCGCTGAGCCGGTTCATCACGCCCAGCGCGGTGAAGCCGTCCCCGGCGAGCTGGAGCACCACGTGGTGCAGCAGTCCGTCCCGCACGCGGGCGCGCACGGTCACGTCGTCGATCGCGCCGGGCGCCAGGAACCGCAGGGTGTCGACGACGTGGATGAAGTCGTCGAGGATCATCGTGCGCGGGTCCTCGGGCAGCCCGACACGGTTCTTCTGCATCAGGATCAGCTCGCGCGGATGGTCGGCGCACTGCGTGTAGCCGGGGGCGTGGCGCCGGTTGAAGCCGACGGCGAGGCTCACGCCCCGCTCCTCGGCGAGCGCCACCAGCCGCTGCGAGTCCGCGAGTTCGTAGGCGAGCGGCTTGTCTACGTAGGTCGGGACGCCGGCCTCGAGCAGCCGCGCCACGATCTCCGGGTGGACGAGCGTGGGCGCGTGCACGAAGGCGGCGTCGAGATCGGCGGCGAGCAGGGAGTCGAGGGTGGTGTGCCGCCGCTCGTGCGGTATGTGGAGGCCGTCGGCGACCCGGTCCAGAGTGGCGGGCGTGCGCGTCTGCAGGTGCAGCTCCACGCCGGGCTGGAAGGCGAGGACGGGAAGGTAGGCCTTCTGCGCGATGTCGCCGAGTCCGATGCAGCCGACCTTCACCTGGTGCTCTCTTTCAGTGGTTGCCTGCCGGGGCCTGCTGCGAAGCATACGGCTGCTGCGGCGGCCGCCAGTCGGCGATGCCGTCGAAGCCGCGCAGGAACAGGGCGGGCCCGGCCTTGGACAGGGCGGCCATGGCGGTGTTCCGTACGGCGACGCCGGCGCGGCCGGTCATGAGGTTGAGGCGGGCGACCCGCACGGCCCGGCGCGCGATGGCGGTCGTGCGGGGCAGCCGGGCGGCGGTGTAGGCGTCCAGGTCGTCGCAGTGGTGCGCGAGCACGACCGCGTCCTCGATGGCCTGGTTGCCGCCCTGACCCAGGGTCGGCGGCATGGCGTGCGCGGCGTCGCCGACCAGGGCGACCCGGCCCAGGTGGTACGCGGGCAGGGGCTCGGCGATGTGGTGGACGTCGTGGCGCAGCACGTCGGCGGGGCGGGCGGCGGCCAGGACCGCCGGGATCGGCTCGTGCCAGCCGCCGAAGCGGCGCAGCAGTTCGGCCCGCTCGTCGTCCGGTGCGCGTCCCCCGGCCGGGGCGACGGCGGCGCCGTAGGCGTAGACCCGGCCGTCCTTGAGGGGGTGCGTGCCCCAGAGGTGGCCCCGGCCCCAGGTCTCGTGGGAGGCGAACTCCACGCCGGGTACGGGGATCACGACCCGCCAGGTGGTGATGCCGGAGTAGACGGGCCCGGGGTGGCGGGGGAAGAGCGCCCCGCGCACGGCGGAGCGGATGCCGTCGGCGCCCACCACGAGGTCGGCCTCCAGCTCACCGTCGGGCGTGCCGACCCGGGCCGGTCGGCCGGGGCCGCCCGGGTCGGCGAGAGCGGCGGCGACGCCCGTGCGGACGGTGTCCGGCGGGAGCCGGGAGGCGAGGCTCGTGACGAGGGTGGCGCGGTGCAGCAGCACGAGGGGGCCGCCGTAGCGCGCGGCGGCGGCGTCGGCCGAGGAGCGTGCGAGCCATCGCCCGGACGGGGTGCGCAGACCGCCGTCCCCCGCCCAGGCGGCCAGCGCGCGGGTCTCGTCACCGAGTCCGACGACGTCCAGGGCGCGCAGGGAGTTCGGGGCCAGGGAGATCGCGGCGCCGACCGGCTCCAGCGAGCGGGCCCGCTCCAGTACGGTGACCCGCCAGCCGCGCGCGTGCAGGGCCGCCGCCGCGGTCAGGCCTCCGATGCCGCCGCCGATCACGACGGCCCGCCTCGACCGTGCCATGGCTCCTCCTCGCCTTTCACTACGCCTGTAGTACGCCTTCGACGTTACTACAGGCGTAGTGAAACGGGTAGCGTGGCCGTCATGCCCGAACGCACCGCCGGCTCCTCCCGCGCCGATCTCGTCGCCGACACCGCCCTCGCCCTGCTCGCCGAACGCGGCATGCGCGGTCTGACACACCGGGCGGTCGACGAGGCGGCCGGCCTCCCCCAGGGCTCCACGTCGAACGTGGCGCGGACCCGGCAGGCCCTGCTGGAACTGGCGGTGCGGCGGCTGGCCGACCGGGAGGCGCGCGTGCTCGCGCTGCACGAGATGCCGGACCCCCGCGCCGGGACCGGGGCGCTGCTGGACGCCCTGGCCCTCGCGACCCACCGCGCCCTCACCGGCCACCGCGCCCTCACGCTGGCCCGTTACGAACTCGCCCTGGAGGCGACGCGCCGCCCCGAGCTGCGGGCGTTCTTCGACGCGACGGGCGCCCGCTTCCGCGACCAGCTCGCCGCCCTCGTCACCGGCATGGGCTCCACCGACCCCGACCGGCACACGCTGTCGCTGATCGCCTGGGCGGACGGGCTGATGTTCAGCTGCGTGGCCGGCTCGTTCAGCGCCGCGGCGCCGACCCTGGAGGAGGTGCGGTCCGGGCTGCGGGAGCTGCTGGACGGGATGCTCGGGGGCTGAAAAAGCCGTGGTGCGCCACGCGGCGCCGGGACAGGATGCGTCCATGACGACCGAACGCCACGTGCCCGCCACGACCGCCGACGAACGCACCATGCTGGAGGGGTGGCTGGAGTTCCACCGGCAGACCCTGGCGTGGAAATGCGAGGGGCTGAGCGACGAGCAGCTCAGGACCGCCTCCACACCCCCGTCCGAACTGTCCCTCATGGGCCTGGTGCGGCACATGGCGGACGTGGAGCGCAGCTGGTTCCGCCGGGTGCTGACGGACGAGGACGCGCCGCCGATCCACTGGAGCGACGAGGACCCGGACGGCGACATCCACCTCACCGAGGCGGACACCTGGGCGGAGGCCCTCGCCACCTGGCAGGCGGAGATCGCGACCGCCCGCCGCAACGCGGCCCGCTTCGGCCTGGACGACATCTCCGAGGGCAGGCACCGGCGCACCGGCGAGCGGTTCAACCTGCGGTGGCTCTACACCCACATGATCGAGGAGTACGCACGGCACAACGGCCACGCCGACCTGATCCGCGAGCGCATCGACGGCGCCACCGGCGACTGACGTCAGCCCCGGCGGGCCGGCGCCCTCCGTACGGGGCGGGACATCACCCGTGCGGGGCATCCTCCGCCTGTCCGCCGCCCGGGCACGGGCCGGACGCACCAGAGTGGCGCGGGTGCATCGAACGACGACCACAGCGACGCTCCTGGTGACCGTGGCTGTCTCGGCCCTGGCCGGCTGTACGACGGTCCCGCATCCGCCCGCGCCCGGCCCCCCGGCGGCACCGTCCCGGCCACCGCTGCCGCGGCCCGACGGGCAGGCGGAGACGCAGATCGTGCAGGCACCGGCCCGCGAGGCCCTGCAGCTCATCGAGGAGGCGTCCCGCCACCCGGAGCCGGCCACACCCGGCTCCCGCCCGGCCACGACCCGTCCGGCGGCGCCCCCGGCGGACGTGTCGCGGCAGCAGCCACCGTCCTCCGGCCGGCAGGAGGCCCGTACCCGGCCCGGTCGCCCGGACCGCCCCGAGCCGGCCCGCCGCGGTCCCCAGCGGCCCGGCGCCGGCCTGCCCGACGTGTCGGAGTCGGTGCGGCAGGACGTCCGGCAACAGGTTCCCGACAGCTCGGACGTGTGCGCGCTGGGCCGGCGCTACGGAGGGTGGCGGGCGGACAGCCCGGAGGCGACGATCTGCCGTGACACCTACGGGCGTTGACCGGCCGGCCTCAGGGCCGCTGCCGCGGTGGCGTCCACGCCCCGCCGCCGCCCTCCCCCAGCCGGGCCTGAAGCCGTCCGATGGCCGCCCGTACGCCCTCGCCGTAGCGGTCGTCGGCGAGGGCGGCGGCGGCTTCCCGGGCCCACCGCAGATGCGTGCGGGCGGCGTCGCACCGGCCCAGCCTGACGTAGTCGTCGGCCAGGTTCAGGTGCAGGGAGGGGTAGAACGCGGTCACCGCGAGGGCCTCCTGCCCGGCCTCCTCCGCCGCCGTCAGCGCGCGCAGGTCCCAGGCCAGTTCGTCCGCGGGGTCGTCCTGCGTGTCGGCGAGGTAGTGGGCGAGGGTGCAGCGGTGGAGCGGGTCGCCGTGCTCGCCGATCTCCGCCCACAGCGCCAGGAGACGGTGGCGGGCCTCCTCCCGGTCCCCCGCGTGGTGCAGCATGACGACCTGCCCGATCCGTGTCAGCACGGCGTCCGGCGCCGCCTGCCCCTGCCGCTCCGCCACGACGTCCTCCGCGCACTCGCCGGCTGTTCGTCCCGACGCTAACCGCAGGGGACGGCGATCCGGCTCAGGCGGCTCCGCGCACCGCCCGGTCCGCCCCCGCGGGTGCGCCCTCAGCCGAGGTTCGGGATCGTCCAGTCGATCGGCTCGTGGCCCTGCGCCGCCACCGCGGCGTTGATCTGCGTGAACGGCCGCGAGCCGAAGAACTTCTTCGCCGACAGGGGCGAGGGGTGCGCGCCCTTGATCACCGCGTGCCGGCTCTCGTCGATCAGGGGCAGCTTCTTCTGCGCGTAGTTCCCCCAGAGGACGAACACCGCCGGGTCGGGGCGCTCGGCCACGGCCCGGATCACGGCGTCGGTGAACTTCTCCCAGCCCCGGCCCTTGTGCGAGTTGGCCTCGCCGCCGCGGACCGTGAGCACCGCGTTGAGCAGCAGGACCCCCTGGCGGGCCCACGGCATCAGATAGCCGTTGTCCGGGATGGGGGTGCCGAGCTCCTCGTGCATCTCCTTGTAGATGTTCCGCAGGGACGGCGGGATGCGCACCCCGGGCCGGACCGAGAAGCACAGCCCGTGGCCCTGGCCCTCGCCGTGGTAGGGGTCCTGACCGAGGATCAGGACCTTGACCCGGTCGTACGGTGTGGCGTCCAGCGCCGCGAAGACCTCCTCGCGCGGCGGGTGGACGGGACCCTTCGCCCGCTCCTCCTCGACGAACTCCGTCAGCTCCTTGAACCAGGGCTGCTGCAGCTCGTCACCCAGAACCCCGCGCCAGGACTCGGGCAGCATGGCGATGTCGGTCACGTCAACGTCCTCACGATGTGCGGTCACTTGCAGGTCTCAGAACCTACAGGCGACCACTGACAACGCGCCGGGGAACGCCCGCTGCCCGCGTCCCTACCAGGCGGTCTTGCGGTGCAGCTCCCACAGCATCATGATCGTCGACGGGTCCAGGGCCCGCTCCGCGCCCGAGACGTCCCGGCTGGCGGCCACGTACTGCCGGCCCTGCCACAGCGGCAGCAGCCGCGCGTCGTCCACCAGGATCCGCTGGGCCTCCTCGAACTCCTTCTCCACGTTCGCGCGGTCGCTCTCGCGGCGCGAGCGGGGCAGCAGGTCGCCGGTGATCTCGGGGGCCGGGTAGGGCGTGCCGAGGGCGTTCTGCTCGCCGACGAACGGCGCGATGAAGTTCTCGGCGTCCGGGAAGTCGGGGAACCAGCCGCGTCCGAAGACCGGGTACTCGCCCTTCTGGTAACCCGTCACATAGGTCTTCCAGGGGCGGCTCTTGAGGCTGATCGAGAACAGGCCGGAGTCCTCCAGCTGGCGCTCCAGCTCCTTGAACTCGGCGGCGGTCTCGGAGCCGTAGCGGTCGCTCGTGTACCAGAAGGTGAGCGGGACGCGCTGGGTGATGCCGGCCTCGGTGAGGATCTTGCGGGCCTTGGCCACGTCGGGGTCGCCGTAGTCGTCGAAGAAGCCCGTCGTGTGGCCCGTGAGCCCCTTGGGGACCATGGAGTACAGCGGGTCGACGGTGTCCTTGTAGACCTTGTGGGCGATCGCCGCCCGGTCGACGACCTGGGCGATGGCCTGGCGCACGGGCTTCTTGTTCGCCCAGGCGTCCTTGGGGTTGAACACCAGGTAGTTGATGTCGGTGCCGGTGCCCTCGACGAGCTGGATCTCCTCCTCCTTGGAGGTCTTGCTCTGCAGGTCCACGACGTCGCCCGCGGCCAGACCGCGGTAGGTGACGTCGATCTGCTCGTCCCGCAGCGCCTTGACCATGGTGCCGGAGTCCTGGAAGTAGCGGATGGTCACCGCGCTGTTCCGGCGCTCGGCGAAGCCCTGGTAGGACTCGTTCTTGACGAGGACCGCCTCCTCGCCCTCGTCGTAGGAGTCGAGGGTGTACGGTCCCGAGCCGACGACGTCGCCGCTCTTGCGCAGGCTGTCCTCCGGGTAGTCCTTCGGGGAGACGATGGACATCGCGGGGGTGGCGAGCACGAACGGGAAGGTCGCGTCGGGCTTGTTGAGGTGGAAGATCACCTCGCGCTCGTTGGGCGCCTGGACCCGTTCGAGGCTGCCCAGCAGACCGGCGGGGCCGCCGTTGACGTTGATCTTGCGGATCCGGTCGAACGAGTGCTTCACGGCCCGGGCGTCGAGCGCCTCGCCGTTGGAGAACTTCAGGCCCTCGCGCAGGTCGCAGCGGTACACCTGGTTCGAGGCGTCGCTGAACGCGCACTTCTCGGCGGCGTCCGGCTGGGGCTCGGTCGCACCGGTGGGGTAGCTCAGCAGCGTCTGGTAGATGTTGCGGAACAGTTCCCAGGAGCTGTCCCAGGAGGCGGCGGGATCGAGCGTGCTGGGCGAACTGGTGGTTCCCACGACGATCGGCCCCTCGTCGTCCGGGGTGTCGGACGACAGGACGCCGCATCCGGCGACCAGGGACGATATGGACGCGATGGCCGCCACCCGCCGCAGGCATCGGTTCCGGTTGAACACGCGCACGCTCCTCGATCTGCCATACCAAGGGTCGGCAGACCATACCGCAGTGCCGCGCCCCCTGACCCTCCCCGGAACAGGACTTCTTGATCAATAAACCTTTGACGACGTTGTCATCGTCTTTTGCGGCATTTTTACGTCGGCACGGGCGCCCTCAGCGTCAAGGAGCGCCCGTGCCGGTCGCGTACGAGCGGGTCAGCCGGTGCCGGCGTTCAGGAAGATGCCGCCGTCCACGACGAGCGTCTGGCCGGTGACCCAGTCGGACTGCTCGGAGGTCAGGAACGCGGCCGCGCCGCCGATGTCGGAGGGCACGCCGAGCCGGCCGAGCGGGTAGGCCGCCGCGGCCTCGTCCTCGCGGTTCTCGTACAGGGCCTGGGCGAACTTGGTCTTCACCACGGCCGGAGCGATCGCGTTGACCCGCACCCCGGGCGCGAACTCGTGCGCGAGCTGCACCGTCAGGTTGATCATCGCCGCCTTGCTGACGCCGTAGGCGCCGATGAACGGCGAGGGCGACAGGCCCGCGACGGAGGCGATGTTGACGATGGCGCCGCCGTTGTCCTTCTGCCAGGCGTGCCAGGTCCGCTGGGCGAAGCCGAGAGCCGAGACGACGTTGGTCTCGAAGACCTTGCGGGCGACGTTCAGGTCGAGGTCGGCGATCGGCCCGAACACCGGGTTGGTGCCGGCGTTGTTGATCAGGAAGTCGACGCGGCCGAAGGCCTCCATCGCCCGCTCGACGGCGACGGCCTGGTGGGCCTCGTCGTGCGCCTTGCCGGCCACGTACACCGCGCGGTCGGTGCCGAGCCGCTCGACGGCCTCCTTGAGGGCGTCCTCGTTGCGGCCGGTGATGACGACACGGTCGCCGCGCGCCACGAGCGCCTCGGCGATGCCGTAGCCGATACCGCGGCTGGCGCCCGTGATGAGGGCGGCCTTGCCGGAGAGTTCCACGGAAGTCATGTTCTCGGTCCCCTAGTCGAGCGGTCCGCCGGCCACGTACAGCACCTGGCCGGAGACGAACCCGGCCGCCTCGCCGGTGAAGAAGGCGATGGCGTTGGCGATGTCGTCGGGCTCGCCGACCCGGGCGACCGGGATCTGGGTGGCGGCGGCGGCCTTGAAGTCCTCGAAGCCCATGCCCACGCGGTCGGCGGTGGCCTTGGTCATCTCGGTGGCGATGAAGCCGGGGGCGACGGCGTTGGCGGTGACGCCGAACTTGCCGAGCTCCTTGGCGAGGGTCTTGGTGAAGCCCTGCAGACCGGCCTTGGCGGCGGAGTAGTTCACCTGGCCGCGGTTGCCGAGCGCGGAGGAGGAGGACAGGTTGACGATCCGGCCGAAGCCCGCGTCGACCATGTGCTTCTGGCACGCCTTGGACATCAGGAAGGCGCCGCGCAGGTGGACGTTCATGACGGTGTCCCAGTCGGAGACGCTCATCTTGAACAGCAGGTTGTCGCGCAGCACGCCCGCGTTGTTGACCAGGATCGTCGGCGCGCCGAGCTCCTCGGTGATCCGCGCGACGGCCGCCTCGACCTGCGCCTCGTCCGAGACGTCGCAGCCGACCGCGATGGCCTTGCCCCCGGCGGCGGTGATCTTCTCGACGGTGTCCTTGCAGGCGGCCTCGTCGAGGTCGAGCACGGCGACCGCGCGGCCCTCGGCGGCCAGTCGTACGGCGGTGGCGGCGCCGATGCCGCGCGCGGCACCGGTGACGACGGCGACCCGCTGCTCAGTGGTGGACATGACTCGTTCTCCTCAGGTGAGCGACCGCTTAGTACCTTCAGTGGGTGTGACGCTAGAAGCCCTGGCACCCGGTGTCAACGGCCGGGCGCGGCATGTGATCCATTACCCGGCGCGACCTGCCCGGCGAGCCGCTCGACGGCACCCGAACGGCCCAGGACCGCAGGCTGCCGCGCACGGTGCCGCCCTACCGTCGGAGCGCGAGCCACCCGTGGCCGGAAAGGAGGCGCACCATGCGCCGTCGTACCGGTGTCATCGGCACGCTGTTCGCGATCGCCGCGAGCGTGCCCTTGTCCGCCCCCGCTCATGCCCAGCCCGACCGGGACTGCCGCGATTTCGCCTTCCAGGAGGACGCACAGGCCGTGTTCGACGCGGATCCGAGCGACCCGAACCGGCTCGACGAGGACCAGGGCCCGGACGACGGCATCGCCTGCGAGGTACTGCCGCGCCGCGACAGCGGGATCATCTCCCCGACGTCCCCGGCCCGTCCGTCCGCCTCCGTGACCGCCGCACCGGTCGCTCCGGCCTCGGTCACTCCGGTCCCGTCGCCCAGTGTCACCACGACCGCTCCCACCAGGGCCACCGCCGCCACCCCGTCCCAAGGCGTACGCGGCGGCGTCGGGGGCGCGGTCGCCGCGGGGCCGACCGACTGGGACGTCGGCCTGGGGCTGACGTTCGCCGTGGGCGCCTCGCTCATGGCCGGTTACCTGATCAGGCGCCGTCGCCGGCGCTGACGGCCCGGGCGTGGCTGGGACGGCTACCGCACGAGCAGGTCCAGCAACCGCTCCGTCTCCGCCGCAGGATCCGTGGTCAGGCCCGTGTGGACGGGGCCGGGCTGGACGACGGTGGAGCGGGGCGCGACCAGCCAGCGGAAGCGGCGGCCCGGGTCGTCGGCCGCGGCCTGGCCGGCCGCGGTGCCGCCCGCGCAGACCCCCTCCACCGCGCGCAGGGCGGCCCGGACACCGGCCACGTCCGCCCGCGGGTCGAGGGCGAGCAGGCGGGCCTCGTCCAGGTGGGTGCGCGCCCCGACGTAGGCCGCGGCCCGGCAGTAGACCAGCACCCCGGCGTTGATGCACTCGCCCCGTTCGACGCGCGGGACCACGCGCAGGACGGCGTACTCGTAGACCTGGCGGTCGCGCGGGCCGCCCTTGATGATGTGCCGGTCGCTCACTGGATCCCCTGGATGCGGTCGTGGATGACGGCGGCCCGGGCGAGCAGGGGGTGCGCGTAGGCCCGCCTGAGGTCGTCCGGCGTGTCGAAGCCGGGCTCGTCCGCGAGCCAGGCGTCCGGGACGCAGGCGGTGACCTCGGCGAGGAGTTCCTCCGTGACGCGCGGCGCCAGCGCGGCCGCCGCGGCGCGGACGTCCGGCCCGAACGACGCCAGCGCGTGGTCGGAGGCGTCGTACGGGCGGCCCGCCGAGGTCTCGGCGCCGCGCCAGTTGTGGTGCCAGATCACGGTCGCGCCGTGGTCGACGAGCCACAGCTCGCCCTGCCGCATGAGGAGGTTGGGGTTGCGCCAGGAGCGGTCGACGTTGTTGACGAGCGCGTCGAACCAGACGATCCGGCCGGCCTCCTCGGGGCTCACCCGGAAGGCCAGCGGGTCGAAGCCGAGGGCGCCGGAGAGGAAGTCCATGCCCAGGTTGGTGCCGCCGCTGGACCTCAGCAGGCTCTGCACCTGCTCGTCGGGTTCGCCCAGCCCCAGCTCGGCGTCGAGCTCGATCGTCACCAGGCGCGGCACCCGCAGCCCGAGCCGGCGCGCCAGTTCCCCGCAGACCACCTCGGCGACGAGCGTCTTGCGGCCCTGTCCCGCGCCGGTGAACTTCAGGACGTAGGTGCCGAAGTCGTCGGCCTCGACCAGGCCGGGCAGCGAACCGCCCTCGCGCAGCGGCGCGATGAAGCGGGTCGCGATCACTTCCTTGAGCATCGCCCCAGGTTACTGACCGATCGGCCGGCTCCCGCACCGGCACCGTGGCGGCGGGCGGGAAACCGACAGCGAACCGACAGCGGGGTTTGGTGCACAGCCGCCCGCGGGCGGGTCAGGATTTCGGCACCGTCTGAACAGGCGGTCCGCCGGGGCCGTACCTCCCGGCAGATCATCGAAACCCCCGAAGGGACTTGCCAGTATGACCAGCGCATCGCTCCAGCCCGCATCGGGTCCGGCCCGTCGTACCGTCGTGGCGGCGGCCGGAGCGGCGGGTCTCGCCGTCGCGCTGACCGCGTGCGGAGGCTCGGACGACGGCTCGTCCGGCTCCGCCGGCTCCTCCGGCACCGCCCAGGGCGACCAGGGGGCGGGCAGCACCCCGTCGAGCGGAGGCGCCGCGGGCGGCGACGCCCTCGCGTCGACCGCGGACATCCCCGAGGGCGGCGGCAAGGTCTTCGCCGACCGGAAGGTGGTCGTCACCCAGCCGACCGCGGGCGAGTTCAAGGCGTTCTCGGCCACCTGCACCCACCAGGGCTGCGCGGTGAAGAGCATCGCCGACGGCGTCATCAACTGCCCCTGTCACAACAGCAACTTCTCCATCACCGACGGCAGCGTGAAGAGCGGTCCGGCGACCAAGCCGCTGCCCGAGATGAAGATCACCGTCGACGGGGACTCGATCACGCTCGCCTGAGCCCGCCGCGCGAACGCGTGAAGCACGCCGGCACCTCGTCCGTGGTCGCGACCGTGGCGACCGACGCGAGGGTGCGGCGGATCATCGCGGGGGTGCAGTCGCCGGGCACTCCCGCGATGGCGTCCGCCGGGACGACGGCGGTGCAGCCGCTTCACGGCGTCGGACAGCTGCTGGACGGGCAGGCGTGCGGCGGCGCGGAAGAGTCGGGCGTTGCGGCCCGCGCCGCGGCCGTCGGGGCGGCGCCCGGCGACGGCGTGGACGACCTGCACGCCGGCCTCGTGAGCGCTTCGCACGAGGGCACGTTTTCCCCTGCCACGGGCGACCGGCCGGGCGAGCGTGGCCACCGTTGCGCACGGACGGAAGGGAACCCATGCTTTTCTGACGTGATGTCAGAGGATCTCCTCTGACACGACGTGAGAGAAGGAAGAGGGGGAGCATGACCGCCACGCAGCAGCGCCGGGGCCGGAAGATCATGATGACGCCGGGTGAGCTGGACGACTTCCTCAGCACGCAGCGCACCTGCCGGGTCGCGACGGTGTCGGCCGACGGCGCCCCGCACGTGAGCACCCTGTGGTTCGCCTGGGACGGCACCTCGATGTGGCTGTACTCGGTCGTGCGCAGCAAGCGGTGGGCCGATCTGCGGCGCGACCCGCGCGTGGCGATCGTGGTCGACACCGGCGAGGAGTACGACGAGCTGCGCGGGGCCGAGCTGTCGGGCACCGTCGAGTTCGTCGGCGAGATCCCGCGCACGGGCGAGCTGCGCGCCGAACTCGACGTGCCCGAGACGCTGTTCGCGCGGAAGAACTTCGGCCTGGAGGAGATGCCGCACGACGGCCGGCACGCCTGGCTGCGGCTGACCCCGGAGAAGATCGTCTCCTGGGACTTCCGCAAGCTCGCCGCCCTGTAACGCCCCGCGGGTCCCTCAGCCGACGCTCTCCCCCGCCGCCCGCAGGGCCTCGACCGCGGCCCGGATCGACGGGCGGCGGTCGGCGTCCGCGCGCCAGACGACGTACACGTGCCGCCGGACCCGCTGGCTGACCGGGACGGTCACGACCCCGTCGGGCACCGGGTGGCGGCCCAGCAGCGGGGCGATGCACACCCCGAGGCCCGCGGCGACGAGCCCCAGCTGCGTGTGCGTCTCCGCCGCGCGGTGGCCGACGATCGGCTCGACGCCCTTCGAGCGGAGCGTGAACATCAGCCACTCGTGGCAGAACTCGCCGTCCCCCCAGGTGATCCACTCGTCCTCGGCGAACTCGCCGAGGTCCACCTCCTCGCGCCCCGCGAGCCGGTGGTCCGCCGGCAGGGCGACATCGGCCGGGTCGTCCAGGATCGACGCCTTGACCAGGCCCTCGGGCAGCGCCATCGGCTTGTTGTACCAGTCGAGCACCACGGCCAGGTCCAGGTCGCCGCGGACGACTCCGGCGATGCCCTGCTCCGGTTCCAGCTCCCGGGAGCGCAGCCGCAGCCCGGGGTGCCGCTCGCGCAGGGCGGACAGCGCCTGCGGGAACAGGCCGCGGGCGGCGGTCGGGAACGCCGCCAGGCGCAGCTCGCCGACGACCTGCCCGCGCTGCGCCTCCAGATCGGACTGGGCGAGCTCCACCTGGGACAGGATCCGCGCCGCGTGCTCGGCGAGCAGCCGGCCGGCGTCGGTGAGCCGCACGCCCCTGCCGTTCTTCGCGAGGAGCTGCTGGCCGACCTCCCGCTCCAGCTTGGACATCTGCTGGGAGACGGCGGACGTCGTGATGTGCAGGGCCTCGGCCGCGCCGCTGACCGAGCCGTAGCGGGCGAGGGCGTCGAGGGTGCGCAGGCGCTCCAGGTTCAACATGTAAGCGATACTACGCAATACCGGGTGCGAAATCTCGATTGTGCTACGAGGTTGCTGTCCCCCATCGTGGTCTCCATGACCACCGTCACCACCTCGCCCGGCCGGGCCGTCACCGCCCCGCCCGTACCGCCCCGCCGCCGCCTCGACTGGCGCCTGCGCTTCGCCGCCCTGTCCCTGATCTGGGGCTTCAGCTTCCTCCTGATCAAGGTGGGGACCTCGGCGTACGCCCCGTTCCAGGTGACGCTCGGCCGTCTGGTGTTCGGCACGGCGGTGCTGGCCGCCGCGCTGGCGGTCCGGCGCGAGCGGCTGCCGCGCGGCGCCCGCACCTGGGGCCATCTGACGGTCGCCGCGTTCCTGCTGAACGCCCTGCCGTTCTCGCTGTTCGCGTACGCGGAGCTGACCATCCCGTCCACGCTGGCGGGCATCTGCAACGCGACCTCGCCGCTGTGGGGCATGGCGCTGTCGCTGGTCGCCCTGTCGGAGGACCGTCCGACCCGGGTGCGGGTGGCCGGGCTCGGGCTGGGCTTCCTCGGCGTGCTGACCGTGCTGGGCGCGTGGCAGGGCTTCCACGGCCTGGACGCCACGGGCACGGCGCTGGCCCTGCTGGCCTCCCTCAGCTACCCGGTGGGCTGGATCTACGTCCGCCGCACCCTCGCCGGCACCGGCCACTCGCACCTGTCGATGACCGGCGCGCAACTGCTCCTCGCGACGGTGCAACTGGCCGTGGTGACCCCGCTGTTCACCACCCTGCCCGGCAGCCTGCCCCTCGTGCCGCTGCTGGCCGTGGCCGCCCTGGGCGCCCTGGGCACCGGACTCGCGGTGCTCCTGCAGTACGGCCTGGTCGACGAGGTCGGCCCGACGACCGCCCAGATGGTCACGTACTTCATCCCCGTCATCGCCACGGCCGCGGGCGTCGCCCTCCTGGGCGAGTCCCTCGCCTGGTCGACTCCGGTCGGGGCCGTGATCGTCCTGGCCGGGGCCGCGCTGACGCAGGTGCGCCCGAAGCCCCGGGCGGTTCCTCAGACGTAGCCGCGCTGCGGGGCCGGGCCGAGGGCCGAGGCGATCGCGTCGGCCAGGGCCTCGGTCTCCCGGGCGCCGAGCGTCGAGACGGTCACCCTGACGCCGGGCGGCGCGCTCATCCGGAAGCGGGCGCCGGGCGCGACCGCCCAGCCGGCGTGCAGCAGCCGCGCGACCGCCCCGGTCTCGTCCGGCACGGGCACCCACACGTTCATGCCGCTGCGCCCGTGCGCCGTGACACCGCGCCGCTCCAGCGCCCCGATCAGCGCGTCCCGCCGCCGCCCGTACGCCGCCGCCACCTCCTGCGTGTCCACCGCCCCGTCGGCCCACAGCCGCACCAGGGCCCGCTGCATCAGCCTGCTCACCCAGCCGGGCCCGAGCCGCTGCCGGCCGCGGACCCGGTCGACGGTGACGGCGTCCCCGGTGAGCAGGGCGAGGCGCAGGTCGGGGCCGTAGGCCTTGGCTGCGGAGCGGACGAACGCCCAGTGCCGGGTGGTCCCGGCCAGCGGGTGCAGGGGCACGTCGACGATGCCGTGGCCGTGGTCGTCCTCGACGAGCAGGACCTCCGGGTGCTCGCGGAGCAGCGACCGCAGGGCACGCGCGCGTGCGGCGCTCACCGCGGCGCCCGTCGGGTTCTGCGCCCGGTCGGTGACGAGGAGGGCGCGCGCCCCGGCCTCCAGGGCCCGGCGCACGTCGTCCGCGCGTGGCCCCTCGTCGTCCACGCCGACGGGGACGGTCCGCAGTCCGAGCGCCGGCACGAGGTCCAGGGTGCGGCCCCAGCCCGGGTCCTCGACGGCGACGGTGTCGCCGGGCTTGAGGTGGGCCGTCAGCACGCGCTCGACTCCGTCCAGGGCGCCGGAGACCACGGCGAGCGGGCCGTCCGGCACCCCGTCCGCGTCGAAGCCGGCCCGGGTGATCCGGGCCAGCTCCGGGTCCAGCGGGTCCGCCCCGTAGAGCACGGGTGCGCGGTCGCCCTCGGCGGCCGCCGCCGCGAACGCCCCCGCGAGGGGCGGCAGCAGGGCCGGGTCCGGATTGCCGTTCGCCACGTCCCGTACGCCCTCGGGGACGTCGATCCGGATGTGGTCCCGCCCGGTCGTGGCCGGCGCGGGCCGCACCCGGCTGCCGCGCCGGCCCGCGGTCTCGATGACGCCCCGCTCCCGCAGGGTCCGGTACGCGGCCGCGACCGTGTTGGGGTTCACCCCCAGCCGCGCCGCCAGTTCCCGCATGGGCGGCAGCAGTTGCCCCGGGCGCAGCTCTCCGGCGCCCACCGCCCGTTCCACGCTCGCGGAAATGTCCGCTGCGCGGCGCCCACTGATCGGATACTCTCCTAGCACAAAACCCATTATGCACTAGTGCAATAAGGAGTGCCATGCAGGGGACCACCCGGACGCCGTCGCAGCCCGCGGCCGCCTACACGCCGACCGACCGCACCGTCCCGACGCGCTCCGCGGACCGCGCCTCGTACGACAGGGAGCTGGTGCACGCGATACTCGACGAGGCCTACGTCTGCCACCTCGGCTTCGTCCGCGACGGCGCGCCCGTCGTGCTGCCCACGCTGTACGCCCGGGTCGGCGAGGTGCTCTACGTGCACGGCTCGACGGGATCGCGTCCGCTGCGGGCGGCCGGCCAGGCCGACCCGGGACTGCCGGTCTGCCTGACCGTCACCCACGTCGACGGTCTGGTCCTGGCCCGCTCGGCCTTCCACCACTCGATCAACTACCGCTCGGTGATGGTGCACGGCGTCGCCCGCGACGTGACGGACCCCGAGGAGAAGCGCCGGGCCCTGGACGCCCTGGTCGACCATGTGGTCGCGGGCCGCTCGGCCGACTCCCGGCCGGCCGACAAGAAGGAGCTGGCCGCCACCGCCGTGCTCCGCCTGGAGCTCGACGAGGTCTCCGCCAAGCTCCGCACCGGCGGTGTCAACGACGAGCCGGAGGACCTCGCCCTCCCCCACTGGGCCGGGGTCGTCCCGGTGCAGACGACGTGCGGCACCCCGATCCCGGACCCGGACCTGGCCGCGGACACGGCGCTTCCGGACTACCTGCGGGGCAGGTGACCTCGGGGCGGGTCCGCGGACACGCCCTACGGACGGGGACCGCGCGACCAGCCGGTGTGGGCCCGCGGCCGACGTCGGACGAGCACCACCCGTCCCCCGGGCGTCCGCGTCTCCCCCACGGCGAGTCCCGCCACCGCCCCCAGCAGCAACAGGGTTCCGCCCACGGTCGCCACCGTCAGCCGCTCCCCGAGCAGGACGACGGCCAGTACCGCCGCACTCACCGGTTCCAGCAGCATGACCACCGAGACCGTGGCGGACCGGACGACGGCCGCGCCCGCGAAGTACAGCCCGTAGGCGAGAGCGGTGGGCACGGCGGCCACGTACACCAGCAGGGCCAGCAGCCGTACGGGCGCGGCGGTGTGCGGCACCAGCCCCTCGGCGAGTGCGAACGGCAGCAGGCACAGGCTCGTCACGGCGAACGCCTCGACGGTCGTCCGGGAGGCGTCGGCACCGCCGCCCCGGCCCCACCGCCGGGCGAACAGCGTCATCACGCTGTACCCGGCCGCGGACAGCAGCGCCAGCAGCACACCCGCGGGGCGTACGGTCGCGTCACCGCCGCCCAGGACGAGGACCCCGAGCCCGGCGAGGGCGCCCGCGACGGCGACCGTCCCGCCCCGGCCCAGGCGTTCGGCCAGGGTCAGCCGCGCGCCGAGCGCGATGAGCACGGGCCCGGCGCCCAGGGTCACCACGGTGGCGACGGCGAGGCCGGTGGCGGCGACGGCCGCGAAGTAGGCCGTCTGGAACACCGCGAGCGCGAGCCCGGTGATCCCGGCCCGCCCCGCCCTGCGGCGCAGCGGCTCGGCCACGCCGGCCGGGGTGCGGGGCCGCGCCAGGCGCACGGCGAGCAGCAGCACGAAACCGGCGGCGCAGCGCCAGAACGAGAGGGCGACGGGCCCCAGGTCGCTGGCCCGGTAGACCAGGGAGGCGGCCGCGCCCGCGGTGCCCCAGGCGGCACCGGCGATCATGAGATAGACAAGGCCTCGCCCGATGGGCAGGCCGGAGGCAGTGTTCGACACGTGTTCTCTCCGCAGACGCGCACGGCACGCCGCGCCCTGGGGGCGACGGGTGCGCGGAAGTTCGGGAAGGGCCCCGGATCGGTCGTGATCAGCGGGGTCCGCGGACTTCGTCTGCGGGCAGCACCGTCCGGCCCGGCGGCACGAGCGCCGGGCGCGGATTCCGGAGGGCCCGCCTCAGGCGGCCGGAGGCGGCAGAACGAGCGCGTCGGAAGGCATGATCGACACCTTACGCACTGGTTCCGCGCCGGGACAATTCCCTTTCCGGACCGCCGCTCGCCACCGGCTGCCCGGTCGGTTTCGCGGGCGTGGAGGACTGTGCGATGAACGCGCCCACCAGCACGATCGCCCCACCTGCGAGCTGCGGAGCGGACAGGTGCTCGCCGAGCAGCACCCAGGCCAGGACCGTGGCGATGACCGCTTCGAGGCAGGCCACGACGCCGGCGACCTGCGGGGAGAGCCGCCGCACGGCGATCACTCCGGTGACGTAGGCGACGACCGTGGCGACGAGGACGATCCAGGCGAGCAGGACCACGGCGGGCACGGGTGTGCCGTCCATGCGGGCGGTCCCCGACAGCACGGACCAGTCCATGTTCCAGGGCCGGGCGACGACGGTGAGCACGGCGGCGCCGACGAGCAGCCCGTAGGCGATGACGCCGAGCGGGTCGGGCGCCTCGTCACCGGCGTCGCTGCCCTGGTCGGACAGGACGAAGTAGCCGACCTGGCAGCAGGCGGCGCCCAGCGCGAGCAGCAGCCCCAGGGCGTCGAAGCGCAGGCCCGACCACACCTCGACGACACAGGCGAGTCCGCCGACGGCGAGTACGACGCCGACCGCGGCGGCACGCGTCACGGGCCGCCGCTGCACGAACCGCACCCAGCCCAGCACCAGGGCGGGCGCCAGGTACTCGATGAGCAGCGCCACCCCGACGGGGATACGGGAGAGCGCCGCGAAGTAGCAGGCCTGGACACCGGCGACGGCCAGCAGCCCGAAGCCCGCGAGCAGTCCGGGCCGGCGGCGCAGCAGTCCGCGGTGGCGCACGGCGAGCGGCAGCATCACCAGCGCCGCCCCGGCCACCCTCAGCCACACCACGTGCAGGGGGTCGAGGCCTGCTTCGATCAGCGGCTTGGCCGCGACTCCGGATCCGCCGAAGGCGACCGCGGACAGGAGCGCGAGGCCGAGGCCCATTCCCTTGCCGCGCCCGCTGGGGCTGCTGTCAGACGTACGCACCGGCACATGATGACAGGCCTTGACAGGAGCGTCACCTCCTATGGCACCTGTCTCACTGCCTGGACGCGAGCGTCACCCGCCCTGACACCGGCGCTCATGGCTGTCGTCACCGTCATGGCCGTCGTCACCGTCATGGCCGTCGTCACCGTCATGGCCGTCGTCACCGTCATGGCCGTCGTCACCGTCAGGCCGTCATGGTCGTCATGGCCTGGACAGCCCGAGGGGTCGCGCACGGGTCCGCACAGCCCCGCCGCCGTTCAGCGCGAGGCTTCGCCGCACTCCTCGGCGACGCCCGACCGGCCGTCGACGCGGGCGAGCACCTCGCGCGCGGCGATCCCGGCCCGTTCGAGCACCTCGACCGCACGGGACTGCGGGTCGGCGACGATCGCCGCGAGCAGGTCCATGCCGAGTGCCGGTACCCCGCGGTCGGCCGCGCGTGCGTGGGCGTACTCCATCGAGGCGGCGGCCAGCGGCGAGAAGCCCGTGCTCCCGCTCATCACCGCGACGGTCCCGGAGTCCTCGACGCCGCTCTGCCAGCGCAGGCCGTAGCCGATGCTGCGCTGGACGAGATAACCGAGCAGGCGCGCGAGCTGCGGTCCGTCACCGACGGCCGCCCGGATCCCGGGGTCGGACTCCAGCAGCGAGTGCAGCAGATGGGCGGTGTCGACCTGCCGGTCACCGTCCCTGAGGGCCCGGCGGCGGGCACCGCCGACCACCGAGGCCAGCTCGTCACTGAGCCCGGCATCGTTGTCCGCGCGCTGGATGCCGTGATCAGGGGCCGACTGCCTGGGGATGGGGAGGTGCACATCCCTACCCCATCAGCCCCGCGCGCCCGGGGCATCCTCGGCGGGAAGCATCTTCGCGTCCCACGGGAAGTGGACGCGGCGGGCCGGAATCTCCTCCTTACGGAGGAGATCAGGCCGTATCGGTCGCGGACCCGGCGCGGTCGATGGTCCGGTCATCCGGCCGGACGGCCCGACGACGGGGACCCCACCCGACCCACCGGGACGCGGAAACGCCCCCGGAGTGCTCCGGGGGCGTCGCGCGTTCTTCCGGCCTCGCAGCCGCAGGGATCCTCAGTCCTCGTCGGCGAGGATCAGGTACAGCTTCTTGCGAGCCTCGTTGATGACGCCGAGCGCCTTCTCGCGCTGCTCCTTGCTGCCGGTCTTCCAGACCTGGCCGAAGGCCTCCATCAGGCCGAAGCCGGCCTGACGGATCTCCCCGAGGGCTTCCCAATCGACACCGCGGGAGGCCTCCTCCCAGGGCGCCTCGGGGCCGTCGTCGGCAGCCGCGCGGCCCGCCTCGGTGAGGGAGAACAGCTTCTTGCCGCCTTCGGACTCACTGATGATCAGACCCTCGTCCTCCAGCAGTTGCAGGGTGGGGTACACCGAACCGGGGCTCGGCTTCCACGCCCCACCACTGCGCTCGGCGATCTCCTGGATCATCTCGTAGCCGTGCATGGGCCGGTCCTTCAGCAGGGCCAGGATCGAGGCCCGGACATCACCGCGCCGTGCCCTTCCCCTCGGCCCGCCACGCCCTCGCCCGCCCCAGGGGCCGGGGCCGAAACCAGGACCACCGGGCCCTCCCCAATTGGGGCCGCCGGGACCGAACGGCCCGAAGGCGGCGCGCAGGCTCTCGAAACCGCCTCGGCCGTGACGCGGTCCGCCGTGACCGTGGCCGTGCTCGTGCTCGAAACCATGGGTACGCATCGCAACCACTCCATTCCATCGTTGATCTGTCGCGATGGTTCAACGATATATCGGTAGTGCTCAATGGGCAAGAACCTCACGTGAGGTCGCCGGCGGGCCGGGTCGCGAAGCGGGACGGCGCTCACGAGGCGGTGCCCGGTGCGGCTGCCGTCCGTTCCGCCCGGACACCGACGGACGGAACACCCTCGAGCGGAGGGCCCCGGCCCCGCCGAACCGGTCCAGGACTCGCGAATTGGCCTTGGCCCGGGCCCTCCCGGAGCCTCTACCTTCCGGACATGCGGATCCGAATCGTCGACGCCTTCACCGACCGCCCCTTCTCCGGCAATCCGGCCGGTGTCCTGCTCCTGCCGGAGGCGGACGCCTTCCCGGACGACACCTGGCTGCAGAACGTCGCCCTGCAGGTCAATCACGCCGAGACGGCCTTCACCCACCCCCTCCCGCCGGGCGGCGAGGCCGACTGGGCGCTGCGCTGGTTCACACCGGTGGCCGAGGTCGCGATGTGCGGCCACGCCACCCTGGCCACCGCCCATGTCCTGCGCAGCACCGGTGCGCAGGAGGGCCCGGTGCGGTTCGCCACCCGCAGCGGCGTCCTCGTCGCCACGCCGGGCGACGACGGCTCCGTCACCCTGGACTTCCCGACGGCCCCGCTCACCCGCGTCGATCCGCCCGCGGGGCTCGCCGAAGCGCTCGGCACCGAACCGCTCACCGTCCTCGACACCGGCCCGCACGTCGGGGACCTGCTGGTGGAGGTGACCGACGAGAAGACGGTGCACTCCCTCAGCCCCGATCCGCGGGCTCTCGGCGCGCACTCCGAGCGGGGTGTCATCGCCACGGCCCGTGCCGAGGACCCGGCCCGGGGCTACGACTTCGTCTCCCGCTGCTTCTTCCCCAACGTCGGCATCGACGAGGACCCCGTCACCGGCAGCGCCCACACCGCGCTCGCCCCGTTCTGGTCCCAGCGCCTGGGCCGTCCCGCCCTCACCGGCCTCCAGGCGTCCTCCCGCCCGGGCCGCGTCCGCACGGAACTGCGCGGCGACCGCACCCTGCTGACCGGACGGGCGGTCACCGTGATCGACGGCGAACTGCTCGCCTGAACGCGCCGAAGGGGCGTACGACGATGCCGTACGCCCCTTCACCGATGTCTCACGCCGTCGGCAGCCACCCCACCTTGCCCGCCAGCAGCCCGTAGCCCACGAACGCCCCGATGTCGAGCAGCGAGTGCGCCACCACGAGCGGGCCGACCCGGCCCCAGCGGCGGTAGAGGTGGACGAAGACGACGCCCATGACCATGTTCCCGATGAACCCGCCGATGCCCTGGTAGAGGTGGTAGGAGCCGCGCAGGACGGAGCTGCCGACCAGCGCGGCCGTCGGCGTCCAGCCCAGCTGGCCCATGCGGCGCAGCAGATAGCCGACGACGATCACTTCCTCCAGCACGGCGTTCTGGATCGCGGAGAGGATCAGCACGGGGTACTTCCACCACACCTCCGGCAGCGCCTCGGGCACCACGGTGAGGTTGAAGCCGAGACCGCGGGCCGCCAGGTAGAAGGCGATGCCGGTGCTGCCGATGACGGCGGCGATCACGGCCCCGCGGCCGAGGTCGGGCCAGGGGCGGGTGCGGTCGAAGCCGATGGTGCGCAGACTCGCCCTTTCCCGCAGCAGGAAGTGCCCGACGAGCGCGACGGGCACAAGGGCCGTGGTGATCCCGAACAGCTGCCAGGCCAGGTCGAGCCAGGGGCGGCCGGGCGCGGCCGAGGCGTTCATCGTGGCCGCCTGGTCCTTCAGCCCGCCCGGCCTGGTCACCGATCCGATGAAGCTGATCAGCGCGGAGACCCCGCTCGCGCCCAGCGACAGCGCGAGGACCAGCAGCGTCTCGTTGCGGAGCATCCGCCGCGAGAGCCCCTGCTGAGGAATGGAACCGTCCGCCGGGCTCGCCTGCGCCTGCACACCTGCCTCCACTTCACCGACCTGTCGGATCAGTATGGCGGCAGCGGGCCGGCGCCCCGCAGGCGCGTCAGCCCAGCGACACCGGCTCGGGCAGGCCCACCGGCCAGCTGTGCACCGGATCGCCCTGGTGCATCAGCTCCCGGTAGCGGCGGGTCGTGGCGGCCAGCGCCTCCTCCCGGCCGAGGCCGGCGTCGAGGGCCTTGTGGAAGGTCGCGGCCTGCCAGGTCGCCCCGTTCGTCCGGCGCCGGCAGCGCTCCTCGATCACGCCCAGGTAGAGATCGCGGTCGGCCGGCTCGACACCCCAGGCGTCCAGCCCGGCCTCGGCGAGCGGCAACAGCTCGTCCCGGACCAGGTTCACCGCGTCGACCTCGGTGGTGCCGCCGTACCGGCCGCGACGGGGCCAGGTGAAACGGGCCTCGATGCCGTCCTTGCACGCCGCGTCGAAGTTGGCCGCGGCCGCCTCGAAGGGCAACCGGGTCCACACCGGCCGGCTCTCCTCGGCTAGGGCGCGGACGACGCCGTAGTAGAAGGCGGCGTTGGCCACGACGTCGATGACGGTGGGCCCGGCGGGCAGGACGCGGTTCTCCACACGCAGGTGCGGAACGCCGTCGGCGACGTCGTACACCGGGCGGTTCCAGCGGTAGATGGTGCCGTTGTGCAGGACGAGTTCGGCGAGCGTCGGGGTGCCGCCCCGGTCGATCACCTCCAGCGGGTCCTCGTCGTCACAGATCGGCAGCAGCGCCGGGTAGTAGCGCAGGTTCTCCTCGAAGAGGTCGTACGCCGACTCCACCCAGCGCTCCCCGAACCAGGTGCGCGGGCGGACGCCCTGGGCCTGCAGCTCGGGCGGGCGGGTGTCGGTCGACTGCTGGAACAGCGGGGGCCGCGACTCGCGCCACAGCTCCCGGCCGAACAGGAACGGCGAGTTGGCTCCCACGGCGATCTGCGCGGCGGCGACCGCCTGGGCCGCGTTCCACACGTCGGCGAACCGGCCCGGCGTCACCTGCAGGTGCAGTTGCACGGAGGTGCAGGCGGCCTCGGGAGCGATCGACTTCGAGGTGCAGGTGAGGTGCTCGACGCCGTCGATGTCGAGCGTGAACTCCTCACCGCGCGCGGCCACGATCTGGTCGTTCAGGAGCGTGTAGCGGTCGACGTCGGAGAGGTTCGACGACACCAGGTCGTCCCGGTCGAGGGTCGGCAGAATGCCGATCATCACGACGCCCGCGTCGACCTCACCGGCTTTCCGGTCGGCATATGCCAGTGACGTACGGAGTTCCTCCGCCAGACGGTCGAATACGCGATCGCCCAATCGGTGCGGAGGGATGTTCACTTCCAGGTTGAACATGGCGAGTTCTGTTTGGAAATCGCGACTCGCGATGCGTTCGAGGACTTGCCCGTTCAACATTTTCGGCATGCCGTCCGCACCCGCCAGATTCAATTCGATCTCAAGACCCATCAGGTTCTTGGGCCGATCGAACCGCTGCTCCGCCAGGAGTCGCTCCAGGCCCGTCAGACACTGACGCAGCTTGTCGCGGTAGCGCTGGCGATCGGACAGGTCGAACCGCCCTGCCACGACCTTCTCCCCCATCGAAGCGTCCCTCCTCGGATGATGCGGGCCGGGATCCATGCCGCCGGGGTCCCGGTCAGGTGGAGGATGCCCAGCGAAAGCGATCGATAACGTCCCGATCGGCCCCGACGACCGCTACGCTGGTCCTCTGTGACCGGTGGCACATTCACCCGGCATGGCGCGCAGGGCAGGTTTCGGTACCGCGAACTCGTGAAAAACGCCGACGAGAATGGGCCGACCGGTTCGCGGACATTCACCGAGGTCATCGCCGTGCACCACCGCCCGGAATCGGGATTATTCTCGCGTATCGCCGACCGAATGTACCCTTGTTCTACTCGCCGGAAACGGCTAGGCGAAACACAGTCTGAACCCGTGTCGTATAAACTCCGCGAACAAGGCAGAAGGTTGGCGCCCACGGTCGATGGGTCCTGCCGTCGAGGCGACGCTCGACGGATCCCACCCCCCTCTCGTTCACGACCCCGGTCCCTGCCTCTCTGACCCCCGTGAGCTGACAGCGCCGTCCGCCCCCGCCCTCGCGCCACCGTGCCTTTGAATGAGAGGCGACCCACCATGCCGCTGCATGTCCCTCAGGCTCCCGCGCCCGCACTCCGTTCCGTCCTCACTGCGCTCTCCTCTCCCACCGCGGTCCGCGAAGCCCGAACTCCCGCCCTCCTCGGCAGCCAGGGGCCCGCCACTCCCGAGCTCCCCCTGCCCGTCCACGTCCTCGACCGGGTCACCGCCGAGGGCGTGTCCGCCACCCGGCTGGCCGGCTGGCGTTTCCTGATCCGCTGCGGCGACCGGGTGGTGGCCGCGGCGGAGACCATGCTGACGCCCGACGGCTGGGCCTTCTCGCACTTCTTCGAAGGCCCGTACATCACCTCCACCGAGCGCGCCCTGCGCCAGGCGGAGACGATGCCGCAGGCCTATCAGCCGCGCCTGCTGTCGGTGCCCAGCCTGTACATGCTGACGCTCTGGCTGCACGAGGACAGCGCCGCGGACGGTGCCGCCGGCCATCCCGCCGCCACCGACCTGCTCGTCCCGCTGGCGCCCGCACCTCCCGGCATCGCGGCCCACCGTCCGCACCGCGTGGACGAACTCCTCCCGGTGCTGACCCACCGGGCCACTCCCACGCGGCTGCTCGGCTCACCCGCCTGAAGCGCCCCGCCGGACCCACCCCGTCCCGACCCCGTCGCCGCGTCCCGGCGGCGGGGTCGGTCCGTTCCCGCCCTCGCGATCACCCCTCGCTCCTACGAGCGACGAATGGCTCCGAGGAGCCGAACAGACATTCGGACCCGACCGGACTAGCCCCATCCGGCCACTACGAACCATCCGAAGGGACAGCCCAGTTGGGATGAACCGTCCGCGCGGGTGATGCGTCATGAACCTGTGAGAAGCGGTGCGGCGAAATCCCTGCGGATCGACGCCCGCGGGGCAACACTGGGTTCCGACGACTTATCACAACGGGGGGCGGCCATGAACGACACTTCTAGCCGCGGAACAGACGCGACGACCGACTCATCGAACTCCTCCACATCGTCCACCACGACCAAGCGAAAGATCCCACCCATGTGCCAGCACCAGACACCGTGCCCGTCCGCCGACTCCGCCGACCGGGACTCCGCCCGACTCGTGGCGCACCACCCGGAGCAGGGCTGGAGCCTGCTGTGCAACGGCGTGCTGCTCTTCGAGGACACCGGTGAGCTCCTGCCCGACGGCAGGATCATCGCCCCGCACCGCCCGCTGGCGGGCAGCCAGGTGATGACGGCGGCCTGAGGGCGCCGGGGCGGGGCCAGCCCTCGCCCACAGACATCGGGGGCCGGACGCAGGAGACGCTGCGCACCGGCCCCGACGCGTGTCCGGGCCCGATCACTCTTCGTCACCGGCGGCAACGCCCCGTTCCCGCCCGCACACATGCCCGTCCTCGGACCGTGGTCCGGCTGCTGCTACCTCCCCCCGAGCGCCTCCCGCAGCGCGAAGTACGCCGGCTTCGGCTGCAGCTGCTCGTCCCACGGCAGGGCGGCGCCCTCACCCGGGAAGAACGCGGGTATCCACGAGTACTTGTCGGTGTAGTCCCAGAGGGTGATGCCCACACACCGGCGCACCGCCAGGCACGCCTCGGTCAGGTCCCGGTACCACTCGGCCTGCTGGGCGAGCTTCTCCTCGGTCGCCGGAAGCTGCATCCGGACGTCGACCTCGGTGAGGCTGGTGTCGAGGCCGAGCCGGGAGAAGCGCCGGAGGTTGTCCTCCAGAGTCGTGGGATAGCCGTACTGGAGGGCCAGATGCGCCTGGAAGCCGATGCCGTGCAACGGAACGCGCTGGGCCTTCAGTTCCTTGGCCAGCCGGTGGTAGGCGTCGCTCTTGGGGCCGATCCCCTCGATGTTGTAGTCGTTGAGGTACAGCTTCACCCGTGGGTCGGCCTCGTGCGCCCAGCGCAGGGCGTCGGCGATGTAGCCCGGCCCCAGCGTCTTGTAGAACACCGACTCGCGGTACGTGCCGTCCTCGTTGAACGCCTCGTTGACGACGTCCCAGGCGAAGACCTTGCCCCGGTAGTGCCGTACCTCCGTCTGGATGTGCTTCTTCAGCACGGCCTTCAGCTCCGGCGCCGTCCACTCCCGGTCGGTGAGCCACCCGGGCAGCTGGCTGTGCCAGACCAGGGTGTGGCCGCGTACCTTCTGCCGGTTGGCGCGGGCCAGGTTCACGACCTCGTCGCCCTGGGAGAAGTCGAACACGCCCTGCTCCGGCTCGGTCGCGTACCACTTCATGCCGTTGCCGGGCGTGATCTGGTCGAACTCGCTGCCGAGCAGGGCCGTGTACGGCTGGTCGGTCAGCTCGGGGTTGTCGGTGGCGCTGCCGAAGTAGCGGCCGTGGCGCTGGGCCAGCTCGGCGAGGGTGGGCTGGTGCTCACCCGCCTGGGCGGGCGAGCCCGCCCCGAGCCCGGCGGCGACCAGGAACGCGGCGACGGCACCGGCGAGTCTCAGACGGTTGGTGCGCATGGTGCGACTCCTCACGACAGACAGTCCTCACGACAGACAGGTGGGCAGAGCCGTACGTCCGCGGCGCGGTCAGCCCTTCGTGGCGCCGGCGGTGAGGCCGCCGACGAGCTGGCGCTCGGCGACCGAGTAGAAGGCGAGTGCGGGGACCATGGCCAGGACCAGGTAGGCGAAGACCTTGGCGTAGTCCGCCGAGTACTGCCCCTGGAACTGCTGGACGCCGATCGGCAGCGTCCACCACTGCGCGTCGGTGAACACCAGCAGCGGCAGGAAGAAGTTGTTCCAGCTGGTGACGACGGCGAGCACCGAGACGGTGCCGAGCGCGGGCCGCGCCATGGGCAGCAGCACCCGCCAGAAGAAGCCGAACGGGCCGCACCCGTCGAGCGTGGCCGCCTCCTCCAGCTCACCGGGTATCTGCCGGAAGAAGCCACGCAGGATGATGATGGTCATCGGCAGCCCGAAGGCCGCCTGCGGGAGGATCACGCCGAGCGGGTTGTCCAGCAGCCCCAGGGACCGCAGCAGCAGGAACAGCGGCAGCGCCGCGACCGCGAACGGGAACATCAGCCCCATGGTGAACAGCGTGAACAGCAGCTCCCGGCCGCGGAAGGCGAACCGCGCGAAGGAGAACGCCGACAGCGCCGAGACCGCGACCACGAGCACGGTCGTGCCCACCGCGATCAGCGTGCTGTTGCCGATCAGCCTCCAGAAGTCGCCCGAGGCGAGGATCCCGGTGTAGTTGGAGGTCACCCACGACTCGGGCAGCCCGACCGGGTTGCGGGAGAGCTCGTCGGTGGACTTGAAGCCCGAGAGCGCGGCGTAGAGCAGGGGCACGCCCATGACCGCGCCGACGACGACCAGGACGAGGTGCAGGCCCCACAGCTTGCCGCCCCCGCGGGTCTTGCGACTGACCGTCACTTTCCGTCACCCCGCATGGTGGTGGTGGCTCCTTCGAGGTCGCGCCGCAGCACGAACCGCTGGTAGGCGAGGGCGAAGACGAGGCTGATGGCGAACATGGCGACGCTGATCGCGCTGGCGTAACCGACCTGGTACCGCTTGAAGCCGTACTGGAACATGGTCACGGCCATGGTCTCGGAGTGGTGGTCCGGGCCGCCCGCGGTGGTGACCCACACCAGGTCGAAGAGCTGGATCGACCCGATGACCGAGAGGAACACGCTGATGCGCAGGGTCGGCGCCAGCAGGGGAAGGGTCACGTTGCGGAAGCGCTGCCAGGGGCCGGCCCCGTCGATGAGCGCCGCCTCGGTCAGCTCCTTGGGGATCGCCTGGAGCCCGGCCAGGTAGAGCATCATGTGGAAGCCGAAGTACTTCCACATCATGACCAGGAACAGGGTCGCCATGACCGTGGACGGGTCGGCGAACCACTCCCCGCCGATCCCTGCCAGCCCGATCCGGCCGAGTACCTGGTCGGCGAAGCCGTCGTCCGGGGCGAAGATCATGCCGAACAGGATTCCGGTGATCGCCTCGGACAGGACGTACGGGGCGAAGAACAGCATCCGGTAGACCGCCCGGCCGCGCATCCGCTGGTTGAGCAGCACGGCCATGGCGAGCGCGAACGGCAGCTGCAGGGCGAGCGACAGCACCACCAGCACCAGGCAGCGCCACAGGTCGCCCAGGAACACCTCGTCCTGGAGGAGCCGGGTGAAGTTCTCCCCGCCGACGTAGTCGGAGGGCATGCCGAAGCCACCCCACCGGAAGAAGGCGGCGTACAGCGCGAACAGCATCGGCAGCAGCACGAGCCCGATGAACAGCACCAGGGCGGGCAGCTGGAAGCCGGTGGCGGTCAGCCAGTTCAGGGTGCGGCGCCGGGCCCGCCCCCGGGCCCGGTCGGGGGCCGGGGGCGGCGGCCCGGTGTCGGGGCCGGTCCGCTCGCTCGGCAGGAACGTGGAGGTCATCGCCGGCTACTGCTCTTCCTTCGCGGTCTTCGTGATCGACTGTGCGACCTGCTCGGGCGACCTGGAACCCGATATGAGCGCGGCGACGCTGTCGTTGACCTCCTGGCCGACGGCCGGCGCGTACGCCTGGTCGAGGTAGAGCTGGAAGCCGGTGGCCTTCTTCAGCTCGGCCTGCACGGCCTTGATGTTGGCGTCGGCGATGGCGCTCTCGGCCGCCGGGACCACGGGCAGCACACCGGTCTTCTTCACGAGCTCCCGGTCGGTGGCCTCCGAGGCGAAGAACTTCAGGAAGTCGACGGCCGCCTGCGGAGCACCCCGGCGCAGGGCGTGTCCACCGCCTCCGCCGAAGACCTCGGTGATGGCCCCCCGGCCGCCCTCGACCGCCGGGAACGGGAAGAAGCCGAGGTCCTTGCCGAGACCCTTGCCGGCGTCGGCCTGGACCACCGGCGCCCACTGGCCCATGAGCTCCATGGCCGCCTTGCCGTTGCCGACGCTGGCGGCCTGACCGGTGGGGCTGGAGTAGGCCGCACCGAGGAAGCCCTTCTGGAACGGCTGCAGGCCGACGAGCTCCTCCAGGTGCTCGCCCGCCTCGACGAAGGGCGCGCCGGTGAAGTCCTTGTCCTCGTACGCCTTCTGCAGCGCCTCGGCACCGGCGGTGCGCATCGCCAGGTACGCCCAGTAGTACATGCCGGGCCACTTCTCCTTGCCGGCCAGGGCGAGGGGTGTGATCCGGGCGGACTTGAGCTTGCGCACGGCGTCGAGGAAGCCGCTCCAGGTGGTCGGGGGCTCGCTGATGCCGGCCTTCTTGAAATGCGCCTTGTTGTACCAGAAGCCGATCATGCCGATGTCGAACGGGATGCCGTAGGCCCGGTCCTCGATCAGGTACGGCTCCCGGGCCACCGGCAGCAGGGCGTCGCCCCAGGGCTTGGTGCGGTCCGTGAGGTCCTCGACGAGCCCGGCGGCGACCTGCTGCTGCAGCACGCCGCCACCCCAGGTGTGGAAGATGTCGGGCAGCTTCCCCGAAGAGGTCAGAGCCGTCATCTTCGATTTGTAGGCGTCGTTCTCGAGTTGGACGATCTTGACCTTGACCTTGGGGTTCTGCGCCTCGAACTTGCGCGCCAGACCGGCCCAGACCGTCTTGGTCGGTTCCGTGGTGGAGATGTTCCACCACTCGATCGTGGTCGTCCCGGACGACCCTCCGTCCGAGTCCCCGCCGCATGCGGTCAGTGCCGTCATCCCCAGACCGGCTGCGGCGGAGGCCGCCAGGAAGCCGCGGCGGGACAGTGCCGGGTCGCCCATCATGCGCTCCTCGAAAGTTTCGAATGAGATCCAGAAAGCTGCGTTGATGCCGCACCCTAGAGACAGCGGGTAAACGGTGGCAACCCCTTGTACACAGTGAATCTGCCCTTGCCATCCGGACCTCAGGGGTCTGCCGAAACATTCGATCAGGAAGACGAACCTTACGGAGCGGGTGATCACGCTGGGTGCCCAGCAGCGAGCCCCGCCGACCCGGGCCTGCGCTCTCAGCGGATCGCCGGGGCGATGTACGCCTTCACCAGGTGGTTTCAGCGAGGCGACCGGCTTCGGCGCCGGTCCCGGCTGCCGCGCGGCCGCCGCGGCCTGCGCAACCTCGGGCTGGAGCATCACGCTCTGCTTACACCGGTCGGTCGAGCGGCGGTAGCCCGACTCCACGCCGAAATACTCCAGGACCGCCTGACGAGGTCATGGGCGGGCGGCGGCGACCGGCGGCAACGCTGCGCCCGGACAGGCCGCGCCGTGGATGCTCCTCAGTGCCCGACGAGGCGCCGGCGCCGGGGACGCACCACTATCTGCCCGTACTCGACCTCTCCCGTGATACGCACACGCAGCAGGACGGGCGCATCGGCCGCCCGGCGCTCCTTGACCGCGGAGTAATGGGTCACGAGCCCGGTCGTGTCGACCACGACCCCCGGCCGGGTCACCAGCTTGAGGGCACCGGCGCGCAGGTCCAGGTCGATGTGCAGACTGTCATGCGTGATCACCGCGTCGGTGAAGTCGAGGGCCACCTCGCCCCAGGCCGACCGGATCTCCAGGCGCCGCGGTACCACCCAGGCGTCACCTCGCCGGGTCACGGACCCGACCTGGTCGATCCGTGCGACCTCCTCGGCGCCGGCCATCTCCACCGGCCGGGACAGATCTCCCGTCAACAGCGCCAGTTCACCCACCGTACGGGCGGACAGCGCGGCCTCCAGCCGCTCGTCCAGCTCCTCCGGGGTGAGCCGTCCGTCGCCCGCGGCAACCCGCAGCACGTCCACCGCCCGGTCCCGATCCGCGTGCGACGCCCTCACCTCGGGCGATCCACTCCCGCCTACGAGCTCTCCCACAGCCACTCCCCCGAACTCCGCGGGCGGCGCACCCCGCCGACCCGTCCCGGCCGCTAACGCTATATCGCGTCATACGCGAGGGGCCATACCCCGATCGGGTCAATCGAGGTCGATCCGTGCCGGCCACGGCGCCGGGAGCGGCGACCGCAACGTCACTCGCGACGGCATGACGCAAGACGGGAGGGGCCCCGCAGACGCGGAGCCCCTCCCGTGACCGAACCGGTCGCCGAACCGGCGAAATCAGTCCTCGTACGCGTCCAGCGGCGGGCACGAGCAGACCAGGTTCCGGTCACCGTAGGCCTGGTCGATACGGCGCACCGGCGGCCAGTACTTGTCGGCGACCGAGACCCCGGCCGGGAAGACGGCCTCCTCGCGGCTGTAGGCGTGCTCCCACGCACCGGCGAGGGCGCCGGCGGTGTGCGGGGCACCCCGCAGCGGGTTGTCCTCGGCGGGCCACTCACCGGAACCGACCTTCTCGATCTCCGCGCGGATGGCGATCATCGCGTCGCAGAACCGGTCCAGCTCGGTCAGGTCCTCCGACTCGGTCGGCTCGATCATCAGCGTCCCGGCCACCGGGAACGACATCGTCGGCGCGTGGAAGCCGTAGTCGATGAGCCGCTTGGCGACGTCGTCGACGCTGACACCGGTCGCCTTGGTCAGCGGCCGCAGGTCGATGATGCACTCGTGCGCGACGAGCCCGCCGGGACCGGTGTAGAGCACCGGGTAGTGCGGCTCGAGCCGCTTGGCGACGTAGTTGGCGCTCAGCACCGCCACCTGCGTGGCCCGCTTGAGCCCCTCGCCGCCCATGAGCCGGACGTAGGCCCAGGAGATCGGCAGGATGCCGGCCGAGCCCCAGGGCGCCGCCGAGATGGGGCCGACGCCCGTCTCCGGGCCCGCCTCGGGCTGCAGCGGGTGGTTCGGCAGGTACGGCGCGAGGTGCTCGCGCACCGCCACCGGGCCGACGCCCGGGCCGCCACCGCCGTGCGGGATGCAGAAGGTCTTGTGCAGGTTCAGGTGCGAGACGTCACCGCCGAAGTGGCCCGGCTTGGCCAGCCCGACCAGCGCGTTGAGGTTGGCGCCGTCGACGTAGACCTGGCCGCCCGCCTCGTGCACCTGTGCGCAGATGTCGGCGACGTGCTCCTCGAACACGCCGTGGGTCGACGGGTAGGTGATCATCAGCACGGCGAGTTCGTCGCGGTGCTGCTCGATCTTCGCCCGCAGGTCCTCGACGTCGATCTCGCCGTCCTCGGCGGTCTTCACGACGACGACCTTCATGCCGGCCATGACGGCGCTGGCGGCGTTGGTGCCGTGCGCGGAGGACGGGATCAGGCACACGGTCCGCTGCTCGTCGCCGTTGGCCCGGTGGTAGCCGCGCACCGCGAGCAGACCGGCCAGCTCGCCCTGGGACCCGGCGTTCGGCTGGAGGGAGACCTTGTCGTACCCGGTGACCTCGGCGAGCCGGTCCTCCAGCTCATGGATGAGCGTGAGGTAGCCCTGGGCCTGCTCGGCGGGGGCGAAGGGGTGCAGCTGCCCGAACTCGGGCCAGGTGACCGGCTCCATCTCGGTGGTCGCGTTGAGCTTCATGGTGCAGGAGCCCAGCGGGATCATGCCGCGGTCGAGCGCGTAGTCCCGGTCGGCCAGCCGGCGCAGGTAGCGCAGCATGGCCGTCTCGGAGCGGTGCTGGTGGAAGACGGGGTGCGTCAGGTAGTCGTCGGAGCGCAGCAGCCCGGCCGGGAGCCCTTCCTCGGTGGCGTCGTCCAGCGCCTCGATGACCCCCTCGACGCCGAAGGCGGCCCACACGGCCCGCAGCTGGGCCCGGCTCGTGGTCTCGTCGCAGGCGATCGAGACGTGGTCGGCGTCGACGAGACGCAGGTTGACCCCGTTGTCGCGCGCGGCCGCCACGACCTCGGCGGCCCGGCCCGCGACGCGCACGGTCAGGGTGTCGAAGTAGGAGCCGTGTACGACCTCGACGCCGCCGTTCGCGAGCCCGGCGGCGAGGACCGTGGCGTAACGGTGGGTGCGCCGGGCGATGCCCCGCAGGCCGTCCGGGCCGTGGTAGACGGCGTACATGCCGGCCATCACGGCGAGCAGCACCTGCGCGGTGCAGATGTTGCTGGTCGCCTTCTCGCGGCGGATGTGCTGCTCACGCGTCTGCAGCGCCAGCCGGTAGGCCTTGTTCCCGTCGGCGTCCACGGACACGCCGACGAGCCGCCCGGGCAGGCTGCGCGCCATCTTCTCCTGGACCGCCATGTAGCCGGCGTGCGGCCCGCCGAAGCCCATCGGCACGCCGAAGCGCTGGGTCGTGCCGACCGCGATGTCCGCGCCGAGCTCGCCGGGCGACTTCAGCAGGGTCAGCGCGAGCAGGTCGGCGGCGACGGTGACGACGGCGCCCAGCTCGTGCGCCCGGTCGATGACCGGCTTGATGTCCCTGACGGCTCCGGAGGCGCCCGGGTACTGGATCAGCACGCCGTTGATCTCGCGCTCGGCGACCTCGTCCGGAATGCCGTCGGTGAGGTCGGCGACGACGACCTCCACGCCCGTCGGCTCGGCCCGGGTCTGGATCACGGCGATGGTCTGCGGCAGCGCGTCCGCGTCGACCAGGAACAGGCCCTTCTTGTTCTTGCCCATCCGCCGCGACAGCGCCATGGCCTCGGCCGCCGCGGTGCCCTCGTCGAGCAGGGAGGCACCGGAGGTCGGCAGTCCGGTGAGGTCGGCGACCATGGTCTGGAAGTTGAGCAGCGCTTCCAGACGCCCCTGCGAGATCTCCGGCTGGTACGGCGTGTACGCGGTGTACCAGGCTGGGTTCTCCATGACGTTGCGCATGATGACCGGCGGCGTGAACGTGCCGTAATAGCCGAGTCCGATCATGGAGCCGAGGACCTGGTTGCGGTCGGCGAGCGAGCGCAGCTCGGCGATCACCTCGGCCTCGCTGCGGGCACCGGGCAGGTCGAGGGCCTCGGCGCTCTTGATGACGGCCGGGACCGCGGCGGCCGTGAGCTCGTCGAGTGAGCCGTAGCCGACCTGCGCGAGCATCTTGGCCTGGGCCTCGTGGTCGGGGCCGATGTGGCGCTGCTCGAAGGGCACTGCCTCTTCGAGCTCGGAAAGCGGAATGCGATGGGCGGTCATGGGCGGAGGCCTCCTGGTCTGACACGACCTTCGAGGGGCACCACGGCGCGGGTACCCGGACGGCCTCCCCCTCTGTCATCTCAACCTGAGAGCTTCACCGGATCGCCCGAAGGCCTCCGGCTTTCACCGTCGGTGAGAGCGGAAGCCGTCGACACCCGCTCTTCTTTCCAGAGTGACCTCGTCCGTGCGGTACGTGTGCCTGAGAGATTCCGGGGAGGATTTGCTCCTTCGGCGCCTCCGATGATGTCCGGAGGACTCTCCCGCGCGGGGTCAGCAGCCGTTGCCAGCGTACCAGCGCGGTCAACGCACGAACCTTCGAGTGGCCGCCTCCCCGATTCTGCCGTTTTGTAGTGCTTACGGATGATTGCGAGCCTGTGGAGGTCCCGTGCGTACCGATATCGATCCGCGCAACCTGATCGGCCGCAAGGCGTTCGACCGCAACGGAGCCCGGATCGGCACGATCGACGAGGTCTACCTCGACGACGCCACCGGCGAACCGGAGTGGGCGGCCATACGGACCGGCCTGTTCAGCAGGGACGCGTTCGTCCCCCTGGAGCCCAGCGAGCTGATCGACGGCGCCCTCCACATCCCTTTCGAACGCGCCCTGATCAAGGACGCCCCCGACTTCGGCGTGGGCCGCCACCTCTCCCCCGAGCAGGAGCTCCAGCTCTACCACCACTACGGCCTCGACATCGCCGCTCCTCCCCCACTCCCGGACCACGCCTTCGGCAAGCTGGCGGGCTCGGACGAACAGACGACCTGAGAGGCCGGACCAGGCCTGCCAGGACAGCCACCCCCTAGTAGAGGGGCGCGGCTCCCGACGACGTCCCCACCGGCCCGACGGAGCCCTTCCGGTGCACCTCGGGCTCCCCGCTTCCCTCAGGCTCCTCGGGGAGCGCGGGACCCTCAGGCCCCTCGGGCCCCTCAGATCTTCGTAACACCAGCGGCAACGGATCCGCCGGCTCCAGCGCGGGGTCGTCGACGCGGAACGTACGCACTCTCCCCGGCTCCGACCCGGGCGTCTCGAAGCGCACGGTGACCCGCCCCAGTCCACTGCCCTGCACCCACCCGTGCCC
Source organism: Streptomyces sp. DT190 (assembly GCF_049846985.1). Taxonomy (NCBI): domain Bacteria; kingdom Bacillati; phylum Actinomycetota; class Actinomycetes; order Kitasatosporales; family Streptomycetaceae; genus Streptomyces; species Streptomyces sp. DT190. Next base: position 10,440 of record NZ_JBNCNM010000036.1, on the reverse strand, counting down.
GAACTCGGCGTGCCGCACGTCGTGCCCGGCGGGCCAGCGACGCTCGGCGAGCGACGGCTGCTCCTCGGCCCGCGCGACGGCGTGCTCCTCCGCCACCCCCTCCGCCACCGACCGCTCCCCCGCGGCCTGCGCGAACAGGTCCTCCTGGGTGTAGTCGGCGAGCCCGCTGACCCCCACCCCGAGCAGCCTCACGCCACCCGTGGTGTCCACCGAGTCGAGCAGCCTCGCCGCCGCCTCCCCGATCACCCCGGGATCGTCCGTCGGCCCCCGCAGCGTCTCGGACCGGGTGAGCGTCGAGAAGTCGTACCGCCGCACCTTCAGCACGATCGTCCGCCCGGACAGACCCGCCCCGCGCAGCCGCCGTACGCACCGGTCGGCCAGCCGCTGCACCTCCAGCCCGACCCGCACCCGGTCGTGGATGTCCACGTCGTACGTGTCCTCCACGGACACGGACTTCGCCTCCCGCTCCGCCACCACGGGCCGGTCGTCGCGCGCCAGGGCCATCGCGTAGAGCCCGTGCCCGTGCGCCTTCCCCAGCAGCCGGACCAGCTCGTCCTCGCCCGCTTCCACGATCTCCTCGACCGTGGTGATCCCGGCCCGCCGCAGATGGTCCCCCGTCGCCGGTCCGACCCCGGGCAGGGTCCGCACCGACATCGGCCCGAGCATGGCCCGCTCGGTGCCCGGCTCGATCACCACCAGCCCGTCGGGCTTGGCCTGCTCGGAGGCGATCTTCGCGAGCATCTTGGAGGCGGCGAGCCCGACCGACCCCGTGAGTCCCGTGACGGCGCGGATGTCGGCGCGCAGCTGCGCCCCGACCAGCCTCGCGGACGCCTCGTCCCAGGCCACTCCACCGGCCTCCAGGTCCACGAACGCCTCGTCCAGGCTCAACGGCTCCACGAGCGGCGACAACGCCCGCAGCAGCTCCATGACGCGTTCGCTGATCGTCTTGTAGAGCCCGAAGCGCGGCACGAGATACGCGGCGTTGGGCGCCAGCCGCCTGGCCTGCCCCATGGGCATCGCCGAGTGCACCCCGAAGACCCGTGCCTCGTACGACGCCGTGGCCACCACACCGCGAGGCCCGAGCCCTCCCACGACCACGGCCTTCCCGCGCAGACTCGGCTTGGACGCCTGCTCCACCGAAGCGAAGAAGGCATCCATGTCGAGATGCAGGATCGTGGGCGCGGTTCTCACATCTCCGATGCTGCCCTACGCCACTGACAATGCTCCTGCCGACCGACCCGGTCTCCTGCGCCCCTCCCCGGAGGCGATCGCCGGCCGCGGAAACGGCGGCGGACACAGCAGATGGGGCTGGAGCGCGGGTGCGGAAACGTCCCGCCTCTTGCGGCCACCGGGAGCACCGTGTCCGGAGCGGCTCAGACGGCCCGGTTCCGCCGTCGCGCCAGCTCGTCCGCGGGGTTCGGCCCGACCAGCGTCTCGCCGGTGTCGATCCGTTCCCCGTGCAGCTGGGACAGCGCGCTCTCCACGTCCCGCCACACCACGCCGACGGCGATCCCGAAGACCCCCTGCCCTCCTTGGAGCAGGGCGTGGACCTCGTCCGGCGAGGTGCACTCGTACACGGTGGCGCCGTCGCTCATCAGCGTCATCCGCTCCAGGTCCTCAAAACCGCGTTCCCGAAGGTGCTGCACGGCCGTGCGGATGTTCTGCAGCGACACTCCGGTGTCCAGGAACCGCTTGACGATCTTCAGGACGACGACATCCCGGAAGCTGTACAGCCGCTGCGACCCGGATCCGTGGGCGGGGCGCACGCTCGGCTCGACGAGACCCGTACGCGCCCAGTAGTCCAGTTGCCGGTAGGTGATCCCGGCGGCCGCACAGGCCGTCGGCCCGCGATAGCCGATCTGCTCGGACGCCATGGACGTCGTCCCTCCGCTGCTCGGCACGGCCGTCGGTCGCTGCGGAGCGTGATCGGCCGCGTCACCGGGCTGGGGGTATCCCCCGCTCGGGCGGAACCGTGAGCCGTGGGGAGGGTACGGACCGCTCGCCCTGAGACTGCGCTCGGGGCCGCCCCCAGCCGTACCGCCGCCGCTGCTTCTCACGCCGACCTCCGTCCTTGACCTGCCTTCTCGACGGTAGGCAGTCACCAGGGGTGCGTCAACGATCGCCACACTCGCCACGCCGAGTGATAATCACCCTAAGAGTGGTTTCCCGTGCCCCACCGCGGGGAAAGGCTAGCCGAATGCGCTCGGCGCGGACCGTGTGACGCTCTCACTCGCCACCGGCACATGCGGGCAATTCACCCGTCTCCATGCGTCGGGCGACCCTGCCGCGGACCACATCGTCCGCCGGGCCGCCCCATCGCCTCACCGGCCGCTGATGCCCCCTGCCGTCCGGTTCCGCACCGGACCCGGGGCTCACTGGCTGCTGCTGCCGAAGTCCTCCGGGGAGATCTGGTCGAGGAACTCGCGGAACTTCTCCACCTCGTCCTCCTGCTCGTCCGGGATCGCGATACCGGCGTCGTCGAGCACCGTGTCGCTGCCGTAGATCGGCGTCCCGGTGCGCAGCGCGAGCGCTATGGCGTCGGACGGGCGGGCACTCACCTCGACGCCGCTGGCGAAGACCAGCTCGGCGTAGAAGACGCCCTCGCGCAGGTCCGTGATGCGCACTTCGGTGAGCTCCTGGCCGACAGCCTCCAGCACGTCCTTGAACAGGTCGTGGGTCAGCGGCCGCGCGGGAGCCATGCCCTGCTGGGCGAAGGCGATCGCCGTCGCCTCCCCCGGTCCGATCCAGATGGGAAGGTAACGGTCGCCTCCCACTTCACGCAGCAGCACGATCGGTTGGTTGGAGGGCATTTCGACCCGGACACCTACGACATCGAGCTCGTTCACACAGCAACCCTAGGCCGTGCTCGGGATGTTTGGGTAGTCGGGCCGGTATAGGGCGCCTGATCCGACCCCCGCGCAGCCCGCCGCTCAGGGCAGCCGCACCCCGAGCGCCGTCTGCACCAGCGCGGCGTGCAGCCGCACCGTGAGCCCCGCCAGCTCCTTGGTGCGGGCTTCCGCATGAGCCCTGGTCTGCGGGTTCCTGTGCCGCTTGAGCGGGGCCACCACCTGGTCCACCAGCCCGGCCTCGCGGTCGGCTGCGGCCTTCATCGCCCGCAGGTGCCGCGGCTCGATCCCGAACCGTCCGAGCTCGACGACGAGCGAGGCCACCGTGACCGCCTCCGCGTCGTACGCCCCGTCCTCCAGTGGAGTGAGCAGCCCGTACGACTCCCACTCCTTGAGCTCCCGCTCGTCGATGCCGGCGGCGGCGAGCAGTTCCGCACGCCCGATCCTGGCGGCCGTGGGCCCCTCGGGTGCCTCGGGCACGGGTTCGCCGTCACGCTGGCGGCCCACCACGGGCAGCTGGACGGCCTCACCGCGCTCCATGGCCTCCAGATGCTCGCGGATCACCTTCAGGGGCAGATAGTGGTCCCGCTGCATCCTCAGGACGTGACCGAGGCGCTCGACGTCGTGGGCGCTGAACTTGCGGTACCCCGAGGGGGTCCGCTGCGGCTCGATGAGCCCCTCCGCCTCCAGGAAACGGATCTTGGAGATGGTGACTTCCGGGAACTCCTCGCGCAGCACGTTCAGCACCGTGCCGATGCTCATCAGGCCACTGTCCGTGGCGGCGGCGCCGTGTCCGGCACCGCCGCTCGGTGTTCGAAGCATGGACCTTCCCTGACGGATGGACCCTCGCCGGGCCTTCCCGGACGAGCCGGGTCAGTAGCCCCGCTGGCTCGCGTAGAAGACCAGCCGGTACTTGCCGATCTGGACCTCGTCACCGTTGTTCAGGGCGACCTGGTCGATCCGCTCGCGGTTCACGTACGTGCCGTTCAGGCTGCCCACGTCGGCCACCGTGAACGAGCCGTCCTGCCCGCGGCGGAACTCCACGTGCCGCCGGGAGACCGTCACGTCGTCCAGGAAGATGTCGCTCTGCGGGTGACGCCCGGCCGTGGTCAGATCACCGTCCAGCAGGAAGCGGCTGCCCGAGTTCGGCCCGCGGCGCACGACCAGGAGGGCCGAGCCCAGCGGGAGCGCGTCCACGGCCGCCTGGGCCTCGGGAGACAGCGTCGGCATCGGCGTCTGGCCGGTGGTCTCGCTGTCGTAGGCCTCGAGACCGGAGATGGAGATCGTGGAGGTCGTCTCGGACGGCCGCTCCGGAGTCGCGCCGGCCCGCAGGGGGGCGCCACAGTTGGAGCAGAAGCGGCTGTTCTCCGCGTTGCGGTTACCGCACCTCGTACACACCAGGGCCGACATCGGATCCTCCTGCCGCGGCTGCTCACCGGGAGCGTGGGACGCATACGGGTCGGAAAACCCTCCACCCGCACCTGAGGCTGACGGTTGGCCGAAACCTATGCCGCCGGGCTGCGCAGGGTCAACCGACGGCGCGCCCTGACCTCCGGAGATGTCACCACCCGGACCAGCGACCTGGTCGCGGAAGAGCGGCCGCTGGCCTTCCGCGTCAGGCTGTGCGCGATGGCGAGCGGTGGCGTTGGCGTTGTCGCTGCCTTCTCGCGCGCTCTTGCCGAACAACTTCGCAAACAACTTCACGGGCGATTCCCCTTGACCGAAACAGACCCGCCCGTGGGGCAGGACGAACCCTGACTGAACACTCTGGCCGACCCGGACATCCTGACAACGTCCGTCTGCACCAGACAGTTTCCACCACGCACCACCCATTCGGTGCGCCGACCCCCCGCAACCTCTTGCCCTTGCCGGACGTCGCCCATGCACCCCCGGTTCACTGCGAGGACGACCGAGCGTAGTCAGGCCGCTTCGCCGCTCGCAAGGCGTCCACGACGATCTTGGTCGATCGCTCGACGATCACGGTGGCCTGTTCCTTCTCGAGAGTCTGCACCACGCCTCCGGGGATGTTGAGCGCCGGCTCGAGGTCCTGCGGCTTGCCGATGACCTTGAAACGATAGGGCGCGTTGATCTTGTTCCCGTCGACGCTCACGCCCTTGCCGGAATCAGCGAGGTACGTGCCGGCGACCACGCGTACGCCGTTCACCTGGATCGCCTCGGCACCCGCCGCACGCAGCTCCTGGATCGCGTCGAGCAGCATGTCCGCCTCGACCGTCCCCTTCGTGTCCTCGATGGTCATGGTGATGCCGGGCCCCTGAGCGGCCACCGTGCCCGCCAGGATGCCGAGTTGCCGCTCCTTCTCGATCGTCTGCCTGCGGGCCTCCTCGGCCTGGTCCGAGCTGTTCTCCAGCTCGTCCCGCTGCTTCTCGAGACCCTGCTTCTCGTCCTCAAGACGCTGAGTACGGTCGTCCAGTTCATCGAGGATGCGGACCAGATCCTCCTGGCGGGCACCGCGCAGGGCACTGTCGCTGTCGCTGTTGGACGCCACCTGCACGGCCAGACCGAATCCGAGACCGAACAGCAGCAGGGCGACGATGAGTTGGGCTCGCGTGACGCGCGGCGGCCACAGCCCCTGCACCAGACGCTGCCTGCCGGTCAACCGCGGCTCCGGCCTCGCCTCCGCTACGGGCGTGCCCCCGGACACGGGCTCGGGATCCGGCTCGGATTCGGCCCGCGGGGTCTCCCGCGCGGCGGGCACCGGTGCGGACACCTCCTGCGGCAGCTCCTTGCGCAGCCTGTTCCCGGAGTCACCGCGCCCGTCCCGCAGCTCCCCGCGCGGGGCGTCCTGTCCCTCGGGACGCTTCTCCTCGTGCTCGCTCATCGGCCTCACGCCCGGAAGACGTGCCGGCGGATCGCCGCGGCGTTGGAGAAGATCCGGATGCCGAGGACGACCACCACACCGGTGGACAGCTGGGCGCCCACGCCCAACTTGTCGCCCAGGAAGACGATCAGCGCGGCCACGACCACGTTCGACAGGAAGGACACCACGAAGACCTTGTCGTCGAAGATCCCGTCGAGCATGGCCCGCAGACCTCCGAAGACTGCGTCCAGAGCCGCCACGACGGCGATCGGCAGGTAAGGCTCGACCACCGCCGGAACCTCAGGCCGGACCAACAGCCCGGCCACGACTCCCACCACGAGGCCCAGTACGGCGATCACGATGTGCCCTTCTCGCTCTTCTCAGTGCTCGGCTGAGCTGTTCGTACGATCACACTCGGCGCGGCAGGCAGCCGGAGGTCGTCCTCCACGGAGATGCCTGTCCTGATGCCGTAGCTCTCCTGCAGCGCGTTCAGATACAGCCCGTCCGCGCTGTCCTGGAACCGCGTGCTCAGCCGCTGCCCGTCCCCCACCGCGAGCACCGTGTACGGCGGCACCAGCGGCTTGTTGTCGACCAGTATCGCGTCTCCCGCGGCCCTGATCGCGGACAGTGCCGTCAGCCGCTGCCCGTTGATGGAGATCGCCTCGGCCCCCGACTCCCACAGTCCGTTGACCACGCGCTGCATGTCCCGGTCGCGCACCCGGCCGGTGTCGGAGAACCCGGAGCTGCCGCGCGGGTTCCCGTCACCCCCCGTACCGGCTTCCTTGGCGTCGTTCACCACGAGCTTCACACCGGGACCGTGCACCGCGACGGACCCCGAGAGGATGCCCACGAGATCGGATCCGGCGCTTCCGCCGCTGTGCTTCAGCGCCTCACGCTGCCGCGCGCCGACGTCCTCGCGGAGCTCGTCGACGGTGTCCTCCAGCTTGTCCGCCGCCTCGGTCTCCTGGTCGATGCGGTCGATCAGCTCTTCCCGCTCCTTGGCCACGACGGGAGCGGCGACCCGCGCCTGGGCGGCTCCCACAGTCACGACCAGGGCCGCCAGCACCAGGCCGGCGGCGAGTCCCAGCTTCGCCCGGAGGGTCTTCGGCATACCGCCGTCGCCCGCGGCCTTCTTCCGGGCGGCGGCCTCGGCGTAGCCGTCGTCGAGGCTGTGGTCCATGACGTTGGTGAGCAACGACATGGACGCATCCGGACGCCGGGGCCGCGAGGGTGTGCTCCGAATGGGGGGGTGCTGCGGCATGCCGCACATCGTCGCACGTCGCGGGCACTACCTCCGAACGGCCCCACCGGCGTGCCGGACAGGCCCCGTTGGGGACACTTGTCCGGCACGCACGCGTGCAGGCCCGTTTCTACCGGCCGGCGCTGTCCACGACCGCCGACCACTCGTCCAGCAGGGCCTGCGCGGAGGCGTCGTCCGGCCCCTCGGCCCACAGGTGGGTGACGGCCTCGGCCGGGTCCGGCAGCACCATGACCCAGCGGCCGTCGGTCTCCACCACCCGCACACCGTCCGTGGTGTCCACGAAGCGGTCTCCGGCCGCCTCGACGACCCGCCGCATCACCAGCCCCTTGACGGCCCACGGGGTCGCCAGGTCCCGCTTCAGGACGTGCGCCCGCGGGATCCGCGCGTCGATCTGGCTCAGCGTGAGCTGCGTGCGCGCCACCAGGCCGATGAGCCGCACGAAAGCCGCGGTGGCGTCGTACACGCTGCTGAACTCGGGGACGATGAAACCGCCCTTGCCGTCACCGCCGAAGATCGTGCCTTCCTCACCGCCCACGCGCGTGAGGTCGTCCGGAGAGGTCGTCGTCCACTCGACCTGCGTCCCGTGGTACGCCGCCACCTGCTCGGCGATCCGGGTCGTGGTCACCGGCAGCGCGACCCGGCCACTGCGCCGCTCGGCGGCGACCAGGTCCAGCATGACCAGCAGCGCACGGTCGTCCTCGATGATCCGGCCCTTCTCGTCGACGAGCGACAGCCGCTCACCGACCGGGTCGAACCGCACGCCGAACGCGGCCCCCGAGGACGCCACGATCTCCCCGAGCCGCACCATGCCCGACCGCCGCACGTCGGCCGTCTCGGTCGGCCGGGATTCGTCGAGGCCCGGGTTGATCGTCAGCGAGTCGACGCCGAGCTTCCCGAGCAGGCTCGGCAGCACGAGACCGGCGCTTCCGTTGGACGCGTCGACGACGACCTTCAGCCCGGAGTCCGCGATCCCGGTCGTGTCCACGTTCCGCAGCAGAGACCCGGTGTACGAGTCGAAGACGCTGGCGGGGAAGTGCAGGTCGCCGATCTCCCCGGGGAAGGCACGCCGGTACTCCTGCCGCGCGAACACCCGGTCCAGCTTGCGCTGGCTGCCCTGCGACAGGTCGGCGCCCTGTCCGTCGAAGAACATGATGTCGACCGAGTCCGGCACCCCGGGCGTCGTCCGGATCATGATTCCGCCGGCACTGCCCCGCGCGGTCTGCTGCCGCGCCACGGGCAGCGGCACGTTCTCCAGGTCCCGTACGTCGATGGCGCTGGCCTGCAGCGCGGAGATCACCGCCCGCTTCAGCGCACGGGCACCTCGCGAGTGGTCGCGGGCCGTGGTGACGGTCGAGCCCTTCTTGAGCGTCGTGGCGTAGGCGCCCGCGAGACGCACGGCGAGTTCCGGCGTGATCTCGACGTTCAGGATTCCGGAGACACCGCGGGCACCGAAGAGGTGCGCCTGTCCCCTGGACTCCCAGATCACCGAGGTGTTGACGAAGGCACCGGCCTCGATGGTCTTGAACGGGTAGACCCTCACATTGCCCTGCACGATCGATTCTTCACCGATCAGGCACTCGTCACCGATGACCGCCCCGTCCTCGATCCGCGCCGCGCGCATGATGTCGGTGTTCTTTCCGACCACGCAGCCGCGCAGATTGCTGTGAGGACCCACGTAGACGTTGTCGTGAACGACGGCCTTGTGCAGGAACGCGCCGCTCTTGACGACCACGTTGGAGCCCACGACGGTGTGCTCACGGATTTCGGCGCCGGCCTCGACCTTGGCGTAGTCACCGATGTAGACGGGCCCGCGCAGAACGGCGTCCGGGTGCACCTCGGCACCCTCGGCCACCCACACGCCGGGCGAGATCTCGAACCCGTCGATGTCGACGTCGACCTTGCCCTCGAGCACGTCGGCCTGAGCCTTCACGTAGCTCTCGTGCGTGCCGACGTCCTCCCAGTAGCCCTCGGCGATGAAGCCGTAGACGGGCTTGCCTTCCTTCATCAGCTGCGGGAAGACATCGCCGGACCAGTCGACGGGCACATCGGGGTCGACGTAGTCGAAGACCTCGGGCTCCATCACGTAGATACCGGTGTTCACCGTGTCGGAGAAGACCTGGCCCCAGGTGGGCTTCTCGAGGAAGCGCTCCACCTTGCCTTCCTCGTCGACGATGGTGATGCCGAACTCCAAGGGATTGGGCACACGGGTCAGACAGACCGTGACCAGCGCGCCCTTTTCCTTGTGGAAATTGATCAGCTCGGTGAGGTCGAAATCGGTGAGCGCGTCGCCGGAGATGACGAGGAAGGCATCGTCCTTCAGCGCCTCTTCCGCGTTCTTGACGCTTCCGGCGGTACCGAGTGGCTTCTCCTCATTGGCATAGGTGAGCTCCATTCCGAGCTCCTCGCCGTCACCGAAGTAGTTCTTGACGAGCGAGGCCAGGAACTGGACAGTGACAACTGTTTCGTTGAGCCCATGCCTTTTGAGCAGCCGCAGAACGTGCTCCATGATCGGGCGGTTGGCCACGGGCAGGAGCGGCTTGGGCATGCTTGAGGTCATGGGACGAAGGCGCGTGCCTTCGCCTCCGGCCATCACGACGGCCTTCATGTCGGAAGCGTCCTCCTCGAAGAGACGACGGTCTAGCCGACTTCCCCCGCGAGGATTCTCCCGCACTTTTCGACCACGGGCCATCGCACCGCGCTGGGCGGAGGAATCCGCGAGTTCAATCGGTCTTGGCGTCCGCACGGACCAGGCGGCGGACTTGTACCACGTAGAGGACTCCTGCCCACCAATACAGCGTTGTACCCCATCCGGCGAACGCCCATCCGAAAATAGCAGCCAGTGACGAGATCCAACCACTTCCGTCACTGAGCAGGAGCAGGGGGAAGGCATACATCAGGTTGAACGTGGCGGCCTTCCCCAGGAAGTTCACCTGCGGCGGCGGATAGCCGTGCCGGCGGAGGATGCCCACCATCACCAGCAGAACCAGCTCCCTGGCCAGAAGTACGGCGGTCAACCACAGGGGCAGAATCTCACGCCATGTGAGGCCGACGAGCGTCGAGAGAATGTAGAGCCGGTCGGCGGCAGGGTCGAGGAGCCGGCCGAGGCTGCTGATCTGGTTCCAGCGCCGCGCGAGCTTGCCGTCCAGGTAGTCGCTGATGCCGCTCAGAGCGAGCACCAGGAGGGCCCAGCCGTCACTCTTGGGCCCACCGAACTCAGGGCGCAGAATCAGCCACAGGAAGAGGGGCACGCCGACGAGCCGCGCCATGCTGAGGATGTTCGGGATGGTGAGCACACGGTCCGTCTGGACGCGAGTCTCCTGAACCTCCACCCGGGTGCCTCCTGGGGAAACGTGCCAACGATGCCCCCTGACCTTACCTCAACGCAAAAAAGCTCCGGCTCTCGGGCTGTGATGCCCAAGAGCCGGAGCTGTAAAAGGAGTTCGGCGGCGTCCTACTCTCCCACAGGGTCCCCCCTGCAGTACCATCGGCGCTGTAAGGCTTAGCTTCCGGGTTCG
>NZ_JBNCNM010000035.1:0-62729 GCF_049846985.1 Streptomyces sp. DT190 | reverse complement strand
CCAGCCCACAAGTCACCCGATCCAGGACCCCGTTCGAACCAGACCGAGCGCACGACCGGATAGAGAACGGCCAGTCAGAGTCGGGCGGTGGCCCAGCGGAGCGACTCCCTGACGACGGGGTCGACGGTTACGGCTGTCCACCAGCGGCTGCGCCCGAAGCGTGGCGTCTTGCCGACGTTGCCCGCCACATGCCACAGCCAGGTCAGCAGGGGAAGCGCCGCCGGGTCGTCGGCGATGCGGTCCGGGTCCACCCCGGCGAGCGCGAGAAGTGTGCGGTCGGGATCAGGGAGTCGGCCGGTGCGCAGCGTGTCGGCTACCAGCTCACCCATCGAGCGCCCGGTCAGCGCGCTGCGGAGGGAGAGAACGAAGGTGTAAGCATCGATTTCGCACGGACCGTCCGCCTGGGCGTTCCCCCAGTCGAAGACTCCGGTGACCCGGATGGGCTTCTCGGAGAGCAGGACGTTGCCAGGGTAGTAGTCGCCGTGGGTCCAGCCCCGCGTCAGTTCTGCGCCCTCCAGTGCGGCATCCATGCGGTGCCGCAACGCATCGAGTGCCGCTGTGCCCTTCCATGGCCCGAAGGGCCGGACCTCCTTGGCGAGGATGGTCAGATGCGGTTCGGTTATGAGGCCGCCCCATTCTGTCGTCGGCATGTGACGTCCGGTGGCCTCCCGCAGTTCCGCCAGCAGGCAGAGGGCGGGGGCGGCTGCGCGGTATGGGGCCTTCGCGGAAGGCCCCATAAGATCGTCGCCCGGAACACCGGTAAGCATGGTCTGTGCGAGGGTCGGCGAGGGGCCATGAGGCCGGGGACCGACCGTTTGAGGCAGCAGGGCGCGCCAGGGTTCGAGTCGATCGTCGTCAGCGAGTTGCCGCAATATGTCCCACTCGCGGATGACGGAGGCCGCCGCCCTGTCGATTCTGGAGCGCTTGACCACGAGGTTCCCTGGGTCCCGTCGCAGCTGGAACACCAGGAGATTGCTCTTCAGGACGGTTGGACGCCGAACCACGGTGATGTCGCAGGGACCGGTGCCTCGCACCAGCCGCATGGCCCGTAGGTGGTCGTCCAGACCGCCAAGGGGTCGGGGAAAGCGCAGCGGCAGAAGGCCGAGAAGCGGGGCCAGCCGGTCGGCAAGGTTCATGGTCAGACCTCGACTGGATCGTCTGCATACGTAGATCCTGATATCTCCAATAATTATCCCAAAAGCATCACATTTGACATTCACTTCGAGAGCGGCACTCGCTCTCATTCGTCAGGGAAACCAGGGTGGGGCGATCTCGACGCTCGACCGCCCAGTAGCCGTGTGCTCTTCGTGAGGGTCTGGATGCGGCGCGGCCGCCCCTCCTGGCCGTAGGCCGAGTCGGCGGTCACCCAGGCGATCGGCAGCGCCGAGGCCAGTGCTCGCATGATGATGGCTTTTGCAAGGTCACCCTTGGTGGCGAACGCGCGCCCATCCGGGATCTTCGCCTGAGCGCAACCGTCCGGGTCGGAGGTCCAGGACACCGGCAGGTGCAGTTCCCGGTCCGCCGGCACCCGGCCTCTGGCGGTGCCGTAGGCGGCGAAGACGTCGATCTGGCGGTTCTCGGTGCGGCCGGTGGTGTCGGAGTGCTGTCGCTGCACCCCGGCCGAGACCGTGCTCTTCTTGCTGAACCTAGTGTCGTCGACAATCAGCGCCTCTGCCGGATCCCCAAACTTCTCGGCGACGTATCCGTGCAGGTCATCGCGGATCTCGTCCGGATCCCAGCAGGCACGGCTCAGCTGGTGCTGCAGCCCGGCGGGCGTGCGATGACCGGCATGCTCGGCCAGCTGCCAGCTGTTCTTGCGGCCCACCGGCCCGAGCAGGCTGTGGACGTAGGCCCGCATCCGTCGCCGCAGATCCACCCGCCCGAACCGGTGACCGACCCGCACCAGCAACTCTTCCTGCTCCGCCGACCAGACATCGGGCCGCACATCGTCATGCACGACAAACACGTCCGCTCGCCGCGCCCGAGGTCACGAAGTCCCGGCACCTGACACAGCATGAGCCAAGAACACTCGCGAACACTCCCCTGACCAGCAGGAATAGCGAACTGCAACTGGAGTACCAGGAGCCGGTCCTCTACCCAGCCACACTTCGGCGGTGTCGGCGGCCCGGTCCCCGCCGACGCGCAGCAGCCAACCGCTCTCCGGGCACGCGTCGACCGGCAAACGCCCGCGTGCGGGATACCGCTCGTCCTGGTTGCGCAGCTTCCACAGTGCGACGGCGTCGATACAGGTCGCCGGGCCTGTCACCAGAGGCGGGTACGCGACGCACGAACGGCCTCGGCCTCACCTGGGCCCCCGGCTGAATCACTCCGAAGGTGGACCCTAAGCTACTTAGCAGCTTCTGCCATATCCCGGTGAAGGAGAGACAGCCGTGGCCTCAACGGCACCCCACACACAGTCCGCTCCCGCGACGTCACCGGTGGACCGAGGCACCAGCCGGGCAGGGGCGAGCTCTCGAATGCGGCGACAGGCTGCGGGCGTGGTCGCGGCCGCTCTGCTGCTCGCCGCCTGCGGGACGAGTACGACGTCCGGCTCGCCGGACTCCGAGAAGGCGGGCGCCTCCAGCACCCAGGAGGGCCTCACCGAGTACCCGGCAGGCAAACGGCCCGTGGCTCCCATGCTCAGCGGCGAGACGATCACCGGCGACCAGTTGGACCTGGTCGATCTGCGCGGCAACGTGATCGTGCTCAACGTGTGGGGATCCTGGTGCGCGCCGTGCCGAGCCGAGGCACCCGACCTGAAGAAGGTGTCCCAGGAGACCCGTGACGTCGGCGTGCGGTTCGTCGGCATCAACACACGGGACAACGACGCGGCGGCGACGGCCTTCGAGCGGAACCACGGCATCACGTACCCCAGCTTCCGCGACCCGGACGGCAAGCTCCTCCTGGGCTTCGACGGACGCATCCCGCTGTCCGCGGTGCCCAGCTCCGTGATCATCGACCGTGAGGGACGAATCGCCGCCCGCATCATCGGCCGGACCACGTACACGACCCTGAGCGAGCTGGTGAAGGATCTCGCCGCGGAGAAGACCGGCGGAGGTACGGACAAGTGACGGTGGCCGCCGCTGTCGGCGAAACGGTTCTGGCCGGCCCGCTCTCCGTCGCCCTCCTGCTGGCACTTGCCGCTGGAGCGCTCTCGTTCTTCTCGCCCTGCTGCCTCCCCCTGGTCCCGGGGTACCTGTCGTACGTCGCCGGGATGTCCGGCGCGGGTGCGACCGATGCGGGGCGGCGCGGTACGAGATGGCGGGTTCTGGTCGGCTGCCTGCTGTTCGTGGGCGGTTTCGCCGTGGTCTTCACCAGCTACGGGGCGCTGTTCGGTGGTGCGGGCGCCGTGCTGGTGGCGCACCAGCGCACGCTCGGCATCGTGCTGGGCTCGCTCACCATCGTGCTAGGCCTGGTCTTCGCCGGGCTGCTCGACAAGCTGCCGCTGGCCGGTTTCAGCTGGCGGCCCTCGGTCCGGCCCGGCGCGGGCCTCGCGGGCGCACCGCTGCTCGGCGCCCTCTTCGCGATCGGCTGGACGCCGTGCATCGGCCCCACACTCGCGGCCGTCCTTTCCCTGGCTGCGGACAGTGCGAGCGCCGGGCGCGGAGCCGTGCTCTCGTTCACGTACAGCCTGGGCCTCGGGCTTCCCTTCCTGCTCGCGGCCGCGTCGTTCGACGGCGTGATGCGACGCTTCACCTGGGCACGGCGGCACGCGCGGGCGATGATGCGATGCGGCGGAGTGCTACTGGTGGTTGTGGGGGTCATGCAAGTGACCGGCTGGTGGGGGCAGCTCATCGCTCAGTTCCAGACGCTCATCACAGGCTTCCAGCTCCCGCTGTGATCCGCCCGTGGCACTGGGAGCAGGCAGGTTCTCCGGCCCGGTGACGAGCCCGCGCGGGCGAACTGCCCTCAGCACTGGAAGCGACCTCGCCGAGGCGGCCGGGAGTCACACCCGCGGCAACGGGTCACGGAGGGCCGCGCGGCTCCAACAGCCCATCACGCAGGTGCTCGATCGCCTTGCGGTCTTCTGGATCCTCCAGCGCCGGAAATTCGCCACCGGTCGCCCCTCGCATGCTTGCCCAGGCTGAAAGCCGCAGCTCTCCGAAGGTGCCGATCGGGCGCTCTCCCACCGGCCTACCGATCGCGTGTGCCGCGTCCTCAAGGAGGGGGACGCCTATGCGGTCGCATCGAGTGCGCAGTTCGTCCGCGTCGTCCGGCATGCCGTAGATATGAGTCGTCAGCACCGCCCGGACGTCTATGTTCCCGTTTCGAGGGTCTACGGGCGCCATGACGGGACGTAGCCCCACCGCCAGCACGACGAACACCATCACGTCGTCGTTGACCGGCGACAATCAGCACCCTTCCACTCGCCTCCGGCCTGTACGCGAACGCCCGGCAATCGACCTCGTCGCCCGCGCCGTAGTCGATTCCACTCCCCCCTATCCAGAGACACTCTTGGCAACAGATCCAACACACTGTGCGATCGTAGATAGAGCGGGTTCGATGAGCCTCGCAGCCCACCGGGAGGCCCTCATGCCTCAGTCCCTGTATCCGTTGCTGCTCCTGGCCTGCCCGATCGGCATGGGCCTGTTGGTGTGGTTCATGACGCGTGGAGGGCTGCACTCATCACGGCGAAGCAGCTCCGTCGGCTCACCCGTGGCGCACTTCGAGCTGGACGCGCTGCGCAAGGAAGTCGTCGAGCTGCGCGTCGCGCAGAAGGACACACGCGAAACCTCGTGAACTGGGCCTTGCCCCATGGCCGCGACAGCGATATTGATCGGCGCCCTGCTTCTCGCCGCGATCTACTACGACATAGCCCGGCTGGTCAGCACACACCAGAGCCGGTACCCGCCACTGGCCCGCTTCAGGGGCAGGCGCGCGGCGCTCGAGGATGAGGAGCGGTGGTGCGCCGGCCTGCTGCTGCACGGACGGATCGACACACGCTCCTACCAACGACGCATGACGGGCCTCGCCCACGGCCATCGCGTCGTCGAACCTCGACCCCACCACTGATCCAGCCCCATTGTTACTAATCCTCTTAGTGACTTAGCATGACTGTCAGCCGCCGACCGGAGGCAGCTGTCAAGCTCCCCGGTTTGTTGTGTCGTCCGGTCGGCGGTCCGATCCCGAGGAGGAGCCCCATGCGCACCTGGCCCGCCCGCAGGTGGATTGCGGCAGCAGCGGTCACGGTGATCGCCGCACTCGTCATCGGCGTGCCGACGGGCGTGGTGCCGACTCCCTTCTACACGCGGATGACTCCGGTGCTGTGGTGGAACTACCCGGTGTGGCTGATCAGTTCCGTGCTGGAGGGGCTCCTGGTCGCCACGTACGTCCGTATCGGCCCGGCCGACGTCCCCGCGTCCGGGCCACCCGAGCGCCCCCGTACCGTTCGCGCCCTCGGCGCCGGACTGCTGTCGGCCTTCGCGGTCGGCTGTCCGATCTGCAACAAGCTCGTGGTGCTGGCCATCGGCGTCAGCGGCGCCCTGACGTTCTTCGCGCCGGTGCAGCCGGTGCTCGCCGTGGCTTCGGTGGCACTGCTCGTCCATGCGCTGGTCCGGCGGCTGCGCGCCGCGAACGTCTGCGCAGTGCCTTCGTGAGGGCCGGTCCGCCCCGCGTGGCCCGCCCCAGTGCGGCCACGCTCCGTTCCTGGGCGGCGGCCTTCTCCGGTGGGCTGCTCCTCTACGCCTCGTTCCCGCCGGTCGGGTGGTGGTTCCTGGCCCCGCTCGGCCCGGCCCTGCTGATCATGGCCGTGCGCGGACGGCGCGCCCGGTCCGCCTTCGCCGCCGGCGGGATCTTCGGCATCGCCTTCCTCGCCCCGCTGATCGTCTGGCTGGCGAACCTCGGGCTGGTCCCGTGGCTCACCCTCACGGCGATCCAGGCCCTGGTCTTCGCGCTCGCCGCGCTGCCGCTGCCCCGCTTGATCGCGCTGCCGGGCTGGCCCTTGTACACCGCCGCGTGGTGGGTGGCCCTGGAGGCGGTACGCGGCCGGGCTCCGCTCGGCGGCTTCCCCTGGGGTCGGCTGGCCTTCGGGCAAGCGGATGCCCCCTATGCCGGCTGGGCCGCAGTCGGCGGCGGTCCAGCCCTCTCCTTCGCCGTCGCACTCCTGGGATCGCTGCTGGTGTACGGCCTGACGGAGTGGCGCGGCGGCCGCCGACAGGCCAGCACGGCCGTATGTTTCGGCGTGGCCGTCCTGATCGCGACACCGCTCGCCCTCCCCGGCCCCGGGACATCCGGGACGAGCGCCACGGTTGCCGTCGTCCAGGGCAACGTCGAACGCGAGCGCACGCTGGAGGAGCAGGCCCGGGTGCGCAACGTCGCACAGAACCACGCCCGCGAGACCAAGGCCCTGGCCGACGCCGTACGCCGCGGCGAGGTCCCGCGTCCGGATGTCGTCCTGTGGCCGGAGAACTCCCTCGACGGCGATCCGGGACGCAATCCGGAGCTCGGCTCCCTGGTCGCCGACTCGGTGCGGGAACTGGACAGCCCCCTGCTGATCGGCGCCATTCTGGAAGCCCCCGGCGGCCGGGCGTACAACGCCGGCCAGCTGTGGCTGCCCGGCCAGGGCCCGGTCGCCTGGTACGCCAAGCGCCAGCTCGTCCCCTTCGGCGAGCACATCCCCGCGCGTTCGCTCCTCGGCGGCCTCGGCGCGCTCCAGCTCATCCCGCGCGACTTCCTGCCCGGTACTTCCACGGCCCCGCTGGAGGCCGGGCGGGTGTGGCTCGGTGACGTGATCTGCTATGAGATCGCTTACGACGACCGGGTCCGGGACACCGTACGGGCGGGCGCCAACCTCCTCGTCGTCCAGACGAACAACGCGACGTACGAGCGCGGCCTCCAGGCCGGGCAGTCCGAGCAGCAGCTGGCGATGGCCCGAATCCGCGCGATCGAGTACGGACGGGCGGTCGCGCTCGCCTCGACGAGCGGGGTGAGTGCCATCGTCGGGCCGGACGGGCAGGTCATGGACCGGCTGGGGACCTGGCGTGGCGGCCGTGTGGTGGAGCGGGTGCCGCTCGCTTCGGGGCTCACCCTCTCCGAGTGGCTCGGCGTGTGGCCCGAGGTGCTGCTGGGGGCGCCGGTTCTCGTCGGTCTGGCGCTCTCGCTGCGTCGCTCGCGGCGCGCCGCAGCCGCAGCCGCAGCTCAGGCGCCTGCTTCCATGCCCGAGCATGACCAACCATTTACTAAGCTACTTAGCTGAATCTCTTATAGTGCAGGTATGGAACTCGCCGCACTGCCCAGCCCCTCGACCGGAGTCCTGTACCTGGGCCCCGTCCCACTGAGGGCTTACGCTTTCTGCATCATCCTGGGCGTCTTCGTCGCCGTCTGGCTCGGCTCGCGCCGCTGGGTGGCCCGCGGCGGCAAGAAGGAGTCTGTCGCGGACATCGCCATCTGGGCGGTGCCCTTCGGGCTCGTCGGCGGCCGCCTCTACCACGTGATCACCAGCCCGGACGCGTACTTCGGTGCGGGCGGCGAGCCCATCAAGGCCCTGTACATCTGGGAGGGCGGCCTCGGTATCTGGGGCGCCATCGCGCTGGGCGGCGTCGGCGCGTGGATCGGGTGCCGACGGCACGGGGTTCCGTTCCCCGCGTACGCGGACGCGGTCGCGCCCGGCATCGCGCTCGCACAGGCCATCGGCCGGTGGGGCAACTGGTTCAACCAGGAGCTCTTCGGGCGCCCGACCTCCCTCCCCTGGGGTCTGGAGATCTCTCCGGACAAGCGACCTGAGGGCTACGCGGACGTGGCGACGTTCCATCCCACCTTCCTCTACGAGTCGCTGTGGGACGTCGGCGTCGCGGTGCTGGTCGTCTGGGCGGGCGCGCGCTTCGCGCTCGGGCACGGGCGGACCTTCGCGCTCTACGTGGCCGCGTACACCGTCGGCCGGTTCTGGATCGAGTACCTGCGGATCGACGAGGCACAGCACTTCCTGGGGCTCCGGCTGAACAACTGGACCTCGATCGTGGCGTTCGCCGGCGCCGTGGCCTACCTGGTGATCTCGGCCCGGCGGCGCCCGGGTGTGGAGGACATCTCGGCGAGCGACGGCGGGGCGGACGCCCCCCAAGCGGAGAAGGCGAGCGCATGACTGGCAACAGTATCAAGCACAACAGGACCAAGATCGGGAAAGTGCACACGCGGTCCGTGCCGAACAGGATCTTCGGATGGTCCCTGTTCTGGCTGAGCCTGGTGGTCATCGTGGTGAACTGGGTCGAGGAGTTCAGCGAGCTGGAGGTGCTCCCTGGCGGTCACTCCTTCTTCTATCTGGGAGGCGGCGTCGTGGGGGCGGCCATCGGGCTGTGGAGGGCCGGCGTGATGGACGCCAAGTCGTAGGCGCCTCTCCCCACCGAGCCTGGTCCTGGCCATCCCGACGCGCCGGTGCACCGGCTGCCCGAGCAGGTGGCTGGCTGCGTGGACGGGTCGGCACGCCGCCAAGGTGCGGGCCATCCTGCGCGGAGGTGGGGCCCGTCCAGCGCGGTCGATATCGCGGCTGCGCCTTCACTGGTCCCCAGTACCCAAGCAGCCTCCCCGGCGAAGTGACTCGGGATCGGCACTGATCGGCTCGCATGTAGAGCGGCTCCGCCGCGGTACCTCCAGCCCGGCGAGCATTCTGCCCTCGCCCTGAAGGGCACCACCCCGGACGGCGAGCAGGGTGCGGCTCCAAGAACTGGCCGCACGCGCCGTGCGCACCACGTACGTCCTGGACGATCCTGGACGAGCAGGGGCTCGTGGCCGCCATGTCCATCGGCGCCCTCATCTACTGGGACCTACACGCTGTGATCAAGGACATCGCCGCCAAGAAGGTGTGACCGCCGGCACCGCACCGATCTGCGGATCAGATGCGGTCAGGCCGTGGACCAGCAGGCTGGGCACCATGGAACATGGAGCAAGGCACCCGGCGAGGAAACGCCTGCCCCAAGCCCTCGACTTCCGTTCGAGCAGGGGACACCCGATCCGGAGACCGACGAGCAGGCACGAGGAACTGATTGCATGAGGAACGTACCGGGTCGAGGCTGCTGCACGGCGCGAAGACCCGCACCGGGAGCCGACGCCGACGGACGGCGCCGGCCACTCTCCGTACGGCCGCATCGCCTGGCTCATGACGCCGTCGCGGCTGCCTGTGCCGGCGCGGAGCCGGTGCGGTGATCCCGGACAGCAACGGGGCGGCGGCCCATGAGGCGGCACGGCGGCGCACCTTCGCGGTGATCAGCCATCCCGACGCGGGCAAGTCGACCCTCACCGAGGCCCTCGCGCTGCACGCCCACGCCATCACCAGGGCGGGCGCGGTGCACGGGAAGGCCGGGCGGCGTCGGGTGGCCTCGGACTGGATGGAGATGGAGAAGGCCCGCGGCATCTCGGTCACCGCCGCCGTGCTGCAGTTCGCGCACAGCGGGTGCGTGCTCAACCTGCTGGACACGCCCGGCCACGCCGACTTCTCCGAAGACACCTATCGCGTCCTGGCCGCGGTGGACTGCGCAGTGATGCTCATTGACGCGGCCAAGGGCCTGGAGGAGCAGACCCGCAAGCTCTTCGACGTCTGCCGCCACCGCGGCATCCCCGTGATCACGTTCGTCAACAAGTGGGACCGGCCCGGGCAAGAGGCGCTGCGGCTGCTGGACGAGATCGAGCGCGAGTTCCGCCTCAGGCCCACCCCGGTCACCTGGCCGGTCGGCGACGCCGGGAATCTGCGCGGCCTGATCGAGGTACGAACACCCGGGCGGATGCTGCGCTACACCCGCGCCCTGGGCGGCGCCCAGGAGGCCGTCGAGGAGGCGATCACTGCCGAGCGGGCGGCGGCCGAGGAGGGCACGGACTGGCAGCAGGCAGTGGAGGAGCTGGAGTTGTTGCGGGCCGCCGGCGCCACGCACGACCAGGAGGCGTTCCTGGCGGGCCGGACCACGCCCGTGTTCTTCGGCGCGGCCATATCCAACATCGGCGTACGGCTGCTGCTGGACGCAGTCGTCGGCCTTGCCCCGCCCCCGGGGCCCCGGGAACTGGCGGGCGGCGGCACCCGCCCCGTCGAGGCGCCGTTCGCGGGCCTGGTGTTCAAGGTGCAGGCGAACATGGACCGCGCCCACCGCGACCGTATCGCTTTCGTAAGGGTGTGTTCCGGCGTCTTCGAGCGCGGTATGACCCTCACGCGCGCCGCCACCGGAAGACCGTTCGCCACCAAGTACGCGCACAGCCTCTTCGGCCATGACCGCTCCACCGTCGACGTCGCCTACCCCGGCGACGTGGTCGGCCTGGTCAACGCCCACGCTCTGCGGGTGGGCGACACCCTCTACGCGGACCAGGCCGCCGTCTTCCCGCCCATCCCCTCCTTCGCGCCCGAGCACTTCGCCGTCGCCCGGCCCGTCGACATCAGCCGCTCCAAGCAGTTCCGGCGGAGCATCGCCCAACTGGACGAGGAGGGCGTGGTGCAGGTGCTCGTCTCCGATCTGCGCGGCGGCCAAGCCCCGGTCCTGGCCGCGGTCGGCCCGCTGCAGTTCGAGGTCGTCACCGCCAGGATGGCGGGCGAGTTCTCCGCCCCGGTCAGGCTGGAACCGCTGCCGTACCGCCTCGCACTGGCCACCGACGTGGCCGGCGCCGAAGCGCTGGGCCGCTCCCGGATCAGGGGCGAGGCACTCACTCGCGTCCGCGACAACGCCCGGCTCGCCCTCTTCCGCAGCCGCTGGCAGGCCGACTTCCTCCAGCGTGAATTCCCCGGTGTCCGTTTGGACCACCTCATCGCGGCTTACGACTGACGCGCCGCCGTCCTGGTCCGGGCGCTCACCGGCACCGCCGCCCTGCCGGCCGCCTCGCCGCCACCAGGACGTCGATACGGCCGAGCTGGATGATGAGTTCGAGGGCGAGCGTGGTGTAGGCAGCTCGGCCTTGGTCTCGCGCTGGCCGGGATCACGTACGGCCATCCGGTCACCCTGGTCACCGACCCGGGCATGGATCCCCTGGGCGCGGGTCCACACCTCTGACACATCGGCCCGACTGCGGGGGAGCCCGCCCGCCCACGTCAGATCCGTGTCATCCGGCGCATACCGAGGGCGAGTTCATCGAGCTTTGCCTCGGCCTCGTCGGGGTCCGAGCGGGCGGCGGTCAGTACGCAGTTCCTGGTGTGGTCGTCGAGCAGGCCCAGGGCGACCTCTTGCAGGGCCCGGCTGACGGCGCCGATCTGGGTGAGGACGTCGATGCAGTACCGGCCTTCCTCGACCATGCGTGTCACCCCGCGCACCTGCCCCTCGATCTTGTGCAGCCGGGACAGGTGATCGGCCTTCTGGCCGTGGTAGCCGGGTGGTTCGGACACCCGCGGAACGCGGCCGGGGGCTGTGGTCATCGCCGTGCGCCTCCTCTCCGTCTGCGCGTGTACGAGGACTGGGGATTCAATCGTCACCCGGCATACCCCCACCGCGTAGGGGCCTGCTGTCCCGTCTGCGGGGCCGACAGGCCCCTGTGCGCGGCACAGTCCGCGACCGGAAAGTGGCGGTGACCACGCACCTGACGCGCGGCTCGTGGGTCTGGGACCGCGCGGCCGGTCCCCTGAGGAGATGAGGACGACTACATCTGCCTGGAGCACAGGGCGCACCACGCGATCGGGGCCGCTCGCCGTGCCCCCGCTCATGACGATCCGCTACGACACCCGGAGGTGGTCACCGACGGTGTCGGCATGGCCGCCTCGTACTGGCCTCGTCCCTGTCCTCCCTCGTCCGCAGCCATCACGCTCGGCTGGATCGAGCCGTCTCGGCGGGAGACAGGTGACCGGCCCACGACCGCACAGAAAACCATGCCCCGGTGACCGGCTCTCCTTCCCGTTCAGGTGGCACAGGGCCGTTCGACCCACTACTAAGGGACCTTAGAATGGCCGCCGTCTTCTACGACATCGCCCGGCTGGTGACGCCAAGCGAAAGCCGCTTCCCGCCGTTGGCCCGGATCAGGGGCCGGCGCGCCGCATTGGAGAGCGCCGATGGTGGCTCGTCGGGCTGCGGCTCCACGGCCGGGTCGACGCGGCCACCTACCGGGCAAGGATGCACAGCCTCGCTCTAGGAGAGCGCACCCCGAGGAGGACGTGAGCGAGTGAGTCCGGGACGGCTGAGGGGCAGAGCCGTCGAGCACGTGGAGTCTGGCCGACCGGTGGCGAGGCCCTTGCGAGAGACAAGCAAGGCCGTGGGCAGGTCACTCTTCGCGCCAGGCGAGTTTGATCAGCAGGTTCTTGGCCTCCTCGGCGACCTCGGCGTCGGCAACCACGTCGTAGCGGGCGGCCACGATCTGGCTGCGGGAAGAGAAGTCGCGGTGGCCTCCGCTAAGGGCGTGACCGGCGAACCCGAAGACCGCGCCGAAGACGGCGCCGTAGGCCAGTCCGCTCAGCATCAGTACCAGGGCGTGGTGGTTGCCGGCTGCGAACACCGACAGCAGCAGCCCGACCAGCAGCCCGAACCAGGCGCCGGTGCCGGCCCCCGCCAGGGCGGCCCGGCCGCGGGTGAGGCGGCCGAGGACGGTCTCGACCATGCGGAGGTCCGAACCGATGATCGCGGTGCGTTCCACCGGGAATCTGGTGTCGGACAGGAAATCGACCGCGCGCTGAGCGCCGGTGTAGGTCGGGTACGAGCCGACGACCGGACGATCGACCTCTGCAGTAGGTGGGTGCTGGGTCATCGAAGGACTCCCCTCGTCACAAGCAGCCTGCGCCCGTGCCACCTCTCGTGCAACGCACGCTGCCGTGGGTGAGCGCATGGGGGCGCAAGTACAGGTCGGCGACGTCGAGGTTCTGCAGCATGCGGGCCCGAACAGGCTGCTGGCCGCCGAGCAGGAAACTCTGCACAGCGGTACTGGTCGGCTTCGTCGAGCCTGCTCCCGGGATGCGGACCCGGTGCAGGGCCCAACCGGCCCCGAGTGGGGACCGCTGCTCCCTACCCTGCTGGGTATCGCGGGGCGAGGATGGCTGGGAACACCAGGGATCGCGGTTGCGGCCCGGCCCGCCGGGCCGGAGCCTGAAGGTGTCCGTCGAGTGGCCTGGCTGATTCCTCACCCCCGTCGAGAGGAGGCGGCCGTTATGAGCAGCATCGCTCACCGCATAGCCGCCCTGTTCCGGATCAAGGCGAACAAGGCCCTGGACAAGGCCGAGGACCCCCGCGAGGTCCTGGACTACTCCTACGAGCAGCAGCTCCAGATGTTGCAGAAGGTGCGGCGCGGCGTGGCCGATGTGGCCACCAGCCGCAAACGGCTCGACTTGCAGATCAGCCAGTTGCAGCAGTCCGGCGGCAAGCTGGAGGGACAGGCCCAGCAGGCACTGGCCGCCGGGCGCGAGGATCTCGCCCGTGAAGCCCTGACCCGGCGCACCGCCGTGGCCTCCCAGATCACCGACCTGCAGACCCAGCAGGCGTCGCTGCAGGACCAGGAGGAGAAGCTCACCGTCGCTTCGCAGCGGCTGCAGGCGAAGGTCGACAGCTTCCGCACCCGCAAGGAGACGATCAAGGCCACCTATACCGCGGCCGAGGCGCAGACCCGTATCACCGAGGCCGTCACCGGCATCGGTGAGGAGATGGGCGATGTGGGTCTGGCCATGCAGCGGGCCCAGGACAAGACCGAGCAGTTGCAGGCCCGCGCCGGAGCGCTGGATGAGTTGCTGGCCTCCGGCGCGCTGGAGGACGCCACTCTGCCGGCCGGCCGTGACGACATCCAGGCCGAACTCGAACGCGTCACCGCAGGCAGCGACGTGGACAAGGAACTGGCCATGATGAAGGCGCGGCTCCCGGCGGCTTCCACTCCGCCGGCCGTGGAGGGCGGCGGGGCCAGGCAGGCACCGCCGGATCAGGAGGCAACGTCATGATCATGCGGATTCTCGGCGAGGGCCAGTACGAGATCACCGAAGAGCACCTGGACCGGCTCAACGAGCTGGACGCGGCGCTGCAGTCGGCCGCCGACGCGGGCGACGAGGCCGCGTTCACCGCCGCCCTGTCAGCCCTGCTGGACGCAGTACGCAGCCTCGGCACACCACTGCCGGACGAAAGGATCACACCGTCCGACCTGGTGCTGCCCGATGCGGACACCAGCCTCACGCAGGTACGCGAACTGCTCTCCGACGAGGGCCTGATCCCGGGGTGATGACGATGCGCAGCCGCTTCGAGCCCGACCGGCAGCTGACCGCCCGCATGGCGGTCACGATGTTCCTGCTCGGGCTGGTGTACGTGGCGTTCATCGCCGCGCTGATCGTGCTGCTCAAGTCCGTCGTCCTGGTGGTCGTCATCGCCGCCGCCCTGCTCGTCGCGCAGTTCTGGTTCTCCGACCGGATCGCCCTGTACGCCATGCACGGCCGCCTCGTCAGCCGCGAGGAACAGCCCGAGCTGCACGGCGTCATCGACCGGCTCTGCGCCACCGCGGACGTGCCCAAACCCCGGGTGGCCATCTCCGAGATGGACCTGCCCAACGCGTTCGCCACCGGCCGCAACGCCGACCACGCCGTCGTGTGCGTGACCACCGGACTACTGCGCCGCCTGGAGACCGAGGAACTCGAAGGCGTCCTCGCCCACGAGCTCTCCCATGTCGCACACCGCGACGTCGCGGTGATCACCATCGCCTCGTTCCTGGGCGTGATCGCCGGACTCATCGTCCGCTTCGCCTTCTACTCCCAGCTGTTCGGCGGACGCAACCGCGACCAGAACACCGCCGCCCTGCTCGCCATCGTCATGGCGGTCTCCGCCCTCGTGTACGCCCTCAGCTTCCTGCTCATTCGTGCCCTGTCCCGCTACCGCGAGCTGGCCGCCGACCGCGCCGCGGCCATGCTCACCGGGAAACCCTCGGTACTGGCCTCGGCGCTGACCAAGGTCAGCGGCGACATCGCCCGCATTCCCACCCAGGATCTGCGCACCGCCCAGGCGTTCAACGCGTTCTTCTTCACCCCCGCGCTCGGACCCGGCACGGCGGTCGCCAACCTGTTCTCCACCCACCCCAGCCTGGAACGCCGCCTGGAGGCGCTCGCAGCCATCTCAGTGGAACTGGGCGAGGCGGCATGACCACCCACCACCGCCCCGGCCGCCCGCCCCGGCGCATCCCGCCCGAACCGGGCCCGGGCAGAAGGAGCTGACGGCCCCATGGGTTTCCTGGACGCCCTGCTCGGCCGGACCAAGCCGGTCAAACCCGACCTGGACCAGCTCTTCGGCCTGCCCTCGGCCGCCATCACCCTCCAGGCCGCGTCCGGCTTCACCCCGACCGGAGCGGGCTCGGTGTGCTTCGCCGCCATCGAGGGCGGGGCATTCGCCCAAGTCCAGCAAGACGTACGGGCCCTGCTGGACGCGGACTCCGAACGGTCCGGCGTGCCGGTGGAGTTCAGCCGTGACACCTACGGCTACTCATGGCTGCTCTCCCGTCGCGACCCCGGCGACCTGCCCGCCCTCGTGAGCGACCTGCACGCGGTGAACACCGCCCTGCAGGACAGCGGCTTCGGCCCGCAACTCCTGTGCTCCCTGGTCACGTTCCACGACGCCGAGCTGCGCCCCCTCGCGCTGGTCTACCTCTACAAGCGCGGCACCTTCTACCCGTTCGCTCCGCTGCCCGGCCAGAAGCGCGACAACCCGCTGGAACTCCAGGTCAAGGCCACGGTCACGGACGACCTGCGCGTCGAGGAGGACCTGACCCGCTGGTTCCCGCTCTGGGGCGCCCCCGGCCTGTGACCCAGCGGCCACCTTCTGACGAGTGCGCCTGGGCGGCGCTGCGGCCCTCTCCAGCCAACGCGAACTCCGAAGGGAGCGCCCAAGGGAAGTGTGGAGGGACGTGTCGCTCAGTGCGGGGAGGCGTCGACGGCCGTGAGGGCCCGTCGCAACTGACCGGCGTCGGGCGCGCCGGCAAGGCCCTGGGCGGTGCGGTAGACCCGGCAGGCCAGCCCTGGCGGGCGGCCGGGCTCGGTGAACAGGTCGCGCCCGTCGACGAGGATGGTCGGGGAGCCGGTGAAGCCGTCGCGCTCGGCCTCGGTCTGGTCGGCGATCACGCGCGTGGTGAACCCGGTCTCGCGTAGCCCGATGTCGTCGAGCGCCTGCCGCAGTCGGTCGGCGACGGTCTGCTCGTTGGGGCAGCCGGGCACGACCAGGACTTCGATCTCCATGCCTTCAGGATCGCGCGCCTGCGGGCCGCGGGGAAGCCGAAGGTCCTGCGTTCACCGAGGCGCTGTGGCGCACTGCGTTTCATCCGGAACGGGAAGGATCCACCGGCCGACGGCAGCGACGTCCACTTTCACACCGGTTCAATGAGCTGCCTCTCGCGGTTCCAGGGCGTGGCGCCACCGCTCGGGCACATCCCTCGGCCGCATCCCCCCGGAACGGCGGTGGGGTGGCACGCAGGCACTCCGCATGCCACCCCACCCCGAGGTCACGCCTGGTAAGCCACGATTGCCATCATCCCGGCCTCGCCGTGGTAGGCGTTGTGGCAATGCAGCATCCCACCGGCCCGGATTGTCGCCATCGAAGAAGACGGACAGCTTCTTCTTCG
This sequence comes from Streptomyces sp. DT190, assembly GCF_049846985.1. NCBI lineage: Bacteria > Bacillati > Actinomycetota > Actinomycetes > Kitasatosporales > Streptomycetaceae > Streptomyces > Streptomyces sp. DT190. Next base: position 46,271 of record NZ_JBNCNM010000035.1, on the reverse strand, counting down.
GCGGGACGATCGCGGTGTCCTTGCGCGGGCCCGAGTCGCCGAGCTGGTAGGTGTGGCCGTGCAGGTGCATCGGGTGCCACATGGTGGTGTCGTTGATGAAGTCCAGCCGCACCCGCTGGCCCTCCTCCATCAGGATCGGGTTCGCATCCGGGTGGGCCATGTCGAAGGGCTTGCCGTTGATGGCCCAGTTGTAGTGCATCATGCCGCCAGTGAGCTTGATCTGGTGCGTGACGTCGGTCCTGGCGGACTGCAAGCGCACGTCGTCGGCCGCCCGGAGCCGGGACGCGGTCATGATCAGGCCGTCGAGTTCCTTCGGCCGTACGGACGCTGACGGTGCCCGGCCGGAACCTGTACGGACCAGCGCCAGGCCCCCGGTGTTCTTACCCTCGGCCGCGGCGACCAGGGGGAAGACACCGTCGCCGAGGGTGACCAGGACGTCGTAGCGTTCGCCCATACCGATGAGCAGGGCGTCCACCTGCTGGTGCTGGACCGGGAAGCCGTCAGTGTGGGTAATGGTCAACTGGTGGCCGCCGAGCCCGACCCGGTAGGCGGTGTCGGAGCCGGCGTTGATGATCCGCAGGCGTACCTTGCGGCCGGGCTTGCCGGTGTAGACGTCCGGGTCGGCCGGGATGCGTCCGTTGACCAGGTGGTACGGGTACTTCACATCACCGGCGTCGCCGCCGAGCAGGTCGCTCTCGGCGCCCATGAGCATGACCCTCGACGACATACCGCCCGACGAGGAGGACGGGGACGGGGACGCCGCGTCCTCATCCGTGTCCCCCATGCTGTGCATGTCGTGGCCCTCCATGCCCGAGCCGGAGGCGCCGCCCATGTCCACGCCGCCCATGCCCTGCCTGAGCTCGGCGAAGACCTCGTCGGGGGTACCGCTGACGCCGTCGACCCAGTCATCGAGGACGACGACCCATTCATCGTCGTACGCCATCGGCTCGCGCGGGTCCTCCACGATCAGCGGCGCGTACAGCCCGCGGTCGAGCTGGACGCCGACGTGCGGGTGGAAGAAGTACGTGCCGGGGGCGTCGGCGATGAAGCGGTACGTGAAAGTGCTCCCGGCCCGCACTGCGGTCTGGGTGGCGGACGGTACGCCGTCCATGTCGTTGCTCAGCGCGATACCGTGCCAGTGGATCGAGGTGGTGGTCTTGGCCGGCAACTGGTTGGACAGCTCGGCCACCAGGGTGTCCCCGGTGGAGAGAGCCGGACCTCCCTGCCCGGCGTCCGGCCCTCGAAGGCCCAGGTCTTGGTCCTGACGCCGCCGCCCAGGTCGAGCATGGCGGGCGCCGCGGTCAGGGGGATCTTGTGCTCCCTGCCGGTGCCGCCCCGCTTTTTCTCGGCGGCGGCGACGGCGGAGCCGGAAGGGCTGACCAGGGCGGGGGCGGTGCTGGTGGTGCTGCAGGCGGCGAGCGCGCCCGCGCCGGCTGCGCCGAGTCCGGCGAGCAGGACGGAGCGGCGGTTGATGCTGTTCACGATGTGAGTCCTCTTGTTCGAGCTGCAGGTGGGTCGCGGACGCAAGACGGCACACGAGGTGCCGTGGGCGCGGCCTAGATGCGCAGCTGGGAGAGGACCGACAGGTCAGGTGGCGCGCGGCCGATGGTCCCGGCGGACACCGGGCCGGATCGGGCCTGGAACGGGTTTGCCGACTGCCCGGCAAGCCCCTGCGGCGGCACAGCGAGCTTGATCACCTCGACGCTCGCAGTGGTGCAGTGCTGCATGCCCGCGGTGGCGCAGGCGCTGTGCGGAGAACTGTGCGCGGACGCACTCGCGCCGGGCACGTCCGTGTGACCGGCAGCGGAATTCATCGGCATCGCGCTGGCGGGCGAGGACGCCATGCCCGGCATGCGGGGCGGCGGGCGCGGAGGTGACGCGGCGGTCTCGTGGTGGACCAGCACGGCCAGCGCGGCGCACAGGGCGATGACGGCGCCGCGCGCCCAGCGCACGGCGCCCGCGCGGGCTGACTGTGTCGCCATCGCCTCCACCCGGACTTCTACTTTCCGAGTCCCGTGGGTGGGAGCTCGCCGCCCACTCAATATACCCCCGTGGGGTTTGTCCGGCTTGGGACCGCGGAGGCGGTCACAGGCGCAGTGTGCGGCGCAGGGCGAGGGCGAGTTCGCCGAGCTTGGCCTCGCCCGCGGCCGGGTCCGAGCGGGCGGCGTCGGTCACGCAGTGCCGGACATGGTCGTCGAGCAGGCCGAGTGCGACTTCCTGCAGGGCTCGGGTGACGGCGCTGATCTGGGTGAGGACGTCGATGCAGTACCGGTCGTCGTCGACCATGCGGGTCACCCCGCGCACTTGGCCTTCGATCTTGTGCAGCCGGGTGAGATGGTCGGACTTGTGGTCGGCGTAGCCGTGCGGGGCCGCGCCCGGTGCCGGGTCCGGAGTACCTGCGGGGCCGGAGATGGTGGTCACCTGGTCTCATCTCCTCGCGGCGTGCCGTGCGCAGCCGATGCCCGGTAGCGGTCCGGGTCGGCGCAGAAGGCGGCAGCGCACCCGGCGGAGCAGAAGTAGTACCACTCTGCGTCCATCACGTGACGCTCCGCTGCGGTCTCCGGGTTGATCTGCATGCCGCACACCGGGTCGGTGACAGCGGTGGCGGACTCGTGCTGATGGTCGTGGCTGGGGCGCTTGTCGCTCGCTTCGCCCTCCGGTGTGGTGGCGGACTGGGGCGCGTGATCGGCCGGTGTCTCCGTCCGCGGCTCGGCCCCTGGTTCGACTGCTGCCGCTGCGGCGGGCGGCAGCGGGCTGGTGTGCCAGCGCCGCAGGCGGGAAGCGTTGGTGACCACCGACAGCGAGCTGAGCGCCATGGCGGCGGCGGCGATGATCGGGCTGAGGCGGATGCCCCACACCGGGAACAGGGCTCCTGCGGCGAGGGGCACGCCGACGGCGTTGTAGACGAGTGCGAAGAACAGGTTCTGCCGGATGTTGCGCATGGTGGCCCGCGAGAGCCGGATGGCGGTGACGACTCCGGTCAGGGAGCCGGAGATCAGGGTGATGTCGGCGGCCTCGATCGCCACGTCGGTGCCGGTGCCGATCGCCAGCCCGACGTCGGCGGCGGCGAGGGCCGGGGCGTCGTTGATGCCGTCGCCGACCATGCCCACCGTGCGGCCCTCGCCCTGCAGGCGGCGGATCTCATCCGCCTTGTGCTCGGGGAGCACCTCGGCCAGGACACGGTCCACGCCGACCTGGGCGGCGATCGCGGCGGCGGTACGGGCGTTGTCGCCGGTGAGGATGACCACGTCGAGGCCGAGCCGTTGCAGGGCTGCGATGGCCTGGGTGGAGTCGTCCTTGACGGTGTCGGCGACGGCGAGCACTCCGGCCGCGCGGCCGTCGACGGCCGCGAGTACGGCAGTCTTGCCCTGGGCGGACAGTTCGGCCGCGACCGGGGCCAGCGCGGTGGTGTCGATGCCGGCGTCGGAGAGGAGCCTGGCGGTGCCGACCAGGACGGCACGGCCGTCGACGGTGGCCTGTACGCCCTTGCCGGTGACCGAGTCGAAGCCGCCCGCCGCACCCAGGGCGAGGCCGCGCTCCCGGGCCCCGGCGACGATCGCCGCCGCGAGCGGGTGCTCGCTGTCCGCCTCGGCGCTTGCGACCAGGGCCAGCAGTTCGTTCTCCTGGAAGGCTTCGGCCGTGTGCACGTCGGTGAGCACGGGCTTCCCGGCGGTGACGGTGCCGGTCTTGTCCAGCACCACGGTGTCCAGCTTGTGGGCGGTCTCCAGGGCTTCGGCGGAGCGGATCAGGATGCCGGCCTGGGCGCCCTTGCCGGTGCCGACCATGACCGACAGCGGGGTGGCCAGGCCCAGGGCGCACGGGCAGGCGATGATCAGAACGGCGACTGCGGAGACCAGCGCGAGGGTGAGTGCCGGTGCTGGTCCCACCGTGTACCAGAGCGCGAAGGTGGCGATGGCGATGGCGATGACGGCGGGCACGAAGTAGGCGGAGACCGCGTCGGCGAGCCGCTGGATGGGGGCCTTGGACGCCTGGGCCTGCTGCACCAGGCGGACGATCTGCGCGAGCATGGTGTCGGCGCCGACCTTGCTCGCGCGTACCCGCAAGGATCCGGTGCCGTTGACCGTGGCGCCGATGACGGTGTCCCCGGCGCGTTTGGTGACCGGCATTGGCTCGCCGGTGACCATCGACTCGTCCACCGCCGAGGAACCCGACAGCACCTCCGCGTCGACCGGCACCTTCTCCCCGGGCCGGATCAGCACCTCATCGCCGACCGTCACGTCCTCCACCGGAATCTCGGTCTCCGTGCCGTCGCGGATCACGCGGGCGGTGCGGGCCTGCAGCCCGAGCAGCGCGCGGATGGCCTCACCGGTGCCGGCCTTGGCGCGCGCCTCCAGCAGCCTGCCGAGTAGGATCAGAGTGAGGATCACCCCGACCGCCTCGAAGTACACCTCGCGCACGTTCTCGGGCAGCAGGGTGGGGGCGAGCGTGACGATCAGGCTGTACCCGTACGCGGCCGTGGTACCCAGCGTGATGAGGGAGTTCATGTCCGCGCCGCGGTGGCGCAAGGTGAGCCAGCCGGTCGAGTGGATCGGCCAGCCGGTATAGAGCATCACCGGGGTGATCAGCACGAGTTGCAGCCAGTGGTTCAGCAGCCAGCCAGGCACCCAGTCGGCGCCGAAGAGTTCGTGCGCCATGACGGCGAAGAGCACCGGGGCGGTCAGCACAGCGCCGAGGGCGACCCGCCGGGTGAGGTCGGCGATCTCCGCGCGGCGCTCGGCGGACTCCGCGGCCTCCGCCTCGGCTGCCGCGGCCTCGCCGCCCGGCAAACTGCCGGCCGGCCCATCCGCGCTCGTGGTGGCAGCCGTTGTCCGGCTTCCACCGTCCGAGGCGGCATCCGTGGCACTGGCCGGTTCGACCAGCAGCGTGCCGTGGATCATGTTCATCCCGCACGCGAAGCCGAACGAACCGGCCCGATCCGGGCTGAGGTGCACGGTGGTACGCGCGTACGCCGGCAGCCCGGCGCTGACCCGCAGGTCGGGGAAGACGACCCGGGAGGTGCACTCCCCGCTCTCCTGCCGGTCGAAGACCAGCTCCACCGGCACCCCCTGGCGGACCTTGATGACGTCGGGGCTGTAGCCGCCCCGCACGGTCACCTCGACCCGCTGCATCCCGCCCTCGATCAGCGCGGTGCGGGCCCTGCGCGGGCCGAAGAAGAACCAGCCCAGACCAGCGATCAGCACGGCCGCGAAGACCACCACGACGACATCGGCAACATTCATGGCAGATCGGCCTCCCTGCGTGTTCACTCCCTCCAGCCTCGCTCGCGCTACCCCAACCAGGTAGGGGCTGACCGGCCCCACCGCCCGGGACCAGTGGACCCTGGGCCCCCAGGCCAGACGGGAGGACGCTGGAAGCAGCACAAGAACGAGGCCGGACAGCGCGGGCCCTACGCCCGCAGCCGGGTGACCTGGGGACGTGATGGTGATGATGTTCTGGTACGACCACGACGTCAGCGGATGGGGCTGGTTCGCGATGTCGGCCAGCATGATCCTGTTCTGGGCGTTGATCATCACCGCCGCCGTCCTGCTCTTCAGGGCCCTGGGCCGCCCCCACGAGCACACCCACAGCCCGGCCGGTCCCTCGCCCGAGCAGCTGCTCGCCGAGCGGTTCGCCCGCGGCGAGATCAACGAGGAGGAGTACCAGAGCCGCCTGACCGCCCTGCGCTCCTCGGACCCTCTCACCAAACACTGACCCGCCCTCCCAAGGAGGAGGCCCCGCCATGAGGAACAACCGCAATTACGGCCTGTACGCGATCGCCGTCGCCATCGCCTTCGTCGGCGCCCTGGTGCTCGGCATGCCCCTGGGCAGCCTCGCCCTCCTCGCCATCGTCGTCGCCTGCCCGCTGATGATGTTCTTCATGATGCGCGGCATGCACGGCGGCGGCCACGGCGGTGGTGACCAGCACACCGACGACAGCGACCCGCTGCGCAAGCACGACCACCACCCCGGAGGCCGGCCGTAACCGGCCGGATCCCCACCTCGACGGCATGGCGAGGAGAACGCCATGAGCGCCGTGATAGCCATTTCGATCGGCACGCTGATCCTGGCGGGCGTGGTCTACGACATCGCGCGCCTGATCACGCCGAACGAGCCCCGCCGCCCTCCCCTGGCACGCCTCCGGGGGCGGCGCGCCGCCCTGGAAGACGCTGAGCGGTGGTGCGTCGGTCTGCGCCTGCGCGGCCGGATCGATGCGTCCACCTACCAGCACCGGATGAGCGGCCTCGCCCGCGGCCGACGCAGGCCAGTCACCAATCGCACAACGTCAACGAGGAGGATGTGATGGCGGATGCCGCATACGGCCTGTGGCCGCTGGTGGTGCTCAACACCCTGCTGTTCATCGTCTTCGCCGCCAGCTTCTTCCACCCGAAAACCAAGCGGGACTGGCGGGCGATGGGCGCCTACAGCGCCTTCCTGGTGGCGCTGTTCACCGAGATGTACGGCACCCCGCTGACCATCTACCTGCTGGGCAGCTGGCTCGGCAACCAGTTCCCGCTGCTCAAGGACACCCACGCCGGCGGTCACCTGTGGAACGACCTGACCGGCTGGGGTGGCGATCCGCACCTGAGCCCCTTCCACCTCGCCAGCTACGTCGCCATCGGCGTCGGCTTCTGGCTGATCGCCGCCGCCTGGAAGGTTTTGCACGAGGCCGCCCAGCACGACCACCTCGCTATCACCGGCCCCTACTCCTGGGTGCGCCACCCGCAGTACGACGGCTTCCTCCTCATCATGATCGGGTTCCTGCTGCAGTGGCCCACCATCCCCACCCTGATCATGTTCCCGGTCCTGGTGTACGTGTACGCCCGCCTCGCCCGCAGCGAGGAACGCGAGGTCGCAGACCGGTTCGGTGAGCAGTGGACCGTCTACGCCGCCGGCACCCCTGCCTTCTGGCCCAGGCGGCCCCACAGGGCGCCGCCCGCCAGGAAGCACGGCACCCCCAGCGCCCCCGGGTCCGCGCGCGGATCCGACTCACGAGCCACGCGGAGGTGACCTGGCATGGAAGCCCTCGTCTGGACTCTGATCGTCCTCGGAGACCTGGCCACCGCCGCGTGCGCGGTGCATCTCACCCGGCGCCACAGGCGCGACGCCGCGCACCTGGTCCGCTCCATCCACCGCACCGCCCCCGTCCTCCTCGCGGCCGGTCTGCTTCCGCTTTCCGCGCTCCTTGCCGCTGACGCGTCTGCGGCAGCGTGGGGTCTGTGGGGCGCCACTACCATCACCGCCGCCTTGGTCTACGCCTTGGCCGACACCCTCCGCGACCTGCTGCCGCACGCAGGGACGGCATCCCGGGCCGGGAGCGGGCCGTGAGCGGCCGGGACCGGCGGGAAGCACCGAACAGCGGTCCCAAGCCGACCGATGCACCGCACACCAGCGTGATCGAACCCGCCCCGGCGAGCGCCGACCGCGCGGTCCTGGAGGCAGCCGGGGTCGAGAAGACGTACCGGCGCGGCCTGTGGCCGGCCTCGCACCGGATACCGGTGCTGAAAGGGGTGGATCTCACCCTGGCTCCCGGCGAAGTGGTCGGCCTGGTCGGGGAGAACGGCTCGGGCAAGAGCACCCTGATGAAGATTCTGGTCGGCGCGCTGGCCGCGGACGCCGGTACCGTTACCCGCAGCGGGCGGCTGGGCTACTGCCCGCAGGAGCCGATCGTCTACGAGCGTCTCACCTGCGACGAGCATTTCGAGCTCTTCGGCCGCGCTTACCGCCTGTCCCAGGAGGCGGAGCGGCGCTCGCGCAAGGACATCTACGCATCGCTCGGTTTCGAACGCTACGCCGACACCCGCGCGGACCAACTGTCCGGCGGGACCCTGTCCAAGCTGAACCTGGGCCTGGCGCTGCTGGCCGACCCCGAGGTGCTGCTGCTGGACGAGCCGTACGCAGGCTTCGACTTCGACACCTACCTCAAGTTCTGGGACCTGGTCGGCCAGCGCCGCGAGGCGGGCCGCTCCGTGCTGATCATCAGTCACTTCGTGACCGACCAGGAGCGTTTTGACCGGATCGTTCAGCTGCGGGACGGGCGGGCGGTGCCACGGTGACCGCCGCGCCGTTCACCCGCCGGTTCCTCATCGAGGCCGCCCGGACCCCGGTCAACCTGCTCGTGCTGGTCCTGGTCCCGGTGGCGTTCGTGGTGGTGGCCGCCGGACCGATGGCGGATGCCGCCGAGCTGCTCGGCGGCCCCGGCGGCCCCGCGGTGCAGACCGCCACCGCCGGGTGGGCCGCCGCCTTCATCGCCGCGATCGCCATGTACTTCCAGATGCGCGGCGCCCGCGCGGCCGACCGCCGCCTGGTCCTGGCCGGGCTGGCCCCCTCCCGTCTGGTCGCCTCCCGTATGACCACCGGCCTGGCACTGGCACTGCTGGCCGCCGCCGCTGCCCTGCTGGCCCTTCAATTGCGGACCGGACTCGGTGACGATCCGGGGCGCGTACTGGCCGGGACGCTGATGTTCGCAGTGATCTACCTGGCGATCGGTGCGCTCATCGGCGTCCTGGTCGCGAACCCGGTCAACGGCACCGTGCTGGTGCTGTTCGTGTGGATCCTGGACGCGTTCTTCGGTCCCGCGATCGGCGCGGCGGACCGTCCGGTGACCCGCATCCTGCCGACCCACTTCGTGACCCTGTGGATGATCGACCTGCCCTCCGGCCATGGCGGGCAGATCGGCGATCTCGGCTGGGCCCTGGCCTGGGCCGCCGCGGCGGCTGCAGCCGGCTGGACGGTGATCATCGCCACCAGCCGCGTCGCCCGGCCCCGCCGCCATGCCGGACCCGGCTCGGCCGTCGACCAGGTGGCGGCAGGCGTGCGGATGGGCCTGCGGGAGACAGGACGCAACCGCGTGCTGTGGGCGCTGCTCGTCGCCGTACCCGTGGTCTTCGTCCTCCTCGCGGTGGCCACCACCCCCGACGAGTTCACCTCCATGACGGTGCGCGAGCACGGCCGCGCCCTCTCCCAACAGGTCTGGCTCCCCGACGTCCACGGCGGCACCATGGCCCCGATCGCCATCGCTTCCCTGGCTACCCTCGCCGGACTGTTCACCGTCCTGAACGCCCGCTCCGCCGACCAGCGCCTGGCCCTGGCAGGCTTCCGCCCCGGCAGCCTGCTCACCTCCCGGCTGGCCGTCGTCACCCTGCTGGCGCTGCTCGCGACCGCCGCCTCCCTCGCCGTCACCGCCACCGTGTTCGATGCCCGCCAGTGGGGCCTCTACATCGCCGCCAACACCCTCATCGCCCTCACCTACGCCCTGATCGGCGTCCTGATCGGCCCGATCTTCGGCCGCGTCGGCGGCGTCCTCATCGCCTTCCTGGTGCCCTTCCTCGATATCGGCATCGAACAGAGCCCTATGCTGCACCCGCAGCCCCCAACGTGGGCCCACGCCCTGCCTGGTTATGGCCCCGGCCGCGTCCTCATCGACGCTGCGCTCACCCCCACCTTCGACGAAACCGGCGCCCTGCTCCTGGGCATCGCCTGGCTGGCCGCCCTCACCGCCGCCGCAGCCCTCCTGTTCCGCCGCGCTGCCATCGCACCCCGCTGACACCCACACCCGCGTCCGTGTTGCGCCGGACTCCGCGCCAGCCTTCAGGTGGGCAGGCGACGCAGACGGCCGTACCGCCATGGCGGGCGCCTCCTTGGACGGTGAACCTGACTGCGATGGCCGACCGACGGCCGCGCTCTGACCCACAGCCCTCACCTGAAAGGGTCCGCCCCGCATGTCACTCACCCATCCGCAGCGAGGCCGCGCCGCTCTTGCCGTGGGAGGAGTGTTCGCCCTGCTCTCCCTGGTCGGCTGCTCAGATGGCGGCAACGGCACCGCGCCCGCCACCAGCCCCTCATCCGCCGCGACCACCGCCGGCCCTGCCTCGGCGCGCATCGTGATCGAGAACTTCACCTTCAGCCCGGCCGATCTTCAGGTACGCCCCGGAGCAAAGATCACCGTCGTGAACCGCGACTCGGTCCCGCACACCGTGACCGCCACCGGGGACAAGACGACGTTCGACACCGGCAACATCACAGGCGGCGCAACAGTCACCTTCACCGTTCCGTCCAAGGCCGGCAGCTACTCCTACATCTGCACCATCCACCCGAACATGAAAAGCACCCTCACCATGCGCTGAGACCAGGGCTGCAAGCCCGCGCGCCTGGCCCCGGCCGCGCCTACGATGACGCTGTGAGTCCGAGCGCGCCGACGTCGTCCTCGTGGCCGCAGCCGGCGCTGCGGCTGCGGGCGCTGCTGGTGCTCACGGTGCTCGTCGCGCTTGTGGGCATGCACGGCCTGACGTTCGCGAGCCCGGCCCCCTCCGGACACACCGGGTCGCATGCCTCGCGCCAGATGGTGGCTGATGCAGATCAGTCGTACGCGTGCCATACCGATGACTGCGGCAGCGCAGATCGGCACGCAAGCCACGCGGACCAGATGTGCGCCGCGGGGGCGATCCCCGGCCCCGCCGTGATCCCGGCCCTGGCCGCCTCGGTACCCAGCGGTATCGCCACGGCAGCACAGCCCCTCACCCCGGTGCCGTACCAGCCCGCAGGCGAACGCGCGCCGCCCTCGCTCGCCGAACTCCAAGTCCTGCGGATATAGGAAACGCCCCGCGGCACGCCGCCTCATGAACGGGCCTGTCGCCGCGTCCAGGTATGCCCTGATCCCCTTCCGATCCCAGGAGCTCCCCCCCATGAACGCGAACGCTTCCCTCACTCGCCGTACCACCCTGGCCGCCACGGCGGCGGCCGCCGCGCTCGTCCTGGCCGCCTGCGGCGGCAACGGCGACACCGGCACGGCCGTCACCTCGCCCAGCCCCACCACATCCGCTTCCGTCCCCGCAGGCGAGCACAACCAGGCCGACGTCACCTTCGCCCAAGGGATGATCCCGCACCACCGTCAGGCCATCGTCATGGCCGACATGGCCGAGACCCGGGCCTCCTCCAGCGACGTCAAGGCCCTCGCCTCGCAGATCAAGAAGGCGCAGGACCCGGAGATCAAGACCATGTCCGCCTGGCTGACGGCCTGGGGCGAGAACGTCCCGCAAGGCATGGACGGAATGGACGGCATGGATCACGGTGACGCCTCGTCCATGCCCGGCATGATGAGCAACCAGCAGATGGACGACATGCGAGACGCCTCCGGCAAGGCATTCGACACCATGTTCCTGGCCATGATGATCGAACACCACGAAGGCGCTATCGAGATGGCCGAGACCGAGAAGAAGCAAGGCGCCTACGCCCCAGCCAAGGACCTCGCCGACGACATCATCACCGCCCAGACCGCGGAGATCACCCAAATGCGGAAGATGCTCGGCACGAACTGACCCCGCTCCCAGGCGGGCGGCACCGCCGGGGCCCTCCACCCAAGCTCTTCTTACCTGATCAGTTACCACGTCCGCCAGGACGCCCGTGATCAGATTTTCCGCTCTGCCCCGGAGGCAGAAATGCCGCTTGGTGAAAGCGCGAAGCACTTCGCATGTTCAAACCCGGGTAGCCAGCTGCACTTCCTGGAAGATGTACGCGCCAGCACCGCGCATGCTGGACGCCACGTTGGCCACTGCTCCTCAGAATGCTGCCACTGAACCGCTCCGGGTCTGATGGAGACCGGTCGGGTCGTCGGCTCCGGCGCCGGGGAGCGTCGAACCGCTCGGACCGTTCAGCACCCGCGCGCCTCGGTGTCAAAAGGCACGCGAAGCGCTCGGGACACGACTCCGGGGACTTCGACCGATAGCCCCTGACGGCCGACTCACTGGTACGCAGTTCGCCGAGAAGTGCGGAGGCTGACGGCGCTGGCCGCGTCGGTGTGATGCTCGCGGGCTGAACTCCTTCTGGGGACAGCGCCGTCCGGCTCCGGGCTTCACAGCCCTCGGCAACAACACCGAAGCCAACGGATGAGGCGCACGGCCCTGTTGGGAAAGGACCATCGGACCGTGCCATGGCCGAGCGGCCCATGGCCACCAGTCCCCCACGGGCGCAGGCTGAGGAGTGTGGCACCCGTACCGGGTGGCCGTATCCCTACCCGTCACCAGGGCACCGGGGAGGATTCCATGAAACGTTGGCGTGCGCCACTGGTGATCACCGTGGCTACCGTGTTCGTGGTGCTGGCGGCACTTAACACACCGTTCCACCACCCTCTTCTGTTCGTCGCCGTCGGCTCGCTGACCTTGTTCGCCGTGATGGTCGCCATCCATGATCATCGGTCGCGCTCCTGAAACTTCCTGATTCCAGGCCAGGGAGGGATCCCTGGGCGGGGGACCCGAGGCTATTTCTCGTAGGAGAGCATGGTCAGCATGCCCGCCTCGGCGTGGTAGATGTTGTGGCAGTGCAGCGCCCACTGGCCCGGGTTGTTCGCGTCCACCTCGACGGTGACCCGGCTCATGGGCGAAACGATGACCGTGTCCTTGCGCGGGCCCGGGGCGGAGCCGGTGTCCACCTGGAAGGTGTGGCCGTGCAGGTGCATCGGGTGCCACATCATCGACTTGTTGGTCAGGACCAGCTTGATCCGCTCACCCTGCCGGACCGGCAGGGTGCCGTCCTTCTTGCCGCCCGCGGCCGCTCCCCACTTGTACGCGGTCATGTTGCCGGTCAGGTCGACCGTGTAGGTCCGGTCGGGCTGACGTGCCGGGAGCGCGACGGCCTGGGTGGCGCGCAGGTCGGCGTACGTCAGGAGGCGGCCGTTCAGCTCCTGCACCTTGGCGTCCGGCATGGGGTCGGATCCGGTCCCCGTGCGGAGCACCGCCATCGCCTGCGTCGTCGACTCGCCCTCGACCTTCGCGACCAGCGGGACGGCCCCACTGCGGGGCGCGGTGACGACCGCGTCGTACCGCTCGCCCATACCCACCAAGACCGTGTCCGCGGTGACCGGCCGGACCGGGAAGCCATCCGTGGCAGTGACGGTCAGCTTGCTGCCGCCGAGCGCGACGCGGAACGGGGTCGTCGAGGCGGCGTTGATGATCCGCAGCCGGACGCGCTCCCCCGGGGCGACCTTGAAAGTGGCGGGGTCGGACGCCGGGCGGCCGTTGACGAGGTAGTACGGGTAGGTCAGGTCCACCACGTCCTCGCCCAGCGGGTTGTCCTTGGTGGGCATGCTCTCGCTCATCTCCGAACCGCCCGTGGACGAGCCGTCCATGCCCGGCATGGATCCCATATCGGAGGAGTCGTCTCTCTGTGTGGCACCGGAGCGGAGCTTGGCCAGGACGGTCTGGCCGGTGCCGTCGATCCAGTCGTCGAGCAGGACCGTGACCTCGCGCCGGGGAGCGGTCGTGTCGCTGGGGTCGTCCACGATCAGCGGGCCGTAGAGCCCACGGTCCAGCTGGGTGCCTACGTGCGAGTGGTAGAAGAAGGTGCCGGGGTCGGCCACCGTGAACCGGTAGACGAACTGCCCACCGGGCTTGATCGCCTTCTGGGTCACGTCGGGGACGCCGTCCATGTCGTTGCGCAGGGCGATCCCGTGCCAGTGGACGGTCAGCGGGTCGGACAGTCGGTTGACCACCCGGGCGCGTATCACATCACCGGCCTTGGCGCGGATCTCCGGGCCGGGGACGGTGTTGTTGAAGGCCCAGGTGGTGACCTTGCGCCCGTCGAGCCGGAGTGTGGTGGGGGCGGCGGTCAGCGTCACGCCCCGCACGCGGGCGTCTTCCTTCTGGCGGGCGGCCTCGGCCGTGGCGACGGCACGGTCGCCCGGTCCCACCAGGGCAGAGGGCCGGGGTTGGGACGACCCGCTCGCCCATAGGCCGATGCCGACTCCCGCGCCGGCGACCAGGGCTACGGCGATCAGGGCGACCAGCCAGCGGGGCGTGAACCATCGTTTACTCATTCAGTGTTCCTCCTATGAGATCCGATGGTTCAGGCGGATCATGACGATTCCGTCAAGCTCCGACGTTGCTTCCCTGAAGGTCGGGGCCTTCACCGGCGGGCGGCAGGCTGATCCGGAAGACGGCGCCTTTGCCCGGTCCTTCGCTGTGAGCGGTGATGGTGCCGCCGTGGGCCTGGACGAGGGCACGGGCGATGGCAAGTCCGATGCCGGAGCCGCCGTGTTCGCGGTCGCGCGCCGGGGCGGCCCGGTAGAACCGTTCGAAGAGGTGCGGAAGGTGCTCGGCGGCGATGCCCTCGCCGGTGTCGGTGACGCTGAGCGCCGCTCCCCCGTCGGCGGGCTCGGCGGCCAGGGTGACGGTCCCGTCGGCGGGGGTGTGGCGCAGTGCGTTGGTGAGCAGGTTGGTCAGGACCTGCACGAGGCGGTCCCGGTCCACGTCGAGCGCCGGGGTGCGCGGGGCGATGGTGACGCGCAGGTCGACGCCCTTGGCCTGGTAGGCAGGGCGGGCGGCGGCCGCGGCCGCCTCGACCAGGCGGGCGGCGGGGACGGTTGTCCGTGCCAGAGTGAGCCGGTGTTCTTCCGCGCGGGAGAACCAGAGAGATGTCCTCGGTCAGCCGGTGCAGTCGACTGGTCTGGGCGCCCAGCACGGCCAGGGTGTGCGCGTCGAGCGTGCGTACCCCGTCGTCGAGGCCTTCGAGGTAGGCCTCGATGGTGGCGAGTGGGGTGCGCAGTTCGTGGGCGACGTCACCAAGCAGGCGGCGCCGAGTGCGTTCCGTGTTTTCCAGGGCGGCCGCCATGGTGTTGAAGGCACCGGTGAGGGCCTCGAACTCCCGGGCGGGGAGCGTCGGTTCCAGACGGGCGGTGTAGTCACCGGCGGCCACGCGGTCGGCCGCGTCAGCAAGATCCCGGACGGGACGGGAAAGCCGCCGGGTGAGCAGGAAGGCCGCGGCGACGGCAGCGGCCCAGGAACGCGGCGACGCCGAGGCCGAGAGCGATGCCGCCTGCGGTGAGGAACACGTCCTCCAGGGTGCCGGGACAGCTGCGGGGAGACCTCGCCGACCGCGCTGCGCAGATGGCGCCGCAGCAGCGGCGGGCCGATGGCGAAGGCGACGGCGACGGCGACGAGGGTCAGCAACCCGGACAGCGCCACGAGCAGTTGGGCAAGGAGCAGTCGCGCGGCCAGGCCGGGGCGGCACCTCATCAGCCGGTCCCCATCCGGTAGCCCACCCCGCGCACGGTGAGCACGAAGCGGGACGCGACCGGATCGTCGCCGAGTTTGCGCCGGAGGCGCGCCACATGCACGTCGACGATGTGCTCGTCGCCACCCCACCCCGGTCCCCAGACCAGTTCGATCAACTGCCGCCGGCTGAAGGCCATCCGCGGACGTGACGAGAGCGCCTCCAACAGGTCGAACTCGATCCGGGTCAGCTCGACGGGGCGGCCAGCGAGGGTGACCTCCCGTGCCTCGGGGTCGACGGTCAGCTCGCCGAAGCGGCGGACCGCTGCCTGGTCCGGCTCTGGCTGCCCGGTCCGTGGCCTCCGCAGCATCGCCTTGACGCGGGCGACCAGCTCCCTGGGGCTGAAGGGCTTGGTCAGGTAGTCGTCGGCGCCCACCGACAGGCCGATGAGCTTGTCGACTTCGTCCGCCCGGGCGGTGAGCATGATGACGTACGCGTCCGTGAAGGTGCGCAGGCGTCGGCAGACCTCCACTCCGTCGATGCCGGGCATCATCACATCGAGCACCACGACGTCCGGCGCCGTCGTACGGGCCAGCTCCAGCGCGTCGGCGCCGTTGAGTACGACGTCCACGGCGAAGCCCTCGCGGGACAGGTAGCCCCCGACCAGGCGGCCGAGTTCCACCTCGTCGTCGACCACCAGGGCCCGCTGGGCCGTCGGTGCCGGGGCGTCGCTCATGTCTGGTGCTCCTGGTGTGCGCTTCGGCGTCATGGGGCCGGGCGGCCCAGCTCGGCGGAGATCTTGCCGAGCTGCTCCAGTCGGCGCTCCAGGGTGGGGTGGGTGGAGAACAGGTTCGCCACGGCCGAGCCCGGTCCGAGGGCGGGGGTGAAGAAGAAGGCGTTGAAGGCCTGCGCGGTGCGCAGGTCCTGGGTGGGGATGCGGGCGATGTCTCCCGTGACCTTGGTCAGCGCCGACGCCAGCGCCGAGGGGCGGCCGGTGAGCAAGGCTGCGGCCCTGTCGGCGGCCAGTTCCCGGTAGCGGGACAGTGCGCGAATCAGCAGGAAGCTGAGGGCGTAGACGAGGGCCGAGACCGCCATGACCGCAACAGCAGCGCCGCGGTGTTCTGGTCGTCACGCCGGTCGCGTCCGCCGCCGAAGAGCTGGGAGTAGAAGGCGAAGCGGACCATGAGCCCGGCGATCACACCGAGGAACGAGGCGATGGTGATCACCGCGACGTCGCGGTGGGCGACGTGGGACAACTCTTGGGCCAGGACGCCCTCTAGCTCCTCGGGCTCGAGGCGGCGCAGTAGCCCGGTGGTCACACAGACGACGGCGTGGTCGGCGTTGCGGCCGGTGGCGAACGCGTTGGGCAGGTCCATCGAGGAGAGGGCGACCTGCGGTTTGGGCATGTCGGCGATAGCGCACAGCCGGTCGATGACCCCGTGCAGTTCGGGCTGTTCCTCGGGGGTGACGATGCGGCCATGCATCGCGAACAGGGCGATGCGGTCGGAGAACCAGTACTGGGCGGCCAGCAGCCCGGCAGCGATGACCACCACCAGCACCCACGACTTCAGCAGCGCGATCAGCACGGCGACGAACGCCACGTACAGCAGCCCGAGCAGGAACAGCGTCAGGCCCATGCGGGCGGTCAGCTTCCGGTCGGGAGCAAAGCGGCTGCGCATGTCATCACCCCTTCATCACCCCGGGATCAGGCCCTCGTCGGCCAGCAGCGCC
This sequence comes from Streptomyces sp. DT190, assembly GCF_049846985.1. Taxonomy (NCBI): domain Bacteria; kingdom Bacillati; phylum Actinomycetota; class Actinomycetes; order Kitasatosporales; family Streptomycetaceae; genus Streptomyces; species Streptomyces sp. DT190. The sequence goes on along the minus strand of NZ_JBNCNM010000035.1, from coordinate 29,558 downwards.
TCGACCTCGTGCAGGCCGGTGTCCTCGTCGGGCAGGATCAGGTCCGACGGCGCGAGGGTGTCGGGCGGGAGCGGCGTGCCCAGGGCGCGTACGGCATCCAGCAGCTCCCGCAGCCAGACTGCGAACGCCTGCTCGTCGCCATCGGCGGCAACCGACTGCAACACGGCGTCCAGCTCATTGAGCTTGTCCAGGTGGGCGTCGGCGATCTCGTACTGGCCCTCGCCGAGAATCCGCATGATCACGACGGCGCCTCCCTGTCGGGCTCCCGGTCCGCTTCCGTGGCCTTGCGGCTCTCCAGTGCGCGGCGACGGTTCGGGGGCAGCGGTGAGCTCGGCCTTCATCCGGGCCAGCTCCAGCTCCACGTCTCCGCCGGCGGACGCCTTGTCCAGTTCGGCCTGGATGTCGTCGCGGCCGGCCGGGAGGGTGGCGTCCTCCAGTGCGCCGGTGGCGATCAGCTCGTCCAGTGCACCGGCGCGGGCCTGCAGCTGTTCAGTCTTGTCCTGGGCCCGTTGGATGGCCATGCCGACATCGCCCATCTCCTCGCCGATGCCAGTGACCGCCTCGGTGATCCGGGTCTGCGCCTCGGCAGCGGTGTAGGTGGCCTTGAGGGTCTCCTTGCGGGTCCGGAAGGCGTCCACTTTCGCCTCGAGGCGTTGCGCGCCGAGTGTCAGCTTCTCCTCCTGGGTCTGTAGCGCGGCATGCTGACCCTGCAGGTCGGTGAGCTGCGTGGCCACTGCGGCCCGGCGCCCCAGGGCTTCCCGGGCGATGTCCTCTCGTCCGACGGACAGCGCCTGCTGGGCCTGCCCCTCAAGCTTGCCGCTCGACTGTTCCAGGGTGCTCATCTGCAGTTCGAGGCGCTTGCGACTCGTGGCGACGTCCACCACGCCGCGCCGCACCCGCAGCAGCAGCTCCTGCTGTTTCTCGTAGGAGTAGTCCAGCACCTCGCGCGGATCCTCGGCCCGATCGAGTGCCTTGTTCGCCTTGATCCGGAACAGGTCCGCGATACGGCGAGCGATGCTGCTCATGCCAATCGGTCCCTTCATCGCGGTCCCGCACGCCTGTGCCGCGAACCTGCGGGAAATTCAGTGGTGGTGCGGCCCCTTCTTCGTCAGGCCGGTCCCACCGTGGTCGTCGTGCTGATGGCGGGGGCTCGTTCCCAGGAGCGCGGCGGCGGGAGGCGGTCAGCGCGGCGGCATCGCACACCCTCTTCCGGCCCGGCGGTCGGCTCTGACTGCCGGGCCGGAACAGGACGGCCGTTGTCCGGTCGTACGGGGAGGTCGCTCACGACACTGCTCGACTTCATGGTTGCCTGCCGGCCGGGCGATGCCGCGTCCGGGAGCGGTCAGAGACCGAAGCGGCGGCCGTGTGGGGGACGGGCGGGGCAGGGCGGGCGGCCAGGGCCTGTCGCAGGTGGGCGGCGGCCTGTTCGGGCTGGACGGGGTTGACCGCGATGCCGGTGCCGAGTTCGAACCCGGCGGGCTCAGTCAGGTGGGGGGCGATCTGGAGGTGCCAGGCGAAGTAGGCGGTCGTCTCCTCGCCGTTGGGGGCGCTGATCACAGCGTAGTTGTAGGGGACGTCGCCGAGCAGGTCGCGCAGCGCCCCGAGGATCCGGCGCAGGAGCACGGCGGTCTGCTCCAGGTCCTCGTCGCAGGCGTCGGCGAAGGATGCCTGGTGGCGGCGGGGCACGATCCAGGTCTCGTACGGGGTGCGGGCGGCGTACGGGGCCAGGGCGGCGGCGTGGCCGGTGGTGGCGATGACGCGCTCGCCGTCGGCGAGTTCGGCGGCGGTGTGGTCGACGTACAGGCAGCTGCCGTGGTCGTCGTAGTAGGCGCGGGCGACGTCGAACAGCCTGCGGAAGCGTGCGGGCACGACCGGGGTGGCGACGATCTGCGAGTGCGGGTGGGGCAGCGAGGTGCCGGCCGCCGCGCCGTGGTTGCGGAAGGGCAGGACGAGGCCGGGGCGGCCCTCGCGCAGTGCGCGGGCCCGGGTGCGGTAGGCGCGCAGGACGTCGGCGACGGCCGCGTCGTCGCCGTCGGGCAGATCCCAGTCGTGGGCGGGGGATTCGATGACGACCTCGTGGCTGCCGATGCCCTCCGCCGTCGTGTGCAGTCCGGTGGTGCGGTGGCGGGCGGGCCGGTCGGCGGGGGCCATCACGGGGTAGCGGTTGGGCACGACCCGCAGCCGCCAGGCGGCGGGCGCGGTATCGGCGGCGGCGGGCAGGCGCCACAGCTCGGGCGGGGTGGCCTCCTCACGGCCCGGGCAGAACGGGCAGGCCGGATCGGCGGCCGGAGCCCGGCGTAGGGGCGATCCGGTCGGGGCGGGCATCTGCTGAGGGCGCTCGCGGCGTCCCGGCGCGATGGCCACCCAGTCGCGGGTGAAGGGGTCCCGACGCAGCTCGGACATGACGGCCGCTCCTTCCCGGCTCACGCGGTGGCCGATGCGCCGCGGGCGGCTCGTGCCACCGCCCGCCAGAACAGCTCCGGGTCGGCGGCGAACTGGCGGGCGCAGGAGGCGGAGCAGAACTGGAACTCCCGGCCCCGGTACTGCGTTGGGTGGACGCCGGCACCGTCCACGCGCATCCCGCACACCGGATCCCGGTCCTCGCCCCCGGTGCCCGCGGCGGCCAACGCCCTGGGGGCCGCGGGGGCGTGGCCGAGCAGGCTGGTGATCAGACGGAGGTCGTCGCCGATGAGCCGGGGCAGCAGGAACCGCCCGCGCACCAGCTCCCGCCCGGCGCCGGCGAGGCGGCGGGCCTTCGACGGATCGCCGAGCAGGCCGAGGACGGCATCAGCGCACGCGTCGGTCGAGTCCACCAGGTGGCCGCCGACCCCGTCACGCAGCTGCAGCGGAATCCCCCCGGCCCGGCCCGCGACCACCGGCGTGCCCTTCCAGGTGGCCTCCGAGACAACCAGGCCGAAGCCCTCCCGCAGCGACTTCTGAATGACCACGTCGGCACGGCGCTGGAAGGCGTTTACCTCGATGTTGCCGACGCCGGTGAGGTTGGTGAACAGCGAGATGTCCGGGTCGTCGGCCGCGGCGGAGGTGATCTGCCGGTAGACGCGCCAGCCCTCCGGGTCGTCCAGGGCCATCGACCCGACCAGGGCCAGCTGCACACCCGGCACCCGGCGCTTGACCGCCCGGTAGGCGTCGATGACGCCCAGCGGGTCCTTCCACGGGTCGAAGCGGGAGACCTGCACCAGCAGCGGGCGTGCGGTGTCCACACCGATCCAGTCCAGGACACCGGCGGCGAAGGCGTCGTCGATGGGCATGTTCTTCGGGCTGAGCGGGTCGATCGCCGGGGGAATGATCTCCACCCGGCCCACCGGTATGTCGGGTGGGATGAAGGCGCCCAGCGTGAAGACGGCGGCGTCGTAGGCGGACAGCTGGGGCCGCAGCCGCGCCCAGACGTGCGGGTTGGGCTGGGAGCTGTCGATGTGGCAGCGCCACACCCACTTCGCGGCGCCCCGGCCGTGCCGTTGGGGCAGGGCGAGCGGCTGCGGGTCGTGCACGATGACGACGTCGTACGACTCCTCCAGCTGGGCGGCGACCTGCGCCGAGGCGGCGTCATACACCCGCCACTCGTCGTCGCTCACCCCGCGCGGATCACCCTGCAGGCCGTTGTGGACGGCCTTGGTCACCTCGAAGAACCCCTGCTCGGCGGTTATGGTCTTCCACTCGGCCACCACGCCCAGGTCGCGCAGCAAGGGCACTTCGGAGCGCAGGATCTCCGCCACCCCGCCGCCGTACGCGGTGGCGTTGACGTGCAGCACCCGCACACCGTCCAGCGGCGCGGCGAGACGGCGCAGTTCGTCCACGACCGCTTCGCCCGCGCACGCGCGGTAGGCGTCCAGGCGCCGTCGGCCGACGTCCACGTTCTGCAACATCTTCCGTCACCCCTCTCCGCGCCGGTCGGCAGGCGCCTTGCTGGACTGCTGCTGGAGTGGCCCTGGGTTCGCCCGGACCCGCCCCTCCGGTGGGCGCGCGGGGGCATCCTCGGGCACAGCGGGCTCCTGCCGTGCCCGGGCACGAACGGCGGCGGCTGCGAGAACCGCGGCGGCCAGCGCGAGCCCGGCGTTGATCCACAGGCCGTCGGCGATGCCGGTGGTGAGGTCGGTGCCGGCCGGTGTGGTCCTGGTGAGGTCGTCGGGCCACTGAGCGGCGACGATCGTGCCCATGACGGCGATGCCGAGGGACAGCCCGATCATGCGGGAGGCGTTCAGGGCGGCGCTCGCGATGCCGGTGAGGTGGTCGGGGACGTGGCCGAGCGTGGCGGTGGTGATCGGGGTGGTCGACAGTCCGATGCCCAGGCCGGTGACCAGCAGGCCGGGCAGGAGCTGGAGGTTTCCCCAGCCCGGGGCGATGCCGGCCAGCAGGGCCAGCCCCGTCGCGGTCAGCAGCAGCCCGGCGCCGATCAGCGTACGGGGGCCGATGCGGGGGATGAGCCATCCGGCGGCCGGTGCGACCACGGCACTGAGCAGGGTGAGCGGCAGCAATGCGAGGCCCGCCTGGATCGGTGAGGCGCCGGTGGCCAACTGGAGGTACAGAGACAGGAAGAAGAACACGCTGCACATCACGGCGAGGCTGACCAGCCCCAGTACGTTGCCGACCAGGAAGCCCGGCCTGCGCAGCAGTGAGAGGTCCAACAACGGTGCGGCCGCCCGGCGTTCGACAACGACAAAGAGGGCGAGGGCCGCCACGGCTCCGGTCAGCAGCGCCCACAGCCGCGGCGAGGCCCAGCCGTAGACGGTCGCCCGGGTCAGGGCGAAGATCAGGGCGGAGAGGCCGACCGCGGAGGTGAGGGCACCGGCGAGGTCGAACGGCCCGGTGCGGGCGGCGGGTTGCGGGGCGGGCAGCGTACGGCGCGCGATCGCCCACAGTACGGGTCCGAGGGCGACGTTGAGCAGGAAGATCGACCGCCAGCCGAAACCCGCGGTGAGCACGGCGCCCAGCAGCGGGCCGCCGGCCAGCGCCGTGGCACCGGCCCCGGACCACACGCCCAGGGCCAGAGCGCGCGACGGACCGGTGAACAGGGCGAGCAGCAGGGACAGGGCGGCCGGGCCCATCAGCGCCGCGCCGGCGCCCTGGCCGGCGCGCAGCCCGATCAGTGACGGGCCGTCGGGGGCCAGTCCGGCGGCCAGCGAGAAGACGGTGAACACCGTCAGCCCCGCGAGGAAGACCGGCCGGGCGCCGTACCGGTCGGCGAGCATCCCACCGGACAGGGTCAGGACCGCGAAGGCGAGGGTGTAGAGGTTGACCACCCACTCCAGGCCGCTCAGGCCGAGGCCGAGGTCCCGGCCGATCGGGGGCATGGCGATGGCGACGGCGGTGTCGTCGACGAGGACCAGGAACCAGGCCATGCAGACGGATACCAGCACCCACCAGCGGTGCGCCCCCGTCCGGGCTGCCTCCCGGTGGGTGTCGGCGCGGGTCATGACGCGGCCTGTGACGGGTTGTCCCGCCGGTCCTCGTCGGCGGAGGCGGGCGCCGCGCGGACGTGGCCGCTGCGATGTGCGGCGGGCTCCTTGGTGAGGGTGGCGCGGCACGGCGCGATGGTCTCACCGCCGGGGTGCGCGCTCGGGGGCTCGGTGCCCAGAAGCTCGTACACCATGACGCCGTCCACGGTCTCCTCCTTGAGGAGCAGCCGGGCCGACCGCTCCAGCTGTATGCGGTGTTCGGTGAGGAGGCCGGTGGCGTGCTGTTCGGCCTCGCGCAGCAGGCGGGCGACCTCGGCATCGATGGCGGCCTGGGTGGCCTCGGCGAAGGGGCGGCTGCTCATGGCACTCCCGCCGCTGCCAAGGAAGACCGAGCCGTCCTGTGGGTAGCCCACCGGCCCGAGCGCGGAGGAGAGGCCGAACTCGCGGACCATCTTGGTGGCCGGCTCGGTGGCGCCGGCCAGGTCGTTGGCAGCTCCGGTGGAGCCCTGCCCGAGCACGACGAGTTCGGCGGCGCGACCGCCGAGCCGTACCGCGAGGGTCTGCGTGAGGTAGTCCTCGCCGTACAGGTGACGCTCGACCAGGGGCAGTTGCTCGGTGACGCCGAGGGTCTGCCCGGCGGGCAGGATGGTGACCTTGGCGACCGGGTCGGCGCTCGGGGACAGCGTGGCAGTCAGGGCGTGCCCGGCCTCGTGCACGGCGACGGCCTCCTTCTCGGCGGGCAGCAGCACGTTGGAGCCCTCGCGGCGGCCGAGCAGGATGCGGTCCCGGGCGGTGTCGAAGTCGTCCGCGGTGAGTACCTCGCGGCCGTCCCGTACGGCGACGATGGCGGCCTCGTTGGCCAGGTTGGCCAGATCCGCGCCGGAGAATCCCGGCGTGCCGCGTGCCACCACGTCCAGATCGACGTCCTTGCCGAGGCGCTTGTCCTGGCAGTGCACGGCCAGGATCGCGGCCCGTTCGGCGAGGGTGGGCAGGGGGATGGTGACCTGCCGGTCGAAGCGTCCGGGGCGCAGCAGCGCCGGGTCGAGGACCTCGGGCCGGTTGGTGGCGGCCAGCACGACAAGGCCCTCGGCAGCCTCGAAACCATCCATCTCCGACAGGAGTTGGTTGAGGGTCTGCTCCCGTTCATCGTTGGAGACGATCTGTCCGGCCGCGGCACGGCGGCCGCCGAGGGCGTCGATCTCGTCGACGAAGACGATGGCGGGCGCCCGCTTGCGGGCCTCGGCGAACAGGTCCCGTACGCGGGCGGCGCCGACACCGACGTACATCTCGACGAAGCTCGATCCGGCCACCGACAGGAACGGCACGTCGGCCTCGCCGCCGACGGCGCGGGCCAGGAGGGTCTTGCCGGTGCCGGGCGGGCCGACCATCAGGACGCCGCGCGGCGCCATGGCCCCGGCGCGCCGGTAGCGTTCGGGCCTGCGCAGGAAGTCGACGACCTCGGCGATCTCGGCCTTGGCTCCCTCGTATCCGGCGACGTCCGCGAACGTGGTCTCCGGCCGCTCCGCGTCGAACACCTTGGCCTTGGAATTGCCGACCCCGCCCAGCGCGCCGTGTATGTGGCCGGCCGCGCCCTTGGACAGCCTGCGCCAGAACCAGATGATGAGCAGGAACGGGCCGAGCAGGAGGATCCAGGACAGTATCTGGGAACCGGTGGACGGGGAGGTGGACGGCGGCTTGGCCGTCACCGCCACCTTCTTGTCCTCCAGCCGGTCCAGTTGGTCACCGGCCAACTGGACCGGGACGGCGGTGGTGAAGCGGTGCCCGTTGGCGAGCGTGCCGCTCGCCTCCCCGCTTGCTTTGATGGTGACGGACTTGACCTTGCCGCCGTCGACCTGGTCGAGGAACTTCGAGTACGTCAGGTCCATCTTCACCGGCTCGCTGGAGCGGGTCCCGGGCAGCACCGCCCACAGGCCGACGGCCAGGAGGGCGGCCAGCGGCCACAGCCAGTGCCGCCAGGCGGGCGGGCTCGGCGGCGCGGTCGGCGTCGGCTTGTCACCCGGAGGTGGTGGTTCGGCCTGCTTGGTCATGACGGACTCCGTACGGAATCGGGCGCTCTACGCCTCGGCGCTGCTGATGTAGCGGGCGGGGTCGGCGTCGAAGTCGGCGGCGCACCGCGGGGAGCAGAAGTAGTAGGTGTGGCCTTCCACTTCGCGCTGTTCGGCGGCGGCATCCCGGCTGATGCTCATGCCACAGACCGGGTCGGTGACTGTGGTGGTCTCGGGCGGGGCGTCGTGGTCGTGGTGAGCGTGGCGCTTGAAGAGGCTCATGTCGGTCTCCTTGGCTGTGTCGGCTTCTGCAGTGCGGTCGGGTGTCGTGTCCGGCTGGATGTCGACGTCCTCCGGTACCTCCACCCGCGGCTCGACCCTGGTGGGGGCGGAGCCGGTCAGCGCGGCGGCGCGCCAGCGGCGCAGCCGGTTGGCGTTGGTGACCACGGACAGGGAGGACAGGGCCATCGCGGCGGCGGCGATGATCGGGCTGAGGCGGATGCCGAGCCACGGATACAGGGCACCGGCGGCGACGGGGACGCCGACGGCGTTGTAGACCAGGGCGAAGAAAAGGTTCTGCCGGATGTTGCGCATGGTGGCTCGCGACAGCCGGATCGCGGTGACGACGCCGGCCAGTGAACCGGAGATGAGGGTGATGTCGGCTGCCTCGATGGCCACGTCGGTGCCGGTGCCGATGGCCAGGCCCACGTCGGCCTGGGCGAGGGCGGGGGCGTCGTTGATGCCGTCGCCGACCATGCCCACCCGGCGTCCCTCGGCCTGCAAGCCCCGTATGGCGTCGGCCTTGTGCTCGGGAAGCACCTCGGCGAGCACGCGCTCGATGCCGACCTCGGCGGCGATCGCGGCGGCCGTGCGCCGGTTGTCGCCGGTGAGCATGACTACCTGTACGCCCATCTGCCGGAGGGCGGCGATGGCGGCGGCGGAGTCCTCCTTGACGGTGTCGGCGACCGCGAGCACTCCGGCGGGGCGGCCGTCGAGGGCCACCATCACCGGGGTCTTGCCCTGCGCGGACAGCTCGGCTGCGACCGGGGTGAGTTCGGCGGTGTCGATTCCGACATCGGCGAGCAGCCGTGCCGCGCCGACCAGCACGGCGTGCCCGTCCAACGTGGCCTGCACTCCCTTGCCGGTCACCGAGTCGAAACCGGTGGCGGCCGGCACTCCGAGCCCCTGCTCACGCGCCCCGGCGACGATCGCGGCGGCCAGCGGGTGCTCGCTGTCGCGTTCGGCCCCGGCGACCAGGACGAGCAGGCGGTCGGGCTCCACATTGCCGACGGGGCGTATGTCGGTGAGGACGGGCGTTCCCGCGGTGATCGTGCCGGTCTTGTCCAGGACCACGGTGTCCAGCTTGTGCGCGGTCTCCAGGGCCTCGGCCGAGCGGATCAGAATGCCCGCGCGGGCGCCCTTGCCGGTGCCGACCATGATGGACATCGGGGTGGCCAGGCCCAGTGCGCACGGGCAGGCGATGATCAGTACGGCGACGGCCGACACGAGCGCAAGGGTCAGCGCCGGAGCCGGGCCCACGACGTACCACAGCGCGAAGGTACCGATCGCGATGGCGATCACAACGGGCACGAAGTACGCCGAGGTGGCGTCGGCCAGCCGCTGGATCGGCGCCTTGGACGCCTGCGCCTGCCGTACCAGCCCGATGATCTGGGCGAGCATCGTGTCCGCGCCCACCTTCGCGGCCCGCACGCGCAGGGAACCGGTGCCGTTGACGGTCGCGCCGATGACCGTGTCCCCGGCGCGCTTGGTCACCGGTATGGGCTCACCGGTCACCATCGACTCGTCCACCGCGGAGGTCCCGGACAGCACCTCGGCGTCCACCGGCACCTTCTCGCCGGGCCGGACGACGACCTCGTCGCCGACGGCCACGTCCTCCACCGGGATCTCGGTCTCGACGCCGTCGCGGACGACGCGGGCGGTACGGGCCTGCAGCCCCAGCAGGGCGCGGATCGCCTCGCCGGTGCCGGCCTTGGCACGTGCCTCCAGCAGCCGCCCCAGCAGGATGAGCGTCAGGATCACCCCGACGGCCTCGAAGTACACCTCGCGCACATCCTCCGGCAGCGAACCGGGGGCGAGGGTGACCAGCAGGCTGTATCCGTAGGCCGCCACCGTTCCCAGGGTGATCAGCGAGTTCATGTCCGCCGCGCGGTGGGCGAGGGTCAGCCAGCCGGTGCGGTGGATGGGCCACCCGGTGTAGAACATCACGGGAGTGATCAGCGCCAGCTGCAGCCAGTTGTTCAGCATCCAGCCGGGCACCCAGCCCGCGTGGAAGAGGGAATCGGCCATCACCGCGAACAGCACCGGCGCGGTCAGTACGGCGCCGAAGGCCACGCGGCGGCTCAGATCCCGGATCTCCGCCCGCCGCTCGGCGGCCTCGGCCGCTTCCGCCGCGGCCGCCTGCCCCTCGCTCGGCCCGACGAGGGGAGCGTGCGTGTCGGCGTGTGTGTCCACCAGCCGGTCTTCGTCACCGGGTGGAGTCGCGTCGCCCGCGCCCGGCCCGTCGCCGGGTTCGACCAGCACCGTGCCGTGGATCATGTTCATCCCGCACGCGAATCCGTACGATCCCGCCTGCGCCGGGTTCAGCCGCACCGTCGTGCGTGCGTGGGCCGGCAGTGCGGCGCTCACGCGCAGCTCCGGGAAGACGACCCGGTTCGTGCACTCCCCGGATTCCTGCCGGTCGAAGACCAGCTCGGCCGGAACCCCCTGCCGCAGCCGGATCACGTCGGGGCTGTAGCCACCGCGCACGGTTACCTCGACGCGCTGCACGCCATGGGAGAACTCCGCCGTCCGCGCCCGGCGCGGACCGAAGAAGAACCAGCCCACCGCGGTGACGGCTGTGGCAGAGAGGGCGGTCACGGTCAGCTCGGCCACGTTCATGGCGGACTCCTTCACCCTGTGGGTGTACGAGTTCCACTCTCGCCGCCGCCTACCCCCACCCAGTAGGGGCCCACCGTCCCCGACCCCAGGGCCATCCGGCCCATGCACTAAGTGCCTTAGTGAGAGGACCGTGGCTGTGTACCGCCCTTCCGGCGCGGTCGCCGTCCGATTTCGCCCCTCAGATCCGGGAAGTGATCACCATGATGTTCTGGTACGACGGCAACATGAGCGGCTGGGGATGGTTCGGGATGTCCCTCGGCATGATCGTCTTCTGGGGCCTGATCATCACGGCCTTCGTCCTATTCTTCCGCGCACTCAGCCGACCCGCACCCGGCGGCTCCGGCGACGTCACCCCCTCGCCGCCGACGCCGCCCTCCGCCGAGCAACTGCTCGCCGAGCGGTTCGCCCGCGGGGAGATCGACGAGGAGGAGTACCAGCGCCGTCTGCAGGTGCTTCATTCTACCGGCGCCGATCTCACCAAGCACTGAAGCGAGCGGATACGTCCCGCTCCTGCCTGCGGGCACTTGCGGGGCCGCGGACCCGTCATTCCTCGACGGGCGCAGGAAAGCGCCATGAGTGAGGCTAAATGCCATGCGCAGAAAACCAGCCCTCCGGCACGGGCCACGTGTCTTCGTGGCAGGAGCGGTCGCCGCGGCCGCCCTGCTGATCCCCGTCGGTGTTCCCGGCGTCGCCTGGGCGGACGAGGATGAGAGCAACGAGTCGGCCGTGCTCACCGAGCAGGCCATCGCCCTGATCGCCAACGGCGCCGACGAGGACCAGGTGGCCGAGCGCATCGAGGACGCCCTGATGGCCCCGGACAAGGAAGGCGTCCAGCTGTCCACAGTGCGCGAGGCGCAGGAACTGGTCGAGCAGCCGGGATACAGCGCGTCCGTCGACCGCCAGGTACGGGGACTCCTGCTGGACTCGCTCGGGGGCAAGCTGCCCTCCGCGCCCGAGAACGGCCGCCCCGCGACCGGTGACGAGACCGGCACCAGCGTCGTCCTCGACGAGTTCCGGCCCGAGCGCGGCATCTCCGACGGCGGCGACGCCGTCCTGCTGGGTCTGGGCGCCGCGGCGATCGGAGGCGGCCTGTGGCTGTCGCACCGCCTGCGCCCGCCACATACCCTCCGCGAGCTGGAACACCGCGGCCGCGGGCACCGGGAGGCGTCATGACCAGCCACCGCCCCGAACGCGCTGCCGCCGTCGGCCCGGAGACCTCCCCACCACGGTCCGCTCGTCCTGGCCGGCTGCGGCGGGCCGTCGACGCGATCGACGAACGCATGGGCATCAAGGCGCTGGCCTATCCGGTGCCCGAGCACGCCAACAACCTGACCTGGAGCCTGGGCGGCCTGACGGTGGTGTCCTTCGTGACGCTGCTGGTGACCGGGATCTACATCGCGCAGTTCTACTCACCGACCCCGGAGGACGCCAACCAGTCCGTGCGCGACCTGGTCACCGACGTCTGGCTGGGCGGCTTCGCCCGCGGCCTGCACTACTGGGCGGCACAGGCGATGTTCGTCCTCGCCCTGCTGCACCTGCTGCGGGTGTTCTTCCATGCCTCCTTCAAGAAGCCCCGCGAGGGCAACTGGATCATCGGCAGCGCCATGTTCCTGCTCACCTTCCTCGCCATCTTCACCGGCACGGTCATCAAGTGGGACCAGGAAGGCTACGAGGCGCTGGTCCACAACCTGGACGTCGCCAAGCTGCTCGGCGGCGCCGGCGTCTGGTTCACCCCCGAGCTCACCGACCGGGTGCCGATCGTGCTGCGCCTGTACACCGCCCACGCGGTCATCATCCCCGGGCTGATCGTGCTGTTCTTCGTGTGGCACGCGCTACTCGTCAAGCGGCACCGGATCTCGCCGCATCCTGCAATCCCGAAGCCGGAGGAGGAAGTCCCCGAGCCCTTCACCGCACACCTGAGGCGGGTGGCCGCGTTCGGCCTCGTGCTGATGGGCGGGCTGGCGATCCTGGCCGTCGTACTGCCGCCGGTGCTCGGTCCGACCCCGGTCGCGGGCATCGAGATCACCCGCCCGCTGTGGATGTTCTGGTGGTTCTTCCCCCTGGAGGAATGGTTCGGCGTCGCGTCCATCGCCTACGTCATCGCCGCCGTCTTCGGACTGATCTTCCTGGTCCCCTTCCTCGACCGCAGCCCGAAACGCCTCTGGCGGGAGCGGAAGACGGCCACGGCCACCGCTGTCGTCGTACTTCTCGTACTGGCCGCCATCACCGTCAACGTGTGGGTCAACAACCCGAAGGGGCACTGATGTACGCCGCCGACCCGCGGCGCGTCCGGCGCTGGTTCTGGGCCCTGATCGCCCTCGCCGTGCTCGCGATGGGCGCCCTCTACCAGGGTCTGCGCGCCACGCCCGGCCCCGGCACCGGCCTCCTCGTGGCGGGCAGCGCCCTCGTCCTCGTCGCGTCCGCCGTCCAGGCTGCCCGGATCCTGACCGCGCTCACGGGCCCGCCCCGGCTGCCCCGGCTCCGCGCACACCGGAGTCATCGGCCCACAGACGTGCGGCGAAGGTAGCGGGCGAGCCGTGCGCTCGCACAGGAATACTAAAACCATTAGTTTGTTAGCGGGGGCCGCGGTCGATGCTCCCCACGCGTCCCCGTCACCCGAAGGAGGAGTGCCCGTGCAGCATCACGTGGATCATCCGATGGGTCACCGCAAGGAGCGCAGCACCGCGGTGCTCGAACTGGGCGGGCTTCGCTGGGCATCCCAGCAGAACGTCGCCGCCTCCGTGCTGGGGCGCCAACCAGGGGTGCTGGAGGTCGAGGTCAATCCGGTGTCGGAGACGGCGAACGTGGTCTTCGACCCGAACCTCACCTCGCTGGCCGAGCTGCGCCGCTGGGTGGAGGAGTGCGGCTATCACTGCGCGGGCCAGTCCGTTCCTACCCACCTGTGCGATCCGATGGCCGAACCGGACCCGCCGCATGTCGCGGCAGCGAGTGGACGCGTGGGCCATGAGGGGCATACAGCGGTCGCCGAGCCGCCAACTCCCGCTGCTCACTCGGAACATGTCGCCCACGCCGAGCACGAGGCGCACGCCGCGCCGGAGGCGATGCCCTCTCCGCACGAGGTGATGGGTCATGGCGGGCACGAGGGCATGTCGATGGCGGCGATGGTGGCGGACATGCGCAACCGCTTCCTCGTCGCCGTACTCTTCTCCATCCCCATCGTCATCTGGTCACCGATCGGCGAGGACGTCTTCGGCCTGGACGTGCCGGTCCCGTTCGGCCTGCGTGAGGACGTGTGGGCGCTGCTGCTCAGCCTGCCGGTCATCTTCTACTCGTGCACGATCTTCTTCGACGGCGCCGTACGCGCGCTCCGCGCCCGCACCCTGGACATGATGGTGCTGGTCGCGGTCGCCGTCGGTTCGGGGTGGGCGTACTCGCTGATCGTCACGCTCACCGGCGGCGGCGACGTCTTCTACGAGGCGGCCACCGTGCTGGCCTCCTTCGTGCTGCTCGGCCACTGGTTCGAGATGCGCGCCCGCGGCGGCGCCAACGACGCCATCCGCACCCTGCTCGACCTCGCCCCGCCCAAGGCGCTCGTGCTGCGCGACGGCGAGCCGGTCGAGATACCCACCGCCGAAGTGGTGGTCGGTGACCTGCTGCTGGTCCGCCCCGGCGCGAAGATCGCCGTCGACGGCGTCGTGGAGGAGGGCGAAAGCGACGTCGACGAGTCGATGGTCACCGGCGAGAGCCTGCCCGTACACAAGGCTCCCGGCTCCCAGGTCGTCGGCGCGACCATCAACGCCAACGGCACCCTGCGGGTGCGGGCCACCAAGGTCGGCGCCGACACCGCGCTGGCGCAGATCGTCCAGCTGGTACAGCAGGCACAGAACTCCAAGGCCCCCGGGCAGCGGCTCGCCGACCGGGCCGCCTTCTGGCTGGTCTTCGTCGCCCTGATCGGCGGAGCCGCGACCCTGGCCGTCTGGCTGCTGGCCACCGACCGCTCCCTGGGTACCGCCATGCTGTTCGCCATCACGGTCGTGGTCGTCACCTGCCCCGACGCCCTGGGCCTGGCCACCCCCACCGCGATCATGGTCGGCACCGGACTGGGCGCACGACGGGGCGTGCTGTTCAAGAACGCCGTCGGCCTGGAAATCTCGGCCCGTATCCAGACCGTCGTCATGGACAAGACCGGCACCCTGACCAAGGGCGAACCAGAGGTGACCGACGTGGTCACCGCCGACGGGACGGACGAGAGCGAACTGCTGCGTCTGATCGCCGCGGTGGAACGGGAGTCCGAGCACCCGCTGGCCGAGGCCGTCGTCCGGTACGCCGAGGCCCACGGCGTGGATGCGCTGCGCGCCGAGCGGTTCGAGAACGTCCCCGGGCACGGCGCCATCGCCGGTGCTGACGGTCACCGTGTGGTGGTCGGCAACCGCCGCCTGGCCGAGCGGGAAGAGATCGACCTGGGCGAACTCGACCAGCGCCGCAAGGAGTTGGCCACCACCGGCCGCACCGTCGTCATCGCCGCCGTCGACGGACGCGCCGCCGGTCTCATCGGCATCGCCGACGCGCCCCGGGAGACCTCCCCGCAGGCCGTGGCCGAACTGCACGCCCTCGGCGTCGAGGTGGTCATGCTCACCGGCGACAACCAGGCCACCGCCGACCGCATCGCCGAACAGCTCGGCATCGACACCGTGATCGCCGAGGTCCTCCCCGGCGACAAGGCCGCCAAGGTCGCCGAGCTACAGGCAGGCGGCCGCAAGGTCGCCATGGTCGGCGACGGCGTCAACGACGCCCCCGCCCTCGCCCAGGCCGACCTCGGCATCGCCATCGGCGCCGGCACCGACGTCGCCATCGAGACCGCCGACCTCGTGCTGATGCGCTCCGACCCTCTCGACGTGCCCACCGCCCTGCGCATCGGCCGCGGCACTCTGCGCAAGATGCGCCAGAACCTCGCCTGGGCCATCGGCTACAACTCCATCGCCCTCCCGATCGCCGCCGGCGTCTTCGAACCCGCCCTCGGCCTGGTCCTGCGCCCCGAGATCGCCGCCTTGTCCATGTCCGGCTCCAGCATCATCGTCGCCGTCAACGCCCTCGCCCTCAAACGGCTGCGGCTGCCCGAAGCACCCACCCCGCCCGACGAACCCGCGCCACGTACGCCCGTTGCTCCGACAACGGCCCACAGCTCCTGATGGGAACTGCCGGGTCGCAGAGACTCGGTGCCATAGCAGTCGGAGGGGAGTCGTTCAAGACGCGGTGCGTGCTCCGCGACGGCGTCACCTGCTGGAGAGTCTGCCGGGCAACCGGTCGTCTGGTGCGGCTTCGAGTTCGCGCGGTACGTCGGCAGTGTGGTGCACTGTTCGTGGGCGACGCCTGTGCACCGGCCGACACTTCGCCCGGCTGCGACCTTCACCAGCTGGTCAGAGCTGCGGTGGACGGTCGCCTGGCTCACTGGCGGAACCGGACAGCTGCAGACCGATGACCCCGACGATCACCAACGTGATCGAGACGATCTTGAGTGTGGACACCACGTCGCCGAGGAAGGCCATGCCGTAGATCGCGGTGCCCGACGCGCCGATTCCGGTCCACACCGCGTATGCGGGCCCGACGTCGAGCAGCCACGCCCTGGCCATGTGCGAGCACCTCCACGCCTCGGGTTGGCAGGTCCAGCGGCCGCGCCGACCGGGTTCATCGTCTCGCGCGAGTATGCACTGGCCGGCAGCGGTTGTCGGCGACCCCGGGCTCAGTCACGCTCCCGTCGTTCCCAGCCGACGAGCAGCAGCCACGAATACGAAATTGACGCCGGAGGCGGCAACGGCGCGCTCCGGACGGGTTCTCCCGGCCGGGCCGCCCGGTGCACGACCACGAACAGCGTGCCGATAAGGGCGAACGCCCCCAGCAGGATGAGTACATCGCCGGACGCGAGGGCCCGGTGCCGGAAGATCCGCAGCGGCAGCATCGGTGACGCGCCGCGCCGCTGCCAGGCGGTGAAGGCGCCGGCCAGCACCGCTCCCGCCGCGAAGGCGGTCAACACGGTGGAACTGGTCCAGCCCCGGTCCGGGCCCTCGATCACGGCCCACAGTACGGCGGCGACGGCCGCCACCGACAGCAGGACACCGGCCGGATTCAGCCTCCGGGCGTCCGCCGCCTTCGAGTTCTGCACCAGGAGGGCGGCGGCGATCAGACGGCGATGCCGATGGGCAGGTTGATCAGGAACACCGAGCCCCACCAGAAGGTGCCCAGCGGCCAGCCGCCCACCATCGGCCCGATCACCGTGCCCACGCCGACCGCCGCCGACCAGGTGCCCATCGCCTTGGTCCGCTCGGCACCGCGCGGGAAGACGTTCCCGATGATTGCGAGCGTGGCGGCATGATCACTGCCTCGCCGACGCCCATCATGCCGCGCGCCACGACCAGCGTCGTCACCGCCCCGGCGTACGCGGCGGCCACGGACGCCGTGGTGAACAGCGCCAGGCCGGTCAGGAACATCCTCCCCCAGCGGCTCAGTCAGTCCGCGAGGCTGCCGCAGAACAGCACGAGGCTGCCGGCCATCAGCAGATAGCTGTCGACGATCCACTTCAGCTGGCTGGTGGAGGCGCCCAGTTCGCTCACCAGGGTGGGCAGGGCGACGTTCAGCACGTGGTGTCGATGCCGACCGCCAGCGCTCGTCCGGCCGACGATGAAACACGATCTTAGGCTACGAACATACTTCGTAGCAGTGCGCCACCTTCTCGATCTCCACGGCCGCAACCATTCGGTCGAGTCGGGCCCCACGGGGACGCCACCTGAATCAAGAGCCCCGACCGCGGGAACCGAGCACCCCCGACACTCGTCTACTAAAGCACTTAGCTACATCTTGGATGGAGGACCACTGTGCAAGACAGCCGACGGGGGCACATGGAGTCCGCAGCGCGACGGCCTCGGCGCAGGCGGCTGGGATTCGCGGCGCTCGCCCTGGCCGGGGTCGTGACTCTGGCCGCCTGCAGTCAGGCCGCCAATGGCGCCTCGGAGGAATCGCCGGCCTCGGATTCGAAGCCCGGGTCAGAGGTGGACACGGGTTCCGGCAAGAACGGGTCGGCCGCCGTCACGGTCTCTCCTGCCACCGACGGCAAGGACGTGATACCCGGTGAGACGCTCACGGTGAAGCCGAGCGACGGGAAGCTGGCGTCGGTCACGGTCACGGCCGGCGACGGAAAGACACTCGACGGATCACTGTCCTCCGACGGCACCTCCTGGACCTCGTCCCACGCCACCGGATACGGCACCACCTACACGCTCAAGGCCCAACTCGCCGCGTCTAGTGGCAAAAGGACGACCAGCACCAGCAGCTTCACGACGCTCAGCAAGGACGAGATCTTCGTCGGCACCTACAACGTCAACAAGGGCTCCACCGTCGGCGTCGCCCTTCCGGTGTCGATCGTCTTCAACAAGGCGATCCACGACAAGGCGGCAGTGGAGCGCAAGCTCAGTGTCACCTCTTCCCCGGCCGTCGAGGGCGCGTGGAGCTGGATGAAGGACCGGGACGGCAAGGACCGCGTCGACTACCGACCCAAGGAGTACTGGAAACCCGGCACGAAGGTGAAGCTGCGGATGGACCTGGCCGGAGTGAAGAACGGCGACCTGGTCGGCACACAGCAGCGCGAGATCGACTTCACCATCGGCAAGTCCGTCGTCAGCACGGTGGACGTGCTCAAGAAGACGATGACCGTGGCCGAGAACGGCAAGGTCGTCAAAACCCTTCCGGTCTCCACGGGCAAGAAGACCTTCGAGACATGGAACGGCACCATGGTCGTGCTGAGCAAGGTCCCGACGATCCGGATGAACTCCGCCACGGTCGGCATCTTCGGCCCCGAGGCGTATGACCTCGGCGCCGTCAAGTGGGACGTCCAGCTCACCCCCTCGGGCACCTACGCCCACGCCGCCCCGTGGAACGAGGGCAAGTTCGGCAAGATCAACGCCAGCCACGGCTGCATCGGCCTGAGCACCGCCAACGCCAAGTGGTTCTACGACCGGGTGAACTACGGCGATCCCGTGACCGTCGTCAAGTCCACGGACACCGTGGCCGTGAACAACGGCTACGGCGCCTGGAACGTCGACTGGGAGACCTGGAAGAGGGGCAGCGCGCTGGCCTGAGAAGGCTTCTGCTTTCCGAACGTGATCGTTTGATTGGCTCCGGGGGGCAGGAACTGCCGCTGGCTGCGGGAGGGGTCGGATTCTTCGTCGGCTCGTACCTGCAGGTGGTGGCTGACGCCGCCGGCGCTCGGACTGCTGGAGGCGCGGGAGAGGAAGGTCCGTGAGGAGGCCGAGCGGGTGCGGGCGGTGCCGGTCGCACAGGAGCGCGCGTCGGCGCGTTGGCCGAGGTGCTGCCCGAGACTGCCGCGCCGGTCGGCCAGCATCGACAAGCAACCTTGCCGGGAAGGCGCATATCAGGCCTATGACCCCGGCGCCGTGGACCAGCCCTCGACAGCCGCGTAGCGAACTCACCGTCCCCCTGCGTCGGCGGTTCCAAGCGTTTCGGGCACCGAGGGTGGAGAGGACCGGGAGACATGCCTGATGAGGGCAGCAGGAGAGGGATGTCAGTGTTGAAGTCGGAGGTCAAGCGGCTCTTGGGGCGTGCTGGATTCGACATCGCGCGCAGCACCAACAACCGGGGTGGAGTGGACGATTTCACCGTTCGAGGCGACGATGCGGGCTGCGCGGGCGGCCGGCCTGTCGGTCGGTGACTACATGACGAGGTCATGAACGGGACGCCTGGCGCCACCCAGTCCACCATCGACGAACTACGCGCTCTCGGCGTCTTCGCCGCCGAACCGGACACGGTGCTGGAGATCGGCCCCGGCTCCGGACGGTACCTGGAGAAGACGCTGAAGGAGTGTTCACCAGGCCGCTACGAGATCTACGAGACGGCAGCGCCCTGGGCCGACTACCTGGTGGACACGTTCGGCGTGGTCGCCCAACCGACCGCGGGATGCAGTCTCGCCCCGACACCCGACGGCAGCATCGACCTCGTTCAGGCCCACAAGGTCTTCAACACCCTGACTTTCCTCGGCGCCGCCCGCTACTTCTTCGAGATGGCACGGGTCACGCGGCCCGGTGGTCGGATCGTCTTCGACGTAATGACAGAGACCTGCCTGGACCCAGCCACAATGCGCGCCTGGGCGGCGCGGGGCACGACTCCTACCCGGCCGCCATGCCTCGCCGGACATGCGTGGACCTCTTCGCGACCCTCGGCTGCAGCCTGGAGGCCAGCTTCCTCGCTCCCATGGGCGTCGCCATCACTGAGATGCTTGTCTTCGGGAAGGAGGCTTGACCCTCAGAACGCATCAGCTTCCCGGGCATGGGCCGGTGTGATCCAACAGCGTTCATGATCGGGTGATCGCGGCGGTGTCGGTGTATGAACAGAGGGGCTCAAGACGAAGACGAACCTCCCGAACTCTCCCGCCCCCGAGCGGAGTTCATGCCTGCCCAGCCACAATCAATCGATCAAGTACAAAAGCGGATGCCTTCGGACCACCACGCACCCGACGAGAGCCTTGCCCGACGGCCGTGTGTGCCGGCGGGCAAGGCTTTGTGATGTGAGGCCTCCGTGACTGAACGGTCCACCGAGATCCGACGTACTAAGTGAGTACGTAGAGACAGAGCTCAGTGAAGGGAACCGCCGTGATCCGGCAACGTGTTGTCCTGGCCGCAGCAGCAGGCGTCGCCTCCGCACTCCTCCTGACCGCGTGCGGCAGCTCCGGGGACAGTTCCTCCAGTACGGACTCCGGCGCCTCGGCCTCCTCGGCCCCCGCGTCCTCCGCCCCGGCCGGCAACGGTCACGCGGACGGCATGGGCATGGCCACCACCTCCATGCTGATGACCGAGGAGATGGAGGGCATGGGCACCTTCGTCACCGACGACAAAGGGATGACCCTCTATCGCTACGAGATGGACCAGGCGTCCCCGTCCAAGTCGATGTGTACCGGTGACTGTGCGAAGACCTGGATGCCGGTCATGGCGCAGGACTCCGTCAAGGCGATGGGCGTGGAGCAGAGCCTCGTCGGCTCGGTGGACCGGTCGGACGGAATGAAGCAGCTCACCCTCGCCGGTCGGCCGCTGTACCGCTACATGGGCGATGCCAAGGCCGGTGAGATGAAGGGCCAGGCCAAGGACAGCAAGTGGTACGCGGTCACGCCCGCCGGTGAGAAGGCCGCGATGTCCTCGGACGGCTCCGGTTCGTCCGAGGACATGGAGCGCATGCCAGACATGTCCTGATGCTCAGCAGTGCCGCGTCGGATCCGTCGGCCGGGTCGTAGCACCGTCGCCCAGCAGCGCGTTGTCCAGACACTGATCAGTACGGCTGTCCGGATGCGCCGGTTGAACGCGGCTGTGGTGGCGTCCGCGAGGACGGCGACCCGGCGGAGCCGACCGGCGAGGACGGCGGCCCCCGCCAAGGAGACGGCAGGCACTGGCTATGAAATCGAGGGTGGATTCGACCCGACTCGGCCAGTGATGCGGCAGGTCAGCCGGTCTTCCAGCCCTTCCTCGTGTCGAAACGGTCCCACTCCGCGGCCCACTGCGCCATGCGTCGTCGCCCCGGCCCGAGCCGAACCGCCCAGGCAGCGCCCAGCACCACACCGCCCGCACCCGCCGCCGCCATTACGCCTCCGGAGATCGCGTGAAGCCGGGGCTCCCCGTCGGTCAAGGGCTCGGCTGTAATCTCGCCGCTCTTGTCCACCCAGACGGTGACCGTGCTCCCGGCCGGGGCCTTGGGCGGCACCCGCGCTTCGTCCGTGTGCGTCGTGCCGTCCGGTGCACCATGCCGCACCCGGTAGTCGATCGATGCCCGCTGGGGCAACCGGCCCTGCGCATCCTCGACGAGCACGGTGGAAACCTGTCGCCTCCTCCCACTGGTCCTCGGCGTCCCGCTCGACCGCATCCGTGCACCCGCGCGCACAGCCGGCCGACTTTCGCCATCCAACCCATACCTGCACCCACCGCGCCCGACGACGCGGCGGAGATGAGGAACACACAGGCAGGATGTCCTGCCAGACCCAGCCCTCCTCCGTGAACGCCCGCCAGACCAGGCCCACTTGAGGATCTTGCCCTTCCCCTCGGTGCGCTTGGCGTACTTGGCGCTGGGCGACCACTTCCTGGTCCGCAGGTTGATCCACGGGTTCTCGAGCGGGTTGATGTCGATCGCGCGGCCGTTGGCGTGCGGGGATTCCCGGAAGGGCGCGTTGATCTGGTCGGGGCGACGGCAGTTGAACGCGGAGGTGTTGTCGTCGGCCAGGCTGGCGTCGAGGTCTCCGTTGTAGACCTCCATCGGCTGCATACGGCGGATGGGGAAGCGTTCCTCGAACAGCTTGGAGAAGATGCGGACGACGCTGGCCGTCACGTCGGCGTTGACCACGAGGACGCCGCGGTGCACCTCGCCGTCGAAGCCCACGTAGTTCATCTCCACCCGGCGCAGCTGATCCCTGACGCCGGGACAGCCCTTGCGCCATAGTCCCGCCCCCACCATGCGGGACCACTGTGCGTCCGTGATCACTTTGACCGCGGCGTCCAGGGACGGTTTGGGCGAAGGGCTGGATGTCGGACTGGGAGTCGCGGACGACCGCGCCGAAGTTCCGTCGGAGCTGTCGGCACCCGGCGTTGACGGCGCGGCACCCGTGGTCGACGAGGACGAGCAGCCGCCGGCCAGAAGCGCCGTCACGGAAAGCAGCGCAAGGCTGCCGAGGGCCAGCTTCCGGCGCCGACCACCCTCGGGGACCGATGGTGCCGTGTCCCTGCTCGGGTGGTGGAGGCGGGCCGCGACGCGCATGCGCTCCGTCTCCGGTGCGTGGCTGGTCGAGCAAAATCTCCTGGAGTGCATCCGGGGCACCCGTGCCGGGCACGGCCGCGATCCCGGTACGGGGGTGATCTGATTGGCCGGGGCGGGTCGGCCAGGGCCGGCGCCTCAGTGTCGCTCTGGCGTCGCGCCGTCGTTCAGCGGGAGGTCGTACGCGAGGAGGCGGCGGCCCTCGGGCGTGCGGATCTCTCCCTGACGCCGCCAGCCGAGCCGGTCGTAGTAGGGTCCTGCCCCGCCCTCGGCAGCGGTGATGAGAGTGACACGCGCGCAGCCCACGTCGGTGGCGTCTTTTACGAACCGGGCGATCAACCGAGCGCCTATGCCACGGCAACGGGCGTGCTCAGCCACGAGGACTCGCGCTCCCGCTCGGTTGGTGGGCGCACCCTGGGGCCGTCGTCGGCCGTCCGGCCGTTGGCAGGCCCCAGCAGTTTGTGGGCATGGCTGCCCAGGAGGCGAAGGGTCAGCAGCGGGGCGATGACCGCGTCGGCGCAGGCGACGGCGCCGATCCCGGCGAGCAGCCCGTCCGGGAGGGCGCCCTTGAGGAGGCAGCCGCTGGCTCCGGTGCGCAGTGCGGCGTGGGCGTACTCGTCCAAGTCGGAGGTGATGAACACCAGTCGTACCGCGGTACCACACCGGGGAACCCGATCCAGACGAGTTCGCCGCTATGCGGACAAGGACCAGGCCTCCACGTATTGGGCCGACCACGGACGCCGCTTCACCCATTGGCCGACTGCCTGTGCGTTCGCGCTCTTCGCCGGCGTGGCCGAGTCCACGCGTGCATCCGGGAGAACTCTCGAAGGCCCGGCATACGCCGGCGAGCGCGGCCCCACCGCCAGCGACCCCGGGTCATCGACGACGACAGGCCGCGTACGCCCGCACACCCCAGGCGCACGGGGGCACCTGGCAGCAGCGTCTTAATGCGCGCGAGCCTCCGACCGGGTCAGACGGTGACGCCCTGCGAGCGCAGGAAGGCCATGGGGTTGATGGCGGAGCCGAAGTTCGGGCTCGTGCGGATCTCGAGATGCAGGTGCGGGCCGCTGGAGTTGCCGGTGTTGCCCGAGCGGGCGATGGTCTGCCCGGTCTTCACGGTCTGCCCGACCTTCACATCGATCCGGGACAGGTGCGCGTACTGCGAGTACGTCCCGTTGCCGTGGTTGATGACGACGGCGTTGCCGTACGCCGGCCCGTCCCCACCACCGTTCGGGCCTGCCTTGACGACGGTGCCGCCGCGCACAGCGCCGACCGGCGTACCGAGAGGCACAGCGAAGTCCTGCCCGGAGTGGGTCGACGACCACCTGCTGCCCGACTGGGCGTAGCCCGCGGTGAGCTTGTACTTCTTGACCGGGACAACCCATGAGGGCGCCTTCTTCGCGGCCTTCTTGACGGCTGCGGCCTGGACGGTGGCCGTGCCGGACAGCGCGGAGGTGGCCTTGCCGGCCTCCGCAGCCACGGCGGTGCCCACGCCGAGCAGCGTCGACGCTCCGAGACCGACGGCTATGACGGCAGCCCGGGTACGAAGCAGGGGCGAGCCGGGATTGCGGGAGTGAGTGCGCTGGGACATTCGGGATTACCTCCGGGCATGAGTGGACCCGGCACACAAGCCACATGCCGGGCGGGCCACCCCTTGGTACCCGCGCTCCCTCCATTACTCAAAGGGCCGTTCTACTAACCGGGACAGTAGCCGGGCACTCGAATCCCCACCCCTTCGGCACCTATGACCCAGCGACTGATCCACTCCCCAAAAACGCCCCTCCGCCCCCTGGGCGGCGAGGCCTACCGCACTGCACAAGCGGAACATAACGCCTATTTGGTCACCTTTCTGCTGCTCTAGGCACTGGCACCCAAACCGCGGCCACCCCATGAGCCGAAAACACCTCAATCCATGCAAATCCTCGCCACTATTCCGCCTAGTAAGGGACAAACCGCCTGTGTGGCACATCACAGGACGGCGAGATCCAATAACCCCGCAATGTGACGCGCGCTACGCAGATGCGTATAGCCACGCGGGGAAGTGCGCGAAGAGCCACGACGGCGCTGCGGACGATGGACAGCCTGTCCCAGCACTTCCAGCGGAGCGCCTAGACGCGTCGGCTTCGGCCCGCAGACGCCGGTCTTGCGGAGCGTCTGAGCTACAAGCCGAGGCAGTCCCTGGTCAGCGCACGCGACACCGCTGCCCAGGCGCGCGGGAGCGACGGCGACACCGTCGTTGTCTGCCGCATCATCGAAACCAGTGGCGAACGCGGCCCGCTCGCGGAGTCGATGACCGCAAGAAGGGCCCGGATCGGACCGATGTCCACCCAGGGGGGTCAGCACAAAAGGGATGTGACCTTTCCCATGCAACTCAGGATTGCCTCGCGGCGTCCCGATCCGGCAGAGTCTGGGTTTCGTCAGGCCCCGCATGCGACACAGCAGTACCCGTGACGACACCAGACCCCAGAACTTCTCCGGAACATCATCGCAAGTCGCCGCATGCCGCCCGAGATCTCCACGCGGCACTCCCCGCAAGGGAGTTGCGCACCGGGCCCGTGCCTCCCGTGACCTGTCAGCATCGGAGGCCAGCACCAAGGGGCTCAATCGCGCCCGCTAGGTCACCCAACCCGGAGCGGGCGATGCTGGAAGGAAACCGTGTGAGCCGGATCCGGGGATTCGCAGTGGCCTCCGCCACTGCGGTCACAACTGTTGGCGCCGTAGTGGGTGTTGCCCCGGGCAACACCGCACAGTCATCGAACGACTTCGATGCAACCGCAGCCGACGAGACCCTCCTCGCGGACATACCCGCGGGCCAGCAGGCCCAGGTCCAGGGCAGCTCGCTGGCTCAGCAGGCCCACTCCCAGGCCATCGCGGCGGACGCAGCCACGAAGACGTCCGCCGAAGAGGCGGCGCGTAAGCAGGCGGCCAAGGATGCGGCGGCCAAGAAGGAGGCTGCGGAGGAGAAGGTCGCGGCCGAGGAGAAAGCCGCGGCGGAGAAGAAGGCCGCGGCGGAGAAGCTCGACAAGGAGCGGGCGGGAGCCCAGCAGGAGGCCGTCAGCCGATCGGCCCGTGACTCCTCCTCCTTCCCGGTCCAGAGCGCGTACACCGTCGCGGAGGTGCAGGCGATGGCGCGCCAGATGGTGCCCGCCAACCAGTTCCAGTGCTTCAGCGACATCGTGGAGCGCGAGTCCAGCTGGAACTACCGGGCGGACAACCCCACGTCCGACGCCTACGGCCTCATGCAGGCGCTGCCCGGCTCCAAGATGTCCTCCGCCGGCGACGACTGGATGACCAACCCGGCCACCCAGATCAAGTGGGGCCTGAACTACATGAACAGCCGCTACGACAGCCCCTGCGGCGCCTGGCGGTTCTGGCAGGCCAACAACTGGTACTAGTCCAGCCCGGACCCGTATGGACTCTCCGAGCCCCTGGCCTCGACCGGCCAGGGGCTCCATGCGTCGGCACCGGGTGGTTCAGCTCCGTCCCGGATCACGTGTGGATGGAAAACGATGTCCAATGGGCCGCCCAGTGCGATCAGCGCAGGGACAGCACCTCTTCCCGCGACTCCGCATCAGCCGGGCCAGCAGCCTCGATTAAGTTATTGCCATCATTTGGCACCTAACTACTAAGTGTTATAGAGAATGGAGTGCGATGTAAGCACGACCCGGATCAAGGACACCACGATGACCGTTGCGCCCCACCCTCAGCCCGGCCTCGTCCAGCGGGTACGCGGGGCACTCACCCCGCGCGAATGGGCCCGGGCTGGCGGACTGGCCGCCGCGATCCTCGCCCTGCACGTCATCGGCTGGGGCACGCTGCTGTTCGTCGTCGTCCCGCAGCACTTCGATCTGGGCAGCTAGGGGGCGTTCGGCGTCGGCCTCGGGGTCACCGCGTACATCCTCGGCATGCGGCACGCCTTCGACGCGGACCACATCGCCGCGATCGACAACACCACCCGCAAGCTGATTCCGACGGCCAGCGCCCACTGTCCGTGGGCTTCTGGTTCTCCCTCGGGCACTCGACCGTCGTCTTCCTGCTCGCCCTGCTCTTCGCGCTCGGCGTGCACTCCCTCGCCGGTCCGGTGCAGGACGACGACCCCGCGCTGCAACAGACGCTCGGCCTCATCGGAACGTCCGTCTCGGGGGTCTTCCTCTACGTCATCGCGGCCTTCAACCTCGTTACTCTGATCGGCATCCTGCGCGTCTTCCGCCGGATGCGGGCCGGTCGCCACACCGAGGCCGACCTGGAGGCGCAGCTCACCGCCGGCGGTGGGTTGATGAGCCGCATCCTGGGTCGTGCGACGCGAGCCGCCGGCAAGCCCTGGCACATGTACCCGCTCGGCTTCCTCTTCGGCCTCGGCTTCGACACCGCCACCGAGGTCTCACTCCTCTTCCTGGCGGCCGGCGCGGCAGGCGCCGGCATCCCCTGGTACGCGATCCTCTGCCTGCCCGTGCTCTTCGCGGCCGGGATGAGCCTGCTCGACACGATCGACGGCTCGTTCATGAACTTCGCGTACTCCTGGGCCTTCTCCAACCCGTCCGCAAGGTCTTCTACAACATCACCATCACCGGCCTGTCGGTCGCCGCCGCGCTCCTCATCGGCACGGTCGAGCTGCTCTCGATCGCCGCGGAGAAGCTTTCTCTGCACGGCGCGTTCTGGGAGTGGGTCGGCCGCATCGACCTCAACAGCGTCGGGTACGCCGTCGTCCTCCTCTTCGTCGTCACCTGGGCCACCGCTTTGCTGATCTGGCGTTACGGCCGTATCGAGGAGAAGTGGGCGCTCAGGCCCCGCATCGCAGAAGAGGAGTGATCGACTCCGCACGGGACGGGGAATGCGCACTGACGCCGACGACGGCTGGGGCGCGACCCTCGGCTCCTATGACTCTGGATCCTTCCGTCGACGCGGTCGTCCAGACCTACGCGTACGCCGTTGACACGGCGATCCCGGGGCTGGTCCAAGGCCTCTACCTCGTGGTCTCCGTGGCTCTGCGCGACTTCTGTCCCGGGCCGGCGACATCGACTTCGTGGCCGTCACGGCGGCTCCCCCGGACGACCGCCGACTCACCACTGCGGAGGGGGCCATGTGACGGACGCGTGCCCCCGCCCCGATGAGCGCCACCGGCCTTCGGAAACTACCGCCGCGCGACACCGAGAACTCCGCTTCCTGTCGCAGGCTCGCGGACTCCCGCGGGAAGGAGGAGCCCGACTACGAAAAAGTTTAGTAGGTTCCTACAGGCTGCGGCGTCACAGCGGCGAACTCATTGACAATGGTTTCCATTTCCCTTGAGTGTTGGGTGCCATGACCGTACGACTCCTCCCCATACCCACCGCTGCCGTCACCGGAGTCACAGCGCTCGCCCTCGTCGGCCTGTCCGCCTGCAGCACCTCCGACACTGCCGCCGCCGGCCGCGAGGATGGCGGCAAGGTCAACGTGGTGGCGTCGTTCTACCCCATGCAGTACCTGGCCGAGGAGATCGGAGGCGACCAGGTCTCCGTCACCACTCTCACCAGGCCCGGCGTCGAGCCCCACGACCTGGAACTCACCCCCAGCAGACCACCCAACTCGGCGAGGCCGACCTCGCCCTTTACCTCAAGGACCTCCAGCCCGCCGTCGACGAGGCCGTCGCCCAGTCCGGTGTGAAGCGCGCCGTTGATGCCACGACCCTCACCACCCTGGAAGCCCTCGGCACGGCGAACACCGGGGAAGAGGAGGAGGGCGGCACGGGAGCGTCACTCGACCCGCACGTCTGGCTGGACCCGGTGAAGTACGCCGAGGTCGCCAAGGGCGTCGGCACGGCCCTGGAGACGGCCGACCCAGACAACGCCGCCGACTACAGGAAGAACGCCGACGCGCTGGTCAACAAGCTCGACGATCTCAACACCAAGTTCACCGACGGCCTGAAGAACTCCGCGAGCGAGGTCTTCATCACCTCGCACACCGCGTTCGGCTACCTCGCCCAACGGTACGGCCTGGAACAGCAGGGCATCGCCGGGCTGGACCCGGAGTCCGAGCCCAGCCCCGCTCGGATCAAGGAGCTCCAGGAGATCGCCGAGCGGGACAAGGTCACCACGGTCTTCTTCGAGACCCTTGCCAGTGACGAGACCGCGAAGACGCTCGCCGAGGACACCGGCCCTACACCTCAGACGCCGAACGACAGGCAGCGTTTCCCGACTGGCTGGACTGGTACAACCACCACCGACCCCACACCGGAATCGGCGGCCACACCCCAGCCAGCCGCGTCACCAACCTGCCCGGACAGCACATCTAGAGGGAATCACCGAGCAGTCCCGTGGCGATGACTACGTCGAGGTCATGGAAGCCAACCTCACCGCGTTGCAGAAGGCCCTCGGCACGAAGTGACATATGCGCCGGAGCGCGAGCCATAGAACCGCGTCGATTCTGCCGGAGACCGGACCACGCTGGGCTCGCGCACCGGCCGCCGGAACGTCGTCCTCGCCGAGAGGGCCGGCACAGCCCTCTCGGCTGTGCAGCCCTGCCAAATGTATCCGCTGGGCTTCTATCCCCGGTCGCCACCGCAGTCAGCGGTCTGCGCTGCTCCGTCGCGGTGTCGCTTCGACGAGGGAAAAGCGGTTGAGGGCAGACAGCGGGGTGATGGACGGTTCCATGAAACCAGCCCGCTCGCACAACGCGGTGAAATCCTCGCGGGTACGTTCCCGCCCACCCAGTTTCACCAGCACATTGAGGTCGCTGAGGTACCAGCCTCCCCCGATTCCACCTCCACCTTTGACGGCAGCACGGGTTCGAGCATCAGCACCCGACCGTTCTCCGGGAAGGTCCTCCCGGCAGCCCCCGAGGATGACGGCGCCCTGGTCATCGTTCCAGTCGTGAATCACGCTCTTGAGCAGGTACAGGTCGCCGCCTTCCGGCACCGAGGCGAAGAAGTCCCCGGTCACCGCTGAGAACCGGTCGCTCACGCCGGCGCGTTCCATCGTCCCGGCGGCCTGCGCGAGCCCGCGCGGTGCGTCGTAGACGATCCCCCGCACACGGACTGATACACGCGCATCACCCCAGTGAGCCGGCGACCGAGGCGGGTCGTAGACCCGGTTGGCACGGGCAGGTCGTGCGGGCGTACCGGAATGGGCGCGAAGCGGACGAGGGGTCTCTACTGCCGCACGGTCACGCGAGCGCGTGACATGGCGGTGCCCCACGGCTCCCAGCGCCGGGTCGATCAGTCCCCACCCTCCGGTGAGCGCCGGAGGGATCTTGGGCGCCTAGTGCCGGTTACCCACTGGCCGCGAGGAAGACAGCCTTCGGCACTTTGCCACCGACCGATTGATCGGAGTTTGCATGAACCGCCGGACAATATCCGTGAGCCGTGTGGGTGCGGCCGCGCTGATGGCCGCCGGCCTCGCCCTTGCGGCAGCGCCAGCCGCTGTCGCAGGCGACGACAGCGAGTTCAGCGACAAAGAGTTCCTGACCATGACCGTCGACCATCACTTCGGCGGTGTCCGCATGGCCGAGC
>NZ_JBNCNM010000034.1:0-63759 GCF_049846985.1 Streptomyces sp. DT190 | reverse complement strand
GGTGCATCACGCGCGGACCTGTGTAGGGCTTGGGAATCCCAGCTACTACCCCAGCAACGAGAGTGACGGACCGTCGGCTTGACGGGGTGCCAGCCCTACCGCAGTGACGGGGCTCCGCTGCACTCCACCCGAACCCCTCCCCCATCCTCGAAAACGGCCGCTTGCGTTCACCAATACCCCGCCAGCATACACGCGAACCCGCGACGACAGGGCGGAATTCGTCGACGCATCACCCGAGCGAGCGAATGCATCGACAGCGTGATGCATCATGGTCCTTGACTGTGTAGCGTTTGGGTCCTGAGAGCACCACCCTTGACCCTGACTCATATTCACCAGATGAATTCAGAATCGCGCGGCCTTGAATAGCCCAGCCACAGAACGGAAGCTCGATATGGGACTGCCGAAATTCGACGTGCGGAGGTACCGGAGCTGAATGGCCCCCGAGGCCATTCAGCGAAACCGCTCACCGGCCGGAGCCACGCTCCCATGCTGTTGAGCGTCACGGTCGGCACCACCCGAGACTCAGAGCCGATGGTGCCCTCCACGACCCGCACGGGAGCCGCCGGGCTGCACGCGAAGCTGCCTCAGCCACGGAGGGCTGCGTGCGCAGGAGCTGCAGGCCGGCGCGTGCCGGGTGTCGGCCGCGGGCCGGGGCCCGGAGCGCGCGCACCCGAGTGCCCCGCCTGTTGGTGCCGTCGGTGGGGGGGTGCCGGGACGACCCGAGGCCCTGGTGCGGGCTCGCGCGCGCGTGCGTCTTAGGGAAAAGAGGGGGCCTCGCGGAAACGTGCCCTGACCTGGGCTTTTCCGGAAGGGGATGTGTCAGCCGCAACACATTGACCTGCGGAAATGTGTCCGTGGTGCCACAGCGACACCCGTATTTGCCAACCCAGCTTGTACAAGTGTGGAACGTTGCTGGTGGGGCCGGGTTTCCAGGGAACACGGCCCGAATCCGTTGTGTCGGCGTCGACACCAAAGCGCCACGCCAGCGTGTACAAATCTGCCAACTGAGCTTGAACAACTGCTAGTGTCCGGCGCGTACCCCACAAGATCGAGGACAGGACCCCCGTCGATGCCTCCCCAGCCCAAGCGCCCTGCCGCCGGCCGCGGCAAGGGCCGCATCGCTGCCGTTCCGCCCGGTGGTGACAGCGCCTTCCGCGAGACCCTGTCCTCCAGGCTGGGCAAGGACATCAAGCCGCCGACCCGAAAGCGGGCCGTGCAGCAGATGGACGTCAGTGTCCGGTACACGTACCGCGCGCCCCACGACATGTACGGCCGGTCCGGATACAGCGTGGTCTCCAACGACTTCCTCGCGGACGTCCTGGCGGTGCTCATTGCGCAGCACGGCATGTCGCCGATCCAGTCCGCGGTCCTCCTGTGGTGCATCGGCCGGCAGCGCGAGGGGTGGCTGCGCGCCACGCACAAGAAGATCGCCGACAAGCTGGGCGTGGAGCGGTCGAACGTCACCCGGGCCATCGGCCGGCTGGAGCAGTGGCACATGATCCAGCGCGTCGACAACGGGCTGATCTTCGTGAACCCGATGCTCGGGTTCGAGGGCAATGGCGACGTTCAGCGCGAGATCTTGGACGCGCTGCGCGACCCGAAGACCGGGAAGCTGCCCGAGGACGTCTTTCCCGCCCTCAATGCCCCGCGGCCGCCGCGCAGCGTGCAGCTGGAGCTCGGTGCCGAAGACGGGGAAGATGGAGTTGTCGACGAGGAGGGGCAGGCATGCTGATCCAGGCCAGCGCCGGTTTCGGAATGCTGTACCGGCTGGACCTCACCAAGGCCGCCATGGAGCTGCTGAGCGCCCTCATCGAGCGCCAGGAGCCCGGGGGCGAGGTGAACGCCTCCCAGGCCGAGCTGGGGGCCCGCGTGGGCCTGTCCCGGAACTCCGCGAACACCGCGATGGCGCTGCTGGAGAGCCGGAACCTCGTACTACGCCCCAAGGACCGCAAGTACCGGACCTACTACCTCCACCCCTACGTCGCCTCCTACGCCTCCCAGGAGGAGCTGGAGGAAGCGATCGAGGACGCGTCCGAGCGCATCGAGGCCGGCGAGCTGCCCGAGATCACCGCTCCGCTGTACGAGACCGCGCCGCCCAGGCGCCAGAGCCAACCGCTCCGGGCCGTCCGCGCCGCCGGGTGACGCCGCCCGTCATCACCCCCGGGTGATATCCGACCGCGAAATGTGCCCCTGGCGCACAGGAATGTGCGTCGGGGGCACATTCGTCTGTTCCGAGCGGCGCGCACCCCGGCGCTGTATGCAGCAGCCGTGCATAGATCCCGCCCGGAACATCGCAGATCTGCGATCTTATGCAGCACTGGGGCGGGCCCACCGTCGTACTGGAGTCCGCGGAGCAGGAGCTGACGGCCGGGTGCAGCACGGCATGAGCAGCGCGTGC
Source organism: Streptomyces sp. DT190 (assembly GCF_049846985.1). Lineage (NCBI taxonomy): Bacteria > Bacillati > Actinomycetota > Actinomycetes > Kitasatosporales > Streptomycetaceae > Streptomyces > Streptomyces sp. DT190. Next base: position 61,361 of record NZ_JBNCNM010000034.1, on the reverse strand, counting down.
AGCGCTGGTCGCGCTGCATGGGCCGGGGCGCGCTGCTACCCGTACAGCACCTGTGTGCCGCCTGGCCCATGCAAATGCTGCGCTGCACCTCGGACACTGCCCTGCTGCATCCGACGACCACCAGGAGCACGAGCAGCAACTGGGCAGCAGCACCAGGAGCAGCGGCTACAGCACGGTGCCGTGCAGGGCGCGGCGGTCGCCGGACATCGCGTAGCGGCGCGCAGCGAGCTCGTGTTCGAGGGGCTCGCCGATCTGCTCACACAGCAGCGCCAGGACGTCGGCGGCCTCGATGTCGGAGAGGTAGGCCGGGGCGACTTCGAGCATCAGCTCGCCGATCGCGTGGGTGCTGGCGGCGAGGTCGTCGACGACGGCGCGCAGCGCGGCGACGGCCGGATCCGCCGGCGGATCGGCGGGCGGCGGTGGCGGTGCGGTGCGGACGTCGCGGACGGCCTGGCGGACCACGGCGTGCACCGTGACGGTGTCGAGGGCCTGGAGGCCGCTGTGGGCGAGCGTGGCGAGGCGGCGGGTGATCAGCTCCGCGACGACGTCCGCACGGCTGGAGACGGCGATCAGGGCGCGCTGGGACAGGCCGTAGTCGAGCGCGGCCGCGGCGGCGGGCTGCACCAGGGCGTGCGGGAGCACCGGCGCGAGCTCCGTCTCACAGCCTCACAGGCTCACAGTTCACCTCGTCTACCTGGGGAAACGGCCTGTGAGCCTGCCAGCCTCACAGCGTGACACCGTGCGGGGCGCGGGTCTGTCACGCTGATCCGCGACGGCGGGCGCGGGTCCGCCGCATGAGGCGAGGGGGGCCGGGTGGCGGGGATCGAGCGGGAGCCGGCGGAGGTGCGGATACCCAAGGCGGCGCTGGACGCCTTCGCCGCGGCGCTGAGCGTGCGCACGGTGGCGATGCGGACGTGGCCCGACGGCATCGAGTGGATGTACCCGGTGGGCACGTGGGACGAGGCGCACCTGGAGGTGGCGCTCATGCCCGGCGGCGAGGAGGTGTGGCTGCGGATGTCCACCGACCGCTCCAGCGTCGCCGTGTGGACCATCGAGCAGTGGTGGGCCTTCTCCGGGGAGCTGCCCGGCGCAACGCCGCCGCAAGCCTGAGACGCGAGGCCCGCAGCGGTTCGGCCGGTGCACGGACGGCGGAGGTCAGCGTGGCTCCGGCGGGCCCGGGTCGTTGGGCATCCGGCCGCACCGCAGGCCCTGCGGTGGGCTGGCCGCCGTAGCAACGCGAACGAGGACCGATGCCGAAGAAGCCCGCTCACGACCCGACGTACGGCTACGACCCGGAGACGCACACGGTCCGGATCGATCAGCAAGACCTGGCGCGGCTGCTGTTGATGTTCCGCTCGCTGATGCGCGAGCAGAAGCCGGGCTCGTGGGATCACATGAGGGACTACGACCTGTCCTTCGAGCGCCTCGCGGACGCCGTCGATGCCAGCTCGCAGATCCGGTACGGCAAGCGCTGGACGGGACCTGATCTGCGGATGCGCTGCACCACGACCGAGCCGGTGTACGACTGGCCGGAGGGCGCGCCGTACGACGGGGAGGCGACGTTCACCTGGATGGTGCCGGGCCACGGCTCGCACGCCACCGAGGACGATCAGGTGGACCTCTACTCGAACACGGCGCTGTGCGGGTTCTACTGGGTGAAGGGCGACAGGCCGCGCCGGGTGGAGGGCCTGCCGGACTGCCCGGAGTGCCGGCGCGAGGTCCAGCTCGGTGCCGAACGGCCCCGCGGCAGCTGGTGACTACCGGTTGCCGCCCGGGTGACTACCGCTGGACGGCCGTCGACGATGCGAAACGCCCCGACCCGGCAACTGCAATGCCGGGGTCGGGGCGTAGCAGAGCGACAGAGTCATTCTGCTGGTTCCTCTTCGCTGAGCAGCTTGATGAGATGTGCGAGTTCCTCCGGTTTGAGATTCTTTCTGAGTGCGCGCGCTGCTGACTCTGGCTTGGACACCGGCACGCTGATCGTGCGAGCCCGGAAGCCTCCCTGGACCATGGCTGCGTGCGCGCTCAGCTCTCCAGCCAGGACCCGGGCATGGAGTTCTGGCGCGTCCTTCTGTAGGCGCCGTAGTGCAGCTGCCTGCTTGGTGCTGGGAGGCGTTGCTTCACTGTTGTGGGGGTCGGGATCGCGAGAGGTTTTCTCGCCTCCTAGGGCGCGGTCGAGCAGGTCGAGGGCGGCTGGGTCATCAGCGACCATCCGCCGTACCAGGTCGACTGTCGCGCCCAGTCCTTTGAGAGGCGGAGTCGTCACGAAGTCGACGAAGTCCGTGTGCTGCACGACTTCACCGCGGACGGTCTCGAACTCCTGCCAGGCCCCTTCTTCCAGCACACGACTCAGAAGGGGCGGGGTGTGCTTCAGGCCGTGCCCGCCCCGGTCCACAGTCGACGAGAGCGCGTCGATGAGGCTTCCGCGGGCCCGGAGCGGGCTGGAATCGGTCACGTGATCTCCTTCAGCCACCGGTGAGCGAAGGCGGCACCGGTCTCGAGCTGCTTGATACTGGCATCCGCGCGCTTGCGGACGCCCATCGCCTCATTGATCTTGCCTTGTACAACCGCATGCTCAAGTTTCCCCACGATGCTGACCCGGCGTGCGAGGCGGCTCACTTCGTCCCGCTTGAGCTTGCGGAGCCGGAACGCGGGGGTACCTGCGTTGGCGTCCTTTGCGGGTGCCGAGGTCTCAATGGTGACGCGTGCTTGTGGGACTCCGAGCTGTTCCCTGACCATCTGGCGCAGGGAGGGCAAGGCGCTGGAGGGGAAGGAGTACTGCTGCAGCATGCGCTGGGCGTACTCGTGTTCCTCGGGTGTGTACTCCTCGCCGCCATGGATGGCCCGGTCGAACGTCGGCTCGGATGCGGCGATCGGGATCCTGGCGAACAGCTCGAAGGTCTGTTGCCCGTTGGACTCCTCTCCCTGTTCTTTCTCGAACTCCTCCTCTTCGAGCTTGAGTTCGTGTTGGATCTCCTTCTCCACCTGGGCCGCCAGGACCCGCAGGGGAGCGATCGCCGGGGCGAAGATGAGGGCGGGGTGCTCTTCGTCCTTCTTTCGGCGCACGAACCGGCCTACGGCCTGGCGGAAGAACATTTCGGTCTTGGTCTGGGTTGCGTAGACGCCCACGGCGAGACGCGGTACGTCGACGCCTTCGGAGACCATGCGCACTGCCACCAGCCAGCGAGCGGTGCTCTGGGCGAAGGCTTCGATGCCGGCGTTCGCTTCAGGGCCGTCCTCGCTGAGGACGACGGTGGGCCTTTCACCGGTGATCTCAAAGAGCATTTGCGCGTACGCCCGTGCCTGCGAGCCTCGATAGGCGATGACCAGACCCCCAGCGTTGGGGACTTCGGTGCGCAGTTGCCGGAGGGCGTTGTCGGCGTGCCCGAGCAGCTTGCGCATCCAGCCGGTGCCGGGGTCCAGAGCAGTCTCAAGGGCGGCCGACGCATCGCTTCGTTGAAGCTCCGCCGACAGGTTCGCGCTGGACGTGACGTGGTCCGAGCCCTGCCACTTCATCTCGCCGTCGTAGAAGTGGAAGTCGACCTGGCGGCAGACGCCGTCGCGGATCGCCCGGCCGTACCCGTAGGAGTAGTCGGCCTGGGACTTTCCGTCTTCGCCGTACTGCACGAACGGGATGGGGTTGTTGTCTGAGCGGAACGGTGTGCCTGACATCGCCAGTCGTCGGCGCGCAGGGCCGAAGGCTGTCTGCACCGCGGCGCCCCATGCCTTCTCATCACCGGCGTGGTGAATCTCGTCGAGGATGACCAAGGTCGGCCGTTGGCCGCAGCCCAGGCGGTGGAGATCCGGAGTCGAGGCGACCTGCGCATAGGTCAGGACAGCGCCCTTGTAGTCGGAGGGGTTCTCGAGTCCGTCCGCGTTCTTCGTGGAGGGATCGAGGGCGATGCCGCAGTTGTGTGCGTTGTCAGCCCACTGGACCTTGAGATGCTCGGTGGGAACGACGACGATCACGCGCGTGACGACGCCGGCAGTCAGCAGCTCGTGGGCCACACGGAGTGCGAAGGTCGTCTTGCCGGCGCCGGGCGTTGCGACGGTCAAGAAGTCGCCCGAGTTGGAGCCGAGGTAGGCATCCAATGCTTCGCGCTGCCAGCCACGCAGGCTCGGCCCAGTCCAACCCATGGATCGGTCTCCCTTGCTCAGGTTGCATGCCGGGCACAGCGCCTGGCCGTTGACTACGTCGGTAGGGCCGCCATGCGTCCACGCCTGTTTGTGGTCGGCGTGCCATCCGGGCAACAGGGGGGAGCCACAGGCTCCGCACTTGCCCCCAGAGGCGAGAAAGAGCGCCACTCGCTCGCTCGAGTTGAATGACCGACGTGAGTCACGGAAGTCTTCGGGCAACGCGAAACCCCTCTCGTAACAGCGCCGTTACGACGTGTCAGTAAGCCTGCCAGAGGGGTCTGACAATCGGGTCGTCCTCACGACATTTGGTGCGTCAGCCTTTGCAGGCGTCGCTGGACGCAGCCGGCCGTCTCACCAGCCGCGGCGCCCAGGACGCCCCAGGCCATCTGCTCCGCGTGCTCGGGCAGTGCGGCGAGCACCTTCGCCCTCGGTAGGTCGGCGGGAGGAGCTCCTTCTGCGGCATCCACCGATGATGGACCACCCCATTGACATCCCTCGCCCTGAAAGTCCTGCCGTCGGGGAGAACCCGTGCACCAAGGACCTGTTGGAGGCCTACGCTCCCGTCATGTACAGCAGCGCCTATCCCGTGCCGTTGACCGGTGGCGGCTTCCGGCTCGGAGTCTTCGACACCTCGGTGCTCACATCGGACGTCACTGCGGCGCTGAAGCGGGGCCAGCCGTCGTCGATCCTCGCCGGGATGCGGCACGGGACGCTGCGCGGGTTCATCCCTCACTACGTGTGGGCGGAAGTCCCCCGTGTGCTGGCCGACCGCAAGCGCGAGGGCGGCGCCTTCGATCTCGCCCGGGCGGAGCGGCTGTGGTGGCAGCAGTACGTGCCGCTGCTGCACGTCGTCTGTGTGGACGGGCTGCCCATGACGGCGGCCGCCCACAAGCTCGCCCACGAGGACCTGAGCGACGTCGGCATCCTCCAGCTCGCCGGCGTACTCGCCCCCGTCGTCCTGCTGGCCGCCGACCGTGACCTGATCCGCCAGGGCGTCGCCGTCCCGAACTGGGAAGCGATTCGGGCTGTGCTGGGGAGGATCGGCAAGGCGGAGGCGGGCATGCAGGGCAGCACCAGCACGATCGTGGGAGCCGGATACGGTCTGGCCGGAGCCGTGCGGCTGGCCCGAGCCCACCCGGTGGCCGCCACCGTGGCGGTTGCCGCCGCCGGCTCCTATGCGTACCTCAACCGCAGCCGGTTCTCCAGCGACACTCGCGCGAAGTTCGCCCGGTTCGGCACGGAGGCCTTCAAGATCCTGGGCGAGCCGTTCGTCCAGCACGAGGTGCACGGGCGCGACTGGGCTCAGGCGCAGCGCGGCACCGCTGGGGACGACGTGCTCTCGCAGGTCGCTCGCCTGCTCGCCCGCGCGCCCGAGCCAATGACCCGGACCGACATCCTCGCCGCGCTCCCCGCCGCGGTTCAGGAACCGCACCGCCGGCAGATGGACGGACTGGGGTGGCTCATGCACCGCTTCCCCGCCTTCCATCAGGCAGCACCCGGCCGATGGCAGCTCGGCAGGAACAACATGCAGATCACCGCCTCGCCTTGGGCGTAGAGGGGCGGAACGGCAGTGGTAGGCCATGCAGGACGCAGATGGCTACGATGCGAGACGACCTGACCCCGGCAGTTGCGATGCCGGGGTCAGGTCGTTGCCACCGGTGGCTATCCGAGCCAGGTGATGGTGAGGACGGACAGGCGGCGCAGGGGGCGGTTCACCCAGTAGGTGAGGGAGAGCTGGCCAACGGAGGCGTGCCGGACGTCCTCGCCCTCGGGGTCGTCGGTGTTCCACTGCCGGAAGCCCCACGGATCGGCCGAAGCGGCGTCCAGGACGTCCCACACCATGTCTTCGACGTGTTCGGGCAGGGTGTCGAGGACCTTCGCGGCCGGGGCGGAGAAGCGGACCGCGTACGGCTGCTCGGTCACTGGCGCCGCCCGCGGAGTTCTGCCATGTCGATGAAGTCGCTGTCGTCGTAGCCGGAGGCGACGAACGCGTCGACGGCCGAGGCGGAGGCGAGGCGGCCCTGCCACTCCTGGAGGACCTCGTACAGCGGCGCGAGGGAGAACGTGCGCCGCGATTCCTCGAGGGCGGCAGCCCACTCCCGCTCGAAGGCCGGCACCCAGGTGTCCGCGCGCCGGTCGGCGCGCAGCTGGGCGAGGAGTTCGGCCGGCGCCCCGGGCGCGGGGGCGTACGGCGTGACGGGTGCGTGGTCGGGCTGCGCGCTCATCTGGTCCTCCCGGCGGGTCGTCACCTCACGGTACGCGCGCCGGATCGCCGTGGATGCGGTCATGGGCAGATCCCTCCTGGGGGGTGAGGTGCGGCACGAGGGCGGGCCCTGGCAGTTGCGATGCCGGGGCCCGCCCTGTGGTGTGCCGACCAGATCAGGCGGCGGGGCTGAGGGCCAGGGTGTAGTGGCGGCCGGTGTCCAGGTGGACCGTGAGGGTGTCGCCGTCGGCGGTGGCGGCCCGGTAGGCGGGGTGGGCCAGGAGCGCGGGGACGACGACGTCGCGCAGCACGTCGGCGGCGGGGCCGTCGGCCGGGGCCGGGGCGCCGGCCGGGGCCTGGAACACCTCGCCGTCGGGGCCGTCCTGGAAGTCGAGCACCCAGGAGCGCCCGGCCGCGGTGAAGACGATGTCGCCCTGAACGCCGGAGTCGGTGACGCCGCTGATGCCCGGGTGGTCCTCCAGGACGTCGGCCAGGCGCACGGCCTCTTCGTCCACGGCGGTCAGTGGGCTCTTGGCGCGGTCGATAGGCGGAATTTCGGTGGTCACGCTTTTCGCTCCTAGTCAGTAATCCAGATCGAGGTAATCAATGTCGTTGATTGCCACGTCCGACAGTCCCATAGCGCGACCTCCGCCGTCCTGGAAATAGACCTCCTTGAACCCTTCGGCGATGATTCCGCGCATCTGCTGGTCGCTGGCCCCTGCGTCGCGGGCGTCGAAGAGGCGGCGGGCGTATTCCGGGGGAAGGTGCACGGTGAGTCGCCGGAACCGTCCGTCGTCGGTCGTGCCAACCGGCGCGGTGTAGCCGAACCGGGCCCGCGTCTCCACGGTGATCCCGGTGCTGGTGGCCGCCTGCTTCTGCCGGCGCTTGCGCACCAGCGGCTGCCACCGCTTCCGTACGGCGTCGTCGATCTTCGCGGCGACGTCGGCGCGGGCGTGCTTGCGGGCGCCACGCCGGTAGCGGTTGACGGAGTCGGCGGTGACTCCGAGCTCCGCCGCGACGGCCTTCGCGCTGCCGAACTGCTTGATCAGGAACCCGATCTGCCCCTTGAGGGTCTTGGGCGGCTCCTTGGTGAACGCCTCCCGGTCGGCCCGCTCGATGGCGTCCTCGATCTCTCCGGCCACGGCTTTAGCTCCCTTCGGGGGTGGGGTCCTGGCCGTCGGGGTCGACCAGCCGGAACCAGGTCTCGCGCGTCTCGCGCAGGTCATGCCGCCACAGCTCGAACCGCGGCGAGGCCCGGCGGGCGCGCATGGACAACTGCAGGGCCTCCATGCGCGCTTCCAGGCGGTCCAGCGTCCGTTCCCGCTCCGCGTCGGCCTCGAGGGACCGTGCGCCGCTGGTGTCGGTGACCACGCCTCTACTCGCCCTCGTCCAGGACGGCGTCGCCACCCTTGATGTGGCGGGCCGGGTTGAGGCCCTTCTCCATCAGCTCCACCGCCCACAGCATCGGCTGGACACCCTCCAGCTTCGCCAGGCCCGGCGTCGGCCCGAGGCGGAAGCCGCCCGGCTGCGGCTTGCCCGAGGCCGCGTAGGGGAGGAAGTCCAGCGGGCTCGCGCCCGGCGAGGGGTAGACGACGCAGTCGGAGAGCACGGCGAGCGGGAACAGCCCGGTCATCTTCGCCATGTTGTTGAGCTTGCGGTGCATGTTGACCCGGGCCTTGCTGATGACGGCGGCCCGGATGTCGGGGCGCCAGGTCGGCCGCTCCAGGGCCGGCCACCGCTCGCCCTCCTTGTAGTGCTTGCCCTGCGGGCGCTCGCGCAGCTTGCCGACGCCGCCCTTCACCGTGGCCTTGATGGCCGACAGGACGGCGGCCAGGGCCGGGTCGACCTGCTTGTGCTGCTCCATCGCGGCGAGGAAGGCGCGGTCGTCCAGGTCCTTGGTGACGCCGAGGTCGGCGAGGGTGTCGACGTACGCGTTCTTGAGCCGGTCGTGCCACGGATCCAGGTACGCGCCGGTCTCGCGGCGCAGGTACGCCTCGATCGGGTGGACGTCGTAGCCGAGCTCCTGGGCATAGGCGACGGTGTGCGTCTGGTACCAGGCCGGGCCCGTCGGCCGGGAGCCGTCCGGCGTGAACGGCGAGGGCAGGCGCGGGTCCAGCTCGATGTGGCTCAGGTCGACCAGCCAGCTCCCGGGGATCTTCGGGTTGAACTTCGGGGCGTGGAAGTGGTCCGGAGCACTGAGGCCGACGACCAGGCGGGCCGCGGCGGCGAGGAACGCGGTGTTGAGGTCCAGGCCGACCGCGAAGGGCATCATGCACTCCTCATCGCTGAGCGAGTCCACCGACCGCACCCACTGGTACGCCTCCTCATTGAGGAACCCGCCCGTCCAGCCGGACTGAACGACGACCGGGTGCTCCGGGGTGGCCTCCGGTGGCGCCGGGTCCATCGGCTCCGTCCCCAGCGAGCCAGGGTTGTAGGCCGACACCCAGTTGCCGGTCTCCTCATCGCGCTCCGGCTTCGTCGGCGGGCGCAGCGCCGTCATCAACTCCAGCCCGGAGACCGCCGTCGACCCGCGGGGGGTGATGACCCGGGTGGCGTACACACCGAGGACGCGGGCGATGTCGGCCGGCTCCATCTCCGAGACGCCGGGCCAGGACCGCTCATCGAGGGCGTCCCACGACAGGATCGCCAGCTGCACGCACTGCCGCTCGCGCCCCTGCGCCTTTCGGTAGATCCGCGCCCACGGGCCGAACCCGCGCTGCGTGAGCTGCCACTTGGCCTTCGCTACCTGCTTGACGACCGGGTGGTCCTCCGGCAGGCGCAGGGAGCGGCGCTGCTCGTGGCCCTCCAGGCGCTCGGGCAGCCCGAGCTTCACGGCGGCCGCGGCGGTGAGCACGATCAGCGGGTCGGAGTCCTTGCCGTAGCGGTTGAGCTTCGGCGCACCGAGGCCGGACTCGCGCAGCGTCCACTCCACCAGCTCCGGGATCGTGGTCGCCGGGCAGTCCAGCACGATCCCGTCGACGCCGTACGCGGAGCCGTCGCCGTCCAGCACGGCGAGCGGGCCGTGCGGGAAGCGCGGGTCGACAGCGGGCTTCGTCGCCTTCTTCGCTGCCGGGCGCCGCGACGTCGCCGGACGGGCGGGGCGCTCCGGAGCGGCCGGCGCGGCGGGAGCCTCCACCGGCGGGGCGGCCTTCGCCTCGGGCGCAGCCGGGCCCGTGAACGTCTCCGGCGTCACCGGCTGCGGCGCGGTGGCCGGAGCCACGGTGGCGACAGGCGCGGCGGGGGTGCCGTGGGCGGGGTACTTCGCTGCCCACCCCTTCAGCAGCCGCTGGTACGCCTCCAGGCGCGGCGACTTCGGCTCGGAGCGGCCGTTCTCGTAGTTCTTGACCGTCTGCGTGGTGGTCTTCAGCGCGGCCGCGAGGCGGGCCTGGGTGATGCCGGCGGCCTCGCGCAGTCGGGCGCGTTCTGCCGGGGGCGGGAGCTGCGGCTCCTCCGCCAGCAGTGCGTCGATGTTCGCGAACAGCTCTTCCTCGGATGCCATGCGTGGATCTCCTCTCGTGCCCCCACCCTAGCAGCATTTACCCTAGCTTTTAACTCATTTCTTTAACCCTGTCGGAGTGACTTTGTGGCCCGGGGTGGACGACCGGCGCAGGCCCTGGCTCACAGCTGACAGGCTCCGCGTGCGACGCCCTCACCTGGGGAAACGCGGTGTGAGGCTCATAGATGGCGGACCAAGTTGCCGAGAGATCACCCCGTCGGCCGGGCGGGCTCGCTACGGTGGCGACCATGGCGGATCAGAGCGAGGCGCAGACGCGGTCGGGACAGGCGCGGCTGGGTGCTGTCGGGGAGAGCGTGGCGAAGGTTCGAGACCGTGGCGAGGTGCTGGGCTTCGGGGTGGCGGCCGCGCTCTTCCTGCCCGGGGTCGCCTACCTCGGGATCACCAACGGCCACCAGTTCATCGCCAACGACTTCTTCGCCTTCATGTACTGCCTGGCCTGCGTCGGCTTCGCCTCGGTCCCGCTGATGGCGTGGCGCCGGGGCGGAGGCCGCTACGCCGACCCGGGCTTCGTCCGCTCCGCCTGGTTCCCGTGGCTGTTCACCACCGGGCAGGGCGTCGCCTACAGCTCCGCGCGCGGCGACGCGAACGTCTTCGTGCTGATCGTGGGTTGGAGCGCCTTCATCTACGCCGGGATGGTCGCCCTGTACTTCCTCGCCCGCGCACTCTGGGCCGTCGACGACCAGGCCGCCCCGTCCAGCACGGCAGCGCCCGGTGCCGGAGCACGGGAGCTTCGCACGCCGGAGTCCGACGGCTGATCAGTCGACGACGTGCACGGTGACGTACATGTCTCCGGGCGCGCCGCCGTTCTTGCCGGGGCCGCCGAGCTTGCGGATGCGGACCTCCTGGCCGTCCTTGAGGCCGGCGGGGATGCGGACCTTGTAGGTGTGCTGCTCGCGCACGATCCGGCCCTCTCCCTTGCAGGTGGTGCAGGACTGTGCCGCCTTCTCGTCTGTCCTGGTGGCGCAGGCGGGGCAGGTGTTGTGGGCGGTGATCCGCAGGGGGATGATCGCGCCGTCTGTGGCTTCAGCCCGGGTGACGAGCACCTCGGTGGCGATGTCCTTGCCGCGGCTGGGCGCGGCGGCTCCGAAGTGTCGGTCGTTGATCTCCTTGAGGACGTCCCGGACCTTCCCGGCGGAGGCTGGCCGCTGAGCCGGGTCCTTGGCCAGGAGTCGGTCGACGAGCCGTTCGAGTTCCACGGGCGCGTCCGGGCGCAGGGTGCGCAGCGGGGCGGGCTGCTCCTTGATGTGCTGGTTGACCAGGTGCCAGGAGGTGCCGGTGAAGGGCCGGCGGCCGGTGACCATCTCGTAGAGCACGCAGCCGAGCGAGTACAGGTCGGAGCGGTGGTCGAAGGTTCCGGCGAGTGCTTCGGGTGCCATGTAGGCCGGTGTGCCGATCAGGACACCGGTGGTGGTGACGTCGTGCCGTTCGTCGTTGCCCTTGGTGATGCCGAAGTCGACGACCGTCGCCTTGCCGTTGGACCTGATGATGATGTTGGAGGGCTTGATGTCCCGGTGCGTCAGGTCCGCATCGTGGGCGGCTTTAAGGGCGTCGGCGACGCAGGCGGCGACGGACAGGGCCTTGGGCAGGGGCAGTCTCCCGGCTTTCAGGACGGCGCTGAGCGGCTTGCCGGGCAGGAGCTCCATCACCAGGTAGGCGCAGGGCTGTCCGTTGTGTGTCGTGGAGCCGAAGTCGTGGACGGTGACGATGTTCGGGTGGGAGAGGCCGCCGGCGACTGCGGCCTCGCGGGCGAACCGGGCCACCTGCCGACTGTTGCCCGCATCCCCGGTGAGCACCTTGACCGCCACCAAGCGGTCGATCTTGGGATCGTGTGCAGCCCAGACCTGCCCGAACCCGCCCGCACCGATCGCCTCGATCAGCCGGTAGCGCCCGTCCAGCACGGCCCCTTCCCGCACGACTCCCCCTTCTGCACTCACCGCGACGCACGGTGTACCAGGCGTGTACCCGTCACGCTACGCCGTGACAACCACCAGTAACAGGGGGTGCTGGTCTGCTCAGGCCGTGTCGCGCAGTGCAGCCGACTGGGGGACGTCGGTCGGCGTCCCGGACTCCCGGGCCGCACGTTCTTGTCGGGCCCGGCGCAGGGCGGCGGCCTCGGTGGCCGCGGCCTGGCGGCGGCGCTGTGCACGGCTCACCTCGATCGAGGCCGGCGCATCGTCCGCGACGACGTCCGGTTCGGGGAACGCGCGGCGGCTCAGCTCCCGCATCGCCGCGGTCTGCCGTTCCACCGCTTCGGCGATGGCCGGGTCCACCCTCGACGGCCGGGCGGCCTGGCGGTGCGCTTCGATGGCGCGGCGGTAGCCGTCCGGCGGGGTCCGTCGCTGCACCGGCGCGGCGGGCACGGTCTGCGGAGCCGGGTCGTCGGCCGCCGTGGCGGGGCCGGCCTTCATGGGTGCGGGCGCCAGGACGTGCAGCGTGCGGACGTTCGCGCCCTGCACCTTCTCGTTGGCGGCCGCGACCAGCTTCGGCGCGCTCCAGCGCAGCTTCGTGCCGTACGCGGGGGCGTCGGGGGCGACGTCCAGGCGGCCGGTATCCGCGTCGAACGCCACCGCCTGGACGTGACCGGCGAGCTCCGGCGCGGCCGCGGCGAGGATGTCGTCGAACTGCGCGAGGACGCTGCCGCCGGCGGCCGGGGCGACCATGCCGCGCTCGGTCATCATCATGCTGATCGCGCTGCCGAGCCCGAGCGGCTCGCGGCCGTCGCGGCGTACGACCGTGCCGGTGCGCCGCTTCGGCTTCTCCTTCCGGGCGGCCCCGTTCTTCCGTGCCGCTTCCCGGGCCGCGACCAGGGCCTGGCGCGCGAGGTCGACCCCGCTCAGCTCGGTGCTCACGCGATCACCGCCCCGGCCGCCTCGCCGTCCAGCGGTCGGGCGGCGAGCTCGGGCAACCGGTCCGTCCACGGCTCGGGCACGGCCGCCTCGGTCCGGGCCGCAGCCCGCTCGCGCAGCTGCTCCAGCCGAGCAGCCAGCAGGTACTGGGCGGTGCGCTCTCGGGCCGCGTCGGCAGCCTTCGTCGCAGCCGCGACGGCGTCCGCACCGTGCGGGTTGTGCTTGTACCAGCGGCGGTTCTGCTCGGTCTTGTACGCCCGCCGCGCCTCCGCCTCGGCTTCCTCGGTCCGTCCGAGCCGTCCGAGGGCGCTGCTGCGGTACTCCGGCAGGGCCTGCTCCACGGCCTGGAGCGCGGTGAAGGCGAGCGCGGACGCCGCCAGGACCGGGTCCGCGTCCAGCGCGCCCGGCTCCATGAGCTCCAGGAACTCGCTCTGCGCCCGCTCGATGTCGGCCTCCAGCGATCCCCGGACGTGGGCGGCGACGGCGGCGACGTCGCCTGGCTCGTCCAGGTCGGCCGACCAGGTCGCGGCGATGAGCCCGGCCTCCACGATCGCCGCCTCGGTCCGGCGCCTAAAACCGCACGCCTCGCACAGGCCGGCCGACCGCTGAAGTCCGCAGTCCTCGCACGGCAGGGCCTGGCGCACCGCGTCGGCCGCGGCCGCGGCCTGGCGCTCGCGCTCCGCCCGCTCCTGGGCAGCCGCACGGGCCGCTTCACGTCGGGCCTGCTCCGCGCGGGCCTGCTCCCGCCGCCGCACGAAGTCCTCCGCCTCGATGGCCGCCTGCTCCCGCAGCCGCTCCTCGAGGACCCGGCGGCGCTCGCCCTCACTCAGGCCCGGCAGCTCCCGGTCGACCTCAGCCGCGATCTTCGCCCGCCTAGCCCGCCGGATGTGCACCACGTTGCCGCAGTTCTCGCACTCAGCCCCCGTGTCCAGCCGGATCCCGTCATCGCACCGGCGGTCCGAGCACGCCTGACGCTGCACCAGGCCACGCCGCATCAGCCACGGGAACGGGCGCTCCACCAGGGCCTCGCCACCGGTCTCCTCCAGCCGGTCGGTGAACCGGTCGACCAGCAGCCGCGGCGCCATCTCCGGCCGCTCCAGCATGCCTGCCAGCCGGGTCAGCTCCGCCTGCGCCGCCACCTCCACCTGGCCCTGCTGCCAGCCCGACAGCCGCTCCCACAGCCCTGCGACCGGCCCCAGAGCCACCCGCAGACCAAGATCAGCCGGAAGGCCCACCCTCCGCTGCTGCTGCGCCTTTTCCCACCCCACGGCCTTCGGCCGGCCACCGGCCACAGCCCCGGCAGCACGCTGCCCCTCACGCCCTTCGACCGGGGACTCTCCCGGCTTTTCCCCGCGCAGCGGGCCGTCCTCGGCCACCGGCGACGCCGACTCGGCAACGGCCGTCCCGCCGTCGGCGGCCTGGTCCTCGCGCACGCACGCGCGCTCCGGCCGACGGCCTTCAGCCCCACGGCCTTCGCCGGAAAAACCACAAGAGAGCTGCGGAGGAACTACGGGAGTAACCACAGAAGCGTGGTTTGCGTGGAGCTCTGCACCATCGGGACGCTCCTGATCCCCGGCCCTGGCCGCCTGCTCAGCACCACCGATCCCAGGCGTACCAAGGGCACCGTCAGCACCAGCGGGAGCATGATCTCCGCATGCACCAACAGGACGCTGCGAAAACACCGCACCGGACCCCGAAACAACCTCCACAGGGGCCAGGGCGCGGCCGTACGCGCGAGCCACCGGCAGCAGCATGACCCGGCCCCGACCGCGCATCCGCGTCGCCGTCGCCTTGTGCTGCCGCGCCACGACACCGGCCTCCGTCAGCCGCGCCAGCACCTTCCGCGCCCCCGAGGGCGAGCAGCCCAGCAGCCGCGCCAGCGTCGCCGCCCCGCGCCCCTCCTTCAGCTTCACCGAGCCGCCGCACAGCTGCAGCCAGCCCGACGCCCGGGTGTTCAGCACCATCAGTAGCAGCCCGAGCCGGTCGGTCGCCGCCCCCTTGCCCCGGCGGCCGGCCAGCAGCCCCGGCGGCGTCGGCTCCTTGTTCTCCGGCGTCCAGCCGTGCCCGAACAGAGCCTCCAGCAGGCGCAGCAGCGTCGCCAGCTCCGCCTTCGTCAGCGCCAGCGGGTGCCCCGCTCCCCCGCCGTGGTGGGCGTTCCACAACGGCATGACCAGGCAGTCCAACCCGGTCGGGTGCCCCTTCGCGTCCGTCACCACCCTCGTGCGCAGCGCGCCCGAGCCGCGCAGCACCGGCAGCACCTTGTGGTGGACCGTCGACTCCTTCACACCCATCCACCGACCGAGCTCCGAGCCCCAGATGGACGTCTGGAGGTCGTTCTTCTCGCCCTGCGGAGCCCGCGACTTCGCGTACAGCACCACCGCCGCCAGCTTCGGCGCGTCCTTCAGCCCGGCGATCGACGGATCCGACAGCAGCGCCTGGACCGCAGCACGCAGCCGCAGCCGCATCGCGCGACCGAGGCGCAGCGGGTCGTCCAGGCCGCCGTCATCCGACTGCCCGAAGGCCGGCACCGACCGCAGCGCGTTCCGCTGCCCGGGAAGGACCGGAGCGTCGACCATGGCGTCGTCGGCGAGCTCCGGCAGCATCATGGCCGCGCTCACAGAGACACCCCCCAGGTCAGACGGGCCGCCGAACCGGCGACATCCGTGTGACAGTGAAGGGGTGTGATGTACGTCACAATCCTGCCAGAAGGGACACCACAACCAGCAGAAATCACCCCCGGCGGGGTTGCGGCCTGGTCGTGGTCGACCTGACAAGACGACTCACGCTCGTGCACTATGGCGATACCGACCTTCCATATGGATCAACGCAGACGGGCCCCCTGGCAGGGGCCAGCTCGATGGCTCGTGTGGCGGGACAGGTGAGCCCCCTCCGTGAGGAGCGGGCGACAGGGCGAAGGCCAGAGGCGGATCTCCTTCCGTTGGCGGTTTTCGAACTGATGTTTCGAAGCCCTTGGCCGGGCCTCGGAACGAACCGCGAAGCCCCTTGGCCGGGGCCCGCGGGTGTTGCAATGGCGGCCCTGATTAGGGGCCGGTGGGAATGCAGCGGCTTGATAAGCCGCGGCTCAGAATCGGGAGCGAACCGAGATCTGAGCGAACCGCTCTGGGTGGCGAATCCAGGCGGTAGACGGGCCGCGCGAGGCCGAAGAGGATGGCGAGTCCACTTCTTGGCGCGCGCGGCCGATGGCCGCTAGGTCATCCCAACCCCCTGAATCCGGAGGATGGCGTCAAGCTGCGCGCACACAGCCCGGATGGTGTGATCGCGATGGAGGAACGGCGTAGCTGCGCGTGTAGTTCCGCGCGGGCGGGTAGCCTTCATCCCGCGAGCACCTCCCAACCAGGTGTGTCGCCCAACGAGGCGTAGCCCCGTTCGAGAAGCCCCAGTGGACCAGGCGCGGTCCCTGGGGTTCTCGTTGTTTTGGATCACTTCTGCACACAGCCTAGCCGTACGACCCGACAGATTTGCGGGACGAATTCGCGCAGAGTCCGAGGTGCCCGGAATGCCGCGCCCGCCAGACGGGATGCACGCAGAAATCTGCCCGCCACAAAGGAAGCTCATTGGCCGCCTCGCAGTTCGCGGAGGTGGGTGACGAACTCCTGGGCTTCGGAGGCGTGTCCGTAGTGAGTCTGAAGGGCTTGCCCGAGGTCAGCGGCCACCATCGCGAGTGAAGGCAGCGACTTCCGTTCCCCCGTCAGGGCCCGTTCGCCGTAGGCGAGTGCGGTGTCCAGGTCGCCCTCGCGTGCAGCGACCACCCCAAGCGTGACGCGGGCCTCCGCGATCCGCATGGGCGACCGCTCCGTCCCGTCGAAATCCGTGCCCGCCCGGATGACTTCATTGGCCAGCTGCTCCGCAAGCCGGTTCTCGCCCGACTTCCTGAGCGCGTCCATGCGGTAGAAGTCGTATTTCGCGGGGTCGACGACGAAATGGTTCTCGATGTTCTCGGGATACGGGAGCCGTTCCAAGATCTGGCGGCCTTGGTCGAGCGCGACCTCGGTCTGCGACCGGTCGCCCAACCTCGCCCACGCCTTTGCCTTTTGCGCGTACAGCTGCGCGGCCACGCTCTCGTTCGGCGCCACGGCGATGCCGGCCTCCGCGGCCGCGATGACGCCGCGGTAGTCGCCCCGCGTCAGGGCGAACCATGCCCTCATCTCGTGTGCCCAGCCCTGCACGCTCAGGTCCCCGGCCTCCTGACCGAGCATCAGCGCAGCCTGCCGGGTCGCCTCCGCGTCGCGCGGCCGGCCGGAGTCGTACTCGACGCAACCCACCAAGAGCGACAGCTTCCCAGCGAGCGCGATGATCTCGCGATGCTGCGCCAGGCTGACCCGCTGGTGCTGGAGGCCGACGACGCGGGCGAGCCATGCCTTGCCCTCCAGGAGCAACTGGTCGGCGGGCATGTACGCGTACTCGCAGCACAGCCGATCCGCAGTGATCCGCAACGCGTCCAGCGTCGCGACGTCCACATCCGAGGCCCGCAGCCGCGCGATGATGTCGACCGTGTCCATGCCGCTGACCTGCAAAATCTCAGCACGGCCGTCGCGCCGGCTGCGCTCGGGGAAGAAGGCGCCCGTGGTCGTACCGAAGGTCTGAGCGATCGCCGACCTGTACTTCGTCGGTTGAGCCTCGCCCGCCTCCCACCGCTTCCACTGGCGCAGCAGGTCCTGCTCGCTCACGACCTGGTCCTCCGGGAGCCGGGCCATCAGAGCACGCACGGCGTCGGCCTGCGACCAGCCCCGAGCAGCACGCTCATCCACCATCCGGCGAGCCCAGTCAGGACGCTCGTCAACCATCCGGCGAGCCCAGTCAGGACGCTCGTCAACCATCGCGCTCCCCTTCCCCGTACGGTCCAGCGGCGCAGCCTGCGCCCCGACAGGGTGATGCCCGCGGAGCGGAAGCCGGCCCTTCTGCGGCCGAGCATGGCACGGCCCCTTGATCGCGCGGAGGTGACAAGTGGCGGTGACATTCCGAATGTCACCGGCTGATGTCACTTTCCGCAGCCGAAGTACCCGAGCACGGTCATGGTCATCGAGTGCTGGGAGCTGTGGGCAGGAGGTAGAGATCAATGCGGGCCGCCATCCGTGGAAGGACGTGCACGGCGGAGCTTGGCCAGCACGTGCTTCGGGTCACCGTCGTACACGATGTGCGGCTCATCGCCGGTCGGCGGTTCGAAACGGCCCGCATGCCGAAGCAAGTCGCTCTCGCTGAACTCGATGCTGTTCGGGTCGATCAGCGAGTTCTCGTTGCGCTTCCGGATTCGGTCCCAGCGCACCTCGTGCGGCACAGGCAAGTAGATCAGGACGGGCTCGCCGCCAGCCTCCATCACAGTCGCGGCCCACTGCGCCCGCTCTTCTCGGGTCCAGAAACCATGGTCGACCACGGTGTCATGACCGGCCGCCAGGAGCTCCTGAAGCTCAAGAGCGATGTCCTTGAGTACGGGCGCCTCCCTGACCCTGAACTCCCCGCGCGGAAAGTCCCTGCCGTAGTGGCCATAACGGCGGAACATCTCCTCGTCAGGGCAGAGGCGCCGGAATCCGGCCTCTTCCAGGGCGCGAGCGAGCGTCGTTTTGCCAGCCCCCTGCAGACCAGTCATGAGGATCGCGCGAGGCGCGGGACCCGGACGGCCGGACATGGTGGCGGAGATGCGCGCGATCTCGAATCGTCCTTCCAGCGTGAGGGTGTCGGTGCGCTCGGCTCGAAGGAGCTGACCGAGGCGGCCTTCGAGGCAGGAGACGAGCGTGTCGTCCAGGTCGACGGCACTGTCCGGGGTCACGGCTGTGCCTCCGTTGTCGTGCGCCGGGTGCGGCCTGGTGCACCCAGGTCGACGCCGTACTCCAGCACCTCACCGTCGGTGTCCAGGAACTGTGCCGTCAGCACGAGGATCGCTGCAACAGTGCCGGCTTCCAACTCCAGCAACTCGAGGTCCTGCGGTGTGGCGATGCGAGCCGCCTCCTCGTCCACGCGCTTAACGACCTGGCGACCCGTGGCCCGAGCGATCAGGTCCAGCGAGAGGCCGCCCTTGAGTCGCTCACTTCTGGCCAGCTCCGGTACGGCCTGGACGAATTCAGCCGGGATCCATGACGTGGAGTGGGAGACGATGCCATGACCGTCGCGGTAGACACGGCTGCGGCGAATCACGTCGTCACCAGGCGAAATACCCAATACGTGAGCGACGTCCTCGGGAGCCGCCACTATGCCGGCGGTGTGGCCGGAGGATTTCTCTCCGACGCCCCACGACGACTGAGTCTTGCTGCTGCGGTCGTGACGCTCTGCCCCGGAGGAGAGCGAGATGGGACGCGCCATCACCTCGGTGCCGACACCCGGGATGCCCCGCACCAGCCTCTCTTCACGCAGCAGCCTCATCGCCCGGTCCGCAGTAGCGGTGCTGACCTCCCACTCGGTAGCCAGCGTCTTGATGCTGGGCAGGAGGTCGCCCGGCGAGAGCTCCCCGGAGCTGATCAAGTCGCGGTAGTGGCCCGCAATGCGCGCGTACGGCGGCCGATTGTCGGCTCGGGGTGGCCCTGACATGTGCCTTCGCCTCCTTCAAATTCCCTCTGGGTGCCTCACTATACCGCTTGACACCTGAGGGTACCTGATGCAACCTGATGTATGTAAGGCGTCGGTGATCCTCCGGGAGCACCGAGTGAGCACCACCGCAAGACCGCAGTAGTCGTCCGCCCTCCGGGGCGGCCGGAGTAGTCCTCAGCCCGCTGAAGGACGCGAGAGCACCATCGAACTCCTCCGGAGCCTGACGGCCGCGACGAACTGTGTGCACGTTGCAGCGCTGTGCGCTGTCTGTCTTGCGGGACGTCGGCCTTGTGCCGTGCGGCCCGGAGGGCGGAGAGAGCATCGCGACCCGCGTCCCCGCCACTCTGTTCTGTCCGTGAGGAGTTCAGATGTCTGCTTCGACTCTTGAGCGCACCGCTCGTCCCCGCCGCAGCCGGACCCGCTCCCGTACCGTCAACGCCCGGCCGGCGCTGGCCCTCTCCGCCCTCCGGCCCCACCAGTACGACCTGCGTCCCGCCTGTGCGTCGCTGGTCTGCCCCGACTGCGAGACGTGGGTGCCGATCACCGGCCTTCAGACCAAGAAGCCCAAGGTCGTGCCGCACGACACCGGCCGCGCGGGCAAGGACGCGGCCGTCCGGTGCCGTCTGGGCAGCAACCGCCTGGTCCTCGTCGACGTCACGGTCCGGAAGTGGGAGACGCGCCTGACGGACGGCAACTCGGAGACCGTGCACCGCCGCCGGACCAGCGTGCGGCGCAAGCCCAAGGTCGCGGTCGCCCCGGCCCTCAGCCAGATCGCCGCGCAGAAGCAGATGCCGGCGGCCGACGAGCCCGGCGACGGCCGGCCCCTGTGGCTGCTGCGCAAGGAACAGTGGGAGGCGACCGAGTCCGCGGTCCGCGACGCCGACACCCGCCGCGCGCAGCTGCCCGCCGGTGAAGCGCCGCTGGGTGCGCCGCCGGTGCCGCTCACGACGCTGCACCCCGAGCGCCGCGCCAACTGACCCGCTCCGGACGAACGATCACGGTCCTGGCCATCCCACAGAGGGGTGGCCGGGGCCGTGGTCGCTCGTAGCGCCCTTTCCCCTGTTGGCCTGACTTCTTGGGAGGACTTCATGCCCGTGCCGACCGATCCCCGGACCCCGCAGCAGCGCATCGCTGACCAGGTGGCTGCCGCCCGGCGACAGCTGACGCAAGAGGGTCTGTCCCGGTCGCAGCGCCGTGAGATCGCCGACCGTATCCACAACCTGAACGAGCAGGCACGCCGCTTCGGTGCCTGATGCAGCCTGCGCTGCCCGTCGGTCACCACGCTCTCCGGGGTGGTGGCCGGTGGAGTGCGCAGGACGCACTCACGCGACAAACCCCCAGGGATTGGCCCCCTGGGGGTTCGTCTTGCCGCAGGTCACCCTGATGGAAGGACTCGACCTACATGACCAGCATGACACTCCCGGCGCGTGCGGAGACCCGCCCGCCGCTGCCGATACGTCCGACCCCGCACGAGCGGGACGGCCGCCAGGGCGGCGCGGGCACGGGGCGTCCACATCCGCAGCGGCACATGACAGCGGGCCGCAGAGCCGCCGACCTGGCACGTGTGGAGAAGGAGATCGGCCCCCGCCTCCCTGGCGCGATCTACCAGAACGTGGACGGGCGTTTCGAGGTCCTGGCCCTGGTCACCGACCCCGCCGACGCCGCGCAGCTGCTGCGCCGCGACAGTGCCCGGTGGGCGGTCATCGTCCGCGACACCCTGCGCCCGGACGGCCAGCCGTTCGCCATCGGCTCGGTGTGGACGACGTCGGACTACCTGATCCGCCCGGCCAGGACCGCCTACGCGCCTGCGGTCTGACGGCTCGCCACGGTCCCCCTCCCACCTCATCAGAGCGTTAGAGGTGGGAGAAGGGCCGTGGCTGGCCGTCAGGGCCAGCCACGGTGACAGCCCCGGAAGGTGAGAGCTCCGGGGCTGTCCGGTCAACAGAAACGGAGAATCCCTTGACCACGGCGATCATGACACGACCTGCGGCCCGCACGACAGTGGCCGCGGCCAACCCGGAATCCGTGTGCGACCAGTGCGGCACCTTGCACACCGGTCCCTGCGCCACGGCGGCCGGCCGCCAGCTCGGTGACCTCCTGGCCCGCATGGTGCGCGAGACCGATGCCCGTGTCCCGGCCGGGCGCCGGGCGCAGCGGACGCTTCAGGAGATGATGCCCGGCTACGAGCGGCAGCCGGTGCTCACTCTGCACCGGCCGGCGATGGCCGATGACGCCTGTCCGCTGTGCGGGCGGTGGAGCTGCACGGGCAGCGACTGCCCGCCCGGTGTGGCACCCGCGCCGAGCCTCACGGTCCGGGACGGGCGTAAGGCGGTGACCGCATGATCACCCGCCTCACCGAAGAGGAGCAGAAGAAGCTCTCCGAGAAGGTCCGCGAGGTCAACAAGCGGTCGGAGCAGCGGCCCCGCTGACGAAACGGACCGGATGACTCACCTCATACACGCGGCCCGGGCGGCGCAGCACCGTGCTGCCCGGGCCGCCCTCGCTCTCGGCCCCGGCCATCCCCTCGCCCGCCTGCTGCTGGCTGCCGCTGCCGTGACTGCCGCAGCGGCATGGGAGGCGGGATACCGCGTCGCCGACCTCCACCCCACCCGCCGGCACCACGAGAGACGGACAACCCGTGCCTGACGACCTGTACCAGCGCTACCAGGCAGCCGCCCGCGCCCACCGGGCGCACACCACCAGCTGCCCCCACTGCACCGACACCGCCCGCTGCCCCGAAGGCACGCGGCTGTGGTCGGCGTTCGAGCGACTGCAAGACGCCTACCTCGACCGCCAGCGCACCAAGCACACCCGCTGAGCCATCCCCGCTCAAATCGCCACCTCTGCGGAGAGCGTCGGGAGCTCACCCCTGCTCCGGCCATCCGGCCGCCACCACGTGAACAGCCCCGGGGATTGCGGCCCCGAGGCTGTCGTACGGACCTTCTGGGAGGCCCTGAATGAACCGCTCCATCGTACGCACCAGCTACGCCCCCGACGCCGACCTGCCCGTCAACACCAACTGGCGCGAGGACGGCGCCTGCACACGGGAGGACCCCGAGCTGTTCTTCCCCATCGGCAACACCGGCCCGGCACTCCTGCAGATTGAGGAGGCCAAGTCGGTGTGCCGCAGGTGCCCCGTGCTGGAGCGCTGCGCCTCCTGGGCGCTGGAGATGGGCGAGGCCCACGGCGTGTGGGGCGGCATGAGCGAGGACGACCGCCACCGCATCAAGCGCCGCGCCGCACGCAACCGCACCAAGGCCGCCTGATCCGGTCTGGCGGCTGCCTGATCCGCCCGCACCGGCCGCTGCACCACGGCGGCCGGGACGGGCGGTGACGGGGAGCCGGACAGCCCGGACCAGCTGATCGATGTTGGGAGTTCCTCATGACCCTGGACATGTCCAGCTACGGCAAGAGCCGCTGGGTGAAGACCCACCCGAACCACGTCTACACCTTCGGCACGCTCGAGCCCCTGCTGAGCATCCTCGACGTGCGCGGTTTTCCGCTGCACAACCTGTTCCTGATGGGCATGGACACCGACTGGGGCTCGATCTTGTTCCCCACCGAGTCCCGCGCCCAGAACGCGGCGGCCGCCCTGGAGCCCGCCTACGCGACGCGGGTCTACCTCTTCGCCACCCACGAGGGCGAAAGCGTGTGGGCGACCGACTACACCCGCCGCGCACTGGACGGCACCACGCTGTCCGCGTTCATCACCGACCTGACCCTCAAGGACGGCCGCCAGGTCATCAAGGACGGCCGGTGGATCCGCTGACGATCCGGCCTGCAGGCTGCCTGATCCGCCCGCACCAGCCGCTACACCACGGCGGCCGGGACGGGCGGTGACGGGGAGCCGGACAGCCCGGACCGACAGTTCGAGGGAGGCCCTCATGGCCACGACGATGACCCCGCTCCAGCCCGGCACGGAAGCCGCCGCCCAGGCGTGCGCCTTCGCGATCTTCGGCAGCGACATCCCGCCGATCGACCCCGACGACTACGACGGCAGCTGGCGCACCACCCTCCACGTCATCGCGGAGGAGTGGGTGGGCGAGGGCCGCTTCGAGCGGCACGCCGCCCGCACCGCGACCGCGATCAACGACCTGCTGAACACCCAGCGGCTGTTCGGCGAGGGATCGCCCGAGGCGCGCGCCGCCGGTACCGCGCTCAAGCCGCTGATCGACAAGTGCCGGATCTACGGCATCACCACCGACGACCTCCGCCGCCACGGCGCGCAGCTCCACACGAGCTGACTTCGCGCCCGCCCAGCGGGAGCCGCACCCAGTTTCGCGCCCGCCCCGTGACGCTTCGCGAGTACGGCCACCCGCCCCCGGACCGCCGGCCTTTTCGTGCGCGCGGAGCGGGTAGAGCCGGTGTCCGGTTCGCAAACAACCATCCGCACAACCGACCGCTTCGGGAACGCCTCACCGCGTTTCGGGAGCAGCCCCACCGTTTCGCGCACACCCTGACCGACCCCCTCCGGAGGCCCCCATGACACTCACCGACTGGCCGCGCACCGCGGCTGAACCCGACCCCGAGACGGCTTCACCGGCCGCCGTTTCGGGAACGCCCACGCCGGTTTCGCAGACGCCCGGCACCGTTTCGGAGACGACGGCGTTCGTTTCGGAGACGGAAAGCGGAACCGGAACGAAGCCCTCCCCGGCGAAGCTGACCGGCACCCAGAAGTGGACGGCCGGAGCGATCGTCGCTGCCGCGCTCGCCCTCGCGGGCATCGGCCTGTACCTGTCCTTCGAGCACGTCGCGGCCTTCGCTTTCGAGGAGCTGCGCTTCGGCTCGCTGGACAAGGGCAAACTCTTCGCCGTTGGCGTCGACGTCGGCATCATGGTGATGATCGCCGTTGACCTGCTGATGGCCTGGCTCAAGCGCCCCATCAGCTGGATCCGCTACCCGGTGTGGCTGCTGACCGCCGCGACGGTCGTCCTCAACGCCGCGTCCGGCGCCCCGAAGGACCGGGCGTGGGAACTGCTGGACTACGTCGCCGCCGGCGCCCACGGCGTCGTACCGGTCCTCTTCATCATGGTGGTGGAGCTGGGCCGCACCTCCATCGATCGCGTTGTCCGCCCTGACCAGGGAGAACGGGACTCCATCCCGTGGCTGCGGTGGGTCCTCGCCCCGGTCGCAACCGCCCGGATCTTCCGCCGGATGCGGCTGTGGGGCGTCACCTCCTATCCGGAGATGATCCGCCGCGACCAGCAGCTCATCGCCTACGAGCAGTGGCTCAAGCGCAAGTACAAGGGCGACATCTCCAAGGCATCCGAGGACGAGCTGCTGCCGATGAAGATGGCCCCCTACGGCTACACCGTCGACCAGGCCCTGGCCATGCCCGACGAGCAGGAACAGGCAGCCCAGGAGCGCGCGGAGGAAGCCGAGCGCCGCCGCCTGGACGCGGAGACGCGCAGCGAGGTCGCCAAGGCGGAGTCCGAGGCGGAGCGGCTGCGCGCCAAGGGCAAGGTGGCGATGGTCCAGGCGGAGGTCGACGGCCAGACCGGCCAGGCCCGCGCGCACGCCCGAGCCCAGGTCAGCGCCGCAGAGCGGGCCGCCGCCCTGGAGCAGGAGGCGCTGGACCAGGCCCTCATCGCCGAAGCCCGCGCCCGCGAGGCGGAGGCGGAGCGCAAGGAGGCCCAGGAGCGCGAGGCCAAGGCCGAAGCGGACCTCCGCGCAGCCGAGCTGGAGCGCCAGGCAGCCGAGAAGCGGAAGGAAGCGGCGGAGGCCGACCGGGTCGCCGCGGCGGAAGCACAGGCCATCGAGACCCAGGCCATCGCCGAAGCCCGCCAGGCCGCTGCCGAAGCGAACCGGCGTGCTGCCGAAACGGAGAGGGCCGCCGCCGAAACACGGCGGGTCGCTGCCGAAGCCGACCGCAAGAAGGCGGAGGAGGAACGCCTCGCAAAGGTCGCTCTCGCTGATGCCGCGCGTGCCGAAAAGGAAGCTGCCGAAGCCGAGCGGGCTGCTGCCGAAACGCGGCGGGTCGCTGCCGAAATCGAGCGGCGCGCGGTCGAAGCCGAGGACGTTGCGAAGCTCAAGCCGCGCGAGCGGGCGGTCCGCCGGGTCGCGCGGATGATCCTCGCGGCCGGCGGCGACGCCGACCGGCTGCCGCTGGCCGACATCCAGCACGAGCTGGCGGTCACCTCTCCCGGTACCGCCTCGGAGTACCGCCAGGAGGCAGCCGAGCTGCTCGCCGGCGGCTACCGACCTTGATCCACCGTCCGGCACACACCAGTGAGGGCCAGCCCACGGCCATTGGGCTGGCCCCCGCTGCGACTGCCGGAAGCAGTCAACAGCCCCCCGAGTACAGCAGATCCGACCCCCACGGAGGACCCCGTGAGCACCGAAGACAAGCCCTTCTTCGACGACCCGAACGCGGCGCTGCGCGAGATCGCGCAGAACCCCGCCGCCTACGCGCACTACCTCGCGGACTTCCACCGGGTCGTGCTGGACATGGCCGCCAAGCTGGAGGTTCTCCAGCGCGAGACCCGCGTGCACTGCCGTGGGACCCGCGTGGAGGGCGACAAGATGGGCCAGGCTTTCCTGCGCTCTTTCCCGGTGGAAAAGTCCCTGAACGACGTCATCAAGCACCTCAAGGGCGTCACTTCCGGCCTGGAAAAGAGCGCGCATAAACGCCACGCCCACGACGAAAAGGTGAAGGAGGTCAGGAAGCAGCGAAAGGAAAAGGCGCTGCTCAAGGAGTGGAAGAACAACCCGCCGCTCCAGGCCGCCCCGGAAAACCCGGGACAGCAGGGTGCGCAGAGCCCGAATATGGGCTATGGTGGCCCCACGTCGATTTACAACCTGGACCGCAGGGAGTCGGCGTGAGTGCAGGTCGCCCGCTCACGAAAGCAGAGCGGAAGAAATTCAACCGTGCGGAACATGAGCGGAAAATCAAGCAAGAACTGATTGCTCAGCACGGGGAAGATCTCGGCACCTTCTACGCCTGGCTCCGGGTTGTGAATATCAGGGGCACGCAGGCTTACCGCGACGACGGAGACCTGACGTACATCCGTGAGGTCGTGCGCGCCCTGCACAACGTCCACAGCCGCCACGGCGGCTAGCTCCCCGCGTCCCGCACGAAGGGCCGCCCCCGATCCTCGGGGGCGGCCCTTCGGCGATCCCAACGCGTGCCGCGCGTGACGCGTGCCGCGCGTGTCGCGCACGCGCGTACGCGAGGCCGGTGCCGACTGTCAAGCCCAGGAGGAGGGGTCGCGTGTCCGACGACACCGACAGCAACGTGCTTCACCTCCCCACCCGGGGCAGTGATTCCGGAGGAATGCCGGACGCTCCCGACGGCGGGGAACTCTTCTATTCCGAACCGCCTGACAGCGGCTCGGACAGCGTCGTTCCCCCGGAATCCCCGGCGGAGACGACCATGGAACTCCCGACTATTCGCGGGCCTATTTCCCCGGAAACCGCATTGCGGGAAACGGGAATGCCCGCCGCGCCGGATTCCGACGACGGAGAATATGAGGAAGGCGAATACGTCCAGCCTCGTTCTCTCGCCGATAGGCTCGGTGACTGGCTGGAACTGCGGATCGAGATGGCGCGGGACCGGCACGCCTCCGAAGCGCCGTTCCGTGAGGCGGAAATAGCGCGCAAGGCCGCGCTGCTGGAAGCCCGCACCGCTCAGGAAACCGCGATGATGGAGCAGAACGCCAAGCTCCACACCGCGCAGATGAAGGCGAAGGCCGACAAGGCGGCGGCGCGCGGCAAGGCCGACGCGGCGCGGTCCTCCAGCTCCGGCATGGGCGCCGACAAGGGCGGCCGCTCGAAGGCCGGCGGCGGGGGCGGCTCACGCGGAGGCGGCGCCAGCTCCGGCGGATCAGGCCGGGGAAGCGGCGGCGGCCGGGGCTCGGGAACGAACGGGTCCGGAGGAACCGGTCGCGGTTCCGGGAGCGGCAACTCCCCCAAGGGCACCGGGAAGGGCTCTGATCGATCCTCTGGCGGCCGTGGGGGTGCCTCGAAGGGCAATGAGTCGTCCGGGGGCCCGAAAGGCCGCCAGAACGGCTCTGGAGGCTCTGGCAAGCCCGGTACGGGCAAGGGCAGTTCGGGCGGCTCGGGCAAGAACGGCTCGGGCAGCTCGGGCTCCGGCAAGGGCGGCTCGAAGGGCGACGGCGGCAAGTCGAAGGACTCGCCGGCCTCGAGCCCCCGGGCCGAACGTGCCCGCGGCCGCCAGGAGCGCGCCGCCGCCCGCCAGTCCGCCCGGCAGCAGCGGCGCAGCGCCAACCAGGCTGCCAACCTCGCCGACCGCAGCAAGGACCGCGACCAGGACCGCGCCAACCGGCAGGCGGAACGGGAGCAGCGCCGCGCGGCGAAAGCCGAGCGGAAGGCCGCGAGGAAGGCGAAGCGGGAGGCCGCCAAGGCCGCCGAAGACCGCACCACCCTCGGTGAGGCCGTGGCGGAGGAAGCGCAGCGCCGCTGGGACAAGCGCCGCGCAGCCGAGAAGGACAAGGCCGCGAAGGACGACAAG
Source organism: Streptomyces sp. DT190 (assembly GCF_049846985.1). Lineage (NCBI taxonomy): Bacteria > Bacillati > Actinomycetota > Actinomycetes > Kitasatosporales > Streptomycetaceae > Streptomyces > Streptomyces sp. DT190. The sequence goes on along the minus strand of NZ_JBNCNM010000034.1, from coordinate 33,648 downwards.
GCCAAGGACTCCAGCAGCGACAAGGACTCCGAGGCCACCACCAAGAAGATACCCAAGGACGGCCCTGAATCGGCCTCTGACGGCCCGAAGGACGGCTCCGCGACCAAGGAGCCGGACGACGGCAAGAAGAGCGGCGAGAAGCCGTCTGACGGCTCCGGCGACAAGGACGCGAAGGACGGCCCCAAGCCCGACGACGTCAAGGACCCGCCGGGCACGGACGACAGCGACGACGGCCGTTCGTTCAAGGAGAAGCTCAAAGACTTCTTCACCAAGGCCGGTGAGGACACCCCGCCCGAGCCGGAGGAGCCCTCAAGGCTCCGGCCCGAGGACTTCAAGGTCACGGTGGACCGCCCTGGCGGCCCGACCAAGTCCACGAAGACCGAAGCGGCTGAGGAGGACATCACGGACGCGGTCATCGTCGAAGACCCGTCCGACCCCTTCGGGGCCACCGTCACGAGCACGGCGAGCCTCCCGCGGGCCCCGGAGCCCCATACCCAGCGTCCCGGCACCACCCGACCCACCGCACAGGAGGACTCCGTGGCATCGGAGGTCAGCACGCCCACGTCGGGCCAGGCCGGCATGGCGGCCAAGCACCGCACCGACATCACCTTCGGCGAGTACCTGATGGAGATCGTGAACATCGCGATCGCCGCCGCGCTCGACAAGGAGCGCGCCCAGGACCTGGCCGTCGCGCTGGGCAAGGTCGCCGACGCCCTGCGGGACATGGCGGCCGACCTGGTCGGCGACCACAACATCGCCACCGAGGTCGTCGACCAGATCACGGACCTGGCCGACGCCGCGGAGCGCATGAAGCAGCTCGCCGAACGGTGCGCCACCGAGTGCGAGATCGCCTCCGAGGCCGCCCGGATCGCCGCCATGTCGGTCGGCCGTGTCTACGGCGAGGACATCCAGGCCATGGACGACGCGGGCCTGGCCCACGCCTCAGCCGCCGCTCACCACGACTAGGAAGGAGGTTCGCCGTGAGCGACCTCGCACCCACCACCGGCGGCGGCGCTGCCGCCCGCACCGACGGCGACAACCGCTACAAGGCCGTCCAGCAGAAGCTCAAGACGCTGGGCACCGCGATGGACCTGGCCAGCAACGAGCTGGAGCAGCTGCTGCGCGGGATGCGCATGAACGCGCAGCGCGCGGAGGGCCTGGCCGTCGACATCGCCAACGCCGAACTGGACCGCAAGTTCATCGAGATGACCAACCAGGTGGCCGTCGCCCTCGGTGGCGCCGCTGTGGAGGTCCAGAAGCTCCACGAGACGGCCCAGGAGGTGTCCGGCCTGGCCACGGACGCGCGGCGTACGCACGCGCGGCTGTACGAGGGCCTGGACACCATCCGCTCCGGCCGCAAGGAGCGCACCCCCAAGCCGGGCTTCTTCGCCCACTGACCCCACTCCGACTCACCGAAGTCCCTGATGGGCGGCCCGCCACCGACGGCGGGCCGCCCATCGTCACTCCCGAAGGAGAAACCCCCGTGTCCGTGCCGCGCAGCGTCGCCCTGGAGCGCACCCTCTACACCCTGGCCGCCCCGGTCCTCGCCGCGGCCCCGAACATCGCCCCCGACAGTCCCGTCAACACGGTCGTGCAGCTGGCGGGCGCAGCCGGCATCGGCGGCTGGGTGCTGGCCGCCAAGAGCGACGAGCCCGGCGCGGGCCGCAAGATCCTGCGCTGGTCCCCGCTCGTGCTCGCGGCCGCTGTCGACGTCGCCGCCAAGAACACGCCCGGCGTAGGTCCGTGGTGCCTGGACGTCCTGCTCGCCGCAGGGTGGGCGGCGGCCGGCCTGATCGTGCTGCCGTTCTCCCGGCACACCCGCCGCGGTCACCGGCCCGCGCTCGCCGCCCCGGCCCCCGCCCCGCAGCTCCAGCCCGCTCCCGAGCCGTCCCCGGCGCAGCCGGACGACGGCGCCGACGCCTTCACCCGGCAGGTCCGCTGGCTGTGGGAGAACCGCGGCATGCCCGGCCGCACCATCGTCGTCAAGGCCACCCCGCACCACGGCATGCCCAACGACCTGTCGCTGCTGCTGCGCGCCTCCGAGGCCGGGCGGCCGATCTCCGGCCTCACTCAGGAGGCGGTCGCTGCCGCGTTCGGCGTGGACGTCACCGACGTGACCATCAAGGAGGTCGTCCGGCAGTACGGGCGCGAGGGCGGCCCCGCCTGGAAGGAGGTCGACGTCACCCCCGACGCGAACGAGCGGCGCCGCAAGGCCCCCACCGCCCACGAGTGGTGGGCCGACCGGATCGGCGCCGCCGGCGGCCCGGTGCCCGGTTCCGAGTTCGTCAGGGAGGTCCGCGACCACGGCCGCCGGGTCACCCACTACATCGCCCAAGTCCCCGACGAGATGGGCGAGCCGCGCGTCAACAAGCACGCCCTGGCGGCCGCGCTGAAGACCAAGTACGACGAAGGCAGGCTGTTCGTCACCGTCGACGGCAGCCAGGTCCTGGTCTCCCTGTGGGACAGCTCGCCGCTCGCTCAGGTCTTCCCCGCAACGAGGGAGCTGCTCACCCCGGACAAGGACGGCCGGTGGGTGACCGGCTACCTCGGCAACGGCCAGCCCGCCCGCAACCGCGTCTACACCGACCGGGGAGCCGCGCACGGGATCTTCGTCGCCCCCTCCGGTGGCGGCAAGACCCAGCTGATGGGCCTGCACATCGCCGCCGACGCGTTGTGGGGGGCCGTGGTCATGCTGGCCACCGAGGCCCCGGACGAGAAGACGGCCGCCCTGGGCAAGCACACCGCCCGCTACGGCGTCGGCGCGCTCTACATGATCCGGCTCCTGCGGGCCATGGTCGCGCTCATGGAGATCCGCGGCGAGATGCCGTGGGAGGACGGCCAGGTCCACGAGTGGGACCCGACCCGGCCGGGCTGCCCCTACCGGATGCTGTCCGCGTACCTCGATGAGTTCCTCTCCGCCGCCCGCCACGGCGACTACGGCGCGGAGATCATGGACCTCGCGGAGCTGGTCTCGGTCAAGGGCCGCAAGTACGGCGTCGGCCTGAAGGTGGCCGGCCAGTCCATCTACGTCCAGGACGGCTTCACGCAGCTGCTGTGCGAGAACCTCCGCGACAACTGCATCCCCGTCGTGCTGAAGGTCGCGCCGAAGAAGGTCGGCGACATGTTCAAGGCCCTCGGCATCGCGCCCGAGCACATCCCTGACCCGCTCCCCCGCTCCTTCTCCCCGGAAGAGAAGGGCCGGATCGAGCGGATCATGCGCGGCGAGCCGGAGCCGCCCGCCGATTCCAACACCGGCGGTGCCGGATGGATCGTCGAAGGCAAGCAGCCTGAAGTCCTGCGCACGCTGTTCATGGACTTCAAGGCGGGCATCGACGGCTTCTTCCCCGACACCGTCGCCACCCTGACCGACTACGAGATCCGCGAGCTGGAAGCGCGGGACCTGTGGTTCGACTGGACCGAGCCGCCCCGGCCCGGCGAGTTCGGCCCCGAGCCGGGCGACGACGAGGACGGCGACGACGGCGCACCCAAGAAGGGCGGCGGCAAGCGTCGTGGCGGCGGGAAGTCCGCCGCGCGCCGTGACGCGGTCACCTCGCCCCGCCAGGCGCTGGAGGCCATCAAGAACCTCTCCGGCGTCTGACCCACCCCGCACCCCAACCCCCGCAGGGCCCGGCCGCACCCGGCCGGGCCCTGCTTGACCCCTGGAAGGACACACCGCCCGTGGCCGTATCGATCTCCGCCGTTGTCCTGCTCGGCATCGTCGTCTTCGTCCTCATCCGGGGCGGCTACGTACGCCTCGGACCGGCCCTGGCTTGCGGCCTGTTCGGCTTCTTCCTCGCCTCCACCGGCGCCGCACCGTTCATCACCGACGCGATCAGCACCGTCACCGGCTGGATCTCCAGCATCTGACCCCGCCCCGGCCGCCGGCGTCGAAGGCCGCCACCCCCGCCCCGCGCCTTCGACGCCCCAGGAGCTCCGATGCCTCAGACCCGCCCCGCCATAGACCAGAGCGCCACGACCACCCAAGCGTCCGCCCCGGCGAAGGCGCTGTCCCTCGAGGAACGCCTGGCGCTCATCAACACGGAGATGACCGCGCGCTTGGACGAAGCGGCCGTCGCCTACGAGGTCAACACGGCGCACATCGACCTCGAGCCCGTGGACCTGGCCGACGTCGTCACCGGCCCCGTCGACACCGGGCCCGCCCTGCTGCCCGACCTGTATCCGACCCCGGTCGCGGCCCTGCTGCAGCGCGCCCACCACCGGCTGCTCACCGGAGGCTGGTGCAAGGACGTCCTGGTCGACGAGGACGGCGCCCGCTGCATGCTCGGGGCCATCCGGATCGAGGCCCGCGGTGACAGCGGCCTGGAAGCCAGCGCGGCCGCCGTGCTTCTGGACGCGATCCGCCGCAAGTTCGGCGACGACGTCGACTCCGTGCCCTCCTTCAACGACGCGCACGGCACAGGCCGCGTCCCGATCCGCATGGTCGACCAGGCCGCCGGCCTCGCCGACGCCCGCGGCCTCTGAACCCCTGCTCCGGACCACCTGCCTCGCACCCGAACCCCTCGCGGTCGGGTGCGGGCCAGGCCGTCCGGCCTGCGCACCACCGCCCATCACACGAACCCGAGCGAGGGAGTCGCCCCGCCATGCAGTCCGACGACAAGCCCACCAACGGCCAGCCCATCAACGGTCAGCACACCCCGAACTTCCTCGACCTGCTCAACCAGGTGCCCGAGCCGCCGGTCCTCGACCTGGGGGACAAAGAGCCCGGCAAGAAGCGCTTCGCCCGGCTCCGCGCCGCGTGGGACGCCTCCTGGGAGCAGGGCGGCTTCCTGTACGAGCGGTGGGAGGAACTGTTCCAGGCCCGGCGCGGCTGGCACGAGATGGCCAACTGGATCAAGGCCGTGCTCAGCCTCGCCGCGATCTGCGCGGTCGTCGTCCTGCTGGACGCCGCCGGCGACATCGTCAGCGCCGTGCTGCACCGCCTGTCCGCCACCCGCACCGTGATCGAGCCGCCCGGAGTCGACACAACCAGCGGCCTGTGGGGCGTGATCGACAACCCGGTCCGCTCCTACATCGGGCAGCACAGCGCCGGCCTCCCCGTCCCCGGCACCGCCGTCTACGCCTTCTGGCAGCTCACCGGGCTGATCGGCCTCATCGGCGGATTCGCCGGCAGCACCGGCGCGCGCATCCTCTGGACCGGGTGGGGCCTCTCCGGCGTCGCCATGGTGTGGTCCGCCACGCCCGACGGCAGCCGCACCGTCGCCACCGGCATCGCCGCCCTCATGTGGGCGCTGGCCAGCATCGTCGCCCTGCGCGGCCTGAGCCTGCGCCCGGTCATCAACAACCTGGCCCCCGCTGCGCCGCAGGTCAACGTCTACCCCGCGTTCCACTTCCCGCCGCAGCCCGCGCCCGAGCACGACGACCTGGACGACGAACCCGACAACGTCCACCAGCTCCAGCGCTGACTTTGCGTCCATCCCGTCCCGCACCACCACCGAGCAGTGAAGGGAATTTGATGAAGCCGCAGCTGGAGGAGACCGAGTTCTGGGTCGGCACCTTCCACGGGAGCCACGACGGCCTGCCCGCCAAGGTCACCGCGACCCGCGACGACACCCGCCCCGAGCCGTACGTCTGGACGTGCACGTGCGGCGCGTCCCGCTCTTTCCCGACCGAGCACGACGTGTGGCCCACCGCCTGGCGGCACACCCACCCGACCCGCTTCGACCGGCTGCGGTCGTGGGCCGCCCGCCGCTTCCGCACCGCCCGCTGACCTGACGCCCTGCCTGGCCCTCGCCCGCCCCGCTTCTGGGGTCGGCGAGGACCGGACAGGCCGCCCGGCCGCACGTGGCGCCCCGCCGACACCAGCACGACGTCGGCGGGGCGCAGCGCTGTCCACCGACCACTGGAGGAACCGCTCGTGCTCATTCCCCGCCCGCGCCGACGGATCGGCCGGCCCCGCCCGCAGCGTCCCGGCCCTCGCTACCCGCACCGCCCCGACCGGCTGCCCGGCGCCTGGAGCAGGTGATGCCGCGCCCGAGGAAAAAGCGCCGCCGCCCCGAGGTGACCCGGGTGCCGCGCAGTGACGCGGCGCTGCCCGAGTACGACCGCAGCACGGTGCCCGAAGGCTTGGTCACCAGGCGGCAGTTACGGGAGATGGGGCTGAGCCCCGGCGACAACGAGGGCCCGGTCGCGATCCTGCGTTGCAGGCTGTGCGCGACCCGCCCGCAGTGGTCCTGCCGTCATCCCACCCGCGGCTACCTGCTCCGTGTCGACCTGGCCAAGCCCAAGCGGACGCCGACGCTCGCTCAGGAGTGGGCGCTCGATCGGGCGATGGCAGCGAGGCAGACCTGTGGCCAGTGCGGGAGGCGGTTTTACATCTGCCTCTCGAAGAAGCTCGGCTGCTGCCTGGAGTGCTTCGACGGTACGCCCGTCGACCCCAGCAGCCTGATGACCCTCCCGGCCCCAGCCGTTCACCGGCTGGCCGCGTGAGCCAGCCCCGTCCCGACCGTCCAGGCCGGGACGGGGCCCGCACAACCGGGCGGCCGCAGCACCGGCAAAGGCCGGCCGCCCGCTCCCTCACCCCTTCGAGTTCAGGAGAGATCCAGCATGCAGCATCGTCCCGCCGTCTTCGCCGCCCTTCTCGGACTGACCCGCGCCGGGAGCGCGATCGGCGATTTTTGGGTCCAGTCGGACTTCTGTGCCCGCGTGAAGGGCGCCTCCGACGACCACCCGGTCACCTACCAGGACCCGGTCACCGAGGAGAAGACGACCCACGGCACGGCCGACGGCCGTCAGGCGTGCCTTCAGCACTGCCTGACCTACACGGCCACGCAGGCGATCGTCGCCGGGGCCGGGGCCCGCGCGCTCGGCATCCGGGTCCACCCGGCGGCCGCCGCGGCCGCGCTCGCCATCTCCTTCACGACCCACTACGCCGCGGACCGACGCGTCCCGGGCAAGGGTTTGCTGGAGCGGATCGCCACCAGGACCGGCAAGGGCGGCTTCTACAAGCTCGCCGACTTCGGCATGAACGGCGCCTTCCACCTTGACTCCGCCTGGCACCACGGCTGGGAAACGGTCGCGGCCGTGGTCGCCACCACCAAGGCGACCACCCGATGACCGGCCGTTCCCGCACGCGCCTGGACCGGGTGCGCGCCTCGCTCGGCATCGCCCAGCTCGCCCTCCAGCAGGTTCAGGACGACCTGAACGCCGACGACGTCGACGGCCCGGAGCTCGCCGCGATCCTGCGCGAGCTCCAGGAGGACGTCGACGTCCCCGGCGGTCTCTTCCCGATGCTCGCGCAGGTGGTCAGCACCGCAGCGCGCCGGGCGGAGCAGATCGAGCCGGACCGCGACGGTGACGCCTCCTGCCCGCTGCACGAGGCCGCCGCCCTGATCACCGACAACGCCGGGCAGCGCCTGAACTGGGCTGCCCGCTCCCTCGACCCGCAAGGAGACGTCGAATGACCTCGGTGCTGTACCCGGACCTGCCGGAGAACGGGCTGATCGTGCTGATCGGCGCCTCCGGAGCGGGCAAGTCGACGCTGGCCCGCACCTGGCCGGCCTCCCAGGTTCTCTCGCTCGATGGTCTGCGGGGCGTAGTCGGTGACGACCCGGGTCGGCAGGACGTCACGGCTGATGCCGCCGACGTTCTCAAGTTGATCCTGGAGCGCCGGATGGCCCGGAAGCTCAACACGGTGATCGACGCGACTAATTGCGAGCAGTCCGTGCGGGTGGAGCTGGTGATGGCCGCCAAGCGGCACGGCATGCCGACCGTCGCGGTCGTCGTCGCCACGCCGCTGCCGGTCTGCCTGGAGCGCCAGGGCCCGCGGCCGGACAACCGGCGCGTTCCCGAGGACGTCGTCCGCGCTCAGCACCAGGCCATGGTCCACTCGCATCAGCGGCTCGCTGCCGAAGGCTTCAACACCATCGTCTTCGCCGACGCCCTGTACCGCCTGGAGCCGTTCCTGAAGCGGCTCTCGCAGACCCGGGAGGCCGAACTCGGGCGCGACGGCAGCACCGGCTTGGGCGATCTGCTGCTGGTCCGCCGCTTCTTCGGCCCTGAGATCCTGCCGCTGTGGCGGTGGCGGCCGGGCTCGGACCTGGTGACCGGCCGGGACCGCGTCGCGGAGATCCGCCTCGGGCAGCAGTACCTCACCCTGGCGTTCCGCGACGACGTCGACGGCGAGGGCGACTTCGGCTTCGACGTCCTGCTGCCGTGCCCCTTCGATGCGGAGTGCGCCGGCCAGGCGTGGGCGCCGGTCTACTCGGTCACCGACCTGTACAAGGCGCTGATCGGCGCCATGGACAACGACCCGGACATCGTCTGCACGGTCCACGGAGGCCCCGACGACGTCGACCAGGAGGCCGACGACCACGACCAGGACGACGACCCCGAGGGCCGCGCGGACCTGGAAGCGCAGTACGCGGACGCGGTCGCGTGAGCCGCGCCGCCGACGGCCCGCACCCGCACCCGCTCACCCCGGCCGAACTCCCGGCAGGGGATGAGTGGTGGCACGGCTGCCGCGACTGTCACCTGCCGATCCAGGGCGGGGCCGCCGGCCTCGCCGCGCACCGCCGCACCGTTCACACGAGCGCCGGTGATCCCCGGCCGCCCATCACGATCCACCTGGACCTCTGACCGGCGGGCCCGTTTCCCAAGTCTGGGAAACGGGCCCGGCGTGACGGGCGCTCCGTGCCGCCCCGGCCTCCACACGACGGAGGCCGGGGCGGTCGCGGTGGTCCCTCACCACCGAGCACAGAGAGGAGCTGGACGTCATGCACCTGCGGATCTACGAGGTCGACGTCCCGATACACGACAGCACCAATCCCGACCGGCGCGGCGTGCACGTCTTCACCGGCGTCGCCGACTCCCCCGCCGCTGCCCTGCGCCGCGCGCACGAGGTGTACGACGCCGCGCTCGCCGCGCACACGGCCGGACGCGAGATCCCCGGCAAACAGCCGGACAGCTGGGGAGCGCGCGGGCTTCGGCCCGGCTGGCAGATGGAGTGGCCCGCCGCGAAGGCCGGCCTCTGGCACAACCCCGTCAGCTGGACCACCCGCAGCGACTTCGCGCTGTAGCTCCGCCCCGGGACAGCCGCTCTGCTTGGCGGCTTGACGGCTGCCCCGGGCCCATCCATCCCGCACGAGACGAGACGGAGAACCCAAGTATGTCGTCCCTCCTGCGCGTTCAGGGCCGGATCGGCCAGCGCACCCTCTTACTGACGACCGCCGCCGTGCCGTTGACCGGCTGGGCAGTCCACGCGGTCACGCTGCACCGGCAGCTCGCCGCCACCCGCCGCGACCCGCTGACCGGTCTGCTGCGCCGCGACTCCTACACCGCCCGCGCCCGCCGGCTCCTGGCCCGCCACGGCGACGACACGGCCGTGGTCATCGTCGACCAGGACCACTTCAAGGCCGTGAACGACGACTTCGGGCACCCGGCCGGGGACGCCGTCCTCACGGCGACCGCCGCGCGGCTCACCGCGTGGGCGGGCCCCCGCGCGTCCGTCGGCCGCCTCGGAGGCGATGAGTTCGCCGTCGTCGTCCACGTGCCCGCCGCGCGCCTGGAGCAGCGACTCGCGCAGCTGGTCCGGATGCTGCGCACCCCGGTCGTCCTCGAGGACGGCCGCACCGTCGACGTCGCCGCCTCGGTCGGCGCCGCGACCCCGCGCACGGTCGGCTCCCGCGACCTGACCGTCCTGCAGCGGGCCGCCGACGCGGCCCTGTACGACGGCAAGCACTCGGGCCGCGCCGCCGTCGCCTCGCCCGCGCACACCACGGTGCCGTCCATCAACGGCCGCCGCGCCGGGCGCCCCGGCACCGCGGTATGGGGGCGAGCCGCATGAGCGTGATCACTCTCCCCGAAGGCGACTGGATCCGCGGCATCACCATCCGCCAGCCGTGGGCCACGTGCATCCTCGCGGGCAAGAACCCGGAGAACAGGCCGGTGCACTGGCCGTGGGAGGGCTGGGTCCTCATCCACGCCGGGAAGACGAAGCCGGAGCCCGCTGTGCTGCGCGACCCGCTGGTCGCCACCGCGATCCGCGGCCGCGAACTGCACCTGGGTGCGGTCATCGGCGTCGCCCGCCTCACCGGCTGCCACCCCGATCAGGGGCCCGAGAAGTGCGCCAGCCCCTGGGCGGAGCGCGGAGCGCACCACCTGGTCCTCGACGACGTCCAGGAGCTCGCCCTGCCCGTGCCCGCCACGGGCGCGCTCCCGGCCTGGAAGCCGAAGCCGGACCTGGTGGCGCAGGTGTTCCAGCAGCTGCCCGACTTCCGGCCGTGACCCGCCAGGGACGCACGAAGAAGGAGAAGCCGCCGTTCGAGCCGGGCCTGATCCCGGCTCCCGGCGAGCTTCTCGTCTGGCGCGACGGCCAGCACTTCGACCGCTGGCAGGACCTCCCCTGCACTCTGTGCGGCCAGCCCACGCCCATGCGCTCCCACTCCGGTGAGCCCGTGCACAAGGCATGCGCGGAGGGCTGGATCACCGCCAATCCCGTTGAGGCCCGCCTCGGGCGGTTCGCCTCCGACCTCGCGCCGAAGCCCAAGTCCAAGGGCCAAGGCGACCACGCCTGACCTCCACCTGGAGGACCTCCATGAGCAGCACCGACCGCGACGTCGACCACGCCCTCGCCTACCCCGAGCCGCCGGCCTCCCCGCTCTGGCACCGCCACGGCGCGAAGGCTCGCCCGCTCACCCCCGAACAGCAGCGGCGCAACCGCGAGCTGCTGGACATCGCACAGCGCACCACCCGACCCCGCTCCCCTCGCCCCACCGAGATCCTGGCGGAGGCCAACTGATGGACACCAAGCACTGCGTCATCGACGGCTGGGTCGACGGCAGGCCCGCGCCCGGCCCGCGTATCGGGACCGCCACCTTCGACCTGATCGTCCGACCCGACGACATCGACGCGCTCCCCGACGACGCCCCCGACACGGTCGTCACCTGCACCAGCGGCGACCCCCGGATCACCCACGAGCTGCTGAACGGCATCCAGCCCGGCGACCTGCTGCGCGTCACCGGCACCCTGGTCCAGCCGCAGACGCCCGGCGATCCCGCCCGGCTCACCGTCGACGCCCTGGAAGTCCTGGACACCGGACTCATCCCGGTCCTGCGGGACATGGTGATGGACCGCTACGGCGACTACTGCGTCATCTTCGACGCCGACACCGAGAAGGCGCCCGTCTTCACCGCCCTCGGGCAGTGGGTCGGCGAGGCGGACAACCCCGACGCCATCGCCACCCTCATCGACATCCACGAGCGCGTGAATGGCGGTGACGCCTGATGGCCACGACCAGCACGCAGGCCCGCACGGTCCTGGAGCGGTTCCCCGCCGGAGGCCCCCGCGGCTCCTGGCCGGCCGAAGAGTTCGCCGCCGCCCAACGCGCCCAGGGCACCAACGCTCAGGTCGTCATGGACCTGCGCACCGACCAGTTCCTCGTGGTCACCGACACCACCACCCAGTAGCACCGCCCCGGAGCGCCGCGCCCCGCCCTTCCCGGCCGGGCGCGGCGCTCCGCACGTTTCCGCCCTTCACCCCCGAGCAGGAGGCACCCTTGCACCCGATCCGTCTGATCTCGTTCGGCTACCTGCACCTGCCCACCGGCCCGGACGGCTCCCCCGTCCCGCCCGCCGCCGACCGGATCGAAGACGTCCGCGACCGGCTCCGCGACCCGGCCGCCGCCCGAGACATCCTCGACCTCGACGGCCTCAACCCCCGCGTCCAGGACGTCGTCCTCAACACGCCCGGCGCCCGCGAGCTGCTCGCCAACCTCGCCGACTACGCCGACCTGCCCGCCGGCCCGCGCCGCATCGCCATCGGATGCGCAGGCGGCAGGCACAGGGCATCCGGACTTACCGAACTCCTGGCCCGCGAACTGCGCGCCCGCGGCCGCCAGGTCGACGTCGAACACCTCCACGTCCATCTCCCGCGCGTCCTCAAGGCGGCCGACACCAACACCGGAGCGAGCGCATGACGACCACCGGCCTGTACGACCTGGTGACCAGCGAGGGCGACGACGGCACCAGGCACCCCGCCGAACAGCTCTGGACGCCCGGCGAGGACGCGGTGGAGAACGGCTTCATCGTCCATCGCGGCCTGCACGTCACCGGCATCGACGACCCCACCGACGATCACCTCTACCCGGTCGGCTTCGTCGCCCTCGGACACCAGCGGTGGGCCGACATCATCGAGGCCGCCGCCGCGTACATGGCCCGGGTCCACGGTTGGCGGAACCTGCATCTGTACCCGGGCGACGACCCGGCGGTGCTCATCCCCCGCATCCCGCGCGCCGTCCTCACGCACGGTGTCTTCTTACGGCACCCGCACCCGGACCACGGCTGCGGATGCGAGTGGGATGAGACCTGGCGGATGATCTGGGCACCCAGCACCGAACCCGGCGCGGTCCCGATCACCGCCATGCGACACCCGGCTGCCCCGGTGACTGCCGCCGGCATCCCCAACCCCGACGAAGGCGCCCCTGCAACCTGGGCAGCATGACCCCGATGCGGTGTGGATGAGGGCCCGTGCTCCTGTGTCGTGACAGGGGCACGGGCCCTCACGCGTTTCCAGGAGTGGAAACAAGAGTTTCCAAGTCGTTCGACGCGCTCGAACATCAGAAGGAGACAAGGGCCCGGTCCCCGCGAGCTGCGGAGACCGGGCCCTTTTTGCGTTCCTGCCGTCTTGTTTCCCGCGGGAAACGTCAGGCGCGGCGGTCGAAGCCGAGCGCGGTGGCGACCTTGTTGTACTCCTGCGCGGGCATGCTGTTCGGCGCGAAGATCGGCACAGGGCAGTCGTCGCGGTAGATCTTCGGCATCTCGCCGGACCAGTGAACGAGCGGCAACAGGAGTTCGCCGTAGGCGTCCTCCAGCTCTGCGAGCGTCTTGAAGTGCTCCTTGGTGCCGTATGAGGAGTTGGGCGCGGCGCAGGCGAGGATCCGCTTCACCTCGGGGGAGATGCCCTTGGTGATGTACTTCCGCTGGGTACGGATCTCGTGGAGCTTCTTCTCCAGGCGCACGAGTGCGCCGGCCTCCTTGAAGGTGCACAGCACCGGTGGAAGGACTTCGCCGTCGACGTCCTTGTCCAGGGCGATGAACGCGGTGACGGTGGTGCGCCCGTAGGTGGCCGGGCAGTCGATGAGGACGGCGTCCCACTCGCCGTCCATCGCCGCCAGGCCGTCGCGGATCCAGTACGAGTCGGCGTTGCGGTGGTCGTTGAGGAGCCGCTCGGCTTCGTCGATGTCGGGGTCGTCGATGTTGCCGGGGACGATGTACAGGTTCTCGATCAGCTCGTACGCGGCATCGGGGTCGTCCGGGTCGATTTCATCGACCTGGTACCGGGCCTGAACGACGGCGTCCTTCAGCTCGGTCTGTTCCTTCATGACGTCCGTGATCCCGAGTTGCCCGTCCCGGAACGTGCTGTAGCCCAGGACCTGGCTGCTGTTGCACTGCGGATCCAGGTCGATGACCAGGACCCGGTACCCGCGCTGCGCGATGATCGTGGCGAGGCTGGTGCAGGAGCTGGTCTTGGCGGTGCCGCCGGCCTTGAGGGCAAAGACGATGACGCGGGTCTTCTCGAGGACGCGTGCTCTGGCGAGCGCTGCGGTGCTGCTGTTCATGGAAGTCTCCGGAGAGCCGGGGAGGGCGGTGTTCACTTCGCCTCCTGGGGGGAGAGGCCAAGCAGTTCCTGCTCGTACTCGGTCGGCTGGTAGGCGACCTTGCTGGTGATGAGGAACTTCAGGTGCGCGCGGTCGCGGTCGTCCCATTCGCGGTCGGTGCGGGAGGCGCGTACCTCGTTGGCGGCGAGAGCGATGGCGAACGCGGCTCGGCGCTTCAGGTTGGCATCGCCGTCGGCGGCGACCGCGTCGAAGTAGGCGCTCGCCCGTCCGGCCTTGGGCCCCTTCCCCAGGTCCCTCAGCCACTCGTGGGCGCGGGTGGCCGCCTCCTTCCACTCCTTCGGGTTGAGCACGGCGTTGACCAGGAGCGCGTTGACTTCGGAGGCACCGGCGTACCGCTCTTCGGAGAGGATCAGTCGGCATGCGAGATCGCGCTGCTCGGCTGACTCGGCTGCTGCCAGGAGCCTGCTCCGGTCCTCGGTCGACTCCTCGGACTCAGTCCCACCGGACGGCTTGCCGTCTGCGGCGTTGTCACCGGTCGTCTGGTGCGGGATCGACGTCTCGCCCTGCTGGCCGGAGGGACCCGTCTGTTCTGCTCCCTGCTCCTGGTCGTGTTTCCCGCGGGAAACGTCCCCGTCGTTCCCCGACGTGTTATCGACGGGAGTGGAGCTACTCGACTTCGTGTTTCCCGCGGGAAACACAGTTGCTTCGAGCTTGAGCCGGTTCTTCGCTGCCTCCGCCGTGATCTTCTCGTCCTGCATCCAGCCGAATGCCTTCAGCTGGAGAGTGTGCGCAGCCTCGGAGGAGTTGCTGTCCTGGTCGTCCTTGATGGTCGACAGCGTGTAGCCGGCCTTGGGCGAGGTGCTGCCCGCGTGAATCGAGTCCTGGATTTCCTGCGGGAGGTCCAGCAGGTTGAGGATGCGTGTGACGCTTCCCCGACTGCCGTAGCCAGCCCGCTCGGCGATCTGCTCACCGGTGAGGCCGCGCCGCCGCAACAGGTCAAGCTGGAGGGCCTGCTCGATGGGCGTGAGGTTTTCCCGATCCTTGTTCTCACTGATCAGGTTCTCCTCGACCGTGCGCTCCTTGGCCCACTTGTCGCGGAGAATCACCAGCATCGGCTTCCCAGCCTTGAGCGCAGCTTCACGGCGACGGTGGCCGGGACCGAGGATGTAGGTCCGATCTGGGTGCGGCACCTGGTCCGCCCACTCCGGGTACATCTCCATGAACAGGTCGGTGTGCATCACGGCACCGGGCGTGTGCACCCCCTGACGCTGGACGCTGTCGACCAGTTCGTCGATGTTCCCCAGCCCGAGACGCTGGTTCATGGGGTTCGGGCTGATGTCGGCCGGGTCGTGCTCGAACAGCTCCCCGTCCTCGGGGTCAAGCGTGTGAATCCCCGAGGGTCCCGGGTTGGGCACGTCGACCCCGGCCTTCGCCCGCTCTTGGTTGAGCTTGCCGCCGCCCTTGTTCCGCATGGGCTTGCGTGGCGCGGTCATGAGTCCTCCGGGATGGTGCTGTGGTGATAACGGAGGGAACCCTAGCGGTCGCCCCCACAGCGGAGAGCCCCTTGGGCGCCGATGTTCGCTCTGAAGGGCTGAGCGGTGGTCGGCCTGTCGTGTTTCCCGCGGGAAACACGACAGGCCGGGCTTGCCGCAGGCGTCACTGGACCAGGTGCCACAGCAGCATGAGCGGCGAGACGCCGGTGGCGGCGTGGCCCAGGATTTCGGCTGCCGCCCAGGTGCCGGCCGTGTAGCCGAACCCGGCGAGGAAGTGCCGGGTGGTGAGCCGGACCGCCTTCCACATCAGCGCGCGGAGGCGGGCGCTGAGTATGCGCAGGCGGCGAGTGAACTGCTGACGGCGGTTGGGCTGGGCAGGCTGCGGAGCGTCCGCGATGGACACGAGTCCCCCTACGGGTACAGACGGGCCAGGGTGATCGGCTGCGCCGGGGGCGCAGCGTCCGCGGGGAGTCGCCGCGCGGTCGGCCGTCCTCGTAGGGGTGGTGCTCATCAGCCCGAGGTGGCTGTGAGATGCAGCGTAGGGCACATCGGGGCGGTTGGTTCCCCCGCTTGTGGAAGCCATGGCCTTCTCCTCTCGATCAAGGGAGCCGGACCATGGACCACCCAAGACGCTTACGTCGCGGGCTCGATCACGACTCTCCTTCACCCCCTGGGGCGGGAGGGATTCCTCCAGACAGCAAGACCGTGGAAGAACTTCGCCGCCGTATCAGATCGGCGTGCTTGCGTCGCGGGGTGACCCACTCGTAGATGTGCGCTCGTTGACGGTGAAGTCGTCTGCTGGCGGTCTTCGGGGTGTGTGAGGCGCGTGTGATCGGGTGCCGCGCAGCATTTACATGGCCCTCGTGGTGTCCGCCGGGCGGGCACGGTGTCAGCGGAAGCGCCCGCTGGACGGGACCGGCAGTGAAGTTCCGGTGAACTCTCCCGCCGTACGGGATCGCGCTTTTTCACAGGTCAGAGCCGGTGTCCCCTGTGGGGATGCTGAGTGTCGCGAAGGTTCAGAGGCGCAATGCGTGGCGTTACTACGTGCGCGGAGTTGCGTTCGGGGACGGCCGCCGTCCGGTCGGCCAGTCCCTCAAGGAAGCCCAGGAGAAGGCCGGCCTTCCGCCGGGGAGGTGGCTGGGGCGCGGCCTGGACGCGCTCGGGCTCACCGAGGGCGCGGAGGTGTCCGAGCGGCAGATGGAGCTCGTCTTCGGGCAGGGCCGGCACCCGGACGCCGACCGCATCGAGCGGCACCTCCTGGACGACGGCGTCGACCCGGCCACCGCACGACGTGCGACTGTGCTCGGGCAGCCGATCGAAGAGATCGAGGCCCGCAAGCAAACCCCGCTGCTCGCCCTCGACTTCACCTTCCGGCCGCAGGCGTCCCTGATCGTGCTGTGGGCACTGGGAGACGCCAGGACGCGGCGGATCATCGAGAGGGCACACAAGCGGGCCATCGCCAAGGCGCTGCGCTGGCTGGAGGATGAGGTCGCACAGACCCGGTGGGCCTCCGGCCGCGGCCGCGCGAAGACCCCGGCCCTCGTGGTCGCCGCCTTCCGGCACTTCGACAACCGCGACGGCTTCCCGCTCCTGCACGACCACTGCCTTGTCCTCAACCGAGCGCAGCACCTGGACGACGACGGCGAGCCGGTGTGGGGCGCCCTGGACACCTTCCGCCTCTACCGGAATGTGGTGGCGACCGGGACGCTCTACACCCTCGCGATGACGACCGAGGTGTGTGAGGAGCTGGGACTGGCGACGGTGCCCCGGGAGGTGACGCCGGGTCTGCGCCCGGTGATGGAGATGGCCGGTGTCGACTCTGAGCTCATTGCCTGGTCTTCCACCCGCCGCCAGCGGATCGAGGACGTCCTGGAGGGCCTCACCTACAAGTTCGCGCAGGAGCACGGGCGGCTGCCCGGCGAGCGCGCCCGCCACGGCCTCGGCTGGCAGGCGGCGCAGGACACCCGCCCTGAGAAGAAGACTCCGCGCCCGTTGAAGCAGCTGCTCGCGTGGTGGCGGGCGTCCGCGCTCCTGAAGTTCGGCAGGCAGATGGTCGACGGGCTCCTTCGGCGCTGCCGCGCGGCGGGCGCGGCGATCCGGGCCCGGGTGGATCCGCGCGTGGACGCCGTACTCGCGGCCGTCGACGTCGCCGCGGTCGTCTCCACCGTGCGCGGCAAGTTCGCCCGCCGCCACGTCCTGGCCGAAGCCCGCCGGCACCTGCTGGAGACGCTGCGCGGCCAGGAGTTCACGCGCGGCCTGGACGACTACATCGCCGACCGTGCCCTGTCCGCCCACAGTCGTCAGTCCACCGTTCCGAAGCCCGGCCGCCGGACTCCGGATGCCGACCAGCTCTTCTACACCGCCGACTTCGCCGAGCCCGATCGCTGGTGGATCGCCGGCACCGACGGCAAGCCTCCCCGCGAGTCGAGCCAGTACGAGCGGGCCCGGGTCGCCAGCCTCGCCGTGCAGAACGCGATCCGCGCCGCCCGCACCCCGCCCGCCGCCGCACGGGACGCCGCCCCGGCCGCCGGGCACACGGAAGACCACCACGATCAGGCGTCAGACCCGCCGCACGCCGTCGACCATCCGGGCCGGGATGCCGTGCTCACCCCAGCGCAGCGGGCCGCCGCCGTTCAGGCCCATCAGCAGGCCGCGATGCCCGAGGAGTATCTGGAGGGCCGTACGACTGACCCGGCGACGTGGCTGCGCACACCGGAGAACCTGGAACGGCTTGCCGCATTGACCCGCACGGCCAATGCCCGCCGCCGCGCCTTCGAGGCCCGGCCGAAGCCCGAGCAGCCCGCCGACGTGGTCAAGCCCGCCGACCAGCAGCAGCACCACACGAACCGGCCCGACCACGGCAGGGGAGCGGGCCGTGAGCGGTGAGGGATGGCAACCGGCCAGGGCGTGGCCGATCTGCGACTTCACCCGCGAGCCTGCGGGAGCCGGAATGAGAATCGGGGCGTTGGCACCCCGTTCCCGCGGCTGCGCCCCGGCCGCCCGGCACCCGCATTGGAGCGCCACGTTGCCCTACGAGGCCCGCGATCTGAACCTGACCGATCCGACGAAGGGCTACCTGAACTTCGTCCTCTACACCGAGCCCCAGCGCGGCGCCGTCACGTCGTCGCTGAACGCCGTACTGGAGATCGAGGCGCAGCAGACCGTGACACCTCACTTCCAGGAGTGGCTGAACAGGCTGGTGCGCTGCGAGCCGAACGCGATGCACTGCACACTCGTGGACCCGAAGACGATTCCGGCCCTGTTCCACCCGTGCGTCACGGAGGACAAGGCCAGCCCGTCGGCCATCGACGGATCGGGCTGCCTGTGTCGCCGGACCTTCTACGATCCCGAGTTCGGGCTGCCCGTCGTGGGCGAGCACTTCAAGCACGCGGGCACCGGCGGCACGGACCAGTGGAGCTACAAGACGTACGCCCCGCTCGAACTGCGACCGGACGACGTCTTCAGCCGCTTCTACACCGGCCGCAGTCTGTTCTGGGCCCGGACGGACAAGGGCGTGCTCTCGCTCCTTCCGCAGAGGAACGCCCTGGGCTACGAGATCGGGTACAGCGGCGGCGGCCCGCATGCCCTGGCCGCCTACCTCACCCAGGTCGCCACCAGCGACGGGCAGCACACGACCGCCGGGGCCCAGTACGAAGACGCCCACCCGGCGATCCTCGCGTGGACCCAGAGCAAGGCGGCGGACCGTGGCACGAACGAGCTGTCGCTCAGCGACCTCCAGGCCATGATGACGAGCTGACCGCATCACTGGCCGCGCCGGCGCCCACGGACCGGATGTCCGTGGGCGCCGGCGCGTTCGGATCCTCGAGGGCCTCGGAGCCCTCGTGCCCGTCTCACGGGACGACGGGCGAAGTCGCCAGAGCGCCTGTCGGGACGTGGGCCGCGCGAGCGCCTCCGCAGGCGACGCAGACAGGGATGGTGCAAGGGAGCGAACCCACCGAAGCATGGAGGCCCCGATGGTCCACCCGACCTTGCCCCACCTCTCGCCGGAGCAGCGCGAGCGCCTGGAGCAGCTCGCCGACGCGGCCCGGCTGCGCGCGGCGCTGTACCCGTCGCCGAAGCCGCCGCCCGTCCGGCGCCGCTCCCGCTCACGGCAGTACCCCGGCGGTCGGCCGAACCCGTGGCGCTCAGTGCGGGGCCGCCGCTGGGGATGAGTGGGCACGGTGAACTCCACCGCGCATCAGGGCGCGGATCGGCGGCTGAGTGGAGTCACTCGGAGAGTGGAGACCACGGTGGAGCGCACCGGGTGGACTCCACTCCGGTACACCGGTGCGGTGGGGGAGTGCAGGACATCCCGGCATCCGGTGCGCTGGTGCGGTGCATCGGGCGCACCGGTTCGCGCGCCGACGATGCCGCGCACTCATCCCCACCGCACCGGTGCGCCGCACGATGCGTACGGGAGTGGTCGCCACTCCCGCCCGATCCACCCGGTGTGCATACGGAGGGTGACGGTGCATCGGATGCGTTGCACTCGATGCACCCCCTTGTCCAGGTGTGCCGCCGCGGATTCCATCCAGTCCACCGAGCGGAAAGCAACCCTTGTCCAGCCACGAGTTTTCCGCGATCTTTCGACGTTTCCCCTTGACACCGTCCGCTACCACTGGGGGAGACGGCCCCACCGGGCACCCGATGCACGGTGGCAGAGGGGAGATCTCTCCCTCCCGGCACACCGCGCATCATCACCGTGCGTAAGAGCGATGCGTGGTGCGGACGATGCCGCGCGCTCTGGCATCGCGGTGCGTTCCACCGGGTGGGAGTGGACGCCACTTGGCGCATCGGGCTGAGAGTGGAGCCCATCGTGATGCGCATCGGCTGCGCGGTGGAGTCCACCCGGTGCGCTCCACCCGGTGGGGGAGTGCGGTGCATCGTGGGCAACTCAACGCGCCGCGCGCCTACCGGTGCGCCTCCGCGCGCCGCTGTTCCCGGTGGCTGGTGCGCGTGGCGCGCGACGGCCGCCAGGAGTCGGCTCTACGATCCGCGCGTGGGACAGACCCCGGCACAGAAGGCCGCGAAGGCGGCACGCGGGCAGCAGCCGAAGAAGCGGCCCGGCAAGGCGCAGCGCGAGGCGATCAAGCGGGCGCAGGCGGCGAAGAAGAAGGCGGGCGGCGGGAAGCCGGCCGCGAAGAAGACGGCGGCGAGGAAGGCGGTGCCGCTGCCGCGCGGCTCGGTACGCGCCGCCTATCCGGGCAACTGCCCGGCCTGCTTCAAGGACTACGCCAAGGGCGAGGTCATCACGAAGGTGACCGAGGGCTGGGGACACCCTGGCTGTGCGCCCCGGCAGATGTCGGCAGCCGAGCGGGAGTTCGCCCGGAACAAGGCCCGGATCGAGAGCGGCGAGACGTTCCGAGGCCAGAAGCCCTCGGACTGGCGGCGCGGAGCCTCGCCGTCCAGCACCCGTCCCGCCCGCTGAACTCCGCCCGGATGGTGTGGCGTCGGCCACAGACAAAATAGCCCTGCAAGGGTTGGTCAAGGCGAAAACGGACACCTGCCGGGTCTGGTCGTCAGACTGCGGACAAGGGGTCCTTCCTCACGGTGGCCCCGGCCCGTGCGCACATCCGCGCGCGGGCCGGACGACTACCGACCCGGCCAGCAGGCCGGAGGAACGAGGACACCGTGCCCGCCCCCGACCGACCCACCCCTTCCCGCCGCCCCGCGCGGCCCCGATCCTGGAGCCCCACCCCTCACGCTGTCGCCGCCCGGCCTGGCCGCGCCCCGCGTAGCGGCTGCTGGGCAAGCCCCGGTGAGGCCCTGCCGCCGGCGCTTGCGTTCCCACTGCCGAAGCCACTTCCGTGCCCGGCAGCCACGCACCCGGCATTTCCCCTTGTCACCACGGGTTTTCGGGCCCGCGCCGGATCGTCACAACCCTCTTCTCTCCCCTATGACCTGAGTTGGTTGTCGGTGGTGGGGGAGATCATCGGGTCCGGGGGCCCGGTCCCCTCCACGGCCGGGGGCCGGCGCCCGGCCGCTGGCCGGTCGCGGACGACGGGAGGGCGAGCCTGATGGCGGGCAAGCGCAAGGAGAACGAGGCGGGATCGAGCAACGACCTGCGCGCGGATGTGCTGCGCGTCCTCGGGGTGCTCAAGGTCGCCACCGCCGACCAGATCCAGCGGCTGTCCTCGCCGCACCTGACCTACCGGCACACGACCAAGCCAACCCCAGCGAAGCGGAAGGAAGCCCGGACCGCCTCCCACCGCGCCGCAGTGAACGACCTTCGGCGTCACGGCCTGGCCGTCGACGGCGGCCGCACGCGGGGCGGTGAGGAGACCCGGCTGCTCACGAAGGACGGTCTGGCCGCCGCCGCGATCGATCTGGACCGTGAGATAGAGGAGATGGGCGGCATGCCCAAGAGCGCGGGCCGCTCCGGCGCCTCGCACCCGATGACGGTGAACGAGACGGTCATCGCGCTGATCCGCCCGAAGCCGAACCTGAACAAGGTCATGCGGGAGCCGGCCGAAGCGGTCGCGGCCGCGCGGGCCGCCGTCGACGCACCCGACGGGATCGGCACCCTCGCCTCCTACGCCACCGAGGTCGCGCTCCCGGTGAAGGGCACCTGGAAGAACCCCGCGATCGGCAGCGCCCGCGCCGACGTCGTCCTGACCGCCCCGGAGGCCGGGGTGCCGCTGCTGTTCATCGAGGCCGACAACTGCACCGAGGAAGCCGCCCTCATCGCGCAGAAGTTCGACAAGTACGCCCGGTTCTTCCAGCGACAGGAGAAGGACACCGACGGCATCGAGAAACCGATGTGGCGCACCCGCTGGTCCGCACCCCCCTCCGATGAGTACGAGCGGGTGCACCCGCCGGTCCTGCTCGTCTTCCACCAGGTCGGCCAGCGCTCCGCCAAGAACCAGATGGCCAGGGTCGCCGACCTCACCCGCCACCACTGGCAAGGGCGGTGGCATCCCCAGGGCGGCTACCACTCCTACGACCGCTGCATCCCGATCGTGGCGACCACGCTGGAGGAGCTGCGCGCACACGGCCCGGCCGGGCCCGCCTTCTGGCGCTTCGGCCGCGACCACCGCCAGCCGCTGCTGGAAGCGATCGGCAACGCCCGCCGGGACGCCTACCTCGCCCGCCGCCGCCAGGCCGCCCGGGAAGAGGAACGACGCCGTGAGGAACGGGAAGCCGCTCAGCGGGAGGCGCGGCGGCCGGTCTGCGCGGACTGCGGGCAGAAGTTCACCGACGCCAGGTGGGAGGCGATCGGCTACACCCGGGACTGGAGCAAGCGCCAGTCGCACCCGCACCTGTGCGAGGACTGCCAGGACCGAGCCGTCGCAGCCGAGCAGCAGGCCGAAGCCGACGAACGCGAGCGCCAGGAGCAGGAGCGCCTGCGCCAGGAGGCAGAGGAACAGGCCGCCGCGCAGAAGGCCGGCGGCTGGCTCTCCCGCTTCCGCACCTGATCCGGGCAAGCCGCGGCCACCGACCACGCGGGCAAGCCCAAGACGTCCCTGGGCAAGCCCGCGTTGTCGGTGGCGGCTGTCACGCTGATCAGATGAACGGCGATGAGCAGCTGCTGAACGGCCGGGTCTACGGCGCAGAACACGACGACCCCCACCCCGGCCCGCTCCCACACCGGACCTACGCCGAACTGGTCGGCGGGCCGCTGGACGGCCTGCTGCTGGACATCCACGGCTGGCGGACCGAGGAAGTCGACGACGGTGTCGCCCTGTCCACCGAACTCGGACGGTGGCCCGGCGGCCGCGCTCTGTACGACCCGCGCCCCGGCGAACCCCGCACGCCCGGCCCAGGTGTGAGCTGCCGCTTCTACTACTCCGGCGACACACCCTGACGGACGCCGGCGCCGCTGCCCTCCGTCAGCTGGGCAGCCGTGTTCTCGATCCACAGCAGCGCCCACTCGACACCGGCCCGCCACCCGGGCTCCGCCCCGTCATACCGACCTTCGGCGTCGGCACGGATATTTGCGGCGAGGACACGCAAGTCCTTCTGCAGCCCCTGCCGCTTGGCCCTGTCCATGGCCTGGATCATTTCCTCAGTGATGTCACCGGGTCGGAGTGCGCTCATCGCCCCACCTTGGACGACCGCCCCCGCCGATGGCCATACCGTGAGGTCACCAAGCTGGGCGCCGCCCCGGCAAAGCTCTGTTCAGCAGGTGATCTCCCGTGGCAGGCTCGTGGCTTTCCAGGCGAGGGGAGCAAGCCGATGGAGGGCTTCGCAAAGACGGAAGGCGAACTGTGCCCGGACTGCAAGGCCGGTCCCGGGCCGGAGAACGCCTGCGTCGGGGTCGGCCTGCCGATCCAGATGTGGCACACCCCGGACTGCCCGCAGTGGACCATCATGCAGATCGGCTTCGAGGCCGGCTCCCGCCGCGTCAAGGAACAGGACGCGTGGGCCAAGGGCATCTTCCCGGCCGCGCATGAACGACTGAAGCAGGCCGCCGCCGCGCTGCCGCCGGACACGCCTGCCCGGCCGTTCGTCGACGCGCTCACCGAGCTGGTCCAGGCGCAGGCCAACACCACCGGCTTCGTCGTCCTGCACCGATGGGCGGAGATCCTGGAACGGCACTTCCCACCGGAGCTCCCCGATCCCGACCACACCACCGAGTAGGCGCGCCGCAGACCAGATCACTACGCGGGACACCCGACCATGAGCCCGACCAAGGCAGGTCAGCGCGCTGGCGAGTGTCTAGTCGCTCGGTTCCAGGAGCCGCCACTCGCGGGCCTTCCAGGCTCCCCGGTAGTCGCCGCCCGTCGGCAGGTTGACCACCGGCACCACGTGATCGGCGTAGACGATGAAGGCCGCCACAGTACGTGCGGAGTCGCGAACCGACCCCTGCTTGGCCTGGGCTACCCGCCAACCGTTGCCCGGCACTACTCCCAGCGGCTGTTCATCCGGGAGCTGTTCGATCTCCAAGAACCCGTCCTGCTCCGCCGCCGGCACTATGCGTCCGGTCTTCTCGTCCAGCAGCACCATCGCGGCGCCGTCCGACTCGCGCCATCCAACAACCGGCCGACTGATCACGTCGTCCTTCCCGGCATCCGGCGCGGGGTCCTTGAACCAAGCTGTGAAACGCAGGTGTGAGTGCATCTCGTCATCCTCGTAGTGATCACCGCTCCGTGTCCGCCGTATGGAGATCACGCCTCATCCGGGGAGCGGCCGTGACAGGATCCCCACATGATCAATCTGGGGGTACGTGTCGAGTTCTACGAGCGCGTAGGACAGGTCGGGGAGCCCTCCGAGGGATACCTTGGCGCGCTGGAACGGACCGAGGGCTACCGGGCCGCGGCGGTGCCAGCGGTTGGAACTTTCCTCATGGCGGCGTCGCTGCGCGTGGTCGACCGTGAGACGGCCCTACCGCTACCGGGCCCTATTCAGTTGCCGGTGCGGTATGTCGAGCACCACTTGGTCCCCGAGCGGGACGGCAAGGTGCCGGTCTGGTGGGACAGCTATGACGAGCCAGGTCCAACCGTCGTGGTCCATGTGGCGCTGGGGTCGTCACCGGGCGGCGAGCTGCTGCGGCGCATGATCCGCCAGTACATCGCGGACGGCTGGGAGTGCACCGGCCCGGAGGGCTCGGAGCTGCGCGAGTACAGCCTGGAAGCGCGACGGGACCTGGGCCTGTAGGAGTTCCTCTCAGGCGGTAAGACCGTCTAGCCGCCGTCGATGGCGGGGCCGATGTGGTCGAACCCGCTCAGCATCGGCGTCAGTTCCTGAGCGCACCCGCACAGCGTGCACAGCCGCGTCCCGGGGTTCTCCGCGACGTTCAATGCGTGCTCCACATTGAGCAGCGGTGCGCCCTGCGGAGCCTCTTCGCAGTCCGGCGCGTGCAGCACGCCCCGGGCCGGGCCCCGCCCCTCACGCACCTGCGCCAGCACCCACCCCGAAGGCCGGCGCTCCCCGAGCACTTCGCGGACCGCCGACTTCGGCGACGGCGTCAGCCGCTCGGTGGCGACCTGGTCGTAGTCGACGCCGTCGACCGGCCGCACATGGTCGGGCGCGCGGACCCACACCCGGTACTCCGCCGCCTCCACGCCGCCGTCCTCAAGGTCCCGGTACGACGGCAGCCCCACCAGGTACAGCCAGCCCGTCTCGGTCTGCCGCCGCCTCCACAGCCGCGCGACGACCTCCTGCTCCGGATGACCGAGCACCGGATCGGCGGGCAGCGCGACCCGCACCGGCACCGGCTGGGCTGCGTCGTCGGAAGGCGTGGTCACGGCCCCACGGTAGACAGCCCGACCCTCGAGGCCCTCACCGGAAGGGCGTGCCGTTCGAAGGTGCTCGAATCGCCAGACTTTATCCACAGGTCAACCGGTTTACGGTGCGTGTCCGCTTCCGGGTGTGAGGTGCCGGGACGCACACCGAAAGGGCACGACCATGGCGCAGACGAAGTTCGACAAGCAGCTGGAGGAGAACGCCGACTCCCTCGTGCGCGGGATCGCCCGGGTCCTGGCCGGCCGGGACCTGGACGGCGTGAAGCGGACCGACGCCACGTTCTGGCGCGCGGGCACCCGCGTCCTGCCGAAGGTGGAGGGAAAGGTCCGGCGCCGCTCCTACAAGCCCGGGTGGCGACGCCTGTCCTTCCGCATCGCGCTGGGGGCCGGCGTCTGGGAAGTCGGCTACCTGGCCACCCAGGACCTGGACGCCACCGTGCAGAACACCCAGGAGCTGTGGGACAACCGGGAGCAGGTCCTGGCGACGCTGGAGAGCAGCGGCATCGGCGGGGCCTGCGTGCTGACCGTGGGCACCGCGGCGTACATGGCGCTGACCCGCGAGCGCCGGGAGCTGATGCGCGAGTGGGTCGTCCCGCTGCATGACGCGATCCACCGGCCGCTCGGGCTGGCGGAGCAGACCGACCCGCGCCGCTACCTCCACATCCCGAAGAACTTCTCCGACGACGACGCGGAGATACGCATCGACCTGCCCCGTCATCTGGGCTTCTCCCGCGACGTCGTCGCCGACCTCATCACCCAGAAGCTCGCCCTGGAGGGCGTGACGTTCGACTGGCACCCGGAGGGCAGCAAGCCGTACGTGCGGGTGAAGAAGACCCGCAAGCCCCCGGCGAAGGCCCTCTTCAAGGACCCCAAGGTCCGCGAGCTGGTGGCCAAGGCCCCGGAGTCCGCGCCCATCATCGGGCTCGGTTCCGCAGGCCGGATCGTCTCCGTCGACCTGGACGCCGACTCCCCGCACATCCTGGTCAACGCCTCCACCGGCGGCGGCAAGTCGGCCACCCTGCGCTGCATCGCCTGCCAGGTGCTCCACAACGGCTCGCTCGTGTACGTCCTCGACACCAAGCGGATCTCCCACCCGTGGGCCCACGGCATCGACGGCGTCACCTACTGCCGCGACATCGCCGACATCCACGACCAGCTCATCGAGCTCGGGCAGCTAGGCCGGCTGCGCACCCGGATCGCCGACGAACTCGGCATCGACGCCGACCCGAAAGCCATCGGCCCCAGGGTGCTGATCCTCCTCGAAGAGATCAACGCCACCATGAAGCAGCTGGCCCGCTACTGGGAGAAGATCCGCGAGTCCGGCGACCCGAAGGTCTCCCCGGCCGTCGACGCCCTCAACGAGATCCCCTACATGGGCCGCCAGCTGCGCATGCACGTGCTCCTGGTCGCCCAGTCCGCCACCGCCCGCGCCCTGGGAGGCCCGGAGGTCCGCGAGCAGTTCGCCACCCGCATCCTCGCCCGCTACAGCGTCAACGCCTGGCGCATGCTCGCCCCCGAGGTCCACCCGGCGCCGAAGTCCACCAAGCACCACGGCCGCGCCCAGGTCGTAATCGGCGGCTCCGCCCGCGAGACCCAGGTGCTGTTCTTCACCGAGACCGAAGCCCGTGAGTGGGCCACCACCGGCAAGAAGGCCGCCGACGGCCCGAACCCCGCAGCCCTCCCCGCGCAGGCCGGCCCCGTGCAGCTGCAGAAGCCGCCCACGCCCGACACTCAGCCCGCCGCCGTGCCCGCGGACTCGCTCGCCGACGCTCGGAGCACCACGCCGACCACGGCCGCGCCCGACCCGGTCCCGGCTCCGGCCGCCGACCCAGCGGCGACGTCGCTGGCAGCCCCGCTCGACGACGACCAGGCGGTGGGACTCCGCGAGGCCGCCGAACACCACCTGCCATACACCCTCGCCGCGCTGCGCTACGCCCGCGCCAACGACCGGACCTTCCCCAAACCGGTCGGCAAGCGCGGCGCCGAACTCCTCTACCGCGCCGGCGACCTCAAGAGGTGGGCCCGCAACCGCCCTCGCGCCGCCACGGGCACCACCGACCTCGACTGACCGCGCCGGGCCGCCGAAACGGCCCTGTCCGGTTCAGCCGACACGATCCCCCGCCCTGGAGAACAGCCGGTTCACCAGGACCAGCACAGAACAGGAACACCGCACCGTGAAGAAGACCGCGCTCCCGAAGATGCTGAGCTTCTCCGCCCCCGACCTGCGCGAGCAGATAGAGGTGCTGCCCGAGGGGACCGCGCTCATTGGCATCAGCACCACCGGCCAGGCCATCGCCGTCGACCTGGACACCGAATCCCCGCACGTCCTGGTCTGCACCGCCAGCGGCGGCGGCAGCACCACGATGCTGCGCTCTCTGACCGCCCAGTTCCTCCACCAGGGCGCGCACGCCCTGGTCCTCGACCCCAAGCGGATCTCCCACCTGTGGGCGAAGGCCCTGCCGACGGTGACCCACCGCGGCAACATCGCAGGCATCCACGACGCCCTGGTCCACCTCGGCTCCGAACTGGAGCGCCGCCTCGACCTCGACGGAGACCTGGACGACGTACCGCGCCTGATCGTCGCGGTCGACGCGGCCAACACCACGCTGCGCCAGCTCGCCCGCTACTGAGAGACCTTCCGGCAGAAGGACGACCCGAAGACGTCCCCGGCCATCGCCGCGCTCGAGGAAGCCCTCTGGGCAGGACGCGCGGCCCGTGTCCACGTCATCTTCGACGGACGGCCCCACAACACCGCTCTCGGAGGGGCGTCCGTGGCCCACGAGCTGTTCGCCACGGTCATCCTGTCGCGGTTCACGGCCAATACCTGGCGGCGCCTCGCCCCGATGGCCGGCCCCACCCCGAAGAAGCAGACCCCGCACCCGGGCCGCTTCCACGTCGTCCAGCAGGACAGCACCCACGAGACACAGGCGGTCCTGATGACCGACGCCGACGTCGTCAACTGGCTCACCGACCCGGAGGACCCCGAGAGCTAACCCCGAGCAGGGACCCGGCCCCCGACGAAGGGGCGCCCGCCAGCACGGCGGGCCCCCTCGGAGGCCCGGTAAACGGAAGGCCCGTTGTCGGACCCCCTCCGTACCCTTGGCTGAGGTACCTGAGACAGGAGGGCAACGTGGCCCGCAGCGGCATCAACAAGCGTGAGATCGACAAGTGGGCAAAAAACCTTGTCAGGGAGACCAACAAGAGCCTGGAACGGGCTCAACGACGGAATCCTCCTCGCGTCTCCGCGCAGATCGAAGCCACCTCCAGCCCGGTGCCTGGTGAGGTGACCGGCTACCTGGCCCGCCTGCTGCTGTGGCTGGACGAGCGGGAGAAGCAGAACCCGGGCGGGTACATCAACGTCACCGCCTTCCCCGAAGAGCTCCGGCTGGAGGACGAGGACCCGGCCATCCTGGCTCTCCAGCTCGACCAGCACGACCTGGTGCAGATCCTTCGCAACATGGGGCCCCAGCACCATGTCCGTCTCACCGACGCCGGCCGCGTCGCGGTGCACGAACTGAAGGACCTGCAGAAGGACCGCGCCGCCCGGATCCGCCACACGATCGACGCCTTGCTGCGGTGGCTCTTCGACACCGCCAGCGACCAGACACCCGTCAATCCGGCCCTGTTCCTCGCGACACCCGGCTCCTACTTCGCCGGAGCCGAGATCAGCGGGACGGATCTGCACCAGGCGCTCGCATACCTCGCAGAGCACAACCTCATCGAACACATCGACACCGACCCGGCCACGGTCGCCATCACACCCCAGGGCACCCGCTGCGCCCTGGCAGGAGGAAGTGTGCAGGACCACGTCAACCAGCCCCGCCCCGGCACCACGTACAACACCTATCTGCCGAACGCCAAGGGCGTCATCATCGGCGAGCAGCAGAACTTCACGCAGAACAACACCGACGGCGTCGACCCGACGCTGTTCGTCCAGCTCGCCGGGTACGTCGGCCAGGTCAGCCCCATCCTGGGCCTGTCCGACGAGGACCGCGTGGAACTGGAGCGCGTCGCCCAGGACCTCCACGACGAGGCGACCTCCGGCAACCCCGAGCCGGGCCGCCTGCGCCAGTTCGCCACCCAGCTCAAGGAGAAGCTCCTGGCGGGCGCCACCACCATGGCGGCCACGCAGGGCATCCAGATGGCTGAGCAGGCCCTCGCCGCGCTGATGCAGTAACGGCTCCAGCACCACCACGGGCCCCGGGGGATCAGCCATGACATCCCCGGGGCCCGGCTTTATGGAGTCGCGCTGGTCAACGACGACGGGGCGACGCCGTCACGCCTCGGGCTGCAAAGGCTCCACCTGGCGCAGGCAGTACACGCACCTGGACTCCGAGTCGACGCGGCCCATGCACCGCCGGCAGTCCCCGCGTTCACGCACCGGCCCCCGGCCGTCCGCGCAGCCAGGGCAGGTCATCACCGGCTGCCGGAAACCGAAGCTGACCACCCACCCGTCCCCTTGAGCGGCGTCGCGCGCCAGCTGCGAGACTTCGGAGGCGGAGCGCGCGTCTTCATCGTCGCCGGTCTCCACCGCCAGGTAGACGGCGAAGCAGTCGTCGGTGTCGCACACGACAGCCACTCCAGTAGGCATCTGCTTTCCTCCCA
This sequence comes from Streptomyces sp. DT190, assembly GCF_049846985.1. Taxonomy (NCBI): domain Bacteria; kingdom Bacillati; phylum Actinomycetota; class Actinomycetes; order Kitasatosporales; family Streptomycetaceae; genus Streptomyces; species Streptomyces sp. DT190. Next base: position 3,793 of record NZ_JBNCNM010000034.1, on the reverse strand, counting down.
ACTCGGCACCCGCAACGATGACTTCAGCCGCGCTGTGCCCTCCGGTCGTGCCCTGCATGACCATCCTGCGGCAGAGCAGCGCCTGCGAACCGAGAATCCGCAGAGGCTCATCGAGCGCGGTCAGCCCCACCCCTCTTGCAGTGCAGCCCTCTTGACGCTGATCGACGGGCGGGCGGATCGTGGCCGTTCGCGTCACGTTCCACCCCGAAAGGGGGACTTGCATGTCGTTCACCTGGCGCTACGTCGTACGCCCCGATGGCTCCTTCTGCCGCATCGGCAACCTCGACGGCAGCCTCGACAACGTTCCCGACGAAGAACTCGCCCGGCTCCATCCCGTGCGGGACGAAGACGAACAGCCGGCCCGGCCCTGCTCCCGCTGCGGCACCGAACTGCTGCTGCACTGGCACGGCCCGCTGATGACCGGCGTCTGGATGGAACTCTGCCCGGCCTGCGACGCCCACCGCCCCGCCGCCCGCGCGTTCATCCAGTGGCACCGAGACTCCGACCGCGACCCGAAGGCGCTGCCGAAGCTCTTCGAGGACTGGGAGACCGAGACCATGCACGCCCATGGCTGGGTCCGCGCCCCACAGCCCGACGCCCCGCCCAGCCCACCAGCCCACCTCCACCTCGTACCTCGCGGACACGGCTGACGCCAGGCGCGCCCACACCGCCTGGAACGGTGCCGCACGTCCTATCGCGCGGCTGCCTCGTTGGGCTGGGCATGACGACGTACGACACCGCTCCCCGGCCAGCTCCGAAGGCGGAGGGCGCCATCCCGACGACAGTCCGCTTCGACCCGAGCGAGTCCCACGAGATCGACCACTGGCTCCTGGATCTGAGGGTCCAGACTGGCGTCCGCTGGGACAAGGCTGAGGTCATCCGTGAACTGCTGCGCATGGCACGCGCGTCCGATGGGATCCTGCGCGACGCGCTGACCGCCCGCGCCAAGAGGGCCGGCGCCTGACACAGCGCGAGGGGCCACGCCGACTCCGGCATGGCCCCTCGCGCGGTCCCTGACGGCTGCTACGCCGCCGCCCACTCCAGCCCAAGGTCCGCCAGCGCCTGGAGCTTGTCCGCGCCCAGCTTGGCGCGCCTGCTCTTGCTGTTGCTCAGAAACACCCCGAGCTTGACCTCCGTGCCGTCCTCCAGCCGCTCTACGTGGGCCCTGGGGACCTTCACAGAGCCCGTGCGGGCCTTGTACTGCGCCAGGGCCGCAACGCCCCGCTCGAAGGCGCTCAGAGGCGCCGTGGACGGCTTCGCGGGCTCCTCCGGCTCCGGGGCCAGCGGCACGATGCCGAGCTGCTCCAGGCGCTCACGCTGCCCGTCCGTCAGGGCCTCCCAGACCTCCGGCTTCCGCTGCCGGGCCAGCCACTTCCCAATGTCCATGCCGTGGACGGTGAACCCGGGCAGGACCTCCGCCTGGCCCTCTTCGTCGGCCACCAGCTCCCGCAGCGCGGCGTAGTGCCGCTGCCACTCCGCCGGCCACTCCGGGTTCCAGTCCTCGTCCACGGCCTCCAGCGCGGCCTTCCACTCAGGGTGGCCCTCCAGCGCACCGGGCCGCCGGAGGTTGGACAGCCACTGCCCCACCGGCCGGTCCAACATCGTCGCGGACCGGGGCGCGCACAGCGTCCAGTGCTGCTCGTAGTACGCCTTCGCGGCCTCCAGGTTCTCCTGAAACCGCTCATCCGCCAGCGACCAGACCATGCCCAGCTTCTCCAGCCGTCGGGCGCGCAGGCCGCTCATCTGCCCCGCCCCGTACGCCCGTCGCTGCTCCGCGACCCACTGCCCAAGGGGGTACGCGCCCTCCTTGTGCCCGTACGGAACTCGGGCGTGAAGCTCACGCTCCGCGAACTTCTTGAGCGCTGCCCAGCCGCGAGCCCAGTCCTGCTTCTCCGTGTCGATCACGTTGAAGCTGACCCAGTCTGCGACCATCACCGGGTCACGCGGAGCCGCAAAACGCAGCAGCAGACGGGATTCTTCCTCGCCTTCCTCGGGCGGCGGACCGATGTACTCGGACGGCTGCGCGACGTCCTTCTGAGGCTCCTGCGGGATCGCGAGCAATTCGACGGCCTCTTCGTCGTGAGCGCGCAATCCTTCAAGAACCTTCACCAACGGCCGATACGATCCCGAGGTGAACATGTCCTCCGGCTTTTCCCCGGGCTGGAGAAATACCGGCACGATCAAAGAGGCGAGCTTTCCTTGTCCCGGCTTCTGACGCAGCGCCCGGCCGATGGCCTGGACGATGTCGTGCGGCGCCCCCTTGGGGTCCAGCAGGGCCACGGAGTCCACGGCGCGGATGTCGACCCCCTCACCCAGGACACGGCAGTTCGAAAGCACGGCCCGCCGCGCAGTGGAGCCGAAGCCGCTCAGGACCTCGCGCCGGCGCTCGGGTACGTGCTCGCCACACAGCCAGTCCGCCCAGATCTTCGCCGGGTACTTCTCGGGTTCGTTGGCGTGCAGCTTCGCCGCGACGCGCTCCAGGCCCTCCGCGTACGCCTGTGCCTCTATCGTCCGGTGGTGGAAGGTGATGCACGTTTGGAGCCCGTGCTGCGCCATCGTGTGCAGGAGCGCGGCCTGGAGGGCTCCCAGGCGCTGCCCGCGGACCTCTTCGGTGTGCCGGTCCTCGCCCATCAGCCGCTCGGGCGTGACGACCGGGTCCTGGAGCTCCAGGACGATGATCTGGTACCGCGCCAGCAACCCGCGCGACACGGCCGACGCCAGGCTGAGCTTGTAGAGGACGGGGCCGAAGACCTTCTCGTCGTCCATGGAGGCCGCCATCTCGCGCGGCAGCGGGTCACGAACCCCCTCCGCGACCTCGCGGTTCAGCCGCTCCTCCCAGATCCGCGGCGTGGCCGTCAGGTACAGCCGCCGGTGCGACGGGATGACGCCCTGGTTGTGGACGTCGGCCCACGCCTTACCCATCGAGCCCGAAGTCCTGTGGGCCTCATCGACCACCGTCAGGTCCATCGGGGCCAGCTGCTGGCCGTAGGCGCCCTCGAAAGCCTCCGCCAGGACTCCCAGCGAGGCGTACGTCCCGAAGATGGTCACAGGCCCCTGGCCGTGCCACAGAGCCAGCTGCACGGGGTTCGTGGTGGAGCGCACCTTCAGGCTCCACAGCTCCGGGTCGTCCTGGAGCGAGCACACCGCAACCGCCGGCCCCGTGTGCCCGGCCGCGCGCCACGCCTGGACGGTCTGGGTCAGAAGATCCAGCGTCGGCACCAGCACGAGAATGCGGCCCTTGGGCACAAGGCGCTTTGCCGACGCCGCTGCAATGATGGTCTTTCCCGTTCCGCACGCGGCGTGCACCTGCCCGCGCAGGCCATTGACGGGAATGCCGCCCGGCGGGATATCGAGACCGCGCACAATGGCAGCAACGGCCTCGATCTGATGGTCACGCAGTTTCACGGCCATTCCCGTGTTCTCCTTTTCGCGGAATGTGGCGCGCAATCTGAAATGAAAGTCCGGCGCGGTGAGGGTGGCCGGGGGGTGCGGTGTCTGATCCCAGACTCTACACAGCCGGGCCGCGTGATGCATCACTCCCGCGCCATGTTCCCGCCCTAGGGTGATACATGGCTGAATCTCGTCCCGATGCGGCGAGTTGTGGTGTATGCTGGCGGGGTATTGGTGAACGTGTCGGGGCGGTTTTGAGGGTGAGGGAGGGGTTCGGGTGGAGCGCAGCGGAGCCCGTCACTGCGGTGGGCCGGCACCCTGTCAGGCCGATGGTCCGTCACTTCCGTTGTGGGGGTGGTGGCTGGGATTCCCAAGCCCTACACAGGCGCGAGCGTGATGCACT